>CP066696.1:0-600000 GCA_016432585.1 Candidatus Saccharibacteria bacterium | reverse complement strand
TCTTATTGCAAACATAATGGCCGATCTTGGCGCTATCGTTGGCCGAGACCTGCAAGATGATATCGTGGCGTATAAAATTGCGCGCTGGGACAACAACCCATTTACCAAGGGTGCTTATAGTAATCACCCTGTCGGCGCTTCGCTAAGTGACCACACCGCACTAACAGAGCCAATCAGCGAGCGCTTGTTCTTTGCCGGCGAAGCCACTGCTTTAAACGGTAATTATGCAACGGTTCATGGTGCAATAGAGAGCGGTTGGCGTGCGGCCAAAGACGTGGTTAAAACTCTCGAGTAATCCTACTAGAAAAATATTTATTGCTGTGAATACTACAGTATTCAGTTTTATATCGACGCACTATACTATGAACAAGCTTTGAGAGGCTGAAACAAAAAAATACTTAAAACAAAAACGGAGGTTTTTTAAATGTTCCTTAAAATACGTAACAAAACAGGTGCCCCGCTTGATCGGACGGCGCGTCTGTATCTTGCGGTGAAGTTTTTTAGCACGCTCTATTTCACCTATCCAATATTTTACGAGTACGCGTCGCAGGCAATCACACCAGTCCAGGTTGGACTATTCTTTAGTACTATAGGGGTCTTTGGGCTGATTGCTGAAATCCCAACAAGTATAATTGCCGATAAATACAGTCGAAAATTTTGTGCACTCGCGGGCATGTCGCTGCTGCTTGTTGCGCCGTTGATTGTATTTTTCGGGCACGATTTTTCGGCGTATATGCTGGCAGCTCTGTTCTATGGTCTTGGTCGCGCGTTTTTGAGTGGCACGCTCGAGGCGATGGTGTATGATCACGCCAATGTCACCAAAGCGGCATACCGAAGAGTGAATGCTTACGAAATAACCTACGGACAAGCCGGAATTCTCGCAAGTGCGGCGGTTGGCGGCATGTTGTTTTCGTTTAATGCCGCCCTTCCCTTTATGGTCGAGGCTTTCACTGGGTTTCTTTGCGTCGTTCTTATCTTTTTTATGCAAGAACGCTACAAGGACGGCCACGTAAAATCAACGGCGACACATAGGCAACATTTTTTTCGAAGTGTCAGCTATCTTATGGAAACCACTTTTCTTCGCGTGATTGTGCTTATGGGCGTTATCTTTTCTGTCATGCTGGGAATGTGTATTCAGTTTGTAAACGAAGCGGCTATGATCGAGTATGGCTTCGAGGCTACAACGCGTGGGTTTATCGTTTCGGGTGCGGGAATTGTGGTGCTGGCTATATTGAACCTATTTTTATTGAAAATACTCAAAACTGATATCGCGCGCGTTGCGTACATGGGGTTTGGCGCTGTGCTTACCTACGGAATTCTTAGTGTTCCTATAGTGCCACTTTTTCTCGTAGGGTATATTTTTTGGTGCTGTCTTAATGCGACAAGCTCGTTTCTTCGAGTGATCATTCAAGATCAGATACCCGCCTCACATCGTTCTACGATCCTAAGCAACTTTAAGACACTTGCGATTTTAGTAGGACTCGGTGCAAGCACGGCGACGGGCTTGTTGGTTCAGCGGGCGGGTACACCCCGAGGCGCCTATATGGTTTTTGCCGCCATCGCACTCGCTATTCTTTTGCCCTGTACGTATTGGCTTATCCGGCATCTTAAGAACGAGTCGACGGGAGTCATTGCCTAGAGGAAACTGTAAAATCTCCAAGATATGACGAAAGCCCCTGGAGCGCAGGGACTTTCGTCGACTTGCGCCCCTAGAGGCTTGTAGTGCACTTGCTAGCGAGAAGGCCGTGAGGCGATCAGCCTTCGGCGGCGCATTTCTCGGGCGTCTGAACGGCGGCCTTCGTGAACTCCACGATGTTGCCGAAGTTCGTCGGCGTGTTCCAGCGCTCGCCCTTGACGGTGACGTCGTAGGTGACCGGGCCGTTCTTGATCTCGCGCATCATCTGCCCGTAGTCGTTGGCGGTGTCCCGGCGCTTGACGCCGAACCAGCTGTCCGCCATCTTGTACGTGTCGTTCGACGCGTAGATCCGGTACTCGTGACCGTCGCTCGTCTTGCTGTCCTCCATGTCGCAGACCGTGATGGTCTCGGTGTGGAGGCCCTGCTTGGGACCGGTGTACCAGTAGATGGTCCACGACAGGCCCGCCAGCAGGACGAGAGCGAGCAGCAGAGCGCCGATCGGTCCGAGCGAGGAGTTGGAGCTCCGGTTGCTGTAGCGACCGTAGGACATGGCGTTCCTTCCGTCGGTGACTTTCGTCATTGCGTGCAATCTAGTGCTCGAATATAATACTACATCTAAGTTTATATGTCAATAGCTGGAGTGTGTAGTATACTAGCCACATGTCTGAAAAAACTTCTCTAGGTATTATCAATCATAAAACTTCAACGCGAAAAACTGATTATCTGTATAGGATCTCGATAAAGGGCTATGTGCGTAATAGTATTGGCGAGGTCCTTGTCGTAAAGGAATCTGGGCGCGATTGGTGGGATTTACCGGGCGGCGGTATGGATCATAGCGAGAACATTCGCTTGGCGATCGCTCGAGAAATGAAAGAAGAGGTAAATCTTGAAGGTGATTTTACGTACAAAATACTTCATGTCGATGAACCGGCGTACCTAAAGGCGCACGATTTTTGGCAGGTCCGATTGATATTTGCAGTAAAGCCAGAGCTGATGCAATTTAGCGCTGGTGAAGATGGCGACGAGGTAGCATTTATTGATCCTATGACTTTTGAAAAGTCGGAGTCGGAGGTTGAGCGTCGAATCTATCGTTACGCGAAACTTATGAACTAGGCTCCGGTTCCAAAACGCTTTTCGTTCCGTTCTTTTGCCTTGTGTGCTTCTTCTTCCCTGTTTTTAGGATCGGCATTCGTCTCTAGTGAATCGAGTAGTTTTTTGCATGCTGCTGCGACATCTGCGATTCCTTGATTAAAGGCGGCTTCGTTTACCTGCGACGGCTCGTGAAAGCCACTCACCTTGCGTACGAACTGCAAGGCAGATGCGTGAATTTCCTCGTCGGTTGCGGGTGGGTCAAAATTGAAAAGTGGTTTTATATTTCGGCACATAGCTTCTCCTAAATTGTGAGCCCTACGAGATTACCAATGCCATATGTTACAATCATGGCAATCATGCCACCGGCAACCACCCGAAGCGTAGCGCGGGTTTTGCTTGCGCCGCCAACATAGGCGCTAAGACTACCTGTTAGCATGAGGGCAAAAATAACAGCTACGAACGCCAGTGGAACCCGAAGTGGTTCGGGCGGAATAACGACCGCGGCAATAGGAATCGCGGCGCCGGCAAGAAACGAGAGCGCCGATGCAACTGCTGCATGCCAAGGGCTAGTAAGATTGTCTGGATCGAGCCCATGCTCGGCGTCGAGGTGAGCGCCGATTGCGTCGTGATCTGAGAGTTCTTTTGCAACCAGTGCTGCAGTTTGCTGCGAAAGTCCCTTTTCTTCGTAGATTTTTGCAAGTTCTTTTTGTTCTTCGTCGGGAAAATGCGCATGCTCTTCGCGCTCCTGGGCGATTAGCGCCCTTTCAGTATCGCGCTGACTACTAACCGAAACGTACTCGCCCGCCGCCATAGATAGCGCGCCCGCAACAACGCCGGCAATACCCGACATAAGAATAACTGTTTGCGAATTGGTAGCCCCCGCAACACCCACAACAAGTCCGGCAATCGAGACAATACCGTCGTTTGCGCCAAGCACCGCGGCACGCAGCTGGTTCATTTTATTGTTTGGAGTTGCATGATGCTCTGGATATTGGCGAGGTTTTGAAGTATCGGTTTTTGTCAGTTTCATATCATTAGTATAGCATTTCTGGCGGGTCTTTTGCCGACTGGCAAATGCTCGGCCGGCACTATATACTGGCATGTATGACCTACTTTATTACTCGCCGCGAACTCATTCACGCGCAAATAGCTCTTTTTGCTTCAATCTTGCTGCAACTTGCCGTATGGCAAATTAATGGTGAGCTTTTGGTTGGGCTGCAGTACCTACTGCTTCCTATCGAGGTTGCTCTTGTTCTTTTGATCGGCTTTACGGTTAACCGCCACAAAACCTATCGTCATTTTATGCAGCGCTTATCGGTGCTGACGCTTCTTGCGCTGATGTCGATTGGCAACGCGAGTTCGTTGATTCTCGTACTTCAAATGCTGGTTGTGACGCACGCAACTATTAGCGGCATCGAGCTTCTAGGTGCGGCAATCGCAATTTTTATGACGAATATCATAGTGTTTGCGCTGTGGTATTGGGAGATTGATGCGCCTGGCCTGTCGCGAAAGCGCTGGTCTAAAAGTGATAAGGATTTCCAGTTTCCTCAACAAGATATGAAAAGCGAGTTTCCTGGCTGGCGGCCCCAGTTTTTTGACTATTTCTACCTTTCGCTGTCAAATGCCGTCAACTTTGCCCCGGCAGACGCAAAGCCGTTAACGCACGCGGCTAAGATTCTTATGGGGTCGCAGGCGCTTATCTCGGTATTAACGCTGGCGCTTGTGGTGGCAAGATCGGTAAGTATTTTAGGTTCATAGTTTTCGCTACTTAAGGCCGTGGTATGATAGCTGTATGAATAAAGCGTTAGTGACTTCTAGCAAGGTGAAGAAAATTATCGTTAGTGTGATTTTTGCTCTTTATCTCATGCAGCTCGTGGCTAATGTTGGGCTGGCATCACAGTATTCTTTTTATCAGTATGCATCGCAAGGTGTTGCTGTAGGGTTGTATATTTCAATCGTATTTACTCCGCTTGTCTTTTTGATTGCCTATATGGCGCTTCGCCGTCGCGTGACACCCCGGTTCGAGCTTTTTTATCAATCTGCGCTATGGTCACTAGTCAGCTTATTCCTACTTTCGTTCGTTATTGTTTTGCTACGTTATCTCGTTGAGCCGTATGTTGATATGAGCGCGTGGCGGGAGTTTGCATCGCCAAGCGTAACGATAGCTATAATACTTGGACTACTTGGCTATTACTTACGAGGCGGTCATACGCAAGCGCTGCTGAATAAAATCATAGTGTCTACGGCGCTACTCTACCTTGCTACGCTAGCAATTCGGCCGTTTTTGGCGATATACCGAGCGTTTATGTATGTCAATTCTGGTGGGTCCGATATTATCTTCGACCTAATATTCGCAACGTTCCCTATGGTGTACCATAACTTTGCGCCACTTGTTTTTATCCTACTTCTCACACTGATTGGTTATGTGCTTGTTAGGGTTGGAAGCGTGCGTCGTCGCTCTTTCAATATAATAGTTAGTTGTGCTATTGCTGTGCTTACGGCTGAAACAATACAGCAATTTGGCAATTTTTTTATCTCGGATTCAAATAATAACCCGTTTTATATAAGCATTCATGTAGTGTCGTACGCTATTGCGACGGGCGTATTCCTCTCTTCTGTGAGATTCCTGCAAAAATCTAAGGACTAGTATGTATATTCTTATTCACTCATCGAAAACAATGCGGCCGCCAGGAACAGGATTGGCCATTTCTGAACGTCCGGCGCTTGCAACAAAAACGCACGAGCTAGCCCAATATCTGAAGTCTCTGACGCCCGCCCAGATTGCGAAAACGATGAAGATATCGAATAAGTTGGCAATCATCACACACGAGCTTGCCGCCGGCTGGACGGATGATGCTGCACGCCAGCGCGCAGCGGTCGATAGTTTTCTGGGTGATATCTACAGTGGACTTCAGGTTGCGAGTTGGACGAACGAGGATCGTCGCTATGCAAACAAGACGCTTCGCATTCTTTCGGGACTATATGGCATCTTGCGGCCTCTCGATGGTATTTATCCGTATCGCCTAGAAATGGGGTACCGGCTTCCGGGTGATCGTTTTAAAAACCTTTACGACTTTTGGGGCAGTTCTGTAGCAGAGACAATCCCAGGAGACGAGACGATTATTAATTTGGCGGCGGTCGAGTACTCTAAACCTGTGACAAAATACCACGATCCACAACTTGTTGTGACGCCCGAATTTTTAACGGTTAATCCAAAAACGCATGAACCAGGCTTTGTGGTGGTTCATACAAAGATTGCTCGTGGCGCATTTGCCTCGTGGTTGATTCGAAACCGTATCACAAAGCCTGTTGATATTTTGAAATTCGATGAACTTAATTATCGATACGATAAAAAGCTCAGTACTCCAGCGCGACCCGTTTTCGTTTGCGAAACGTTCGGCGGCATTGGCTTAAGTGTTCGTTTAAGCTAGCCCGACATCTGTTACGGATTGACTTTATTCTAGAAATATGCTATTATAGTAAAGGAAGTATCACCTACGAACCCTGGAGGTTCCGTTGCACCTTGACACACTCGACCTTAACGGCGCATCGCGCCAGATCGGTCTGATGCTCGTTGTTCTTGTAGTCTCTTGGGTCGCCTCGATGCGGATTGCCGAGGGGCGCACCAAGCGCTACACGCACCTCTATCAGATCTATCCGATCGTTTTTCTTTCGGGTCTCATGATGCTGGTCGCCTACGGAGTGCGTACCCCTTGCCGCCCCGATTACTACATCGGGTGCGGCGTCAACATGGGGACGTACCTGGGCTTCGGCCTTGCTGGCGCCATGCTGATCTTTGGCCTCGTAATGGCGCTGGCATGGAAGATCCCCGTGGGCTGGCTTGTTGCTGGAATCGCCGTGTACTACGGCGAGTACATGCAGCAGTTCTACCACGTGCTGACTCCGTGGCCGCGCCTCGGAATCATCTTCGTCGCTGCGTGTGCCGCAGTTCCGTGGGTGGTCTCGGTGTTTCGCTGGGTCCGCGCGGCATGCCGGCCGTAGCAGTAACAAAGACGCGCCTGGGCCGGATTATTTTTCCGGTTCAGGCTGGTGGCATGGGTGATACTTCCAGCTACCATGTATTTTAAAGCAACTCCCTTTTGGGAGTTTTTTGTTATGCGGAGTATCACAGAAAATCTAGAAATAGCAGACTATACTACATAAAAAAGGAGGATATATGAGAATGCCACCAACATACACTAGTAGTAACGAAACCGGTTGTTGCCCTGTTCCGAACGTAGACGCCTGGGATAATAAGGAAGTGACATTCGAGAATAAACTCTTTGTTCGTATGTACACGCGAAGCTTTTTATTTGTGCCGCTGAATATGGGTAAGGTTATGGCAAAACTTCAGGAACTCGCTAGCGCTACTGGTACAGCGCTGCCTATGGAAGACGGCATGATTCTTAGCAGAGATGTATCCCCCTGGAAGGCCGAGCAGTTATATGGTGTTAGTAAGTCCATAGAAGGTGCTGACATGGTGACGCTTAGCGGTTCGTACGTCACGAAAGTTTTTAATGGTCCATATAAAAACGCCGCCAGATGGCACGCAGAAATGCAAGATCTTGTCGTGGAGCATGGTAGTAAGGCAACTGATATCTACTTTTTCTATACAACTTGTCCAAAATGTGCCAAGCATTACGGCAATAATTACGTTATAGGTTTTGCAAAACTCTCATAATTTAACATCTTAGCCTATGGTCGTATGCTATGCTGAAGGAACGAAAGTTTTTTAGGCATGACAAATTATATTTTAGAAAACAGAGCAGTTATTGCGGGCATAAAACGTGCGTGCGAAAAATATGGCATACGCTATAGCGCCTTCTCAGACGAATGGATTATTCGATTAACCCTGGGTGATGCGCGCCAGTTTGTTCTTGGCTATAACTTTGACTGCAATGGCCAGGCCTCCGCTGCAATCGCCCGAGACAAAGCAGCAACGCATGATCTATTAAAAGAAAACGGGGTTGCCAGTATGCGGCACGAATTACTTAGTACGCCCGATTCCCCACTTCCCAACAAGAGATTGGTCGACGAAATGATAAAGCGGCACGAGAGTATTGTTATTAAGCCTGTGCTTGGGAGTCGCGGCGAAAACGTTGCGCGTTTTTGGTCGGCAGACGACGCAATGCGCTACATGGAGAGTTCGAATATACCCTCGTGGGCGATTGCCCCGTACGAGGCGATTGTGTCTGAGACACGTCTTATTGTACTAGACGGTGTGGTGAGCATTGCCTATGAAAAAACAAACCCTCGCGAAATCGGAGGGCTTAAAATGTACAACTTACACCTTGGGGCAGACGCAAAAAAACTTTCCATCTCTGATCTTGATGCTGATATGGTTGCTATAGCGAGGGCCGCAATGGATGCGATTGGACTGCGCCTTGGTGCCGTGGATATTATTAAGACTGCTGAAGGCGAAATGAGTGTTATAGAGATAAACAGTGGGTTCTCGCTCGAACATTATGTCAAACAGTCCGCTGAATACCGCGAAGAAGTCGAGCTCTTTTACGAAAATCTGACATGTCGGCTGTTTAATTTCTAAAGCCATTACTAGCATTTACGGCGGCGTAGTGTAGGTGTATGATATGAAGAACGCGCTATGTTTGATCGATTAAAATTCATGACATTTCTTGTTATTGCCGCTTTGGCGGGGCTTATTCTTGCCGTTGTATTTGGTTGGCAGGGGCTTGAGCATTCGCCATGGTATATTTTGGTGGCAAGTGCCCTTCTATGCTTTGGTCTGTATATGGCGGTATACGGTATCGACCGCCAAGAGGCAAAGCGTCACTGGCGAATCGTCCTTATTGCGGTGACGTTTGGTGTGCTTTGTAAATATTTGATTATTTTTGGCGCGACATATTTAGTGACTCAAAGTTGGCAGTATGCAGTACTAAGTATGGCGCTGGCGCAGATTGACCCGCTGTCTGTTGCGGCCCTGAGCAGCGACAAGCGTATGACAAAGCGCACGCGAACTATCTTGAATATGTGGGCGTCGTTCGACGATCCTATGACGGCAATTGCAACGCCACTTTTGCTTGGTGCCGCTGCAACATTGGCGCACCAAAAAATAGCCGAGGGATCGAGCTGGGTTGACGTTCTTGTGAGTATTACACCATTTGCGGGAACGCTTCTTATGGTCGGCTTGCTTGCGCTTTATCGTCGCATGAAATCAAAAAACGTTCATGCAATTCTGCAGGAAAAACTAGATAATCACGAGTCTGGCAAAAACGTTATCTCGGGCTTAACTGCCATTATCGCGATTCCTATGCGCCTTTACAGTATGGCCGCACTTGCCGGATGGTTCGTTCGCCCGTCTTGGCTAGGCGCTGGCCGCCGCGCCGAGTTTGCGCTTAACATTGCACTGTATAGCGCGACGTTTTTGCTTGGTATTTTACTGGCCGGAGGTGTCGATATTGTCGGCGGCATAACGCTGGGTGTTGCAACATACGGGTCGCAAATAGTAGTGGCGTGGCTTGTTATGTGGGCGGCGTTACTGGTAAGTAAAAAAGAGAATCACTCAAAAAGCAAATTATCGCGCCGCGATACGTGGCATCTGGCGCTTAGCCAGCAAAACGGTATTACGGCAATTGTTTTAGCGCTCAACCTAGAGCCTGTCATTAACGGTAGCGTTGCGGTAGTGTCGCTTGCGATCGTAACAGTGAATGCCCTCAACGCCGTTTGTAACGGTCTTTTCGACCGCTATAGCAAACTAGCGTAGTTCGCTATCTGGCGCGATATTGTAGTTTCGGTGGAAGATATTTTCAGGGTCGTACTGACGCTTTAGCGCGACAAGCTTATTGAATGTTGCTGGAGGATAGGCTGCTGTCGATTCGACTGACGTCCACTCATTGAAGAAATTGATATAGGCGCCTTGGCCAAATTTGGCAATTGCGCGCCACGGCTCCAGTGCGGAATCAATTTCGGATTGCGATGCTGCAGGGCTCATAAAAACAGGAGCAATAATAAGCGCTTCGCTTGCGCGGTGGGCAAATGCTGTTGCGTCTTTACTTACCCTATTCATGGCGCCACCGACACTTCGTATTTGCAGCATTTGCGTGTCGTTTTTTACGATAGTGTCAATAAGCTCATCGCTGAAATCGCTAATCAGCGCGTCATTAACAAGAACCTGGAAGCCTTGGGGTGGATGTGCATCTTCGAGCACTTCGGCATAGGGCTTTTTCTGTATGTCGTCGCTAAGAACGGTGCCGAAATCTTTTAAGGCTGCAATCACCTTTGTTGCCTCTTCTTGATTATCGCTAGCGTAACACGCAAGCAAAACAAGCGCGGCTGGCTGCCCGCCAAATGCCGGCATGCTTGGCATTGGCATGATCATTGTCGATAGGTCTTCGGACGCTGTTCGCATGTAATCGCGCCATTTTTTTAGTATTTCGCCGCGTTCGGCAAAATCGTAAACGATCGACCCGGCGTATACCTCGCCTATAGGGTGAGCCTCGAACTCAAAGCTTGTAACGATACCAAAATTACCGCCACCGCCACGGATTCCCCAAAATAGATCTGGGTTTGTAGTTTTGCTTGCCTGCAAGATTTCACCAGATGCTGTAACGACAGTGGCGCCAACGAGGCTGTCGATCGTGAGACCGTACTTACGAACCATCCATCCGATACCTCCGGCTGTGGCAAGCCCACCAACGCCAACCGTATTCGTATCGCCCGATGAAATTGCCAGGCCAAGTTTTTGCAGTTGGTCGGCTGTAGGTCCCCAGTGCGCGCCGCCTTCTATGCGAACAGTATTTTTTGCAGTATCGATAACTTCTACTTTGTTCAAATGCATAAGGTCGATAATAATACCACTGTCGTTTGTGCTGTGGCCTGCACCGCTATGCCCACCGCTGCGAACCGAAATAACAAGGGTATGCTCTTTCGCAAATTTCACACTCTCGGCAACGGCGACGTCGGTTCGGGGCCTTACGACAATTGCAGGTGCTCCTTTTGCCATGAATACCGTGCTCGCGCTTTCGTATTCTGGGCTTTCTGGCAGGATAATATCACCATCGAAATGTGATTGGAACGCGTGAACTGAAGATGTGTCGAATGTCATAGACTAATAATAACAACCATGAAGTTATATGAAAATCTATGATTTTGATCACGCTTGTGGTAAATAGGGGCTCTAAAAAACAAACTGCCGGGTTCCCATGGTGGTGGGAACCCGGCGGGCCGCTTCCGGTGAGGTTGTCACTCGGTGGGCGGGGTCGTCTCCAGATCTTCTGAAGGCGGTGCGGATGCTGTCGGCTGGTCCGTTGGAACCGGCGGCGTACTCGCGGGCGGCTGCGTAGTGGCAGACGCCGTTGGTGTTGGCATGGACGGTTCGGAGGAAGGGGCGGTGGGCGGATTGCTGGGCGTTGCGGATGGCGTTTCGGGTGTTGCTGCCGGCGGTGTGGCCGGAATGTCAACGACCGGAACGATACCGTCGCCGTTTTGCGTGGGCGCAGGATCTTGCGTTGGCACGGTGCGCGGCGTGGTCTTGGTGGGTGTCGGCGAAGCCTTGGGAGTGTTCTTGGGCTTCGGTGACGCGCTGGCGGTTGCCTGAGGCTGGTCGCCAGCGAACGGCGTGGCCGGGACGCTGAGCTGGCCTGCTTGGTACGCGATCAGTACCCCGCTGATGCTCAGAAGGCCGAACGCGGCAACCAACAGCAGGCGCGCGAACCATCCGAAGAGTGGCGGCGGAGTTCCCTGGTAGGGAGGCTCCGGCGGGTCTGCGGGAAGGCCGCGAGGGCTGAGTGCTACCGGCAACTCCACTGTGTCCGTCTGCAGCGCGGGCAACGGCATGGTGTCTGTAATGCGCGGCAGGGGTTGAGTAGGAGTGTCGTCGGGCGTGAGCATGAGGATTTTCCTCCGAATTGTCGCGGTCAGGTGCGAGGACATGCGAATGCACTTATATACATTATAACACAAAACGAGAAATATTGCAATACAGAACCGATGAGCGCCGGTTTGCTATACTGAAAGAAGATGAAAGATTTTCTTATTATATTGCGCCGCAATTTCGTGTCTCCTATTGTGATTGCAATTCTGACACTCGCGACAATTCTTTTGCTTTTGGGTGAGTTTCGTGACGCATGGTTTATCTCGGTTGTTATTGTTCTTAATACCCTTTTTGCGATTGTTCAGGAGGTTCGTGCGCAGCGGGCTCTTAAAAAACTTGAACTAATGAGCGCGCCTCATGCAAGGCGTAAACTGGCCGACGGCACCTTTGAGGAGATTATGTATGATCAGTTGATCGTTGGTGACATTATTGAGTTGCGATCGGGTGATGACGTGCCGGCGGATTGTCTTTTACTCGAAAGCCGTGGGCTCGAAGTAGACGAAAGTATGCTGACTGGTGAGTCGGCGTCGGTAGAAAAAGAAAAAGATATGCAGGTTTTGGCGGCAAGTGCCGTTGTTGCGGGTGCTGCCCTAGCGAAAGTAACGGCTGTTGGCGACAACACAAAAGCCGGTCAAATGACAGCCTCATTAAAACGCTATACCCCGCAGCTCACTCCGCTTCAGCGAGCGATTAACCGTGCAATCACAATACTTACGTATGGTGCGCTTGGCCTTGCGGCGCTTATTTTTATTGTGTATTTTGCGTCGGGTAAAGATGCCATACTGATATTTAAGACCATTACATCGGCAGCGGTAACTGTTGTTCCCGAAGGGTTGTTACTGGCAAGCTCCCTGCTACTTGCGTTTGGATCATTGCGGCTAGCCCAGGCCAAAGTTTTGCCGCAAAAGCTTGCCGCGATAGAGGCAATGGCACTGCTTTCGGTGCTTTGTGTCGATAAAACAGGTACGCTAACGAGTGATGAAATAACGTTCGATTCACTAGATTTGTTTACTGCAAAAAGCGACGCCGAGCGCGCGAAGTGGAATGATATTGTTGGTGTGGTCGCGGCGGGGACGTCTGGCGGCAATGCAACGGGCGATGCACTTATAGCTGCCTTGCCTGCGCCCAAAGGCTACACTGTTAAAGCGACGCTTGCCTTTTCGTCTGAACGAAAAATGAGCGGCGTACGGTTTGTTTTAAATGGCGAAACGCACACTGTTTTAATAGGAGCACCCGAGTTTTTATCGAAGCTCGCACCGCTTACCGCGCGACACAAAAAACAAATAGAGTTGCTAGCGCAAGAAGGTCGCCGAGTGCTGCTTGTGGCTTCGTTTAGCGACCATAAGACACCATTTAAGGAGCTTGCGTCTGGCTCCGGAACTGCGGTTGGCCTTGCAATTCTTAATAATCCTCTGCGTGCGGGTGTCGAAAAGACAGTCGCATATCTTCAGGATAACGACGTGAGTATTCGCGTTATTAGCGGTGATAATCCGCAAACGGTACGTTATATCGCTGCCAAGGCCGGTATTCGCGACAGTGCGGCGGTTATGACAGGCGCCGAGCTTGCCGAACTTTCTGATAAACAATGGAATGCGAAAGTGCTCGCCACCACTATTTTTGCGCGGGTATTGCCAGAGCAAAAAGAGCGCCTTATCGCCACGTTTAAAGAAAGTGGTAAGTTTACGGGTATGGTTGGCGATGGCGTCAACGATGCGCTTGCACTTAAAAAAGCAGATCTTGGCGTTGCTATGTATGCAGGCGTGGCGGCGAGCAGGCGCGTGGCCGATATTGTGCTGCTAGATAACTCGTTTGCGTCGCTGCCACTTGGTATGAAACTAGGCAATCGTATTATGCAGGCGATTGAAATTATTGCCGTGCTGTTCTTTCATAAAATTATATTTGGCGTGGTGTTGTTGCTTGCGACGCTGGCGCTCGGTATGGTGTATCCGTTCCAGCCTCGCCATGTAACATTTATGAATATCTTTCTTGTGACGATGCCGACGGTTATGTGGACACTATTTCCTCCCCGACCGCATCACCGTGTGCAGCCGCAACATTTTTGGCGTGATACGTTACTGGCGGTTGCACCAATCGCTGCTGTTTCGGGAGTTGCAGTTACCTTTATTTACTGGGCGATGACTCAACTGTACCCAAACAACCCTGCCGAAGTAGCGACAACGACAGTGATTGTTGCAACGTTCTTTGGTGTCTTTCTGGTGTTTTTGGCATCGAAAATGCTGGCCGTTATGTACGATGCGCCTGCCCGAACAGCACGGCTTTTGTATGTTGCTGCAGCGACAGTTGTTGCGCTTGCAAGCTTTGGATGGGGTTTCGCGCGTGATTTCTTCGACTTTACAAGCCCTAGCTGGACATATGCATGGCCAGCTTTATTTGTTGTTGCGATTGCTGCTATTTTGCAATATGTTTTGGCCGTTCGAGCCGGTGCAAAATTGCGCCAAGCTCATTACAATATTTAACGATTCGTTCGATTAAGATATTTTCGACCGATAAACTTGTGAATTTCTACAAAAAGAATCGGCACAATAAACGCGATTGCGCCAGTAACTGCAAGATCGTTTATTGCAACCGGTGATACATGAAGGAATTGCCCAAGCGGGCCGAACAGAACGAGCATTTGAAGCGTGATAGCGATTGAAAGGCCGGCAACGAATTTGCCGTTAAATGTTCTGATACGGACGAAAATTGACTCTTCATCGCTGCGGGCGTTAAATGCGTTTGCCCACTGCATAGTAACAAGCGCACTAAACGCGATCGTGCGACCGTATTCGTGACCAAACTGCGCACTAAAGAATGCGTACATGCTGATAGTGAGCATGGCCATGGTGAGCGCAACAAGGATCATGCGTGAGATAAGAAACTTGCTAAGGATTGGCGCGTTAGGCTGCGCGGGCTTTTTTGTCATGTTGGTTTTTTCGCCTGGTTCGAGTCCAAGAGGAATAACCAAAGCCGTGTCGGTAACAAGGTTGACCCAAAGGATTTGCACAGGAACGAGCGGAATCGGTAGCCCGATAGCGAGCGAGCCGATCATGGTAATTACCTCGCCAGCGTTTGTAGAGAGCAGATAAAACAGCATTCGGCGTATGTTAGCAAAAATCGTTCTTCCCTCGTGCATGGCATCGACAATACTTTTGAAGTTGTCGTTTAGAAGGATGATGTCGCCTGCGTCTTTGGCGATTCCTGCCCCGCTGCCCATAGCAACGCCCACATGTGCGTTAGCAAGTGCTGGAACATCGTTAACACCATCACCTGTCATTGCGGTAATATTGTTCTTTTTGAGCAGTTCAAGAATACGATACTTATGTTCGGGGACAACGCGCGAGAAAACGCGGGTGTTCTCGATAATTTTTTCGAGCTGTTCGTCGCTCATAACATTCATGCGTCGGCTATCAAACACTTGGTCACGGCTTGTTACCATGCCAAGCTGCTTGCCAATATGGTACGCCGTTTCAAAATGATCGCCAGTAATCATACGAACGGTGACGCCCGCGCGCAGAGCGGCCTGGATTGATTTTTTCGCCTCGGGACGTAGAATATCGGCAATGGCAACGTAGCCGTCGAATTCGAGAGGGTGCCTGCCCTTTAGGTCGTCGAAGTCCTCAATTGGCTTTGAAAGATCGCTATGCGCGACGGCGACAACGCGGTAGCCGCTTGCTGTCAGCTTGTGAAGTTCGGCACTTGCGATTTCACGCTCATTTTCAGTAAGATCACAGCGAGCAAGTACATGCTCGGGCGCACCTTTAATTGCCAGGTGATAATCGCTGCCGTTATGCCATACATTGCCGCTCATAGCGACAGATTGATCAAATGGAAGCGTGGCAAACGGCTGGTATGCGGGCTCTTTAGTGCCCTTTTCTTCTGCAAAATTTGCAAGAGCTGTGTCGAGTGGGTCGTGTGTTTTGTGTGATGAATGATTAACAGCGTACGCGATAGAACGAATGAATTTGCGCGTGTCTTTATGAAACTGCCATGTTTCTTGCACGGTAAGTTGGTTTTTTGTCAGTGTTCCTGTTTTGTCGGTGGCGATGGTAGTAATAACACCGATTGTTTCGATAGAGCGCATGGTACGGATAAGCGCTTTTTTTGCAGCCATGCGGCGCATTCCCAGAACAAGAACGACGGATATGGCCACTGGCAGGCTTTCTGGAACGGCGCTAACCGAAAGCGCCAACACGAACTTTAGACTCTCGGTAAGTTCCATTCCGCGTGCGAGAGCAAGCATAAAAGCGACAGTTGCAACTGCGCCGACAACAGCGATGATTTGTGTTAGAAGTTTGTCGATTTTTTTCTGGACAGGGCTTTCGGTCGCCGAATCTTTCGTGAGGGCCGCCAGCTGGCCAAACTCGGTGTCGTTGCCGGTGGTGGTAACAATCGCTATAGCGGTGCCCGCGACGACAAACGAACCCTGGAAGAGCATATTGCTTTGCTCGTAGACTTCCTTCCCCTCGCCGAGTGGCTCGGACTGCTTGTCGATTGGTAGCGATTCGCCGGTAAGCTGCGATTCATCGACCCGCAACGAGCGAGATTCGATGATTCGGGCGTCAGCTGGAATCTTTTCACCTTCGGTGAGCGTGATAATATCGCCAGGTACGAGGAGGCTGGAGTCTATCTCGGTTTCTTTGCCGTCGCGAAGAACATCGACCGCCTGGGCTTCGTGCTTTCGCAGTGATCGCAAAATCCGCTCCGTTGAAAAGCGCTGAATATAATAAATAGTTGCGCTTGCCGCCATGATTGTGCCGATAATACCCGCATCGAGATAGTCTTTGTGCCAAACACTGATAAGCGCTGCAATAAAAAGAACGAGCATAAAAACGTTAGCAAATGGCTCGATAAGCTTTCGCCATAGGGGCTCGCCGGTGATTTTTATGGCGTTTGGCCCGTAAATACGCAGCCGCTCTTTTGCTTCGCTGATAGCAAGGCCACTGGCCGACGTTTTTAGTTCGCTATATGTTTCGCGAACGGTTTTTGTGTAGTAAAGCATTAGTAGTATTATAACAAACCTTGGGGCTGTTTATGTGTATGGATAGAGAAAGAAAAAAGGACGGAGCTTTCCGTCCCTTTTTCCCATGTGTCGAATCGTCAGGTGATACTTACGAGCTGGAGTTTGTTGGTTCGTACCCCGGCCGACCATTCAACGATATCTTGTATTTGTTTGCCTAGAAGACTTTGCCCGAGGGGGCTGACAGCTGATATTCGGCCATCGCTAGGGTTGGCCTCGATACTCTCGACGATTGTGTAGCGGACGATGCGGCCGCTTGTATCGAGAAGATCAACAACCGACCCTATTGCAACCTTGAGGGCGTCACGCTTGCGCGGGAATAGCTTGGCGGCCGCGAGGGTTGCCTTTTTGTCGGCTAGCTCGCTTTCGACGATCTCTAGCGTGGCTAGGTGTTCGGCTCGTGCGAGGCGTTCATCGTGGCTATCCGTCTTGTCCAGTTCGCGCAGCTTAGCTCTTGTGTCGTGCGCGTCACGCTCGAGCCGGGCAACTTCTTTCTTTAGTTCCTTCATGCCTTTTTTGCTAAGAAAAATTGTTTTTCCAGAGTTCATACTATTCCTCCTTTTTCGTGTTGTGCAGTATATTGTTCCACTGCAGTGATAGTATGAAATATTATGCTGAGCTATTTCTTAAAAATAGGCAATGTTGCTAAAAGCACGACGCTATTTATTGGCGACAAGCTTGCCATCTTTTAGCGTGAAGGTTCTGTCGGTTCTACCTGCTATATCAAGGTCGTGAGTAACGGCGATGATAGTCGTATTTTTTGTTCGAGAAAGGCTGTGAAGAAGATCAAAGATCTTTCTCCCTGTCTCGCTATCTAGGTTACCGGTTGGCTCGTCGGCGAGTATGATTGCCGGTTCGTTAGCGAGTGCCCTAGCGATCGATACACGCTGTTGCTGGCCGCCGCTAAGACGTGCTGGTTTTCGGAGCTGTTCGGATGCCTCGAGGCCGACGCTTTCAAGAAGATCCTCGGCGCGGCTGCGTCGATTCTTGGCCGATACCCCGCCAAATTCGAGTGCTAACATAACGTTTTCAAGCGCACTAAGATTTGGTATGAGGTTGTAGTGCTGAAACACGAACCCGATTTTTTTAGCTCGATAACTGGTTTGTTTCGCGCCGGAAAGCTTTGTAATATCGACGTCGTCTACTTCTATTTTGCCACTTGTTGGGGCGTCGAGCGCGCCAAGCAGACTAAGAAGTGTTGATTTGCCGCTTCCGCTTTTGCCGATAATTGAAACGAACTGGCCGGTTTCGAGCGCAAAGTTTATATCCTCTATAGCGTGCACTGTGCCCTGTGCTGCTTCGAATGATTTTGTAAGATTTGTAACTGTTAACATAGTAGCTCCTATTCTGTCCTCAGTACTTCGGCGGGGCGAATACGTGCAATAGACCATGCAGGCACCGCGCTTCCGACGATAGCGATAAGAATGATAATTCCTGCGCTAGCGGCAAAAGTTTCAGGCGTGAGGCTGCTAGTGACATTAGTGACATTTGTTTGTAATTGCGAGCCGACAGACTTAAAGACTGCACCGCCTGCGCCACGTGGCGGTCCCTGCTGGGTTGAATCGTCACTGCTGCTTACGAGCGATTGTGTCATAGGCCCGCTGGCTGCTATGCCAATACCGAGGCCAATAATTCCACCGATAACAGTAAGGGTGAGTGCTTCGGATACGAACTGGCCAATAACCTTGCGGTTTGTGCCGCCAATTGCTTTTATAACGCCAATCTCGCGGCGGCGTTCGCGAACAATCATGATCATAGAAAGTAACACAATCACCGATCCGGCAATGGCCGCGCCAATAACACCAGCAAGTGCTAGGTTCGCGATGCTTTCAAGTGGTTTTATGCTGTTTTCTGCCTGTTCCTGCTGACTGGTGATATCTGCCTTGTCGCCTAGTGCTGTTTTAAGATCAGTAACGGCGGTCGCGACGTTGTCGCTACTGTCGGCTGTCGCGGTAACACTACTTACGGCACCTGCTTGGTCGGTGATTGTTTGGAGTGTCGCAAGTGGTATAATCAATCCGCTGTCCTGGAACTCGTTATCGGTTGTGTAAATACCCTTAACGGTAAATGTTTTGTCGTGCATGGTGAATGTTTCACCAACCGTCAATCCGTTCTTTTCGGCGAGTTTGCTTCCGATAAGTGCGGTATAGTCAGACGATGAGCCATCGATCGTCTCGCCACTGGTTATTTTGTCGCTCGCGACGGTTGCGGATGGATCTGTCGTTCCGGTAACGGCAGTGCGTGGTGTCATGACTTTTACGTCTGGCATAGCAGCTCCGCCCGATGGCGCGTTGCTCGAATCGAATCGCTGGAAGCGCTTTCCTAGGTTGCCGAGTTCAAGCGACGGCGTAAGGTTCGTGTCGTCCTCGCCAAGCTGGTCGGTCAGCGATGCGACCACGCTGTCGATGTGTGCGGTCTCTTTAATCTTGGTAACTTGATCGGCGGTTAGCGCATCGCCACCGCCCATGCCACCCATAAAGCCAGCCGGGTTAATGGTAATTTGCGTTGCGGTACTCGACTTTACCTCGTCGATTTTTGCGTTAACACTGGTGCGTGCAACCAGCATTGCGAGGACAAGCCCTGTGCTGATTGCAAGCATCGCGAGTATCGCCACCGATCTAACGGGGCTGCGGAATGCATTGCGCATTCCCCTTGTGATGACATTCATGTAGTCTCCTTGGTTAGTTTACTACTTGAAGATAACAGGGGTTACTGATTAATTGCTTGGCTTTTGCTGAGATTTGGCAGTAAAACGCGAAAAGTTGTTGGTTGGTTGACGCCACTTGAAACGGTGAGCTCGCCGCTGTGAAGCTCGACGATTTTTTTAGCAAGCGAAAGCCCAAGGCCATAGCCCTTCTTTTCGCCGCCAGTCCGTGAAGAATCGGCGCGATAAAACCGATCAAATATATGCGGAAGAACCTCCTCGGAAATGCCCGGGCCGTCATTTGTAATTTCAAAGCCGGACATTTGTTTGGTGCTTACAAGCTGGACCCGCACAAGCGATTTCTCGGGACTATATTTTACGGCGTTGTCGAGCAGAATCGTGAGAAGCTCCTCGATACTCGCCTTATTGGCAATAATTGTGTGAGTCTTTTTGCCAGTCAGGCTAATGCGCTTGCCTGTTTTATCGAGGCGATCAATAACAGGCTGCACAATCGCATCGAGCGCTATTTTTTCGCGCTTAATATTTTCGTGATCGAGCTGGGAAATCTGAAGAAGTGTTTGGGATAATTTTGTCAGCTTATCTACTTCTTCGAGATTGCTTTCAAGCAGTTCGCGCATTTCTTCGTTTGTCAGTTTTGGATCCCGAAGCGCAACTTCGAGCTCGGTTTTCATGCTCGCAAGCGGCGTGCGAAGCTCGTGCGAGGCGTCGCTTGTAAAGCGCGATTGTGCCTCGTGGGCTTCTTCGATTGGCGTGAGAGTTCGGCGCGCAAGATAGTAGCTGCCGATACCACCGGCAAGCCAAATAGCCAAATTGGTTATCATGAGTGACGTAACGAGGCTTACTTCGGCTTCGTGGATTTGGTTATCGCGGAACTGGTTAAAATTGAACCGGTCGTCATTTATGATAATGCGCGATGATTTTTGTAGAAAGTCGAGCCTTGTACGAACTTCTGACGTAGAGATTGAATAAATAATAACGCTAAACAACAAACTTATAATAACCAGTATCGATAAATACCAGGCTGTTAGTTTGAATGTTGCCGAGCGAAACATGAAAGCGGCTAAGCCTTTGCCTGTAGTTTATAGCCAAAGCCACGGACTGTATGGATAAGCTGCTCGCTAAATGGTTGGTCGATTTTTGCGCGAAGATACTTTATATATACCTCGACAGTGTTCGGCAAGATATCCGCGTCGTAATCCCAAACGTGCGATATGATCAGTTCTTTTGGAAGTGGTCGGCCTTGGTTGCGAAGAAGATATTCGAGGAGCGCGAACTCTTTTCCGGTTAGTTGAATTTGCGTGTCACCTCGCTTTACCTCGAAAGTAACGGTGTTAAGGGATAAATCACCTGCCGTAAGTGTTGTGGACTGCTGCTCTTTTGGCCGGCGCAGTAGTGCCCGTACTCGCGCTAAAAGCTCTTCTAGCGCGAAGGGCTTTACTAAATAATCGTCGGCGCCGTTATCGAGGCCATCGGTACGGTCTTTAATACCAGCAAGCGCTGTAAGAAAAATAACTGGCGTGTGAATTTTTGCTTCACGCATGGCTTTTACGATAGCAATCCCATCGTAGGCTCCTGGCAACATTCGGTCGATAATTGCCACATCGTAAGGTTCGGTCGTTGCCATTGCATGGCCTTCATCGCCATCGAAAGCAACATCAACAGCATAGCTTTCTTGCTCGAGTGCCTTTTTTAGCGCTCGTGCGATTTTATGTTCATCTTCAATTAACAATATTCTCATGGTAGTTAGTATAGCGTGGCTATCTGAGGAGAGTCTTAAGAATTGGCAAGATCATATTTTTCACCCCATTTTTGCATATCTAGCAATATTGGTAGCAAATCTTGTCCTTTTTGAGTCAGTTGGTATTCACAGCGACTACTAGAACCGGGTATTACACGCTCGACGATATTGTTTTCCTCTAGGTACGCGAGTCGCGACGAAAGGGTGCGTGGGTTGATACCGCCGGTAAGCTCTTGTAGCTGGCAAAAACGAACAACCTTTTCGTTTATAAAGTATCGCAAGAGATGTGGCGTCCACTTGTCGCCTAAAATATTAGTAGCCGCTTCGACACAGCCCACGGTTTGAGTCGCCGTTTCCATATGTAATACTATACATTCTCTAGTAACTTTGGTCAATTTGTTTTCGACCATACCCCGCGTATGCGTATATTGTTCATGCTTATCGCTTGCGCTACACTGAGGCTATGGTTAAAAAAACTCGGGCTACGCCTGCAAAAAAGCACATGACAAAGGAAAACTTCTATCCAAATAAAATGGGTCTTCTTGTGGCGGCGGTTGCCGTTACGCTTTTGGTGCTTATTTGCGCAATGACGATTTCTGGCCGCTACTAGCTTTTACGGCGCATTACTTCTTGCATGCTTAGTTTGCGGCTGTATTCAAGCGCGCCAAACCTAAAGATGCGTACGCCAATTGAAATAACGACTACTGTTGTCACGGCTAAAATGGAAAGCGATATAAGTGCTTCGGTGACACTTAGGTTCCCTACTGCGTTTCTAAGGAGTAATGGGATTGGTGCGGTGAGTGGAAAATAGCTGAGTATCTGCACGACAATTGATTCTGGCGAACTAATAAATAGCGGCGCTGCGTAGAGTGGCCCGAAAACAAGCGCCATTGCGGCACCAAAGAAACTACCCGCTTCCTTTGCGGTTGGCATTGCAGCGCCAAGCGTCATAAGGATTCCGGTAAACATAAAGAAGCTGACGGCGAATATGACGGCGCCTAGCGTAATGCGGATAGGATCGAGCGGAATTGCCGCAAGGTCAAACTGAGGTAACGACAGCTGATCGCGGAACAAGAAGTAGCCGATAATAACCGGTAGTAAAATCACCAGCATCTGTATGAGTGCCAACGCTATGAGCGACAGCAGCTTGCCTACAAGAAGTGTCGTTGGTTTGATCGTTGCAAGGATCATTTCGATCACGCGGTTTTCTTTCTCTTCGGTGATGCTCGTGAGGATCTGATTGCCAAATGTCGCGATCATAAAGTAGAACAACACGAGGAAAATACCCGGTGCGATAAGCTTCATGAAGCCTTGGTCAATCTCGCCTTCCGATGTATAGGTGACGGAATTGAATTTTATCTTGTCTTGTAACGCCGTTTGGACACTTGGGGTAGCCTGCGCTGCCGCGGATTGCTTTAGTAGTTCGCGGGCAAAATCTTGGTAGCGGTTATTCTTGAACAACCCTACATCTTGGCCATACGTTTCAACGCTATCTTTGCTGATATCCTTTGGGTAATAAAAATAGCCATCGAGCTTACCTGTTTTAACCGCGGCTTCACCTTCCTCTTTCGTCTCGATTGTTTTTGCGCCAATAGCTGCTAGCGTCTCTTTGGGAATAATCCCAGATTTATCGGTAACGCCGATTGCAAACTGCTCTGTTGCGAGCTTTTCTGCCTGATCGTTTGTTGTTTTGTTAGAGAAATAAATAATCACACCAACGAGCCCTACGATAAGGGGTACGGCAAATGCTGCAATCCAAAAACTTTTCTTTTTCAGGGTGCGGACTATTTCGAATCGTATGACTGTACCAAGATTGTGCATTAGTTTGTCTCCTTTGCGGTGTCGCCATATACCGTTACGAAAATATCATCGAGCGATGGGCGCTTTAGCTCGAACTTAGTGCAAGCGACGCCTGCCGTAGTAAGCGAGCGCTGAATTGCTAAAAGGTCAGCGACTGGCTCGAGAAGCGTCGTGTGCCCTTCTTTGCGAATGTATTTATATAGCTTGTCGTTTTTTGGAACGGGGTTGTCTGAGATGATTTCCAGCATTTTGCCGCCAAACTCATCTTTTACTTCGTCGACGGTACCGTAAAGCCGACTTTCGCCATCTTTTAGTAGAAGAATACGATCGCACAGGCGCTCGACTTCTTCCATTTGGTGGGTGACAAATATAACCGTCGCACCCTCTGCTTGGTGCTCCTCGATAATGTCCATGAGTAGTCGGCGGTTGACTGGATCGAAGCCTTTAGCAGGCTCGTCGAGAATAAGCAGCTGGGGGTCGCCCATAACGGCAATACCCACCTGGATTTTTTGTTGCATACCGCCCGAAAGTTTATCGAGATTTGTGGACGCCTCGTTTTCTAGGTTGACGCGCTTTAAAAAGTTCATCGACCAACTACGCGCTTCATTGCGGGATAGGCCTTTTAGCTGACCAAAATACGTCATTATGTCGATAACTTTTTCTTTTTTGTAGAGGCCACGTTCTTCCGGAAGATACCCAAGGCGCACGCCGCCATCTACACGATACGGCTCGCCGTTTATAAGAAGCTCGCCGCCGGTCGGCATATAAATACCAAGAAGTGCGCGGATTGTCGTGGTTTTGCCCGACCCGTTACTACCAAGAAGCCCAAACGTTTCGCCTTTATTTATAGTAAGAGAAAGATCTTTGATGACGGTCTTTTTGCCGAAATCCATGCGAAAGTGATCGATTGTAATAAGTGGAGTGTTGCTCATATAACCTCGTATCTAGCGGTAATTAATGTAATGCAGTGGAAAGTCGAACTCGGTAGTATTTAGAAGTGCGATAACGTTTTGCAGCTCATCTTTGCTAGCGCTTGTCACGCGTACGCTGTCACCCTGGATTTGCGCCTTCACTTTTGGAGCCTGTTCGCGGAGTAACTTGGTGATTTGTTTTGAATCGTCTTGTGTAAGGCCCTGCTTAAAAGGGATTTCCCATGTTGTTTTTAGGTTACTTTCAACAGGCGTTTTAGAAAGATCTAGCACCTTCGCGCTTTGTTCGCGTGCGGCAAGCTTTTTGCGCACGATATCAAGGACGGCGTCGCATTGCCATTGTCCTGCACCGGTGATTTTAAAACCTGTCTTGTCGGGCATCCACTCAATTGCTGCGGGGGTACCTTTAAAGTCATAACGGTTTCCTATTTCGCGCTCGGTCCCGGCAAAGACGTTGTTCATCTCTGCCTTATCGAAGTCGCTAACGATATCAAAAGAAAAACTTGGCATATATCCATTATACTAGAAACATGAGACCTTTGTTGCATAAGTTTGACGAGCGTATTAAGAAGATTGTTGATCGTTGGCCGGCGAACGCCAGGTTTGTTATGCAATTTGCGACAACGATTGGCCAGCCGGTATTTACTGTTGGTATTTCTGTGTTTGCTATTGGGCTGGGTTGGAATGGCGCCAACTCTGCGCTAATGTATTCGGGAATTATTGCCCTAACGGTATTAGTGCTAAGTACGATCATAAAACTTCTTTTAAAGCGCAGCCGGCCTTTGACGGAATATGTTACAAGAATGTGGATGAAAACATATAGCTTGCCAAGTGGTCACGCCGTTGGCGCGATCGCTTCGTACGGGCTAGTGGGATATGTTGTTTCGCGCCCTCTTGTTGGAATAGAGGCTATCGCTTCCCTGCTATTTTTCACCCTTATTATTGCGATGATAGGTATTTCTCGTATTTATCTTGGAGCGCATTACGCAACCGACGTCGTGGCGGGTTGGTTACTTGGCGGTGTTGCGCTCGTTATTATTGTTGGTGTCTTGCAGCCTACGTTATGAAAGTAGTCGTTGTTTATAATATGAAATCTGGCGGCAATAAGTCGCTGAATGATTTAAAGAAAGCTTGCGACGCAGCGGAGATTGATGTTGAAAAGTACATTGCCGTTAGCGCAAAGCTTCGCGCAAATCTAAAACCATATATCAAAAAGAATGCGGTTATCGTAGGTATAGGCGGCGACGGAACCTTGAGTGCAGTTGCGGGAATGCTAGCTGGTACCGAGGCTATTTTTGCTCCAATTGCGGGCGGCACACTCAACCATTTTACAAAAGACCTTGGCGTTGATCAGGATCTCGAGAGTGCTCTGGGTAATGTAGCAAAAAAACGTCTTCATGTTATTGATACGGCGGTTTGTAATGGACGGGTGTTTATAAATAATTCTAGTATAGGAGTGTACCCCTCGTCATTACAGGTGCGTGAGCGGTTTGAGGGATATATCGGCAAGTGGCTAGCGGCGATCATGGCAGGCTTCCATGCGTTTTTTAGCCTAAGGACATACAGGGTAAAAATTAACAACGAGATGATTAATACGCCCTTTGTATTTATTGGCAACGGAGTATACGACATTAGTACGCCTGGTATTGCCCAGCGCACAGATATAAAACACGGCACTCTGAGTGTGTTTGTTGCCAAGACTGTATCACGCTGGAAGCTGCTAAAAATTGCCCTTCTTGCAGTTATTGGCCGGGCGGCGATGCTCGATGAATTCGACGTCTTTACGACCAAAAGCCTTACGATATCATCGCGCCGAGCTAGGCTTTCTGTGTCGACTGATGGCGAATTGGGTCATGAGCCGACGCCTTTAAAATACGAAATTCAGCCCAAGTCGCTGCGCGTTTATTATTGATAGTCATGATGTTTCAAATGTGCTATAACTATAGTTCGTAGCCCCTCAGCTACCCATTCAGGAGGTGTAATGTGGACCGTTCGACCCCGGTACTCGAAAGACCTTCTTTCGACTCCGTAACGGCACTACTGATGGCGGATGTCGATATCGAAGGCGGCACCGCCAACTCCGAGCAGATCGAGGCGACAGCACGGCACATTCTGTCGCTTCATGTCCCGGGAACGCCCGAGGTGTGGTTTCTTGCGGGCGGCGAGAAGTGCAAGATCACTGCGCGCGCTCTCGCAAGAAAACTCGGATCAGGTGTGTCCGTTCTCGACTACAGCAACGAAGGCACGCTCGACTTTCGCTTCAGGCGAGAAGGTCTGCTCAAGCTGCCGTTTCATCCGCCGATCACCGGGCCGATCGTTCTCGTGACGCACTATCGTCATGCTCAGCGCATTCTCGAAAGTGCGGGTGCGAAGCGGTCTGAAGACCGCATACTGTTGAAGACGCGGGTGTACCCGGTGCAGGTCGACGACCGTCAGCGGATCCATCGCTCATCGCTTCTCGTCGATGCTCCCGAGCTCGGCTGATGTCGCGTGGGCAACGCTAGAGGGCTGCAAGACGCCCCGGTACCCTGCGGTACTGGGGCAAGCTCCCTGAAAACGCTTGTCAGGCGGCGATATAGAAGAATAATGCTATAATAACGACATTATGAAAGTACGAATTGATATCGACACGAAAACATTTGTGCGCTTTTGGCTAGTGGTGATTGGTTTTGCGTTTGCAATCCTTGCCGTTTACAGTGCGCGGACTGCCCTAATACTTCTTGGCATTGCATTCTTTCTTGCCATGGCGCTCAATGCTCCAGTTAGCTACCTAGCAAAACATATGCCAGGCAAAAGTCGCGTTGCAGGTACGGCAACGGCCTTCGTGTTGGTTATCGCCGTTCTTGGCGTATTTGCATTTTTGGTAGCTCCGCCAATCGTGCAGCAAACGGTAAAATTTGCCGAAACAGTTCCAGGGCTCGTAGAAGGTGCAACCAGCCAATGGCACGGTTTTAACGATCTTGTCGATAAGTATCACCTTCAGCCACAGGTCGATGCCGCTTTTGCGTCGATTAAAGACAATACTATCGGTTGGGCGACGCAGGCTAGTGGTAATATTCTTGATGGAATTGGCTCGCTGGCGTCGATCGTTGTTTCAACCTTCCTTGTTCTTGTTCTTTCATTCCTTATGCTTATCGAAGGTCCAATGTGGCTCAAGCGTATCTGGGGTGTTTATAACGACCAAGATCGTATGGAAGCTCATCGAAACCTTGTTCACCGGATGTACAATGTCGTTACGGGATATGTCACGGGCCAACTGACGGTATCTATGATTGGCGCTACGACGGCGGGAATTGTCGTGTTTATCCTTAGCCTTGTATTCCCTGCCGTGCCGAGTAACCTGGCATTGCCAACGGTAGCTATCGCGTTCACGCTTTCATTGATTCCAATGTTTGGTGCAACGATCGCTGGAGTTTTGATTTCGATCCTTTTGGCATTCAACGACGTTTCGGCGGGAATTGCCTTTGCCGTGTTCTTTATTGTCTACCAACAGATAGAAAACAACTTTATCTCGCCAACGATTCAAGCGCGCAAGCTTGAGCTTTCGGCACTTACTGTTCTTGGATCAGTAACAATCGGGTTGTATGTATTTGGTCTTGCCGGAGGTATTATTTCGATTCCTATCGCCGGTTGTATTAAGGTATTGCTCGAGGATTACCTAGAGCGCGCCAAAAAGAACCGCGAAAAAAGCGAACGTCCAATCGCAAAACTTGTTAAAAAATTACAGCAAGACGACGCTTAAAAACTAAGCGTCGTATTCCCAGATTGTCCCGCTAGAGGTATCGCGTACTGCGATACCTTGTTTTTTAAGCTCGTCTCGAAGGCGGTCGGATTCTTGCCAGTTCTTTTCGTCTCGGGCGCGCTGCCTTTCGAGGATAGTTTGTTTTTGCTCGTCGCTAATATCGGGCGTACTCGATTTTAGCTGAAGTCCCAGAAGATCGTCGATGGCGTCGAGGAGCTGATCGAGCCCGTGTTGGTGAATAATATTTAGCGATTTATCATCGAGTTCGCTGAATGCTTGGTCGACAACGCGAAGAGCTTCGGGCGTGTTGAGGTTGCTATTTAGCGCTTCTTTCATTGCTCCGATTGCGGCAACGAGCGTAATTTCGTCTTTTTTATCGTAGTCGATTGTGTCGTAGATTTGCCAGCGCAGGCTTGCGATGTTTTTCCAGTGTGCAAGCCGGTTTTTGGCGGCGGCTAGGTTCTCGAACGTAAAATTACCCTCGTTACTATACTGGCCTTGCAGCACAAACATACGGTAATCAAGCGCGGAAAAACCTTTTTCTGCCAATGTCTGTAGGGTGTAGCCGTTTTCCAGACTTTTGCTGATCTTTGTGCCGTTTACCTTGATATGGTTGTTGTGTAACCATATGTGTGCGAACTGAAGCCCGCTCGCAGCTTCGGACTGAGCGATCTCGTTTGTATGATGTACGGGAATGTGGTCGATCCCGCCAGTGTGAATATCGATTGTTGGCCCTAAAATACTCATAGCCATCGCCGAACATTCAAGATGCCAGCCCGGAAAGCCCATCTTTTTGTCGCTAGATTCAACATCTAAAAGATCAGTCGGCGTTTCCCACTGCATATCGCGTGTTTCGCCGCTTGGCGTAAATTTCCAAAGTGCGAAATCACTCGGGTTTCGCTTTTCGGCATTAAACTCTACTCGTGCGCCAGCTTTTTGCGCCTCAAGGTCGAGCCCGGCAAAATCTGCATAGGTGGGAAACATGCTTGTGTCGAAGTAAATCCCGTCGTCTATTTGATACGTAAAGCCCTTTTCTTTTAGAATGCGGACTAAATCGAGCTGCTGCGGAATAAAATCTGTCGCTTTCGTAAGATGTTCGGGCGCAATAAGGCCAAGTTTTTCCATGCCCTCGACAAAATCTTCGGCATAAAACTCGGCAACTTCCCAGGCTGTCTTACCCTCGCGCTGCGCACCTTTTTCGAGCTTGTCCTGACCTTCATCGGCGTCACTTGTAAGGTGTCCGACGTCGGTAATATTCATGACCCGCTCTACCTTGTAGCCGTTAGCAATAAGGGTTCGCACAAGAATATCCCAGTAGATAAACGAGGCCCAGTTACCTACGTGTAGGTAATCGTAGACGGTCGGGCCGCAGGTGTAAAGCGATACTAGCTCGCTATTGATAGGGGTGAAATCCTCTAGCTTTCGCGTGAGTGTGTTATGAAGCTTTAGTGTCATCTGCGTGGGCCTTTAGCGCCTTGTCGGCGGCAATTACAAGTTCTGGTACAATCTTATCGTACTGCTCGTAGGCGCGGAACCCAGCGGCGTATTTGTGTCCGCCACCACCAAAATAACCCGCAACTTCTTCAGCAATCGGCAAATTGCCACGCAACTTTCCGGTGATTTTACCATCTGGGTAGGTTTTAATCGCCACGCCGAGTTCGACACCTTCTACGAGGCGCATTTCATCGAGCACAAGAACGCTCGGATTGTATTGGTCGCTATATGCCTGAATTTCTTCCCATGGGATATGGATAAGCGCCAGTTTGCCATCTAGTAGGTATTCGATACGGCTCAAAAGCAAGCCTTTGTAGGCAAGGATTTCGGGCGATTTCTTCATGAATTCGCGACGCCTGCCTTCGATAGCCGATGGCGACGCGCCAAGTTCGACTAATTTACCGGCGACAAAAAAGCTTGCTGGCGTGACATTTTGGGTTGATAACCCAAGGCTATCTGAAAGAATGGCCACTAGCATGTTTTCGGCCGCCTGCGCGTTGATTTGCCAGTTATTGTGGGTTGCGAGGCCATAGAGTACTTCGCTAGTCGCTACGGCTTCTTCGACGGCTAATGCAGTGTGGTCGAAGCTGAGTGTTGATTTTGTTGTGTGGTGATCGATAACAAGTACGGGGTGCGATTCGAGAAAATGACGAATACCAGGAGTTTCAAGAACTTTTGTAATAAGAACATCGGCGCTCGTATCAACGATAATTGCAAGATCGGCCTTGTCGTCGAAATCGCCAACTACCCTATCCCAGCCGGTAATGTAACGCATGTACTTTGGAATTTCAACAGGGCAATAAAGCGTAATATCCTTGCCTAGGTCGCCAAGAATTTCCTCGAGTGCCAAGCTGCTTCCCAAGCTGTCGCCGTCTGGGTTTTCCGCCTGAATGATGATTATTCTTTTTGCTTCATTGATAAGCCTGCTTGCTTCGTCGTACATTATAAAATCCTTCTTCCTTCAAGTGCGTGAGAGAGTGTAATTTGATCGGCATACTCTAGATCAACGCCTACTGGAATGCCACGCGCCAGTCGGCTCATTTTAATTTCGTAGCCCTGCTCCTGTAGGTATCGCTGAAGGAATAGGGCTGTCGATTCACCTTCTACGCTGGCGTTCGTAGCAATGATTATCTCCTCGACAGAATCTTCGCTGAGTCGCTTTAGTAGCTCGGGAATATGAAGCTGCTCGGGACCGATACCGTCGATTGGCGAGATTGCCCCACCCAACACATGGTAAGTGCCATGAAACTGGCCGGTTCGTTCGAGCGCGATAATATCAAGAGGTTCCTCGACAACGGCAATAACATGCTTGTCGCGAGACGTGTCGCTGTAAAGTGGTGAGACGTCTTGGTCGGCGTCGATTAATGCAAACGTTACCGGGCACGTTTTAACACCACTGTGTAGTTCGGCAATTGTTCGCGCAAGTTTTGCAGCTGTGTTGGTGTCGCTACGCAACAAAAAATACGCATAACGCTCGGCAGTCCGGGCACCAACGCCCGGAAGCCGACCAAGTTCATCAATAGCACGTGTGAGTGCCGCTGGAAGAAGCTGCGACAAAGTGTGTCCCCTTAAAGTCCAAGATTACCGAGACCACCCATAAGTGGTTTCATTTTTTCTGCGGCAACTTCTTGTGCTTTCGCAAGTCCATCGCGAACGGCGATTTCAATCCAGTGCTCAAGTTCTGCAATATCATCAAGATCAACCATTGCTGGGTCGATCTTAACACTCTTGATCTTTAGTTCGCCGTTAATCTGAACGACAACCGCGCCATCACCTGCTTCGACTTCGATAATTTCTTTTGCAAGATCTTTCTGCGCTTTACGCAGTTGGTTCAACATTTTCATTTGGTCAAATGCCATTATTTTGCTCCTCCGTCATTTTACTTATCCAGTATACGTTATTTTGCACCAGTTTTATAGATGTAAAATCGATCAGAATCACCTGTCATGCTGTCGGTGAGAATAGTTTGTGGTGGCTGTGGAAGAGCTTGGGGCTGAGTTTTTCTAGATGCAATAACGAGTGGAGCCGGCGCCTCTGGGATGGACGAAACGACGGATACTTTTTCGTGGTGCTTGGCGATCACCTCGTAGAATGGCTTCTCGTCTTCTGAGGCCACAAGCATGGTTGGTTCACGATCTTTTTTGTTCAATTCATCTGTAATGATACGAAGATCCTGCGAGAAGTTACTAGCGGTTTGAGGTGCGTAAAGGTAGCCATAAACATAGCGGTCGATGCCCGAAAATATAAGGCCACCGATAAGGACCGCTAGAGGGATAAGCCCTGCTATTCGGGCGTACGGATTACGAGGAAAGAGCTTATACCAATTATTCAAAAGCGTACTGATTCCCATCGCCATTAACAAGAAGACTGGAACAAATGTCACACTAACGAGATTTGGGTTGAGTACGAGCACAGGAAGCAACAGGACGATCCACGTCACTGTGATATAGCTGCGGGCTGTATATTTGGTGGTGGCAAGCCGCAAAATACCCAAAAGAATGAGAATCATTGAACCCAGGCTGTAGATTGGACTCATGAGCGCACTACTGTTTGGAGTTAAGAAGTCGATGTACTGTTTAATAAGCTGAATAGCATTTGCGCCAATATTTGACATTGTTTGTGGAATACCAAGAAGTGTTAATCCAATAGATTGATCTTTCCATATCGCATACATAAGAGGAATCGTAATGACAAGTGCGCTAGCCCCGGCAATAAGTAGTTTTGTTTTTGAAAGACGCCGCACGATAAACCGCAGATGCGGATGAAGGATGATGGCGCTGAGGAGTGCAATAAGAATGTGGATACTAAGAGGGGTGTAGAGGCTGAGGGCTGCAATAGCAAACAGACTGATTTTCCAAAGGCCGCTAAACTTGGCTTTGCGAGAGACCTTAAGTGCCGCTACCAAAAGCCAAGTGGAAAGCAGCAGGTACATAATATTCTCGGTACCGCTTTGGGCGACAAATAGAAATTGACCTGTGGTAATAACAAGAATGGTCGTAATAATAGCAACATTCGCACGAAACCACATGCGAAGTAGCATAAGAATTCCTGCGGCCGTTACAAGACCGAGAAGTAGTGACGGCAGTTTAATCGCAAGCAGTGTAAGACCAAAAAGTTCAATACTTGCCCGCTGTAAAAGATGGTATGGCAAGTTAATAATGGCCGTTGGATCAAAACTGTCGAGCGAGAAAGATAGTGCGTTGCTTGTCACGACAGATTGTTGCTCGGCAACACTCAGCCCGCCGGGTATGTACAGGCCGGCAACAGCAAGTAATCCGGCGATAGTAAGCCCAATCAGCCCGTAGCCAAGGACGTAGCGCCAGCGGTAAAGCGTGTAATCTGTTACTTGTGTGCCCATAAATTACTTACGATTATAGCACGATTATTGGTCGTGGCGTTTATCTAACGACATAAATCGCAGGCGCTCAGGGTGGAAGTAGAGCTCTACCTTGCCAACGGGGCCGTTACGATGCTTTGCAATGATAAGGTCGGTGATATTTTCGCGCTCAGTCTCGGGGTTGTAATATGCTTCGCGGTAAATAAACATAACGATGTCGGCATCCTGCTCGATCGATCCCGATTCGCGCAGGTCGGCAAGCTGTGGAATTTGCGGGCTTCGGTTTTCGACGGATCGACTAAGCTGACTCAGTGCGATAACGGGCACATTAAGCTCGCGGGCAATAAGTTTAAGGCCACGCGAAATCTCGCTCACCTCTTGCACGCGGTTGCCGTTGTCGCGGCCACTTCCCTGCATAAGCTGAAGGTAGTCGATAATAATAAGACCAAGTGGCGCATCGTGCGCGGCGCGACGAGCCTTTGTGCGCATTTCGAGCACAGAAAGACCTGGTGTGTCGTCGAGGTAAATTGGCGCTTCGGCCATTTCTCCCATGGCCTCGCTCAGTTTACTAAAGTCGTCGTCGCTAAGGTTACCCGTGCGGATATTCCAGGCGTCGACACCGCTGGCGTCGGCAAGCATACGGTCAACCAACTGTTCCTTGCTCATCTCGAGGCTAAAGAACAACACCGATTGCTTGGCAACGGTCGCAACGTTATACGCGAGGTTCGTTACGAGGGTTGTCTTACCCATGGCAGGACGCGCAGCAAGGATAATAAGGTCGCTCCGCTGCAGACCTGCTGTCATGTTGTCGAGATCGCGCCAGCCCGTACGCACGCCACGAAGCGCCCCTTTATTGCGATGAAGCTCTTCCATGCGGTCAAAGCTATCGGTAAGAATCGTTTCGATGCTCGTAAGGTCTTGCTTGAGTGATTGGTCGCTCACGCTAAATAATTCGGCCTCGGCCTTTTCTAACAGTTCTTGGGTTGTCGTGTCCTCATCAAACCCAAGCTCTGATATCTCGGAACTTGCCTTAATAAGGCGCCGGCGAACGGCCTTTTGCGCTACCATTTCTGCGTACGCTTCGGCGTGAGCGGCGGTTGGAACATAATTTGTTAGCTCCGTAAGGTACGCGGCGCCGCCAACAAGATCTAGTTCGTCTTTTTTCTTTAGCTCATCGGTAAGTGTTAGTAGGTCGACGGGGCGGTGATGCTCGAATAGTCGCATCATGCCGCCAAAAATTGCGGCGTGACGTTTGTCGTAAAAGTCTTTTGGGGTGACGTGTTCTGATATATCGGCAAGCGTTTCTTCGTCAATTAAAACCGCACCGAGCAAACTTTTCTCGGCGTCGATATTTTGTGGTGGAATTTTTCCGGCGGGCACTTCTCTTGCAGACATAAAAACTTTAAACGCGCTACTCGGCGACGTTCACCTCTTCTCCTCCACCCATAATAGCAGCAACAGCCGCTGCAGTGCTATCTTTTGGCGGTGGTGGCGTTCCTATTGTTTCGATTGTCATGCCGCCAGCGCCTGTTTCGGCGAGGGCCTTAAAAAGATTGCCTCTATGTTTGGCGTCGTCGAGCTTCTTTTTGTAGAAGGCGTTTCCGGTGTAAAGAACCAGTGTGTCATCGCTTCGTTCATAGCTGCACTTTGAGAGAACGCTATATATTGCAACGAAGTTTTGATGTGCATACTCAAGGAGTTGCTCCCAATTTAGATCATTGCCCGTTCCCATTGGTGTCGGGGCGTCTTGTTTGGCGGGCGTCTGTTTTTGGGTGGCCGGTGCCGCTGGTTTAGCTGGCGATTTGTGGCTTATCGGGGTTTGCGAAACAATTTTTGGAGCCGGCTTTGTCGCCTGTTTTTCAAGTTCGGCAATTGGTGCGCTTACTTCGAGCGGCGGCGCTGCTAGTGCGGCGACCTTTGGCCTGACAGTATGTGCCGCTAGTACGGTAAGGAGCTTAATGTTCGGCTGTGATGATTTCGCAACTTCAAGCAGCTGATCAAGAAGCGTAATGAACTGAGGCTTTTCGGCGATAGTGGAACGCACTGTCTGAATCAACTGACTTACAAGAACACTTGGCTGAATGCCGCTTTTGTCGCTTTCGTCGAGCAGGTCAACGATCACTTTAAGGTCCTTGGCTTCGTAGGCGGCTAAAAGTTTATCGACATGGTCGGCGGGAGCCAGACCGAGAGAATCTTCAACTAACTTTCGTGTAATTCCCTCTTTACTATCTGCTAGGCTGCGAAGTTGGTCGAGTAAGCTAATGCTGTCGCGAAAACTACCGTCTCCGCGCGTGGCGATAAGTTCAAGTGCGCCGTCGTCGATTTTGATTTTTTCTCCGGTAGCGATGTGCCGAAGGTGGTCGATCGCGTCTTTTTGCGAAATTGCGCGAAGGCTAAAACGCTGGGTGCGGCTAATAATTGTAGCGGGCAGCTTATCGACATCGGTGGTTGCTAAAATAAATACGGCATGTTCTGGCGGTTCTTCAAGCGTTTTTAGAAGTGCGTTGAATGCCGCTTTGGAAAGCATGTGAACCTCGTCGATAATATACACCTTTTTGGTTGCCGAAACAGGGGCGATTTGCACTTTTTCGCGAAGGTCGCGGACATCCTCGACGCCATTATTGCTTGCGGCATCTATTTCTATAATGTCAAGATGAGTCGCCGTTTCGTCGTACGGTAATTTGTTTATTTCGTAGGCTAGGATTCTTGCAATTGAGGTTTTGCCAACGCCACGTGGTCCGGTAAGCAAGTAGGCATGAGCAACGCGCCCTTGTTCGAGGCTGCGCGCTAAAACATTAGTAACATGGGACTGCCCCATGACTTCGCTCAGCGATTTACTGCGATATTTACGATACAACGCCTTGGACATTGTGTTTGTTTCCCCTCACTTTTTCTACTGTCTATTGTACGCTGTTTTGCGTGCAATGTGTGTTGTCGTTTTTAAAAAGTTAGAATAGGGATATTTGCCGTGCGGGCATTGGGATTGTCGTTTCACTTTCTGAAATGGTAACTGGATACCCCACTAACTTTTTAAGGGGAAGAAAAACAGGCGTGTCTTGATGATCGCAGAACAATACAGAGCCAAGCATGCCAGTGACTTTTCCAGAAACGAAGCTGTGTTCGGTGCAGTCGTAGGCATCGCTGAGGGCGGGTTTTCCGCTTGGAAAAAATATGTCGTCGAGGTGAAGAATATTGTCTTGTTGAAACTTCGATCCGATTGTTTTTTCGATTCCGTCCTTGACGGTTAAAAGCTCGGTCGCTGCGGCTTTGGTGTCGTATGGTTGTGAAAGCGAGGCGATCTTTTTACGCAGTTGAATAGTCTCGGCTATTCCTGGTAGTGCGGCAATTTTGGCTTCGTACTGGCGTGCGATATGCGCGCTTGGAAACGTTTCGAGAATAATTGCCGACCTCGCACCTTGTTCGAGAAGGCGCGAATTGCCCCTGGCTGCGTGTGAGATTCCCACCTTTACCGTACCTTGCCCAAAGTGTGCAAGGTACAAAAGGTGTGGCTCAAGGTTTCTTGCCTCTTGCTGGTCGGATACGCTTGTGGCATTGTAAAATGCCGGGTTGAATCCGGTGCGCTTTTGACACGCCGAACACTGTTCGTATTTACTTTCAACTGTTTGATTGTCTGGGCATGTAAACCGCTCGCCGGTCGTTATATCCCGCCATCCCACGCAAAACCGACTGCTTGTATCAAACCGCAGCGTTAGTGTTTTGCCCAGGGGCGATATGTCTATGTATTCGCCATCCTTTTGTAAAGAAATGCAAGGCGTTTGACTCCGGTCGAATCCCACGTTTGTCAGCAGATACGTTCCCACCTCTGCCATGAGTACTAAAGAGCTGCTTCAACAGCCGCCCAGGTTGCTTCTGGGTTGTCTTCTGGAACAATAATGGTAACTTGGTCGCCTTCGTTAATACGGAAGTAGGTAACGCTTGCAAGAAGAATACGGTATTCGCGGCCGTTTGCCTCAACGTAGTACGCGCCGTCGTGCTGCACAAGCGTGCCAATGATTTGGCGGCGTGCAGTTGGACCAATTTGCTTGTAGATAAATCCACCGTCGTCAGCAATCGTCAGTTTAAGAATATCGCCCTCGACAAGCTTTGATTTACTTGCATAGTTTGCAGGAACTGGGTAACTTTTTCCGTCGGGGCCAATCATAATTTGGCCATCAAACACACCTTCGACTACTTTGCCACTTACGTCTTCTTGGCTGTTTCGAGGAGTGACAACATTGCCATCATCGCCAACAATACTAATAAGCAGCTCTTTCGCCGCTGCTAGGTTCGTCTCTGCTTCTTGTATCAGCGAGCGGAGCCGCTTTACTTGTTTTTCTGGTAGGTCAGACATGGTAACTCGCAATTTCCTTTTGTCTATTTTTGTAGTGATATCTCTCTTATATATACCAGCCACTGCCCCTAAAGTCAATGTTTATCCGGTATGGACCCAGTCCTGCCACGTGTTAACGTTGTACATGCCATTCGACACAAGCCCCATGCCTAAGGTTGAGCAAAGTGTCGAGGTAAAACTGGCTGCGGTAAGGCTGTGTGTGGCGAGACCTTCTTCTGTCATGACAAAAATTGTTCCCGCCTTACTACGTGCGATAAGCTTGTACTGCTGATAGGCTTCGGTGCCCGTGTTAGCAATACAGTAAATCATATTGTAGTTAAGGGTGGTGTCGTAATTTTGTTTCGACGCCATGATTTCCAGGGTTTCTAGCTGCTCTTTAGTGCGCGGAAATTGTTTGTCTGGGTTGGCATCGTTGGCGCGAACTCTGTACGATTCGAGCTCGCCTGCAATACTGTCTAGGTCTGATCGCACAGAAACATCGATAGCTTTATTTTGTGTGCCGTTGTACGACACCACAACGATCGTTGCAATGATGCCGATAACCGCAATAGCAACGAGTAGTTCGATAACTGTGAAGCCTTTTCGCATACAATCCTTATATTACGGTTATGGTTTTCTTGCTGTTATTCTAACAGGTGCGTGCACACGGCACAACAAAGCTCTTGTTTTCCACACAGTTTTAAGAGGTATGCGCAAAAACGTTGTTATTTTTATATTCTTGTCTAAGAAACGTTTCGATTCCTGTATTTGTGTCGACTCTTGTCCATTCTCGCCCCGTTGAGCCTAGCTTTTTTTCAAGCATTTCGCGGTTTTTTGCCTCGAACCCAATCAGTACCGAGCCCGTGTCGCTGGCTGCGCTCCGATAATGAAACAGGCTTATATTCCATGTGTCGCCCATCGTCTCAAGAAAATCTGCCAATGCACCTGGGCGCTCGGGAAACGTTACTTCGTAGATATGTTCGTGCGACTTTGCTACGAGTTGCCCGCCTATCATGTGGCGAATATGTGCTTTTACGAGATCGTCATCCGAAAGGTCATCATGCTTGTAATGTTTTTCTGTAAGCCTATTGGTTAGCTGGCGTCGATCTTCAGCTCCAGCGACAGAAACTCCTACAAGAATGCGCGCTGCTTCGCTGTCGTTTTTGCGGTAGCTAAATTCGGTAATACTCCGCGTGCCGATTATTTGTGAGCAAAACGCACGGAGCGCCCCGGGTTTCTCTGGCAGTTCAACCGAAACGATCACTTCTTTGCCCGACCCAGTAAGTGTTCGTTCGGCAACTTGCTGGAGGCGTTCGAATGTCATGTTTGCTCCAGAGCATATTGCAACTGCAACCGAATCTTTTGGTAAATCATATGACTGAATGCCTGCAATTGCTAGGGCGCCTGCTGGTTCAACGATACTTCTAGTATCCTCGAAGATACGTTTAATCCCTACACAAATTTGATCGGTCGAAACGGTAATAAAATCATCCACCTTATCTCGTGCAATAGGATATGTATTTTCGCCAACTTGCTTTACGGCGACGCCATCGGCAAAGATTCCGACATGCGAAAGAGTCACACGCTTTTTCTGCATAATACTTGCTTGCATGGCGTTGCTATCTTCGGGCTCCACGCCAATAAGTTTGATGTCTGGGCGAACGCTTTTTATGTAGGTAGCGATACCGGCGATAAGTCCCCCGCCACCTACTGGAACAAATATATGCGTGCACGACGGAAGCTGCTCTACAATTTCGCGCCCAATTGTTCCTTGCCCTGCAATAACAAGTGGATCATCGAACGGATGTATGTAGGTGCGCCCAGTTTCTTTGATCCTTTTTTTGCAGTACTCGGCTGCGTCCGAATAACTGTCGCCCTCAAGTTCGACTGTCGCGCCAAAACTTTTGACAGCCTCAACCTTAATAGCTGGGGTGGTGCGAGGCATAATAATCAGCGCGCTTATGCCGAGTTTTTGAGCAGCCAGCGCAACGCCCTGTGCATGGTTTCCGGCACTTGCAGTAATAACACCAAGCGATTGTTCATGTTTGCTAAGTTGTACGATTTTATTGTACGCACCGCGTAGCTTAAAACTATGGACGGGCTGTAAATCTTCGCGCTTTAAATAGACTTCCCTTGCCGATTCGACGCTGAGTTTTTCAGCTTTTTGCAACGGCGATTTAATAGCGACGTCGTAGACTCTTGCGGTGAGAACGGCTTTTATTGCTTCGTCTATAACAATAGGGCTCATGCAACCTCCTTTTTGCGGGCAATCGCCTCGATTTCAACCAGTAACGGCGTGTCGCCGAGCCGTGGAAGTTCCTTAACACCTACCGTACTACGTGCGGGTCGCGGTGCTGGAAAGGTGTTTTCGTAAACGGCATTCATTTCTTGAAACGTTGACATGTCAGTAAGAAAAACGGTCGTTTTTACGACATCGCCAAGACCCGCTCCTTCGTTCGCGAGGAGAGTTTCCATATTTTTTAACACTTGTTTTGTTTGCTCGGTGACCGTTTGACCGACATGATTTGTTTTTGGGTCTATGCCAATTTGTCCCGATATGAATAGCATGTTGTTCGCGCTAACGATTGGCGTATATGGTCCGTAGGCTGTCATTTTATTATCCTTCCGTGATTGCAGTAATGTCGATTAATTTTTGTAGCTGCATGGTAATTTGATGAATCGTTTCGCGCTTGCCAAATGCGGTAATAGTCATGCGCGATTCATTCGATCCAGCAATTGGCGACACATGAAGCGATTCGATATTGTGGCCGCGTCTATTAAAAATCTGTGCGCAGCGTACGAGTACTCCGGGGCTGTTGTGGGCGGTAATAATAAGTGTGTATGTGTGATCGGTTTCGTGCTTCATTAGGTGCTCCCTGTTGGTTTTTCTAGTTGCGTTTCGGGCGGGCTAATAATCATATCGCCATAGCCTTTGCCCGGCGGAATCATCGGGTAGACATTATCGGTTTTAGCCACTTCGCAGTTAATAACAATTGGCCCGTCGCTGTAGGCAAAAGCCTCTTCGATTTTTTTGTCGACTTCACTGGGGTGTTCGATTGAAATTGCTTTTATGTCGTAGCTCTCGGCCAATTTTACGAAGTCTGGGTTGCCAATCATATTGACGCCACTAAGATGGTTATCGTAAAAGAGCTCTTGCCATTGGCGTACCATGCCAAGGTAGTGGTTATTCATAATAACTATTTTTATAGGCAGCTTATGAATGGCTGCGGTGGCGAGTTCGTACGATGTCATCTGAAATCCACCGTCGCCCACAAAAGTAACAACTTGCTCGTGGGGTCTAGCGAACTGCGCGCCAATTGCACTTGGAAGTCCAAATCCCATGGTTCCCGCACCACCCGAGCTTATCCAGTGGTTAGCGCTGGCTACTTTATAAAACTGCGCTGCCCACATTTGGTGCTGTCCCACATCGGTGGTGACAATTGCCCGCCCCTTGGTGTGGCGCATGATACTGTCAATAATGTGCTGCTGCGAAAGCCCCGCTGTGTCGCTGTAGGTTAGTGGGAATTGCTTTTTGTTTTGTGCAATCCGCGCTTTCCAATTGCTATGCTCGCCAGTAATGCCTGTATGAATCAACGTGTTTAAAAAGTCGCTTGCACTTGCCTGCACGGCAAGATCGGGCGTGATAATTTTGCCAAGTTCTGCGACGTCGATATCGACATGGATAATTGTTTTACCTTTGCTAAAATTTGCTGCGTCACCAATAATACGATCGTCGAACCGCGAACCGATAGCAAAAATAACATCCGATTCCTCGATAGCTTTGTTGGCGTAGGCCGTGCCGTGCATGCCCAGCATGCCAAGCGAAAGATCGCTGGTTTCGTCGATAATGCCTTTGCCCAGTAGTGTCGTTGTGACGGGAATATCAAACTGCTGTGCAGTGTCCTTAAGTAGCTTTTGAGCCCCGTCAATAAGCACGCCATGTCCGGCAAGAATTACGGGGCGCTTGGCTTTTACAAGAAGATTTGCCACAGTTGCGGCCGGCTTGCTTAGGTTGGTATTTTGCTGCGTCTTTGTTTGAGCTGGTGTTTCAACTGAGCCACTAAAGTCACCAGCACTAACGTTCTTTGGGATGTCGATAAGCACTGGCCCTGGCCGGCCGCTGGTCGCTATTTCGAATGCTTCGTGGACTACTTTCGGAATGTCGTTTGTGGAAAGAACAAGGTAGTTATGCTTCACAACAGGCATGCTAAGGTTGAACGTATCCGCCTCTTGAAACGCGTCGAGCCCCAGCATAGAGGTAATTTGCTGCCCGCTAATAACGATAATCGGCACGCTGTCCATGTGCGCGGTCATGAGGCCGGTAATGATATTGCCAACTCCCGGGCCACTTGTTACAAGCACCACGCCCGGTTTGCCGCTTGCCCTGGCGTAGCCGTCGGCCATATGTGCAGCGCCCTGTTCGTGCCTGGTGGCAATTAATTTAATCGAGGTGTTAGTGGTGATAATAGCGTCAAAAATAGGAATCGCCGCTCCGCCGGAATAGCCAAAAATATATTCAACGCCTTGATTTTCGAGACATCGTATCAGTGCTTCGGCTCCGTTTGTGGGTGGGGCTGTGCTTTTTTGCGTGGGCATAGAGTGTCTCCTTTCTGTAAAAAACAAAAATCCCGGCGCGGGGCCGGGATGCTCTGTTTCGATTATTTTGTGATGAGCAAATCAGCGCCGCTTGTGTGGCAAAGTGAGGACGCTGAGAATGATAATTTGTTGTGAAACGCTCATTAAGAGCAACTATACGCCCTTGCGCTGTGATTTGCAAATAAAAAACCGCCACTGGGTGACGGCTTTCTATGATAGGTTAACAAATGATCGAATGATTGAAATTAGCTAAGTTCGACGGTTGCGCCAGCTTCTTCAAGCTGCTTTTTAGCTGCTTCAGCTTCGTCTTTAGAGACTTTTTCCTTGATGACACCTGGTTCGTCAACAAGAGCTTTAGCTTCACCAAGACCAAGGCCGGTAATTTCTTTAACTGCTTTAATAACAGCAACTTTTTGAGCACCTGCGTCCTTTAGGGTAACAGTAAATTCGCTCTTTGCGTCTTCTGCAGCACCAGCTTCAGCTGGAGCAGCAACAGCAACGGCAGCTGCAGCAGCTGGCTCGATGCCATATTCATCCTTAAGGATAGTTTTAAGGTCGTTAACCTCAAGTACGGTAAGCTTTACAAGCTCTTCCGCAAGTTTCTTAATATCAGCCATGATAGACTCCTTTATATTCGTAATTTAATTTAACTGGTTGCTTTAGCTTCAACACCATCGAGCAACGCGTGTAGGTTGCCAGATAGTGCGTTTGTAACGTCGTGTACGGGTGAAAGCAGTTGCGATACAACCTGGCCAATAAGTTGGTTTTTGCTAGGAAGCCCAGCAAGCGCCTTAACCTCATCGGCACTCAGAAGCGCACCTTCGCCTGAAAATGCACCAGCGAATACAAGTGCTGGGTGTGTTTTTGCAAACGCATCCAAAACCTGTGCTGGAGCAACTTCGTCTTCCGAGCTGATTGCGTAAAGCAATTGGCCCGTTAGTGGCGATGTGTCGGTATCTTTGTACGTATCAATCGAGCCAAGGGCGACACGGACAAGGCGGTTTTTAACAACCTTGATAGTAACGCCTGCTTCGCGGGCTTTGCCGCGGAGCTCTTGGACATCGGCAACGCTCAAACCTTGGTACTGTGCGAACACAGTCATTTTTGAAGCGCTGAGTGTCTCACTCATTTCTGCAACCAAAGTTTGCTTTTTATCGCGTGAAATTGCCATAAAAATCCTTTCTTTGATTGATGTTTTCATTCGACCAAATTGTTAACGTGCTGGTAATGAGAGGCCAAAGAAAAAAGTCTTTGATTCTCGCATTACCAAAGACTTATACATGATGATGAAATGTTTATTTACATCCTCGGTAGCAAATTAAGTGTTTCCACGGCTACTGTCTCTGGTAATGTCTACGTGTAGTATAACAAACGACGTGTTAAAATGTCAACGGTTTAGTTTTTATAGAGAGAACAGGCATAGCTATTGCTATATGTTCGATAATATGACATAATGATAGGTCCGATGCGCGAAAACCGGCAACCACACTTAATCAAACAGCGAGACCGCCTTACGTACGGTGCTGTTCCGCTTGAACCATGGACAGCGGCCGAAGAAACGGGTCGTTGGCTGCGAAAGCGCCGCGAGACATACCTCGCTGCTTCTGTTCTTCGAATTCACGACGCCTCGCAAGCGGCACTTATGGGCGCGATTGAACAAGGCTGGGTAGAATCGCCAGACTTAGCTAAGCAACTTCATGGCGTTATCGAAACTTCTCTTTACGATTCGCAGAGTCGTCGCATGGATCTTAACCCCGGCAAACTAGAACACGGCATGGTCGACGAAGATGACCCTCGCTATGAAAAAGCAAAAAACGGAACCGCCACTCCTGGCGAGCTTATCTCGTTATTGGTTGATTACCCGAAATTAAATTCCCTAGAGGTTGCTAAATTAACGCACCCGCTCGATACTGGTGCTACTGCCGAAATGGATAGCGAAGTTATGTACACGCTCGCCTACATGGGTTTTGAGTTTATTGACGAGCCTGGGCGATACAAGACAAAAACGAAGCGCCTTGATATTCCGGCGATTACTGTCTTACGAAAGCGGGATATCGGACGGCTAGAAACCGAAAGCGGTGCCGTGCAAGTGGTTCGGCGTCAGGCGTTCTTGGTTCGTGGAGACGATGAGGCGTGCAGGGAGAACGACGTGTATCTTCGTCGCAAAGTAGCAAACGAAGGACGGCACGACGAGGTTTTCGACAAGATTGAGGCTAGTCTGTCGTGTGTCGGTCGTATTCCAGAAGGTGTTGTCCGTGAGCGAAAGTGGTTTCAGCCTCTTGCGACCTCGTATTATGCAAAACTTGTGGATGCAGCTGGCGGGTCCTTCTCGGAAACTTCTGACCCTAAGTAAGGCGAAGCCGGCTTAGTATCTGTTCGTGGATAGCGTTGATTGGTCGCAACTTTTCGTCTTCCATACAATCCACAAGCCAAAAATCCTCTGGAAACTGCTGGCAGATTTCGCGGTAGGTCCGAGTTGAGCGCTCAAGATGATGCGGATCGGCTTCATGGATGTCGCCCTTCACACTGTTCTTTTCTTGATCTCGTTGCGTCATTAGCTTGATTGAAATATCCGCGGGAATGCTGAGGACAATATTAAGGTCTGGTTTAGGAATCCCAAGAATGCCGTATTCGATATCGTAAAGCCAAGAAAAATAATCGGTTCGTTCCTTTTCTGAGGCGAGCTTGTGTCCTTGGTGTGCCATGTTTGAGCCAATATAGCGATCGCACAGAACGATTTTACCTTCGGCCAATTCATCACGAATACCTTGTCCTGCTTGGAATCTGTCGAGCGCATAAAAAAGTGATGGTTTGTAGGCGCCCAGTTCTTCCCCGCTGCCATAGGCGCCACGAAGATATTCTTTCACAAAATACGAAGAAGGTTCTTCGTATCGTGGAAAATGATGTGAGGTGAATGGAATATTATGCGACGTAAGATAGTCGACGAGTAGTTTGAACTGTGTGCTCTTTCCTGAACCGTCACTGCCCTCAATAACGATAAATTGCCCGCGCGTCACTATTTAAGTCCTTCCGGAAGTCCATCGATAACAGGCGGAGTCTTGCGCGTGTCTTTGTAGGCGCGTGGTAGCATTTGCTCGGGCGACCACGTACGAATAAGTTCGCTAAGATTATCAGTGTGCTGGTATTTCCCGCTCATGCCGCCACGGCCGTCGCTGTAGTCGCCATCGACGGGTCCGGTCTTGTGAAAAATAAGCTGGCCGACACGCTCGCCCACTGGCAAAACAACAGATTCGTGCATATTGAGATTGTAGATTTCGAGTGTAATACGATTGATGTAGCCCGGATCAATCCATCCCGCGTCAAAGCAGATAGCGACACCATTTCGCCCCCAGCTGCTGCGTGAGCGTACCTCGCTGGCGCCACCGCTGGCACGAATTCCAACAAATTCGTGCGTGTGAGCTAGGATGCGCTCGCCCGGGCGAAGCACGATAATTGGGTGATCTTCGGGAATATTTGCAAAGAGTTTATAACCGTTTTTTTCGCACCATTCTTTGTGCGGAATTGCCTCGAGCGGCCCTTTGAAATAGCGGGCAACATCATCGGCATCGAACGGATTATAAAGCCGCGAATCTTCTTGGTATTCCTGTTTGTAAAAATAGTAACCTAATGTAAAATCGAGGCTCGCCTCGCTTACATGCGCCTCGTTATAGGGCACCGACACAATAGTACCATCAGCAATGGCAGCTTTAATTTCAGTATTACTGTACACACTCATACGACCTCCCCAGGACTATATGTTTGTTTTGTTTATTCTTGAAGCAAGTATGTCACGTCTTTTGATTATCCGCAAGCATTATGCGGCTACATTTGCTATCATGAGTATATGAAGAGTATTTTGGTGGCCTACGATAAAAACTATGGCATTGGTGCGAATAACGATTTGCTATGGATGCGCGACCTTCCTGCGGACTTAGCGCATTTTAAGGCTTTGACCATGGATAACGCTATCATTATGGGGTGGAACACATATGAGTCAATTGGCCGTGCTCTGCCTGGTCGCCAAAATATTGTTATGAGCCGCTCGCCGCGCGAGGTTGCCGAAGGTGTCGTGTTAGTGGATAGTCTCGAGGCGGCGTACGCGGCGGTGCAGCCTGGTAAAGAAGCGTTTATTATAGGCGGCGGGCAGGTCTACGAGCAGGCGCTAGGTACTGCCGATCGTATTTATGCAACCGAAGTTTTGGCAACGTTTCCCAGTGCTACGGTATTCTTTCCGGCTATCGATACAACCATCTGGCAAGAAACAGAGCGCGCTCACCACGAGGCCGATGAGCGCAATAAATATCCGTTTGATTTTGTAACCTACGTCCGTCGCTAAACGGCGATTGGCGCTTTAATACCTGGGTGCGGATCGTACCCTTCGAGCGTGAAATCATCGATCGTGAAGTCGAAAATCGAAGTGACCTTCGGATTAAGAATCATTTTTGGCAGTGGTCTAGGCTCCCGCGAAAGCTGCAAGTCAACTTGTTCTATGTGGTTGCTGTAGATATGCGCGTCGCCAAAGGTATGTACGAACTCACCGGGCTTTAGGCCTGTTACCTGCGCAATCATCATCGTAAGGAGCGCATACGATGCGATGTTGAACGGCACGCCCAAAAAGATATCGGCGCTGCGCTGGTAAAGCTGGCAGCTGAGCTTGCCGTCTTGCACGTAAAACTGAAAGAGTGTGTGGCATGGCGGAAGCCCGGCTTTTGCCATTTCTTGAATATCGGCAACATTCCAGGCCGAAACGATAATTCTGCGTGAATCAGGGTTGTTTTTAATCGTGTCGATAACTTGGGTGATTTGGTCGATCTCGCCGCCCTTGCCATCTGGCCAGTGACGCCACTGATGTCCGTAGACTGGCCCTAGTTCGCCGTATTGTTTGGCGAACGCATGGTCGGTTTTAATTTTTTCGATAAAATCAGCTAACTTGGCGTTCCACTGCTCGCTTCCGGATTCTGGCACTGTCTGACCCGTGGATTCCAAATACGCCTTAAACGGCCACTCATTCCAGATATTGACGTTGTTTTGTACCAGGTATTCGATATTACTGTTACCCTGCAAAAACCACAAAAGTTCGTGAATAATGCCGCGCAGGAATAGCTTCTTTGTTGTAACGGCTGGAAATCCCTCATTCAGATCAAAACGTATCTGACGGCCAAATGCACTAATTGTACCCGTGCCTGTTCGATCGGATCTTTCGATTCCATTGGTTTTGATATCTTGTAGCAAGTCCAAATATTGCCGCATACACCCCTCTCCTATGATTATGCTTATAGTATGACACACTACATATAGCGATATTGTTGTGGTTTTTGGAAAATTAAAACCCCGCGACACTGCGGGGTTTTAACTTATTGAACGAGCGTACTAGTTAACGACGTTTTCAACCTTGATACCAGGACCCATAGTGGTGCTGATACTTGTCGATTTAACGTAGGCGCCTTTTAGGCCGCTTGGCTTTTGTGACTGAAGGCTGTCGAAGAACGCTTTTGCGTTGCCGGCAAGCTTTTCAGCGCCAAATGATACTTTACCGATTGAAAGGTGAACAATCGCCTGCTTGTCAACGCGGTACTCTACCTTACCAGCTTTAGCTTCGGTAACTGCCTTAGCAACGTCGGTTGCAACGGTGCCAGATTTAGGGTTTGGCATAAGGCCACGTGGACCAAGTGCGCGGGCGTACTTACCAAGCTTTGGCATGTACTGAGGTGTTGCGATAAGAATATCGAAGTTCATTTCACCCTTTTCAAGAAGCTTAATAAACTCGTCGTCGCCAACGATATCAGCGCCAGCTTTGGTTGCTGCTGCGTGGTCTGCCTCTGGAGCAAATACGGCAACGCGGATAGTTTTACCAGTACCGTTTGGAAGTGAAACGGTTGTACGGATGTTCTGGTCGGCCTGGCGTGGGTCGACGCCTAGGCGAACGTGAACTTCAACAGACGCGTCGAACTTGACAGGGCTAGTTTTAGTAGCGATCTCAAGTGCTTCAGCAAGGCTGTATACTTTGCCCGCTTCAACGTTTACGGCTACCTTACGGTAGTTTTTGCCGCGGCGCTCTGCGCGTGGACGAGTGACAGGCTTAGGACCTTTTTTCGTGTTAGCTTCGGCCTCTTCAGACTGTGGAGCGGTGTCGCCAGCTTCTTTGCGAGCTTCTTTTTCCGCTTTTGCCTCTGCTTCGGCAAGCGCTTTTTCACTGCGCTTGCCGGCCTTGGCAACGGTCTTCTCTTCTTTTACTGGTGCGCCAGCAGCTTCGATCGCAGCTTCGATCTCGGCAATAGTGTTTTTGTCGCTAACTTCGAGCTTTAGCTCGGCAGCTTTTTCTAGTAGTTCGGCTTTCTTGGCCATACTAAAAATCCTTTCTGTGGTGCAAGCGGCGTTTCACAGCCTCCCAACATTGATTGTTATGGGGTAATTATAGCACTTTTGGCTAGAAAAGTACATATATTGACAGGGATGTGTTGCGCATGCACTATTTATAAGTCAGTTACCTATGTGGAGGTGTTGTTATGCGTGGCCAAGAGCCTATTACTCTCGACGAGCTCGCCGAGGCGTTGCGGAGCTTCGCTCGTGGTGTGCCAATGTTCCATGTCGAGATCGGCATGCCCGCCCCGAAATGGGGCGCTGCCCACAGTGTTCGCCTGCTGAACACACAGGGGCGTCCCGCCAGCAATACGTTCTACGTGACCGATGCGATCGACGTACGGAATGTTCTGGGGACAGTGTGGCTGGCGCTGCACACGGCATCGGGCGATGGAATTCCCTCGCATGTCTACCGGCACATCGAAACTGTTTCTGATGTCGGCGAGTTCGCTCGCCTGACATGCCAGAACGGCACGCTTCGAATTTCCCAGTTGGACTGACGCGAAGCCGGCGGCGTATGGGCAGGTGATCTGCTCTGCGTCGCCGGTGTAGACCCTAAAATGGCTCTACAGTTTTGTCATAAAAAATGATATCATCGTTCTGTTTGCGTAGTTCTGGCGAAACGGAGGAATGGCATGGCTGTGCTTAATCCGTACGATCTCATTGCGTTCTTACAACGCATGAGAGCCTACGGGCAGACCTTCACGGTCAAAGTGACGCGGCGGAGGCCTCGGGGTCACCGCATCGAGTTACTCAACGGCGACGTGCACGAGATCGCCGAGACGGAAGTCGGGCTGAACGACATGCTCGACATCCTCTGGATCTGCTACGGCAACGGCGGCAGGCGGATGGCGCGTGCGCTTCGACACAAGATCACTACCGGCCTGAGCGTCGGGGAGGTCATTCTGCACCGCAGGAACGACACTCTAGAGGAGTGAACACTACGCCGACGGCGCATGGCACGCTGGCGATTAAGTTCGCCGCGTGCCATGCGCGAGCGATACGCATTAAAAAAAGGAGCCAGTTTGGGCTCCTTTTTGCTACTCACCTGCTGATACTCAGCAGCGTCCAGCTTCCGCCGTGGTTGTCGCTCCGTAGGTGAAACCTGCGAGCACCGTCGCTCATAGTAAGAAGTTGCACAATTTGCTTGCCGTTTTGGATGGCAGCGTGCAGGCCTTCTCCTATGAAATCGTACGATGCGCCACCGAATTCGATTCGGCGTGGGTAGGCGCGCAGATCTGGCGCAAAACCCATTGCAGTAACGTCGACTGGACTGTTGATAGTAGTGATGTTTTTCATATTCTTTACTCCGTAGATAGATAGTTTTTTGTAAATAAAAAACTGACAACAAGAAAGGCGCGTCAGCTGCGGAATTATGAGTAAACTTTCAAGGAGACAAATACGGCACCGCCCGGCCAATTTGCTGTAACACCTGAAGAAAGTAGTTGAATATGTAGTTTTGCAGGGACGCTTAGCAACTGCCAGTGTGTATGCAAACTGAAATTGTATATAGGTCTGTACGTAAAAAGGTTCTCCACCAGTACTCACATGACCTTCTATAGTATAGCGCGCCTATCAGCTGAGGCGTCAATGGCATAAGCAGTTTTTACAACTTATTTAAACGTGTTTGGTGTCACAGTTTCCCAATTCGGCAGGATCGTGTCGAACATGTAAAAAATTCCCTCCCGGACGTTTTCGAGGATTTGCTCTTGAGGCAGTGCGGCGATCTCGCTGCGGGTAAAAAGCTGAATATCACTCGACTCGCCTTCGCCTGGTATACCGGCAGGTTCTTGGTTTGTGGTGATAACGTAAGCGCTGTCGGTATGGTAATGGTCGTTTGCGACAAGGTGGGTGCTATGAATTGCGGGCGTTGGGTGGACGGCTGAATCGGTAAGGAACTCAAGGCGCAGTTGGGGCTGAAGCAGTTGAACCTGGGTTATGTCGTAGCCCGATTCCTCGCGAAGTTCATGTGCAACGGCTTGCCAGGGTGTTTCGTTTAGCTCGATATGACCGCCAAACTGCATGTATTTGCCAAGTTTTTTATGAAGATGGAGCATGATTTTAGGTTCGTCGAAATCTGTCCTAAACAAGTACATGCTTGCTGTGTGGTCGTGCTGACCGGGAAGTGTGTGAATATGTGCCATAGCTTTAGTCTACCACCAGCCACCAGAGTTTGTTTTGTATCCCCATGCCAAGCCATTATATCCTTCGGTTGTGGCGAGAAGTGGATTATTCTGTGTTTCGATTGTCGGGAGGCCGGCGGCTCTAAACCGGATAAGCTGGTAGTCGGTTCCATTAGATTGGTAGAGGTACGTATCATTTGCAGCGAGTTCTGTCGGCATTTGAGGCAAAGTTGCGGCATATTGTGGTGAAAGCCCGGGAATAAAGCTATTGCCCGTCACTTGATCCCATCCGCACCATCCGTTAGTGCAGCCTGGTTGGCCTACTGTCGAGGGATACGAGCCGTTATCGACATGATACAGGCTAAGGGCTTTTGTGATTGATTTAAGATCCGACTGTGAGCGCGAAAAGCTAGCTCTTGCCTGCATGCTGTTATAGGTAACGAGAACAAGCGCGGCGAGTATGGCAATAACAACGACGACGATCAAAAGTTCGACGATCGTAAAACCTCGGAATTGATTAGCGCGTTTGTGGATCATTTGTTATTTTTCTCTAGCTTGGTAAGTATTTTGGATATATCAACACCTTTTTCCATGACAGGCGCCCATAAATCCCCTACCTTTTTTAGGCGGGCGGGCATGTTTTTTATCGTAAAGTCCGTTGGTTTTAGTTTTGGCGTTACCTCGCTCCAGTCAAGCGGCGTAGATACGCTGGCGTCGGGGGTCGGCCGGATAGAATATGGTGCGGCAAGCGTTTGCCCTTCTCGGTTTTGCAAAAAGTCGAGGTAGATTTTGTGTCGGCGCTTTTTTGGCAGACGCTCTACACTGGTGAGCTTTGGCTGCCGTTTGTTGATTTCGAGCGCCAGTAAATGCGCAAAGTTTTTTGCTTGTTCGTGAGTGTATTTCGCGGCGAGTGGGATAAAGATGTGAATGCCGGTTTTTCCAGAAGTTTTGGCGTAGCAGGCAACGCCCCATTCGTCGCATACTTTTTTGGTTTCAAGCGCAACCGTAACGACGTCCTTAAATGTGACACCTTCTGGGTCGAGGTCGATAACAAGCCAGTCTGGCTTATCGAGATGCTGAATACGCGAGTTCCATGGGTTTATTTCTATTGATCCTAGTTGCACGGCGTAAAGCAGCGTCTCAAGTTTGCCGCCTACCATCCAATGCAAGTTTTTGTTGTTTGACCCCGAAAAAATATCTGCACTTGGCACCCAATCGGGCAAATGTTCCATGTTTTTTTGAAAGAATCCTTCGTCTTTAATCCCGTTTGGCTGACGCAGCAGCGAAAGCGGCCTGTCTTTGAGGTACGGGAGGATATAGGGCGCCACTGCCTTGTAATAGTCGATCATGTCGCCTTTGGTGTATTTGTGCTTTGGAAAAAATACTTTGTCGAGATGTGTAAACTCTAGCGTGGGTTTTGGCATAGCTTTCTCCTTTATCGGCGCTAAGGCCACCGCTTTTTCGTGGTGGACTGCCTCTGGTTTTTTATCTTCACGGAGTCCTTCAAATACTGGTTGCCGCATACGGCCGTCGCTTGTCCATTCACTAAAGCTCATTTCGCACACTACTTTTGGTTTTACCCAATGAACAGGAGCGTTTGGTTTTGGCTCTGTTGTAAACGGTGAGGTTTTTCGCTCTAGCTTACTAAGCTTTTGTAGTAGTAGCTTCCGGGCTTCGTCCGGAATGCCACCGCCTGAATGCCCAACATAAACAAACTCACCGTTCTTATAGAGCCCTACCAAAAGCGAGCCAAGGTATTTACGCCCTCCACGAGGCTCGGTGTAACCGCCAATAACGACTTCTTGGCGAAGGTGCGTCTTGATTTTTAGCCAAGCGGCGCCCCGGTTGTTTTCGCGGTAAGGGCTATCGGCCTTTTTTGCTACCATCCCCTCTAGGTGGTGCGCTTTTATCTGGCCAAATAGCTTAACGCCCTTGTCTTCGATATGGTCGCTATAGCGGATAATCGATTTCGCCGGCAGTATCGATTTGAGCAGTTTTTTTCGTTCAATAAGCGGCATATCCCGAACGTCACGGCCATCGTACCAAAGAATGTCAAATGCACAGTAGACCAAAAAACCTGTAGGATTCTTGCGCCAGTTTTGCAACTGTTCAAAATGAGGTATGCCACTTGCGTCGGTAACGATTATCTCACCGTCGAGAATAACGTCATGTTCAAGTAGCCGTAACGCTTCGGCTATTGGCGGATACTGAGTGCTGAAGTCGTTATCAGCGCGCGAATACAGCTCGATTTCGTCGTTGTGCTTGCTGGCAATCGCACGGTAGCCATCCCACTTCATTTCAAACAACCAGCCGTCTTTATCGAACGGTTCGTCGACCAGCGTGCAGAGCATTGGTTTTACTCGCCAAGGAGTTTTTATTGCCGGGTACTGCGCAAGTTCCATTGTTACCGGTCGTTTTGGCGCGCCAAGGTCGTCTACCTTTTTACCACTTTTTACCGACTCGTCTTTTTTTGTGATATCTTCGGTTGTGGCAAAATCGTCACCCTTTTTAATAAGAAGCCATGCTTTTGGATCGTCCCCCTGCATTTTTATGAGAGCAAATTCACCATTTAGTTTTTTGCCGTGCAAAAAGAATGTCAGGTGGCCCGCCTTTAGTTCTTTGCGGAGTGTCGCTTCGTCGTCTGGTCCGTCGTGGTAGGGTTCGTACGTTCCGGCGTCCCATATAATAACGTTGCCTCCGCCATATTCACCCTCGGGGATAACGCCTTCAAATTTGCGGTATTCGTACGGGTGATCCTCTACCTGAACGGCCAAATGTCGGTCGTGCGGGTTCATAGATGGACCCTTTGGTACCGCCCAGCTTTTTAATACGCCGTCTAACTCTAGCCGAAAGTCATAATGAAGCTGAGAGGCATGGTGTTCCTGCACGACAAACGCAAGTTTTTTGCTGTGCGACTTTTTAACTTCCCCCTTTGGCTCGGGGGTCTTCTTAAAGTGGCGCTTGGAAAAGTACTTGCGCAGGCCCATGTGCTATTCCTTTAGGCTGGCTTTTAGCGCGGCCATAAGATCTTTCGAGGTGCCCTCGGCGTGTTTTGCCGAATGCTTTGCGGGCTTTTTACCCTTTGTTTTTGCTTCGATAAGATCTTCAAGCTCTTCGGTGAACGTATCTTTGTAGTCTTCGGGAATAAAACGCTTTGTTTCCTGCGAGATAAACTTCAGGGCAACTTTTACTTCTTCTTTTGTTACGGCATCTTCGCGTGGAAATTTAAGATCCGTTGCTTCACGAAGATCGGTTGGAAATCGCATTTGATTAAGAACGAGTGCGCGGCCAACGGGTTTAACAACACCCAGGTGTTCACGCTGGCGAATAACAAACTTGGCGAGCGCCACTTTGCCAGATTGGTCGAGCGCTGCGTGGAGTAGCGCGTAGGCCTTATCGCCGCCCTTTACAGGCTCTAGATAGTAAGGATGCTCAAAATAGCGGATATCGATATCGTTTTCGTCAACGAAATGTTGAATATCTATCGTTTCGGTTTTTTCGCTGTCTAGACTGTCCATGTCCTTTTTGGTGAGGACGACGTAATCGCCGTCGCGGTATTCATAGCCTTTTACTATGTCGTTCCACGGCACTTCCTCGCCGTCTTTTCGGCAAATCCGGGCATAGCGAATTGGTGAATGATCGTCTTTGTGGAGCATATCAAGATCGATACCCTCGTGCGGATTAACTCCGCTATAAAGACGAACAGGAATATTAACAAGCCCAAAACTGATTGATCCACTCCATAAAGCACGCATGTATTTATAATACCAAACGCGGTTTGAATGTGCTAATGCTAGCAAACAAAAAACGCAGGTTTTACGCCTGCGTTTTTTGTTGTCAGTTGCCCTATTATTCGGCGATTTCAACGCCCATCGAACGTGCAGTACCGGCGATTGTTTTAACGCGGCCTTCCATGTCGATTGCGTTTAGCTGGTCTTTTTTCTCCTCGGCGATAGCTTCAAGCTGTGCGCGAGTGATTTTACCAACTTTTTCGCTGTGCGGCTTGCCGCTTCCCTTTTTGATACCGATAGCGGCGCGGATAGCGTCGTCTACTGGCTGGCCAAGAGATTTCCATGCGAATGTTCGGTCTTCGAAGACCTGAATGTGAACGATAACGTCCTTACCCATGTCACCCTTAGTAGCTTCGTTGAACGGGTTAATGAAATCCATCATGTTCAAGCCCCACTGACCAAGTGTTGAACCCACTGGAGGACCTGCAGTTGCGCGGCCAGCTGGGATTCGGAGTTTTAGGTTACCGATTACTTTTTTTGCCATTGAATTATTTTCCTTCTTTTGTACTCGTATTACCGAGTGCGTAACGGTATGATTGTAGCGTAAAAACGCTTAAATTACAAGGGTGGGATTCTTGGGGTACTAAAAATCCCTCGTACTCGAGGGGGCAATCTCGGCCCAGTACTCCGCACGGGGTGTGCGGAGTACTGGGCCTAAGAAAGATGGCGTTACACCCAGGTACCGTGGCGAGTGCCGCAGTAGCCCGGGGTGCACAGGATGTCGTAGTCCCCGACCTCGGAGGTGTACTGCGGTCCGTAGCAGTCGGGGCACATCGCGTCGATGACACTCATGCCCGGGTCCGAACGAAGGGTGTCACGGTTGGTGCGGTAGCTCTCGGACTTACGCCGCGCCTTCCAGCCGACCTTGTTTGCACCCTTGCGAGTGGCGGCCGTGCCGTGGTCCTGTCGGACCTGGTACTTCTTCCCGTGGCGACGCATCGAGCGGGCCTTCGGGTTGGTGCGTCGGTGACCGGTGCTGTTCTCGGGGCCGAAGAACATGATCAGCTTCAGCTCGAAAGCCATCTGCTTCTCGTACTCGTCGTCTCCTCCGGCCCAGGCCGCCAACAAGGCGAACAGGGCGGAGTCGTCGAGAGCGGCCTCGATCTCATCGGTGGAACCGGCGTAGATAGCAGCGTCCTGAGACAAGGTGCTTGCTCCATCTCTCGGTCGTCAACATCGGTAGTTGACGAACTGAACATATAATAACATAATATACAATTTAAATCAACTACATCGTATTAGCTTTCGCTGTACGTACAGTAGGTGTACTATGGTGTATGCAAGTAATGGAGGAATCTTATATGGATATTGCACGAATTCACGCCCGACAAATTATCGACTCTCGCGGTAACCCAACGGTTGAAGCTGACGTTATTTTAAGCGACGGTACATTGGGTCGTGCTGCGGTGCCATCGGGCGCATCGACCGGCAGTAACGAGGCCGTAGAGCTTCGTGATGGCGGCAAAGATTTTGGCGGCAAGGCAGTTATGAAAGCTGTTACTAATGTTAATACCACAATTGCGCAGGCTCTTGTAGGACTTGACGCGACAGATCAGCGAATGATCGACCAAAAGCTTATCGATTTGGATGGCACGCCGAATAAGGGTAACTTGGGCGCAAATGCAATTCTTGCGGTGTCATTAGCTGTTGCCAAGGCTGCAGCTACTGCGCAAAAAGCGCCACTTTACAAATACTTCCGAAGCCTCTCTTCCGAGTCGCCAAACCTTTCTCTTCCTGTCCCTATGATGAATATCATCAACGGCGGTAAGCACGCAGCAGGATCTACCGACATTCAAGAGTTTATGATCATGCCTGTTGGCGCGGCGACATTTTCTGATGCTATTCGTATGGGCGCCGAGATCTTTCATGCGCTTGCCAAGGTGTTAAAAGAAAAGGGCTACGGCACGACTGTTGGCGACGAAGGTGGATATGCGCCACACGTTAAAAACGGCAACGCGGAGGCACTAGAGCTTATTAGCATTGCTGTCGATAGGGCTGGCTACAAGTTGGGCGAAGACGTTGTGTTGGCGCTTGACGTTGCCGCCAGCGAACTTTACGAAAACGGCAAGTATACGCTGGCTACCGAAAACCGTAGCCTCACGTCCGATGAAATGGTCGACTGGCTGGTTGAACTTGCGGGTAAATACCCTATTGCGTCGATCGAAGACGGTCTTGCCGAGGACGACTGGGCGGCATGGACGAAGCTTGTCGAACGTCTGGGTGATACGGTACAAGTAGTAGGCGATGATCTTTTGGTGACAAACGTCAGCTTCTTAAAGCGTGGCATTACCGAAAAAGCAGCGAACTCAATCCTTATCAAGCTCAACCAAATCGGAACGCTAAGCGAAACGATTGATGCCGTAAAAATGGCGCACGATGCGGGTTGGACGGCGGTTATCTCACATCGTTCTGGCGAAACCGAGGATACGACGATTGCTCACCTTGTTGTTGGGCTTGCGACAGGCCAAATAAAAACCGGATCAATGAGTCGAACTGACCGCGTAGCGAAATACAACGAACTGCTTCGGATTGAAGAAGAGTTGGCTGGGGGCGCAGTATACGCTGGTCAGAGCGCGCTAGGGGTTAAATAATGGCCTACCTAGTACTTGTTCGTCATGGTCAGTCCGAATGGAACCTCCTCGGTCAGTGGACTGGCCTTACAGATGTAGAACTTACCGATGAGGGCCGCGCCGAAGCTCGCCGTGCGGGCAAAACACTAGAAGACATCAATCTTCACAAGGCGTACACCTCGCAGCTGCGGCGGGCTAAACACACGCTCGACGAAATCGTTGAGCACCTTGATCGCCACGACCTAGAACGAGCCGAGCATGCCGAGCTAAATGAGCGCGACTACGGCGAACTGACCGGCAAGAACAAATGGCAGGTTAAAGAAGAGTATGGCGAAGAAAAGTTTATGCAGTGGCGCCGTAGTTGGGATCATCCTGTTCCTGGCGGTGAAACGCTAAAAGACGTTTCGGGGCGAGTGTTGCCTTTTTATGAAGAGCATATCCTTCGCGATCTTAAGGATGGCCGCAATGTTATTGTAGCTGCGCATGGCAATTCGCTTCGTGCACTCATGAAACATCTCGAGAAAATTGAAGACGACAAATCTCACGAGGTGGAGATTATGACAGGTGAAGTCTTGGTATACGAGATTAGCGAAGACGGCGACCTAATAAAAAAAGAAATTCGCTTAACGAACAGTAATAAAGTTTAAAAAGTGAACAGGCCGGGTCTTCTTGCTCATCGAGCCCCGTGGGGGAGGCTCGGGCAAGAAGACCCGTTTTCGTTCAGCGCTCGGGCAGTATTGCTGCGAACTCCGGAAGGAGATCCATTCGCTCGAGGTACGCTCGGGTTGTGCCGAAATCCGTGAGGATGACCAGCACGTTGGATCCGGTAAGCTTCACGCTCACCAAACTCTTGCCATCGAGTGCTCCCAGGATTTCTTCCAGAAGCTCATCTGCAGTTGCCGGTGTCGGGTCAACGACGATTCGTTGATAGACAACAGCACGGCCTTCGTTAGTTGTAGGCCACTGGCCTACTTCGATGCGGCGCATAGCCACTCCCCTTGCTCGTGTCTGAACAAAGAAAATATAGCATATTTATGACAAAAGCACAAAAAAATACGCTCGTGTGAGCGTATTTTTGTTTACAGAAAGCTACTAAACTTTTCGTACTTGTAGCGCGTCGAGCTCTACAGGAGTGTCACGGCCGAACATGCTGACCATAACTTTGATCTTGCCTTTTTGCGTGTCGATTTCTGAAATCGCGCCATCAAAACCTTTGAATGGACCATCGGTGATTGAAACAACCTCGCCTTCCTTGAAGTCGATCTGGTGCTTTGGATCATCAACGCCCATGCGCTTTTTGATCTTGCTGATTTCGTTGTCGGAAACAGGAGTTGGTTCGGTGCCGCTACCAACAAATCCAGTAACGCCTGGAGTGTTACGAACAATGTACCATGTTTCGTCGGTAAGTTTCATTTCAACAAGAGCATAGCCTTGGAAGATCTTCTTCTCTACGACTTTGCGTTTGCCGTTTTTGATTTCGATCTGCTTTTCTTTTGGCACCATGACATCGAAAATCTTGTCGGCCATGTCGACGGCATTAATGCGCTGGCGAATACTATCGGCAACTTTTTCTTCGTAGCCGCTGTAAGTGTGAATGGCGTACCATTGGCGCGTTGAGTCGTATCGGTTTTGTGACATAATTCCTTTATCCTAAGATTAATTCAAATAAGTATTTAAACAATGCATCAAGCAGCAAAATGAGAACAACGAAGAATGCAGTAAATACAAGCATTGCTCCGGTGAGGCTCCATGTCGCTTTGCGGTTTGGCCAACGTACTTGTCGAAGTTCGTACCACGCGCCCTTGAAGTAGTCGCCAGTTGCACGCAGTGGGTTGCGGCGCGCAGGCTTATCTGCGACAACGGGTGTTGGATCTGCCTTGACCGTCGGTTTTTTGGCTGGTTTCGCAGAAGCATCGGTTGCTTTAATACGAGTCACTTTTGTTGTGGCTGCCTTTGTTTTGGTCGTTGGTTTTTTATCCTTGGTTGCCAAAGCGTTTGCTCTCCCAAATTAAATAGTCTGCTCGTAGGCAGACTGTCAAGTACCACTATAGTCTGCTACCGTGGTTTCGTCAAGCATGGTACTATATTCGTATAGTGTTTATGTCTATAGTTATTTTTGTTTCGACAGTTCTTACTGCGCTACTAATAGCGATGTCCATTCGACTGCATCGTGCTTTTGGGCGTTACAAAATCAAAAAACGTTACTCTGCTGCAATTACGGCGCCTAGCGTCACGGTGTGTATTCCTGCCCGAAACGAAACTCACGCAATGGCACAGTGTATCGAGCGCGTTCTTGCAAGCGATTATAAAAAGCTCGAGATTATCGTGCTCGACGACAGCTCATCGGACGATACGTCGATCTTGATCCGCTCGTTTGCGCATGCCGGTGTTCGTTTTATTGCCGGAGAATCTTTGCCAGAAGGTTGGCTAGGAAAAAACTATGCACTCGAGACACTTGCGCGTGAAGCAAGCGGAACCTACGTTATGTTTATTGATGTCGATACAGCCATAAAGCCAACGACTATCAGTGAAATCGTGGGATATGCCATGACCGAGAGCGCCGAGATGGTGTCTGTTATTCCTGCCCGCAACGATTCTTGGCGTGTGAGCGTTCTTTTTGGACATCTGCGATATTTTTGGGAACTGCTACTTGCTCGGCCTTCCTCGCCCGCTGTGTCTGGTGCGTTTTGGATGATAAAGCGAGAAGCACTTATGGATCGGCTTGGTGGTTTTTCGCCTTTTAAGCTAAATATTTCGCCAGAAACTACCTTTGCCAGCAAGCTTCGCCCGGCATACCGATGCTTGCTCTCGACAGCAGAGCTGGGCGTTACCTACGAGAAAAAATGGTCATCGCAGGTTGAAACAAGCCGCCGACTCGCCTTTCCTATGACTGGCGGAACGTGGTGGCAAGGCGCGCTTGGTTTACTTGCCCTTACGACATTAAACCTACCAACATTCACGGTTTTAAGCAGTGTGTTTTATGGTTGGACCATTGTGCAGATTGCTGGACTTTGGTTCACGTTTGCATTCATGGGGCTCTATGCTAGCTATACGCAGCGTATTTGGCGAACGAGGTGGTGGCTTGGTGGCTTTATGTGGCCGGCTGTTATTCTTCAGGAACTTGTATTATTTGTGGTTAGTATATGGGGATACGCAACGCATACGATTACGTGGAAAGATCGTCCAGTTACTGTTGGCGCCACGGTTGCAAGCCCTATCATTAAGCAGTAGACTGTCGCTGTCTAGTGCTTATACAACAATTTGTCTATCGCTTTTTAGGCGCTACTGGTAGTGTAAAGCTAAATGACGAACCATGGTTGAGACGGCTGCGCAGTTCGATTCTTGTGCCAAGCTTGCGGGATAGTTTTGCGGCAACGTATAGTCCAAGGCCTGTTCCGCCTGTTTCGCGGGTACGGTAATCTTCAGATCGGTAGAACTTATTAAAGACTTTCGCTTGGTCGCTTTTGCTAATACCAATACCGGTGTCTTTTACCTCGAACGTTATCGAATCATCTTTGCGGCTAACATGAAGGGTGATACCACCTTCTTTCGTGTATTTAACGGAGTTGGTAATGAAGTTCTGCAAAAGCTCTTTAAGGTAGAGGCGGCTTGCAACGATTGACCCTAGGTGGGTACTAAGATCGAGATCGAAATGGAGATTCTTTGCCTGAGCCTGAGGTGCGTACTCGTTATACAGATCATTGATAAGATTCCGGACATCGATCTCTTCGGGTGCGTCGGCAACTCCCCGCTCGGCCCGAGAAAGCGTACTAAGGTCGTTGACCATTTTAGATAGGAATATAACTTGGTCGTGGGCAGTGGCGATGCCTTCTTTTAGAATATTCTGGGCAATATCTGGACGTTCCATCATAACCTGAACATTACTAATCGTTCCCTCGGCAATGGTAATTGGTGTTCGCAGTTCGTGGCTTACGACGCTGATAAACTCGTCACGCTCTTCTTCAAGGCTTTTTGCCTTGGTAATATCGCGCATAATAAGGATAAACCCGTCTTGAATTTGCGCGCGCTTGGTTTGGCCATAATTACTGTGAATAGGTGAATACGTTAATTCAATACGGAGTGTTTCATCTGCGATAGTCATGGTGATATCGTCGCGCACAACAACGCTTCGTGATTTTTTAAGTTCCGAGAACAAATTAATAGGCTTACTGTCCTTATCATAAAGCGTCAAAATTTCGCCAATAAAATGACCGTTCAAACTCGTGTTGGTATCGAGTAAGTTAAGGCTTGCGGCATTATAGACGCGAACGATACCGTTTTGGTCGGTACTAAGAACGGCATCGGCCAAATTATTAACAATTGTAAGGATTCGATCTCGCTGCAGTGTTTCAAGGGCTTTGCTGCGGGTTAGCTCCATGCCATCAACCTCTTGAACTCTACTTATCGCAATGGCAACTAGCCCGACAATAAGGACTGACACAGCCGCGACATTGTTTGTGAGCAGTGTTGTGCCGCTATCGAGGTGAAGAAGACTATCTATGAGTACAGTCAAAAGCAGTGCAACGACACTAAGCGCAAGACCTATCTTCGAAAAATATGAGTACGATGCCAGCAGTAAAAGCACCCATGTTGCGGCAAAGGGCGTTGCAAAACCAGAGATGACGATTATATATAACGCGGCAAGCACATGATAAACGGCGAACCGGAGACCCGATGCGCGCCAAGACATGGCAGGGCGAACAAACTGCACAAATGCAAGTATTGTCCATGGAATCATCATCGACCATAATACTATGTCACCCTGGTAATGTGAGCGGTCAGCGATGCCTATTTCGATAAGAACACCGTAAATAGTAAGGAGGATAGGCATCATCAAGCCAGCGAAGCGCATAATTTGCGCTGTGCGTTCGTTGATTACCACCCCTTTTTCGCGCATAACTACGCTTAGTATATAACGAAGCGTTAGCTTTTTAAATAGAGGGGCTCTCTTTTTTTAGCGCACGCCGGTGAATTTTATAGTCGGGATCGGCAGATTCAACAAGACTCCAAAATTCTTGCGAGTGATTCATATGAACAGTATGACTTAGCTCGTGTATCAGTACGTAGTCAATCTGCTCGAACGGCAGCTTCATAAGGGCGATATTAAGACTAATAGTGCCGTTGCTACTACAACTTCCCCATCGGCCGCTAGCATGCGAAAAGCGAACCTTTTGATACATAAGGTCGTTTTTTTCAGCAAGAAACGCAAGGCGCTTAGGAAGATAACTCTTTGCTTCGATACGAAGTGCTTCTATAACAACGTCGCGAACAATTCGCACCACTTTAGGGTCTCGAAGGGTTGTTGCTGCTGGCAACTGAACGATTATTTGCCTGCCGTGGCGCTTTGCCTCGGCGGTATCGCGTGATGTCGCACGAACGATAAGCGAATGGCTTTTGCCGATCTGCATACCGTCTTCAAATACCATGTCCTCGTGCTGTTCGGCAAGCATTGCCCGAATCTGTTCGCGCGATGAGCGAACGAGCCTTTTTACCAAGAAAGCTGGGGCGTATAACGGCAGAGATGCTCGCAGGCGACCATCTGGTGCAACGCGAATACGAACGTGCGAGGCGCGTGCGCTTCGCCGCAAAGTGATTGTGCCAAATTCTTCATCGCTTACCGTGGCCAAGAGGACTCCTATCGGATAGTAATATTGCGTCGACCGCCCGATGATTCGGCGCGGACTGGAGGTGTTGGGTGCGTGGATATTTGTGCACGCGGAGTAGATAATTTTTTGAGTACGACCTTTGCCTGGGTTGCGTAGGTGTGCTTGCCGCTTATAACCACAGGCTTTTCAATCGCAAGTGGAGGTGAGAATCGTTTAACGGCCTTATCGTAATCTTCTGCCGAAACTTTAATCTTTTTCAACTTGGCATCTTTTATGAATCGGTTTTTTGCCGTAATAGGATCGGTTTGAACCCATACGATAAGTGCTTCGTAACCGTTTGCTCGTGCTTTGCGTGCCAGTTCAAGTCTTTCGGCTCGCGTGTCGGACATTCCTTCGATAATAATAGGCTGTTGAGTTTTTAGTAATTCATCTAGTTGGTGTTGCGCTAGTGAGTCGACGACATCGGTATCGTTTTTAGTCAACGAGACTATCTTTTCGCGGCTAACATAAGGAGCGCGAAACGTTTCAGCGAATTTTTCAGCAAAAAAAGTTCGGCCGCTACCCGGAACGCCCACCATGATAATCAAATGCGGTTTGCTGAGACTCAATGATTTCATATATGACAGTATAGCAAGATTATGAACAAATATATATGCTAGTGACGAAATGACAACGATAAGAAAGTTGACATTTATGTAAGTCTATGCTAATATAAGCACAAACTAAAAGGTCTGTGGAGGACCTACGGAGGAGTGCAAGTGAAGAAATTTTATATGTCATTGACAGGATTGGCCGTTGCATTAAGCGGAATTCTGTTTTTCACGTACATGGGAGCGACTTCGAACGCCGCTCTACCCCGCGACTGCGAGAGTAACTCGATCATCTACTGTGGTGGTATTACACCCAGCGAGCTGGCTGATCGCTATAACGCAAACAAAACCGGCGACCTAGATAATATCTACAAGGCGTACGGTTTAAGCGCATACGACATGACTCATGCCGGTACAGTTGCCAAAATGGGAGCAGTACACAAAGACGGCCGCGTGACCGTTGGCGATAAAACAGTCGCAACCGACGCTCGCAGTATCGGTCGTCACTTCAAATCTGGCAGTACGACCAAAATGATCGACGGACAGAAATATTACGAGCGAGCGCCTGCGAACTCATTTGCAAGCAACTCAATCGTCGCGTATGTTTTCTTCGACGCGAACGGTGATTTTAAAGCAGCAGTGCTTACCTCTTGTGGTAACCCTGTGACTGCTAAAAAGCCTGTCTACAAATGTGACAGCCTAACAAAAGACAAGATTTCACGAAACGAGTACAGCTTTACGTCTAAGGCAACAGCCAAAGACGGCGCATCAATCGTTAGCTACAACTACGACTTTGGTGATGGCAAAATGACTAACGGTGCCGGTGCCTCGATCAAGCACACCTACGACAAAGCTGGTACATATACGGTAAAAATGTCTGTAAACATAAAGGTTCATGGAACGGCAAAAACTATTACCGGACCACAGTGTGAAGTAAAGGTTGTCGTAGAGGAACCTGCCTATAGTTGTGATCTGCTAACCTACAAAAAGATTAGCCGTACCGAGTACGAATTTACCGGAAAAGCTACTGCCGAAAACGGTGCGACAATTGTTGACTATACATTTGATTACGGTGACGCATCAAGCGAAACAGTAACAAACCCAACTAACGTTCCTCACACCTACGCAAACGCTGGCAACTATACAATTAAAATGTCGGTAAAAGTAAAGGTTGATGGACAAGAAAAGACCGTTACTGGTCCGAAATGTGAAGTAAAAGTAACCGTTACTCCACCAGAAGAGTGTAAGCCTGGTATTCCAGTTGGCGACAAGCGCTGTGAAACTCCAGAAGAATGTAAGCCAGGAATCCCTGTAGGTGACGCACGCTGTGAAGAGTGTAAGCCTGGTATTCCAAAAGGCGACAAGCGCTGTGAAACAACGCCTGCCGAACTTCCAAAGACTGGTCCTGCCGACTTTATCGGTGGCGCACTAGGCCTTGGGTCAATGGTCGCAGCTGGCTACTACTACTTTGCTAGTCGCCGCAGCCTACTCTCTGAGCTGCTCAACCGTTAAATAGATTTCTATTTACAAAAAATCCTCCCTTAGCTGGGAGGATTTTTGTTGTATACTTAGGATATATGTCAGGTCTTCTTCACCCACACTCACCGTTCCGTATTTTTGCCATATCTGGAATCATAAGTATCACAGTGCTTTCACTGGTGTACTTCAACTTGGGGTGGCAGGCGGCGTTCGTTGCCCTTATGCTCGTTATTATCGAGCTGACGTTTAGCTTTGATAACGCGATTATCAACGCCCGCGTGCTTATGAAAATGAGTCCGTTCTGGCAAAAAATGTTCATGACCGTGGGTATTTTTATTGCGGTGTTCGGTATGCGAATCGTCTTCCCTATTTTAATTGTTATGTTCAGTTCGGGTCTTCCATGGGATCAAGTGATTGGCCTTGCGTTTAACGACCCCGATCATTATGCCGAGGTGCTTCACGACGCCCACCCAAGTATCGCCTCGTTCGGCGGCATGTTCCTTCTTATGCTCGCGCTTCACTTCTTCTTCGATGTGACTCGTGAGGTGCAGTGGTTCTCTAAAATCGAAAAGCCGATGCAGGCGATTGGCCGCAAGTGGCTGCACGCTTTAGTATGTACAATGCTTCTTCTATTGATTGTTCTTCACCCTGCAAACGAGCACCCACAAGAGGTCTTAACCGCGGGTCTTATAGGTATCGGTATGTACCTGCTTATTCACGGCGCGTCAGAACTGTTCACTATGCAGCACGCTAAGGCAGAGAAAAAGGCTGGCCGCAAGATTTTGCAGCAAACTGGCATGGCTGCGTTCGCATCGTTTATCTACCTAGAAGTACTCGATGCAAGCTTTAGTTTTGATGGCGTTATTGGCGCGTTTGCGGTAACGAAAGACGTTATTCTTATTGCCGCTGGTCTTGGTATCGGTGCCCTTTGGGTGCGCTCGCTGACGCTCTTTATCGTGAGGCGCGAGGTGCTTAATACGTATCGGTACCTCGAACATGCCGCCCACTACGTTATTGCGGCGCTTGCGTGTACGCTACTACTTGGGCTATTCTGGGAGATTCCCGAAACGATGGTTGGTGTTCTGGGTATGGGTATGATTGCTCTCGCTATTTCTCACTCGATTCGTGAAAACAAAAAAGATGCCGCTGCGTCGCAGTAGCATCTTGCTGTTTGTATTTTGGGCTATTGTAGATCGACGGAGATCTTTTCGATAAAACGGTGAAGATGCGGGTCGAACTGGTTAAGGGGTGTGGCGAGAATCTCATCAATATCCCACCATTTTACATCAGCAAATCTATCTTCCTCTATTATTAGCGGCGTCGACTCGCTTGCCTGTAAAACATACCATAGCGATACGTCGGTGTGCTCGCCCTGACCGTTCGTTTTTGTAACAGTAACGAGCCGTGGTGTCGGTTCGTTGAGAAAGACTGCGTCGATCCCTAGTTCTTCCTGGCATTCACGTCGCACTGTCTCTGCTGGATCTTCATCTGGGTCGACATGTCCGCCGGCAGGAAGCCAAAGCTTTGCAAGTAGATGATCTTGCAGGAGCATTTTATTCGCTACAGGATCAACAATCGCAAAATAACTAACAAGGTGCTTTGGTGGAACATCGGGTTTTTGAATACGATAAAGCGGCTCGTCGCCATCGATCCACAACAGCGCATCGCGAATATGACTCGCCTCTAGCTCGTCGTGGGGCGTAATCGACTCAATAATATTCCGGATTTCTGCGCGGGTCATTACAGTACCGTGTCCTTTTTGAATTCCTTTTTGGCTTTTAGCCAGGCTTCTTTGCGCTCATCGGCGCTAGCTTCGGCAAAGTGCTCTACCGGATATTTTTTCGATGATTTGTCGAGTTTTTTCATAATCGATTTTGTAATATCAATGTCGTAATGGTTGGCAAACTGAATTGCGTAGATAAATACATCGGCTAGCTCTTCGGCAATCTCGTCGGTGTTGCCGATTGAGTCTTCTTGCCATTGAAAATGTTCCAGCAGCTCATTTGCTTCTAGTGCTATCGAAATAGCAAGACCACGCGGAGGATTGTTGTCCCAGTGGCGATCTGTAATATGCTTCATGACAGCGCGTGACGCGTCTTCGAACGTGGCGGCTGGTTGATTGATGTCGTTATTCATATACCTAGCATACCGCGACTACCCGATTTTATTTGTTGTGTTTTATGTTCTCTTGGGGTCGCGCTGTGGTATAATAAGCAGGTATTAAGGGGCATAGCTCAGTTGGTAGAGCACTGGTCTCCAAAACCAGGTGTCGTAGGTTCGAGTCCTGCTGCCCCTGCCAAGATATTATGAATAGAGAAAGACTTCTTCGGAAGTCTTTTTTGTTTGGTATAGTTAGTTTATGAAAGAAGAGAATCTCGATCTCATTGACCATCATTATGCAGGCGTATTAGTAGTTACGGAAGATGGGAGGCTCATTGGACAACAGCGAGACGATAAGCCTGGTATTGATAACCCAGGGAGAGTTAGTACGTTCGGCGGTACTGTTGAACAAGGCGAAAATCCACGATATGCGGCGTGGCGTGAGTTGGTAAAAGAGGAGACGAATCTAATGCTTGATGAAGACTCACTCGTGTTATTCCTCGAAGATAAGGCATGGCGCAAGCTGACAAAAGAATGGGAAGCGCGACATTTTTATTATGTAAAAATAAGTACTGAACAACTTGATAATCTAGAAGTGTATGAAGGTCAAGGATGGGCTGAGATTAATGGCGCTGACGACCCAAAGCTTGTAGACTTATGGCGAACAGTGGTCGGTAAGTTCATTGAACTGGACGTTAATACTGACGTCTGATCTCTAGAGAAATGCGCTATTATAGTGACATGAAGTTAGTAATTATCCGACATGCCGAATCAAACAAAATGGCGGGTTTAGCGGGCGAACCCGATGCCCCAAGTCCTAAGGGGCGCTTGCAGCTACAAAAGCTTGTTGAAGTGTGCCGTCAAGAGAACGTAGAGGCTATTTTTCACTCTCCGCAGTCACGGGCGGTGTTCGCGGCAGAGGCCCTTTCTGTTGCTCTGAGTGTCCCATCGGTATCTCAGCCTGGTCTTGAAGAGCGTAGCTTTGGCGACTGGGATAATTGGGAATGGCCGCTTATTTCGGCTGAATTAGACAAGCTCACAAATGAAGAACGCTATACATTCGTGCCGCCAAATGGCGAATCTTGGCAACAAATGGAAGAGCGAATTCGTGCCGCGCTTGGGCAAATAAGTGCGAAACAATATGGTTCGGTTGCGATTGTAACGCACTGGGGGCCGATTCGCGTGTTGCTGCCGATGATTAAGGGCGAATCTAAAGAGTCAACCCTCGATTTGCACGTTGAGCCGGGTGAATCTTTTGTTGTAGATTATTAAACTTAAAGCGAGCAGAATCTCATGAATAGCATTCACAAAGCTGGTGGAATAATTTTAAAGGACAGGCGTCTGCTTGTAACGAGGTCGTTTGGCAAGGATATTTTTATTGCTCCTGGCGGTAAACTCGAGGCGAACGAATCGCCGGAACAAGCGCTGAAGCGTGAAATGTTAGAAGAATTGGCAATTACGATCGTGCCCGACACACTCGAGCACATTGGAACATTTCATGCCGAAGCGGCCGGAAGAGCTGGCGTGCAACTACGTATGGACGTGTATGTTATCAACGATTATGAAGGTGAGTTATCGCCATCAAGTGAAGTCGAAGAGCTTATGTGGATTAACACCCGAACGACAGGAGTAGCAATAGGTTCTATCTTTGAACATAATGTCATGCCTCTTTTAAAGCAGAATAATCTAATTGATTAGGTCGAGTTCTGTCGCTTTCGGGTGCTTGTTGGTACACTTGGTATGTGCAAGTGAAACGCGACTTTCTAAGCTATAAAGAATACGGTACCGGTGATGACGTTATTGTATGTATTCATGGATTTTTATCATCTTCTCACTACTGGGATAAAATAACCCCGGGTTTGGTTGCTGCGGGATATAGAGTGATTCTAATTGATCTACTTGGATTTGGTACTGCGGCAAAGCCGCGAGATATCGATTACAGTTACGATGACCAGGTTGAACACATTAATAAAATTGTTAGCAACCTGCAGTTTAAAAACATGACGATAATCGGCCACTCTATGGGTGCGCTAGTGGCGGCTCGCTATGCGGCGCTATTCCCAGCTAAGGTGATATCGCTTGTTCTGCTTCATCCGCCTATGTATACGAGCGCGAAAGAAGCTAAAGAGACGCTACTGCGCACCAGCATGATTTATCGGCACCTACTGAAGTCAAGGTTCAGAAACATTACGTGGGTGTTTGTTCGCGTAATCGCACCCAGTCTTATAGCGCGTCATACTCATTATGCAAGAGAAAGGTCGCTGCAAAACGTAATTGTTAAGGCGGAGTTATTTGCGGATATTGAAGCGCTAAAAATGAAAACACTTATTCTTGTTGGCCGCAAAGACCGACCGGTTTACCGGCGCAATCTCGTGAATATTTCGCAACCGCTGGTAAAGATTTTGCTCGAGAATGTAGGACACCACTCACCTATTTGGCGGCCTATGTTTGTTCAGAGTCTTATTTTGAACTTTATTAAACCCTAATAAACGTGAACAGTTTGCTATTATAAAAACAATGAAGTTTTTAAACACTCGTCGTTTACGATTTATATTTGGCTTACTGGGCTTGTCGGCTATCGCTACCGAGATAATCGTTCTTGTAAACCAAGGTGTATTTAACCCTTCTAACTTTTTTAGCTTTTTTACGATACAAAGTAATATAATCGCTGCGCTTCTTTTGCTTTATCTGGCCCTAACAAATGCTGCATCTTATAAAATCCAGGTAATAAGGGGCGCGACGGCTCTTTATATGCTTATGACGGGTGTGATATTTGCGCTGTTGCTGTCGGGGCTGACAGATGTTCGGTTGACTGCCGTGCCGTGGGATAACACAGTACTGCATTACATCATGCCTATTGTTGTGGTGTTAGATTGGGTGCTGAATCCTCCTAAAAACAAGTTGCCCGCGAAGGTAGTGTGGGCTTGGGTTGTTTTTCCGTTTGCCTATGTTGCCTATACGCTAGTGCGAGGAAGTATAGTGTCGTGGTATCCGTACCCCTTTCTTAACCCGCAAGCGAGTTCGTATGCTGAAGTTGGTGCAGTGTCGGTTGTCATTGCAGTATTGGTTGTAGCGGCCGGTTTTGTTTTGCGCTCGGTGCAACTAGGTAAGAAAAAACGCACATGAACAAACCTATAATTATTTATATTAGTGGGTCGCCAGGTGCCGGCAAAACCACGCTTGCAAAGCTCATATCTGAACAATTGTATATACCCCATGTTTCGAGTGACCTAGTGCATGGAGGAATAGAACTCACACAGTCAAATCATGATAGAAAAGCCGCGATTGCTAACGCGTTCGTACCGTTAATGATTTCTATGGCGCAAAAACAGATAAGTTTTGTTGTCGACCACGTATTACAAAAGGATATGGGCAAGGCCGATATTATTGACAAGCTTGTTCCGCACGCGAGAATTATTTATATTCACGTCTATTGTGCCGATCCTATCGCTCGCTATATTCACAGGATTGAATCGAGCGACCTGCCTAACATAGAAAAACGACGGGCGGCGCTTCTTGAGCGCGCCGTTTTTCATAAAGAGAACCTTTCGCGTACGGCTGATGTGTTGGATCTATCGGTTCCTACATTAGTAGTTGCTACCGAAAGCGGATATAACCCGGCGATAAATGATATTCTGGCATTTATTCAAATGCATAATAACTAGGCTCGGTGATACCTCTATGGTGTACAATGCGAACATGAACGATGGATATATAGATGATGCTATTCTTAGGGCTCAAAGGGGCGTTGGTTTTGTTGGTATTACGACATGTTTTATATGCTATGACAGTCAAGGTCGGATTTTTATGGCCAAAAGGAGTAGCCAGGCGCGAGACGAACAGGGCCGCTGGGATATTGGTGGGGGCGGGCTGGATTGGGGTTTAACGGCCGAGGCTAATGTTGTCAAAGAGATTCAAGAAGAGTATTCGGCGACGCCTAGCAGTGTTGAATTTCTTGGCTACAGAGATGTTTTTCGCACACTGCCAGATGGAACGTCGACGCACTGGCTAGCGCTTGATTTTGCGGCATTGGTTAGTCCCGAGGACGTCGTTATTAATGAGCCCGATAAGTTTGATGATTCAGGGTGGTTTACACTAGGCACACTTCCCTCCCCGCTCCACTCGCAAATAATAAATACATTTAACGCTAATGAAGCTCATTTAAAGAACATACTCAGTAGCTAGTGTCTTATGGGCGGGCTTGTCTATAGCCCGCCCCGTCGCCCTATTTAGGGGATGCTCACACAGAGCCGAGCAGCCGGAGGGCGTCTGTCCACGAGATGTTCTTCGCCAGAAGCTCGAGGGGAACTTGCAGCGAATTCTTGGCGGGCAGCCGATCGGGCGGGCTTGCGAACACACCAGCGATCCGGTAGCTGTTGCCGTCGAGCAGGATCAGAACGAATCTGGATCCCCGGCTTGTCTGCACGTCCAGCCCGGCGTACTGCCGTTGAATGGAGTGGCGTTGAATGCCCTCTCCCATGTACGACGTGGGCGACGGCCATCCTTTTGCTGTCAGCATCCGCGCAAGACGCTCGTTGTTCGCGATGACTCCGCGGATGAACTCCTCGTTGGTCACCGGCGGACTGTCGGCAGACGGGTAGAAGAGTGCCAGTGTTGCCGTTGCCGTGAGCCGTAGTGCCAATCTGCGGTGCATTGTTTCCCCCTTGAAATTGGAGCGAACTGGGATATTATATACTGTTTATAACAAATCTACCATAGCTGTGAGTGCATGATATAGTGAAGATATGCATCACGACAAAGATCCCTTTCGTCATTACGAGGGGCATGAAAATGAAATTTATGTAGGTGCCCCCGGAGACCTTGATAATCAGGTGCGGGGGTTTATTGAACGTTTTGATTTTCATGATCACCCAGATCTTTACGAGGCGTCGCTTGCAATTATAGATGGACTGATGAATGATGATCCCGACGCCGACCGCCTTAAGCTGGCATGGCAAGAGTTTGCTCAAATTGCCGAAGGTATAGTTGAGGCTACAGAAGTCACAGCCGATAATCCAGACGCATATACGAAGGCTCAGATTGAAGCGATGTTATATAAAGCGCTTTTGTTTCAGACTGCCGGAAAAACAGAGAGGTACTTAGAGGAGCTTGATCGTGCCGAGGTGTATGCGCTGAACAATAGGTACGATGGTCTTAGCGTAGCCATTGATCGCGAAATTGCTACATGGCCTGAAACGGTGGCGGTGTCTCCGGAAATGATTGTTGTTATGTTGAGGGGCCGAATTGCCGATGAAAACCGTGAGTTTTTGCGTGATCTTGCCGAACAGGGCGCTGACCTAGAGGATATGATTGGGCATGCTTACAGTGCGCTGCTTGAGGAGGGTGAAGATCCTGAATCCGTGCTGGCAGAGCTTGGTATCCTTCAGGGGTAAATTAACTTTGCTACAATAGGTGTATGAAAACACGACAGAAAAACAATGCCGAAAAAGAATTCATTGCCGATCTTTTAAAAGAGCGTATCTACGCAACGCTTGCCCTGCTGGCTGTCCTTATTAGCATAGATAGCGATCACGTGTCCCCTATCAATGCAGGTTTTATTATTGTGGGCACAATCGTATCGCTATGGGCTGCGAGTATTGTGGCAACGCAAATGTCTCGCCGGATGGTTTTTAAGGATGAACTTGATCATTCGGAAGAGGTGAACCACCAAATCCGTCGCCATGCGCCAATGCTTGCTTCCCTCGTTTTTCCGCTGATTATGATTAGTCTTTCGGCTGTCGGGGCGGTGACGCTAAGCGCCGCGATAGACATTTCAATTCTAAGTTCGATGGCGCTTTTGATTGGGTGGTCGATCGGCTCGGCCCGATCTTTGGGCTCAAATCGTATTCCTATGCTTGTTCTTGTTGCGGTAGAGCTTGCAATTGGACTGGGTGTTGTTGGACTAAAGCTGGTAGTAGGACATTAATATGGCGAGCCAAGTTCAAGAAGAGGCTTTGAAGCGCCGATCCACGAAAAGTATTGATTCCCTTATGACTTTGGCGTCGGTCATTCACCCGCTTACGGCAATTCCGCAGGTATATTCTATCTACGTAACCCAAGACGTATCGGGGGTTTCGCTGTGGACATGGCTTGGGTTTATGCTACTTGGTCTTGTATTTTTAACGTATAGTATCGTGCATAAAATAAAGCCACTTATTCTTAACCAGATTCTGTGGTTTATCGTAGATTTCCTTGTGGTGATCGGCATTATTATTTATTCGTAAAACAACCCCAGGTCTAGTATTGAGCTTACGCTAAAGCTATAATGTAGGCATAAATGAGGGTAAAGCTACATGTCTGATACGGTTGCAATTGAAATTAAAAATTTAGTTAAAGAGTTTGGCCAAGTAAAAGCATTAAACAAACTGAATCTCAAGGTTAATACCGGTGAGGTTCATGGGTTTTTAGGGCCAAATGGCGCAGGAAAATCAACGACTATACGTATAATGCTAGGGCTTCTACGTAAAAATGCCGGCGAAGTAACGCTGCTTGGTGGCGATCCGTGGCGTGACGCGGTGCAGCTTCATAAACGGCTAGCGTATGTACCTGGCGACGTCGATCTTTGGCCGAATCTTTCTGGTGGCGAGGCGATTGATCTACTCGGCCGGCTTCGTGGAGGATTAGACGCAAAGCGTCGCGCAGAGCTTCTCGAGCAATTTGATTTAGACCCAACGAAAAAGTGTGGGACGTACTCTAAGGGAAACCGTCAAAAAGTGGCAATTATTGCTGCCCTGGCATCGGATGTAGAGCTGTATTTACTCGACGAGCCAACATCGGGTCTCGACCCTCTTATGCAGGCTGTTTTTAACGAGCGCGTTTTACAACTTAAAAATGCAGGTAAAACAATTCTGCTTTCAAGTCATATTCTTGGTGAGGTTGACACGCTATGCGACGAAGTGACTATTATCAAAAAAGGTGAAACGATCGTATCCGACAAGCTGTCGTCGCTTCGTCACCTTTCGTACGCGACCGTATCTGTCGTCACCAAAAGCCCGATAAAGGGGCTCGATGCACTTGCCGACGTAACAGAAGTTTCGGTCAAGGGCGACCGCACAACGTTTAAGGTACGCAATGGCGGTCTTGGCGAGGCACTGACGCTGGTGGCGAAGTTTGGCATGCATAGTATTCATAGTGCTGAACCGTCGCTGGAAGAGCTGTTTATGCATCACTATGCAGCAAAGGAGTTGTAGTAGATGTCGGTATTTACAGGTACAGGCAGGCTGTTCGGCGCTGCACTTCGACGTGACCGAATAAAACTACTGGTTTGGATAGTGGGTATCGCTGCTATTCTTATTCCATCGACGCTAAGCGTTAAGGCGGTCTACGAGACGCCCGAAGAGATTATGGGGTATGTTGCAGCCTCGGCGGTGAGTGTTGCCGCCCGGGCATTTAACGGCCCTGTTCTTGGTGCTACTCAAGAATCTATTATGCTCACAGAAACATTCACATTCTTTACCCTGTTTGTAGCGTTTATGAGTACGCTTTTAGTGGTTCGCCATACCAGGGCTGAGGAAGAGGCTGGGCGCACCGAACTAATCGGGAGCGCGTCTGTTGGGCTATACGCGCCGCTTGCCGCTGCCCTTAGTCTGGCATTTTTGGCAAATCTGCTGATTGTAGGTGTCGTTACGACTGCCTATATGGTCTGTGGTCTGGCTTTTGATAGCTCTCTTCTTGCCGGTCTTGCTATGGGGGCGATGGGTATGGTGTTTGCCGGTATCGCTGCGATCGTGGCGCAATTAACACAGACATCGCGGGCAGCGAACGCGATCGCTGGGGGTTCGGTAGGCTTCTTCTTTTTGCTACGTGCCGTGGGTGATGCTTTTGGCGAAGTTCAGCCCGGGGGATTAGAAGTTAAGAGTGGTCTTGCGACGATGTTCTCCCCAATGGGTCTTGCACGCGAAGTCCAGCCATTTATTCGAGATAATGTCTGGCCGCTTGTAGTGCTTGCTGTCACCTTGTTTGTTGCTATAGGCTGCGCACTGTTTCTCCGCTCACGTCGCGATCTTGGATCTGGTCTGTTTCCTGCGCGTCGCGGGCCGGCATCGGCTAAAGCCAGCTTGTCGAGCGCTTTTGGCCTAGCATTTCGCCAGCAGCGCGGCCTAATTATAGGGTGGTCTATCGGTGTTGCCGTTCTTGCCGTGGCGCTTGGTTCTATGGCGCAAGAAGTTGCCAAGATGACTTCAAGCAGTAAGGATATGGCAGAGATGATCGCTCTTTTGGGCGGTAGCGAAAATCTTACCAACGCCTACCTAGCCTTCTCTATGTCGTTATTCGGCGTAATGGCTGTGGGTTATGCAGTTCAAGCCATGCAAAAAATTCGCTCAGAGGAAGCCGAGGGACGCTTAGAGTTGGTTTTGGCAGGTAGCGTCAGGCGTCAGTCGTGGATACTTAGCCATATGGTTATTACGGGGATTGGCGGCACGATTCTTGTTTTAATCGCGGGAATCGCAGCTGGTGTGACTCACGGTATTATGTCGAACGATCTTGAAACTCAGGCGTTTGCACTGATTCAGGCAGGCTTGGTTCAGATTCCGCTCGTACTACTGTTTGTGGCGATCGTCGCTTTTCTGTTTGCGGTACTTCCAGCGATAAGCAACGCACTTGCCTGGACATTCTTTGCTGGAAGTTACGCAATAATGCAGTTGGGCGCATTGCTAAAATTACCCGAATGGGCTATTAACCTCTCGCCGTTTACACATATCCCCGCCATACCGGCCGAAGAAATGACCTGGAGTCCTATTTTGTGGATACTTGCGGTCTCTGCGGGTGCTGCGATTATGGCGGTTGGTCTGTTCCGTCGCCGCAATATTACGACAACCTAAATATGCTAAAAAATGAAGAAACCCCGCTGGCAGCGAGGCTTCTTCACTAATGCGAAAGAGCCTCAAGCTGTTATTTGCGGGGTTGCAGAACGCTGGGTGCGTCTGCTAGGAGGAAGGACTTACCGCGCGCCGCGCAGGTCGAGCGAGACGGTGAAGCCGCTGTCGTTGTAGCTGGCGGTGATGTCGCGCACCTTCTGGTGCATGGCGGGCGGGAACGTGCCCGTCACCGAGATGACGCTGCCGCTGGCAGTAACGTCGATGTCGCTCACGCCGTTCAGGGCCCCGAGCTTCCGCTCGATGCCGTCCGCGACGTCGTGAACCGACGGTTCAGGCTTCATAGTGCCACTCCTCGTAACGATGAGACATGCTGGACGCACGTCTCGTTATATCTTTTATAGCATATAAAGACCTGTTTGTAAATAGGTCTGCGAGGTGTGATATCATTAAAAAATGGATAAGCAAAGCCACGATAAGTCGATACTATTTTCAACTGATAAAGATTGGGAGATATGGCTGTCGCAACATCATGCACAAGTAGATGGTGTTTGGATGAAAGTGGCTAAAAAAGGAGCTGAGGCTAAAAGTATTGCTATTGGCGACGCGCTCGATATCGCACTTTGCTACGGATGGATTGATGGCCAGCGCCGCGCCTATGATGACACTTACTACTTGCAAAAATACACGCCGCGTCGTCCAAAAAGCCTGTGGTCAAAGGTAAACATTGCAAAGGTCGAGGCGCTTATAGCGGGCGGGCGCATGCAAAAGCCAGGTTTTGAGGCTATCGAGGCGGCTAAGGCGGATGGTCGCTGGCAAGCCGCTTACGCATCGCAGCGCACGGCAACGATGCCACCCGAGCTTGAGGCGGCATTAAAGAGAAGTCCGAAGGCGAAAGCATTCTATGATACCTTGAATAAAACAAATAAATACGCTGTAATTTGGCGACTCTTAACAGCAAAAACCGAAAAAACCAAAAGCGCTCGACTGCAAAAAATGATAGATATGCTAGAAGATGGAAAAGCCTTCCATTAAATTGTCGGCCGCATTTGTTCAGCCCGCTTTTGCTTTACGTCACCTAGCCTAATTAGGTTTGATTCTTTGCTGCGGCACCAGGCCCGATTGAAACCGCTACGCCTACTGCTTCGCCAATATTTGTGAGCCCATCCTTTTTTAGCAGAGCAACGAGTTCTTCGTTTATCTGCCCTACCATTTGGGGGCCTTCAAAAATCATGCCTGTGATAAGTTCTACTAGATTTGCGCCATACTTTATCTTTTCGTATGCGTCGGCTGCATTAAACACTCCACCTACGCCAATGATAATAAAATGATCGCCGTATGCTTGCCGTGTCCGAAAAATAAGATTGTTAGCGATCGCCGCACTTGCTGCGCCACTGATCTTCCCTTTTACGCTACCAGGCAATGGGTCTTTTAGCTCTATTTGCTCGCGGTAAACAAGGTTCGAAATAGTAAGGCCCGCAATGGAGTGTTTTGCGGCCACATCGGCTAGCTTTTTAAATTCTTTCCACGGTAGATGAGCCGGCATTTTTATAAATACTGGAGCACTCAGTCTAATTGCGTCGACGGCCGTTAAAAGTTTTTCTAGAAGTTCGGGTGTGGTAAATGGCTGACCACCATAGGTGTTTGGACAAGAAATATTGAGGGTGTAGATATCACCTAATTTCGCTCGTTTGAGTGCCTTTAGACTGCCAATATAATCGGCAATCGCCGCCGTCTCAGAGCAAGCGTCGGGTGAATTTGTTTTTGCAACAGATATGTTGAGTGGAAAATCAGTAAATGTATTGACCAGATATGCAGCTAGCCGACTAATAATTCTATCAACCCCTTGATTAGCTAGTCCGGCATTTACAACGAGGCCTTTTGTTTTTGGCAATCGGTGAAACCACGGACCGGGGTTGCCGGCACATTCGTGCAGCGTTAAAGACCCGCCCTCCATAAAGCCGAAGCCCACTGATTTAAGAAGCGGAGGCAGCTGAAAGTTTTTATCGAAGCCGGCTGACAGACCGATCGGGTTGCTAAAAGTAATTCCGTGAATAGTTTGAGAAAGTGCCTTTGGGTTTTGGTACGCCCAAGCGCCGCGCAGTATGTGGTTTGTTAGTTTACTTCGTTGAATAACCGAACCTGTGCGAATGAGGCGACGATGAACACCATCCGGGTGAAGCTTGAAAAGCAACGGTTTGGCGGCATGTTGATATAACTGCTTGGTGGCGTGACTGAGAACGTGGTGCATGTACGCCTAGTTATAGTGCGTGACGTCGTTTCGCGCAATGACCTGCGTCACAATCTGCGCTAAGTTAGTCCTTTTTAAGACGAACGGCTCGTTTAAAGCGTCGGTCTGCCACCGAATCTGCATAGCGCGCGATCGGCTCTTGCGTAAATAGTCGATCGGGCTTCTTTTTGTCTTCGTCGACATCTTTTATTGCATTAATAAAATAGTTTTCAATAAGCCATTCACGACCCGGAGGTGTTTCGCCAACGACGGTAATGCGCCACAGGTCATCGTCCCAGCGTTCCGCGTATTTAATACGAAGTGGCCGCGCAAGGAGTGTTGGGCCAGTAGGAATCGTGCCGATGATTTTCTCGATAGCCTTTTCAGCTTTTGCTCTGTCGCGAGTGAACACATCGACAGCAATCGTACGAACGCCCCGCGGTGTGACATGAACTGCCATGATTTGTTGGTTATGCACCCACACTACTTCACCGCTCAGGCTTCGCAGGCGTGTTGAACGTAGCGTAAAGCGTTCAACAACGCCAGATACATCGCCAAATGGTTCGATCTTGATAAAATCACCAACATTAAACCACTTTTCGGCAATCATGGTGGCGCCCGCCGTGACGTCGCGAAGTAATATACCTACCGTTTGACCGGCGATAACAACGAACACCGTTCCGGCACCGATAGCGGCGATACTAATACTGTCGCCCGGGCTAAAAATTCTCCACGCAATAAGACCAACCACAATAACCAGTCCGACACGCACCAAAGCTATAGTGATGCTTAGATAAGTTTCTACTTGCCTGTAGCGTATGATCTGCTCTTCGTTCGACTCGTTGTCGGTGCGGGTTGCGACAATCTGAGCAATGCGGACAATACCCTTGGCTATAAACTTGCTAAGCCAGTACACAACAACAATTGAGGCGATAAGAATAAGCACAGACCGGTACGAATTAGGTTGCGTAAAGAACTTTTGGATTTCCAGTGAGAATGCATCGAGTTGTTCTTGTAATGGCATAGTATATTCATTTTATCGTAAGCATTACAAAAACGATATAGTGGTATTTGCTAATTAACCTTGACTCATCACCCATGCATACATATAACTGCGCGAATTAGCACCATCAATAAATTCATCGGGCAGTGACGATACGTTTTTTATACCTATCGACTTGTCTTTGAGAGAATTGTACATCAAAATGTAATCACCAAACTGAATATTATAGTTTGCGGTTTGACCCACCGCCTCGCTGACATGAGTTTGAATACGATCGTCGTACGCGGAAAGATATACGGAGGTGGGATTCATTGGGATTAAGAGGATACCTAGCATGGCTGACGGGCTGGCGCTAAAGAACGTTGCGTAGTCACGCTTTCCTCCCCAGTTTAAGGGAATGATAGAGTGGTTGTAGTTGGCGTAAGGCGCTTTTCTTGTATCAATACTAAACCAGTACTCTTTTGCGGCGTGCACTTCGGTACTTAGCATCCACTTTGCTTGAGTGGCAAGCTCTGTGTTGTTAGTTTGCTGCGCCCATAAGACGGTAGCCGTCCAGGCGTGTATGGCTTCGGATGTAGACTCTTGGTTATTGCCGTCATCGAACGGTGCGCTGCCAGATGCCCATGAATGGCCAAAATAAGGATCGAAAATGCGACGTTGTGGCAGCTGTTCGTCGGTGCGGTAGTTGGCGACATCGGCCACGAGGAGATTGATCATAGGTGTGTATTCGTCCTTGAAGTCGGGGTCGTATTTTGCAAGAATGGCGGCGGCATAAATAAAATAGCCATAGTGAAAATGATGATCGTTAAACTCTTGTGATCCAAAGGAGGCCGTTTCGCCCACTATGCCGTGAACCTTTGTATCGTAGTAAAAGTATTTATTTGCTCGGGCGGTACTGGCGGCAAGCCACGTCGTCAGCTCGTTGTATAGCTTCTCCTGAATAGAAGAGGCAATGTTCTCTTCGCCTAATTGTTTAGCAAGATCAAAAAGCTGCGCACTCCGGTATAGCGCTTTGCCGCCAAAATATGTATCCGTGAAGTCACCTAGCTTCGTGCTATTTATGTCACGACGAAGTGTATCAATAAGAAGCGTTTTCTCCGCGCTATCAATACGATGTAGATCGAGTGATGTGGCGACTGGCGTTTCTGGCACCGAAAACGAAATCTTATTCATGTCGTAAAAACGCTGTTTGCCATAGAGCGTCTCGAGGCTAAAAAGTGTGGGATCGCTAAGGGTTTGATGAGGTAGCAACCCGAATACTGACGGCTGATGATTGTGCGTGTCGAGCGAGATGGTTGTTTGATAAGTATTACCCGATTGTTGATAGGAGACGTCCGTGCCGGTAACTCGGTTGCCTGCGCGTCGCGAGAGTGGGTCGTCCGACGAAGTGCCGGGTAGACCATAAAATGTTGCTAAGCTTCCCGAAGGCAGTGTTGCCTCTGTTTTATCACTGCTCGAATCGAGAGTTGCTCCGTCGAACACTGCTGAAACAAGCTTCGATGTCGATGTCGTAGTGACGACGGTTTGTGACTGAGAAGTGAAGCCACTCCCGGACTTTAATACCAGTTTGGTATTGTTTATTGCATGGAAATATATATATGGCGACCCGGCTGTAATGGTTACTGTTCCAATTGGCGTCGTGTCGTTTCGATACGTTAGGTCAACACTCAGTTCGTCGTATCGTGTCACTTGATAGTTTGTCGCTCCAGGAATTTCAGCGGTCATTTGTAACTGTCGTGATGCGAACAATGTGTTTGGAGATGAAGTTACGGTAGGTAGGCTGATCGCAAAGAAAGATTCACTTGGGGTGAATGCGAGTGGAGTGGAAAACACGGTCTTTGGTATCTTTTGAAGAGCCAGTCCACTAAACCATTTATTGGTCGGCGGAATAAGGCCGTCTGCTAAATGGCTCGTGTCGATTCCGCTCGCGTCTTTTTGTGGAAGAGTTGCTATAAGCGCCGTATCGGTAAACGACTGCACCGAAGCTGGCCAGGATTTAAATATTAGGTACGCAATACTACCAGTAGCGCTAACGACCAAAAAAAGAATGATGAGCCGAATGTGCTTCATGGCTATCCGCTCGTTGGGCGAAATAGCGATTGAACCGCTTCACTAATCCGGCTGTACCAGGTTGTTGTGTCCAGAAAAAGAACAGTCTCGACGGGTGTGCCAATAGAAAACGCCACTCGGTTAATATCGGCATTTGTTACGCGCGCACGAATAGTTGTCATAACCTCCTTATCGACTGTTTCAAGCGATATATCGTATACGACACCTTCAAGGGTTTTGTTGTCGGGTAGGGTTATTGCGATCTTGCTGTTTTTATTAATACGAGCGTAATCTGGTGCCGATAATTTATAGGTTGCACTTACGTAGAGCCCATTCTCGACATTCACAATTGCAAGGTCGCTGTTGGCGGGAACGAACGCACCTTGGCGATAGTTAATAGTTTGCACTTGCCCATTTGCCGCTGCCGATACAAGAACTCGACCGTCATTTGTCGCGGTGTAAAGAAGCGACGATTTGGCAACTTCGTTGTTTCGGATTGCCTCGGCGAGGGTTGAGCTGCGGATTTCGAACAAAGGATCACCCTTTTTTATGTAATTACCTTCATCGATAAATTGTTTTTCTACGATACCCGAGTAGTCGATTCCTACGGTAAAAGTATCAGAACTAAGCTGAGCGTCGACAGAGGCCACCCGGGACATCGAGTAGTCAAGGTAAACGAACAATGTGGCGCAGAGGAGACTCACGAACATTATGCCGGTAAAAAAGGTTAATCGGTTGGCTGGCTTCATATTATGCTTTCTTTGTTATATATTTTAGGGTTGCTGGCTTGCGGCGCATTTGTGATGATTCGCGGAGGGCTGCCAATATAAAGTAGCCGAACACGAACGTATTAAGGACGCACCAGGCGATCGAGATCGAGAATTCTTGCGTGTACATACTTTTCCAAATACCCACGACGGTTGTGAGAAGTAAGAAAATAAAGATGTACGTTTGCATGCGGATATAGTTGAATGGCGAATCATAAGAGTCGACACGGTTAGTTGCCTGCCAGGCCTCATCTTTGCCGCGAAGCACGTTAAAGAACGCCTTAATATAAATAGGAAAAGATGCCGCCGATAGTATGAGTGTCTCGGCTTTAAAGCCGCCCATTGTATAAATTGATAAGATAATTTGTGTTACATAAAAACCCGAATACAGAAGGATCCATTGGTAGAGCGGGATATCGATCGCTATAGGCGTGATATTAAAATATATTTGCAGGGCGGGTAGTAAAAGTAACGTCGAAACCGCGAACCCATTAAAATAAAACGCAGTCGTGCCAAGATACTGAATACGCTGGTCTGCGGTGAGTTTTTTGTTGAATAGCGGATTATGCTGCAAAAATATCTCAAAACTGCCCGTCGCCCAACGAAGTTGTTGTTTCGAGTAAGCTTTGATTGTTTCGGGCGTTTTACCAACGGCAAGAACCTTATTAATATAAACCGACTTAAACCCATGCTCGTGCAGGGTCATGGAAGTCCAAATATCTTCCGATTTTGATTCAAAGTAGATGCCGCCGATAAGCTCGATGGCGCTACGACGAAAAATAACATTTGTCCCTACGCAAAATGCTGCATTAAAACGGTTCTTTCCCACCTGTACTAGCGAGTAGAAAACATGCTGCATAAAGCTAGCGGCTGTTGATACGAAATTCGTTTGGTTGCTATAGTACTGCGGCGTTTGTACGAACGCAACAAGGTCATCTTCAAAGAATGGTAGTGTTTCGTAAAGAAAATATTTATCCGCTACAAAATCTGCATCTAAAATAACAAAAAACTTGCCTGTCGTATGAGACAGCGCGTAGTTGATATTACCCGCCTTCGCGTGTGTGTTTTGCGGACGCCGAATATAACGCACGCCGATATTTTCAGCCATACTTTTAACATCATCAGACTTACCGTCGTCGAGAATATATGTCATGTGTTTACCGTACATGTCGCGCGCGGCTATTGCGGTTTCGCGAACCTCATCGATGTCTTCACCATAGACCGGGATAAAAACGTCAACCGAGACAGGCTTTTCCTGTATGAATAGTTGCTTCATCCGTGATGTTGCTATCGGGAGGCTCGACAGCTGCTTAGCTGCTACTTTGCTACTAGCGCCAAACAAGCGATCTTGAGCATGATGGTAATTAAAGTGACGTGGATTGAACCGTCCGCTGAGAATTGTCCAAAAAGATATAATACCGTGAGTGATAAGGAACAGCTCAGCCAGAATTACCATACAATAAGGTAAAAGATCGCCACGGTAGGCAGGCTGCAGAAGAAATATCATGTAGATAATTGCGCCAACGGTTGCCGAGGCAAGAATGAACGTCACTGTTGGTGACGTAAGTTGCTTCTCTAGAGAAAGGGCATCGGACTGAATGGTATTTGCGGTTGGCTGTTTCATAAATGTGCGGTTCTGTAAATGATTTAAATCACAGTTTCGTAGAATTTGTTGTGATTATAACATACCAACAGAGAATATACAATTAATTTTCATGATAATTGGCGCGATACTTTTTATGTTTATGTAACTTTCTGACATCTATTAAACCTAGGCATAAGCATTGTCAAAGACGCCTATCCTGAGTATACTGGTGGCAGTAAGGAGTACGAAAAGCAAAGACAACTTTGCTGTTAGCGTTATGAACATATTGATGCTCGGGTGGGAGCTCCCTCCTCACAACAGTGGCGGACTAGGCGTCGCATGTCACCAAATGGCCAAAGCATTGGCTATTGAAGGCATGTCGATTGATTTTGTTGTTCCCTACGAGGCGCATCATCCAGATTCTGACTTTATGACAATTCATGCCGCCACAAAGCTCGAGCCTTTAGCAAAATACGGGCTTATGGGCGCGTACGACAGTAAATATCTTCGCCAGCTTGGCCTCGATGAAGTAGACAGTAACGACTTAAATGACCTTCGCGGTGTTCAAAAACGCTATGTGCAGTATGTCGAACAGCTGGTAAAAACCGTCCACCCTGATACAATTCACGCTCACGATTGGCTTACTATGGAAGCCGGTATGCGAGCCAAAGAGCTCACCGGCGCGCCGCTTGTTGTTCATGTACATGCAACCGAGTTTGATCGCTCAGGCGAACTTTCGGGCAACCCAATCGTGCACGATATAGAGTACCAAGGCCTTATGATGGCCGATCGTATCATTGCAGTGAGTAATATCACTAAAAATATCATTATACATAAGTACAATATACCTGCAGACAAAATAGAAGTGGTGTATAACGCAATCGATATTGCGAGCATGGGAACTTATGATTACGATTTTAGCACGTACAAGTACCTCGAATCTCTTAAGGAAGAGGGATATACAGTGGTCGTAGCAGTAACAAGATTTACGATTCAAAAAGGCCTTACTCATTTTATACGAGGTGCTGCTCGTGCGTGTGAACGTATTGATAAGCTGGTGTTTTTGCTGGCTGGCGACGGCGAACAGCGCGACGAGCTGATTGAGCTGAGTGCCGAACTAGGCATATCCGACAAGATTTTCTTTACAGGGTTTGTTCGCGGCAAGCAGTGGCGCGATGCCTACAATATTGCAGACGTTTTTGTGATGAGTTCGGTAAGTGAGCCATTCGGACTAACGGCGCTCGAGGCAGCACACCACGATACGGCACTTATTATCACCAAGCAATCGGGTGTCGGCGAGATCCTTCATAACATTTTTCGCTACGACTTTTGGGATACTGATGTTTTGGCCGACCAGCTGGTTGGAATTGCCACTTCCCCATCGCTTGCCCGCGCGCTAAAAGACAACGTAAAGCACGAGTACGCGCAGATTTCATGGAACGATGTGGCGCATCAGTGTATCGATACCTACGGCAAAGTAAGAGTTAAGGTTGCTGCATGAGCAAACGCGGCATTGTTCTTTATATGCATGTTCACCAGCCGTGGCGTGTGCGCAAATATAGTATTTTTGATACTTCAGAGCACCATGATTACTTTGATGAATCCGATACATCGACCGATAGGAATAACGAAAAAGTTCTTCGCAAGGTAGCCGATAAGTCGTATCGCCCTATGAACGCGCTACTCGAAAAGTTGCTCAATACTCATCCTGAATTCCGCGTATCACTAAGTATTACAGGCACATTTATGGAGCAAGCCGAAAAATGGGCGCCAGATGTCCTAGAGAGTTTTAGGCGTCTTGTCGATACTGGTCGTGTCGAAATCGTTTCCGAAACGTACTATCACAGCCTCGCCTTCTTTTATAGTCTCGAGGAGTTTGAACGACAGGTTCGTATGCACCGCGATAAGGTTCGCGAATTGTTTGGTGTAGAGACGAGTGTATTCCGTAACACTGAGCTTTCGTATAACGACAGCTTGGCTAAATGGGCAGATGAATACGGTTTTAAAGGTATTATGGCAGAAGGCTGGGATCCGATTCTTGAGTGGCGTAGCCCTAACCATGTCTACAAGCCGGTTGGTACCGATAACATTAGTCTTCTTCTTAAAAACTATCGCCTTAGTGACGACCTTGCCTTTCGCTTTAGCAACCAGGCATGGGAACAGTGGCCACTCACCGCCGATACCTACAACTCGTGGATGAATGACTCAATCTCATCTAGCCCGCTCATAAACCTCTTTATGGACTATGAGACATTCGGCGAGCATCAATGGCAAGACACGGGAATTTTTGATTTCTTCGAGCATTTTATCGGAAAGTGGCTGTCTAACTCTGAAAATACATTCTATACGGTTTCCGAGGCAATCGATACGCATAAACCCGAGGGTGAAATAAGCATGCCGCACACCGTAACGTGGGCAGACACCGAGCGTGACCTCACGGCCTGGCTGGGTAACGACATGCAACAGGAGGCGCTGCGACACTTGTACGCGCTCGAAGACGATATTGTTCGCAGTGGTGACGCCGAATTGATCGCTGACTGGCGTAAATTACAGACTTCTGACCACGTTTACTATATGTGCACCAAATGGTTTACCGACGGCGATGTTCACGCTTACTTTAGTCCTTACGACTCGCCGTACGATGCGTTTTTGTATTTCATGAACGCGCTTCGCGATGTTCGTTACCGGTTGTTTGAATATCGTAAACACGGAGGTTTTCATGGCTAGACCTATCGTACTTAGTAATGGTGAACTTCATGTCGGTATAAATAAATACGGGCTTGTTCACGATTTTTACTATCCGTATGTAGGCCTCGAAAACCATGCGGCTGGCAAATCGCTGCGGCATCATATTGGTGTTTGGGTAGATGGCCAGTTAAGCTGGCTCGACGACGATGAATGGACGTTCCAGTTCCGTTATCCGCACAATGCCCTTATCGGCCACACGATCGCCCGAAACGACCGCTTAGGCATACTGTTAGAGCTTGATGACGTGGTTGATTCGACAATCAGCGCCTTTTTACGTAATATCCATGTGGTTAACCTTCGAGCAAACGAGCGTGAGGTGCGGCTATTTATGCACCAGGCGTTTGTTATTGGTGATGCCAGAAGTAATACCGATACGGCGCAGTACTTGCCAGACAGCGATGCAATATTGCATTATCGTGGGCGCCGCGCATTTATTGTATCGGGAACCGTTGCCGGAAAACCCTTCGATCAATATACGGTCGGACTTTTTGGTATCGAAGGCCGCGAGGGTACGTACCGCGATGCCGACGACGGCGAGTTGAGTATGTGTGCTGTCGAACACGGCCGAGTTGATTCAACGCTGCGATTTAGAATGCTTATTGGAGCACATAGCTCGGAACGAGTTAATTACTGGATTGCCGCGGGAACGTCAACTCGTGAGGCATTGTTTATTCACAAGCAAATTCGTGAACAAGGGTTTGCAAAACACATTGAAGACACTGCAAATTGGTGGCATAAATGGCTCGAGCCGGCGCAGCATGTTGCAAACAAGATTGCCCCAGAATACCGTGAGAGTTTTCTAAAAAGCGTCATGATTATAAAGTCGCAGATCGATAAGCGCGGGGCTGTGATTGCAAGCACCGACACTACCATGCTCAATTACTCGCGCGATGCCTACGCCTACTGTTGGCCGCGCGACGGTGCATATGTACTGTGGCCGCTTATTCGCATGGGGTATTTCGATGAGCCATATCGCTTTTTCGAATTTTGTCGGCGCGGAATGCATCCAGGCGGGTTTCTTATGCATAAATATAGGGCTGATGGGGCGCTTGGTAGTAGTTGGCACCCCTATGTGCACGATGACGGCCATACTTCGCCGCCGATCCAGCAAGACGAAACAGCGCTCGTACTGTTTGTGTTTGCACAGTTCTATCACATGCATCCAGAGCCACGTTTACTAAATGAGTTCTATCACACTATGGTGGCTCCTATGGCAGATTTCTTGACAAATTATATCGAAAGCACCACTGGCTTGCCACGTGCCAGCTACGACTTATGGGAAGAGCGCTACCTTACAACAACCTACACGACTTCTGTTGTGTATGCCGCCCTTCTCGCGGCAGCTGACCTGGCAGAAATTGCAGCAGATTCAGACAAGGCGGTTATGTGGCGCTCGCGTGCCGATGATATTTTGCAAGCTGCCCACAAGCACCTTTACAATAGCGAGCGCAAAGCGTTCTATAAAGGGCTGTTGGTAAAAAACGGCACTATCGAACACGACGAAACGCTCGATATGTCGAGCATATTCGGATCGTTCATGTTTGGTTTGTTCCCCGTAGGAAGCGATGAGCTAAACGCGAGCATCGACACGATGATGCGCACTTTCGGGGTGAACGACGGCGCAATAGGTTTGCCTCGTTACGAAAACGACAATTATCGCCGTGTCAGTAACGATGTTACGGGTAACTGGTGGTTAATTTCATCATTATGGCTTGCCCAGTATTACCTCGAGACCGATAAAACCGACAAAGCACACGAAATCACTGCCTGGGTGCGGGACCACGCTACAAGTACGGGTATTCTGTCTGAGCAACTAAGTCCTATCGATAATTCGGCAGTGTCTGTGGCGCCCCTTACATGGAGTCATGCAGAATATATTGCGACACTCCTTGATACAATAACCGAGAAAACGGCAAATGGATAAGAGAGCACTCCTTAAACATGGGCGCTATATGATGAAGGCCTTTGTTCCGGCGAAGGTACTGCAATCGCGGCTTCATATGCGCGCGTTCATGCAATTTGCCGACAAATTTGGTCTGGTGTACTTTGGCTATGTCGACCAACGAAGTGACGATCACCGGCTTATCCGTGGCTTAACGCTTTCGGCAAATCATCGCGATAATCACTACTGTATCGGCGACTACGACGGCTACGATATTATGCTGGTTGAGCGTGTTGATACTCTAAAATTTCCAGGCAAGCCCGCAAAACAGCATGACTGGATAATTATGACGTTCGACCTCCATACCTCGCGCGATATTCCTCATACATTTCTTGGACTTCATACCTACAGTGAAACATTCTATGCACATCTGTTTACGAAGTTTTCTCACCTATCAAGAGCTCCTTTGGGAACATTCGGTGCGTACTCCTCGGCGTTTGTAAACAGATATGCAATTTATACCGAACCCGCGCATGCTCTTGAGATAGAGCGCCTACTGAGTCCGGAGATTACTTCTACGATTGCCAATGATTTCGGGAGCCTTACGGTAGAAATTACCGACGGCTGCCTGTATCTCTACGCAGAGCACCAGCGTCCTACGACGGCTTTTCTTGAGCGCATGCTCAAGCATGGTCTCTGGCTTTCTAAGGCTCTCGACGAACGAATCAAACAGATATAAAATTGACATTTAAACTATTTAGTGCTAAAATAGTACTATTAAGTCAATGAGGATTTGTGATGTTTGAATCTATTAAAGAAACCCTTGTCACCTGGAACAGTAAAAACGACGAGCGTGCCAAGTTGCAACAGGCATACTTGGCGATTGCTTTCGTTATGCTAATCATCGCTGGCATTATTGGTCTACTAAATCGTGACCTTGGCCAGAATCTACTGCTTGTCGCTATTATTAGCGCTGGCATGTTCCTTGTGAACGCTGTGGTATGGTCGCTTTTGCAATCTGCACTGTTTGCTCGTCTTTCGGTTCGCCGCGCTACAAACACGCGCAAGAAGTAATCGTACTTGGCATAAATACCTCTTTTTGGTACAATTAACCGAGGTACGCCGCGATAGCTCAGTTGGTAGAGCGCATCCATGGTAAGGATGAGGTCCTGGGTTCAAATCCCAGTCGTGGCTCCATTTTTAGTGTCCACCTCTAGTAATTATGATATTTTCATGCTAGAATAAATATAAGAGCAATAATAAATCTAAGTGAGTAAGTAATGGCAAAGAAGAATACAAAGCGCAAACTAGTTGGTCTTGTAAGCGAACTTACGGGTCACCGTAGTTACTACACCACCAAGAACGTGCAAAACACCACCGAAAAAATCCGTATCCGCAAGTACGATCCAATCGCACGCGTTCACGCGTTTTACGTTGAAACCAAAAAGAGCCTCGGCCGCAACGAAATCAAGCCTCGTAAGAGCTAATTAATCCTGCCACTTACTCTTCTCCCTGTCGATCCGACGGGGAGTTTTTTGTTGGTTTGTTTTGAAGGCATATATATTGCTGATACATCCCCATAAAGTAAAAAGCCTTGCGTCGTAAGACGAAGGCTTTTTACTATGGTACTGGGGGTAGGATTCGAACCTACGAAGGCGAATGCCGACAGATTTACAGTCTGTTGTGTTTGACCGCTTCACTACCCCAGCGCACGTGGAGCCGCTTTTCGGACTCGAACCGAAGACCTGCTGTTTACAAAACAGCTGCTCTAACCAACTGAGCTAAAGCGGCGTAAAATTGCGCGTGGTACAGATACAAGTGTACTGTAATTGATAAGTATTTTCAAGTAGTTTTAGAGCTACATAACCTTGCGTTGCGGGCGGGACATTCGAGGTTTTGGTGGTGCTTGCGGAATAAGCATTTTCGTTGCCTTAGCGCGAAGCTCTGCCGCTAGTTCTTGCTGATCATTACGATCGTAGGCGTCGGCAAGAATATTAAGTGTTTGTGGCGATTCATCTATCTCGACGGCACGCTCAAGTGATTCAATCATCTTTTTATTGCGGCCAAGCTTCTCTTGTACTTTTGCGTAGGCAACGTGTCGTGCGGCCAGGTCGCTTTCCATGGCCAGGGCTTGCTCAAAGGCGAGCGCCGCTTTTTCGTATTGCTTTGTTTCGTAGTAGATAAGTCCAACGTTATGAAGACTACTTGCGCTTGGCTCTAGGCTTTGGGCGATCTCGAAACATTCGATAGCATCTTTGAACGCCTGTTGTTTGGCATATAAAATACCGAGGCGATTGTAGGCGGTGGCGTTGCGCTCATCGACGCGCAAAATAGTAAGCAGGGCTTTTTCGGCGCGCAAATATTTTTTATCACGCAAAGATTCCTGCGCAACATCCCACAGCTGCTCTAGCTTATCGGATATTTTGAGTGGTAAATCTGTAGCAACTTCGGTGATGGTTTGCTGTCGCAATACGGCCCATGCGCCAAAAGCTGCAATCAGTAAGATTCCTAACATATACAAGTATTATACCACGAACCGGGCGAGCTGAAGCGCTATATTGTGGTTTGCACTGATACGTTCACGGGTCTCCAGTAGCTTATCGAGCTGTGTAATAAGCTGTTGCTGAGGCTTGGCGCTAATACTGCGGCGAAGAATCTGCAAGGTGCTGTCGATAAATTGAAGAGCCTCGGCCCTATCGGTGCGGTATTTTTGTACGATAACAAGACGACCGTATTTATCGGCTTGTAAAAACGTGCGGGCGTCGCCGATAATTCGGGCACGCTCTTTAAAATACTCGTCGTCGGCCACAAGGCGCGATATTTCCGCCGGTAAACCCTCGGCAATAAATGACAGCTGGGCTTTTCGTGTCGGATCGCTAATTCCAAGGCTGGTGATATGCTCGGCCGTTTGTGCTGGTGTTGCTGGTTGAATATGAGAATGCTGAACGCGCGAGCGAATCGTTTGCAATAATTTCTGGGGCGCATGCGCCGTAAGAATAAAATGAATATGTGCATTTGGCTCCTCGAGAAGCTTTAAAAATGCATTTTGGGCGCCGTGGCTCATGCGATCGGCGTTATCAATAACGATAACTTTGTCGGTGGTGTGCTTTGCTCGTGTTTGTTCGTAAAGACTGCGCACCATTTCGACGCGGATTGTGCCGTTTTCATCGGCGTTTTCTTTTATGTCCTGAGGGTGAAGCTCTCCAGCAAAACGTTTGCCCGCTAAATGCTTGGCGATAGCATAAAGCCCTACCCCCTTTTCGCCGCTAAGTAGCACTGCCTGGGGTAATTCTTGCGCCAGTTGATCGAGCTTTTTTTGCGACGATGGATGAACAATTAGGGTCATAGCGAGGTGTTAGGAAATTTGGCTTTGAACTCGGCAGGAAGCGGCGCGTCAAAAACCTTGCGGTCGCCTGAAGGAATGGTTACTTCAAGTTTGTAAGCGTGCAAATAAAGCCTGTCGGCTGGTTTGCCGTATACGCGGTCGCCAACAATCGGGTTGCCAATGTACGACATATGAACGCGCAGCTGGTGCGTGCGGCCAGTGACGGGTCGAAGTTCTACAAGACTCTCCGTGTCATTTGCATCGAGCACGGTATAGTTTGTGGTGGCAACTTTTCCCTTGGCGTCGACACGAAACGTGCTTGGCGCAGACGGATTACGACCAATTGGGAGTTCGATTTTTGCGGCGTCTTGCTTTAAGACGCCTTCGACAACTGCAATATATGTCTTTTTAGTCTTGCGATCGGCGAACTGTTTTTGCAGCATTGTTGCAGTTTCGGGGTTGCGTGCGCCAATCATGATTCCACTCGTGTCGCGATCCAACCGGTGAACGATGCCTGGGCGGTTTGTGTCGCTATTGTAGGTAGAATAACGACGGAAAAAATCAGCCACACTGAACTCTTCGTTCATTGCACCTTTTGAGTGCGTTAATACGCCGATAGGTTTGTTAATAACAATAACGTTTTCGTCGATATAAACAATCGGTAGTTCATGCTCACTATAATCTGCTGCGTCAGGTGTGTGAACGGCAATGTTGTCGGCATCGGTAGCAGCAAACTTTGGTGATGTCTGTACTTCGCCGTTCACACTTACATGGCCAGCTTTGATACGCTTTTGCCATGTGCTGCGCGAGATATCTGGGTAAAGCGACGATAGAATATTATCGAGTCGTTTTTTGTCTGATTTTACGGCAAACAGGTAGATTTCCTTGCCTTTGAACGGCAGACCGAATGTTGCGGTAGAATCGTGTGGGTTCTCTAGAATATCACCGATAACATCTTGCTTGTCGGTGCGAATTTGCTGAAGAATATATGCTTCGTCGTCTTCGGCGGTGTCGTCGAACAAAACGTAGAATTGACGCTTGTTGTAGCGAAACGAAATTAGCGTGTTTTTTTCGTGTGGGTTCGAAAACTTTACATGTTCGATATGACGCGGGACGTTATCTTCGTTTGCTAGTTCAAAGCGACGTAAAATCGCCAGAATATCCGAGCTTGAAACTTTAACCATAGTGTTTAGACCTCTTTCGGGCGCAAGCCGACGGCTTGTTGGGCGCGAAGAAGGGTTGCATTTGCGGTTGTTGTAAGTGTACGTTCCGATGCTTCAAGCTTTTGCAAAAGCTCGGCGTCGTTTATTGCTGCTAGACGGGTTTGGAACTCCGCTAGGAACGCTTCCATTTCGTTTGCGACGACCTTTTTAAAGTCGCCGTAGCGAGTTTGACCCTCGAACTCTGCAATAGTTTCGGTAAGCGGCTGGCCGCGCAGTAGCGACAAAATCTCTAGCAGGTTGCTAATGCCTGGCTGCTTTTCGCGGTCAAAATGAATCTCGGCTAAGTCATCTGTCGTTGCCGACATGATTTTTTTAGCAGCTTCGCTTGGTTCGTCACCCAAAAAGATAACGCCCTTGCCTGAATCGTCGCTTTTGCTCATTTTTTTGGTTGGCGTTACCAAATCTTTAATGCGAAGTCCCTGGTCTTTGCCAAAAAATGCGTGCTGCTCTTTTACGGGTTTTGGCACCGTAAAGATATCGCCAAAACGAGCGTTCATGCGCTCGCCAATATCGCGGGTGAATTCGACATGCTGGCTTTGATCGTCCCCTACTGGAACGTACTCGGCGTTGTAAAGCAGTATGTCGGCCGCCATAAGCACTGGGTAGTTGAATAAGCCAACGCTCGTACGATCTGCGCCAATCGAAGCGGACTTGTCTTTAAATTGGATCATGCGTCCCATCTCGCCGAATCCTGTAAAGCAATCCAAAATCCACGTTAGCTCGCTGTGGGCTGAAATGTAGCTTTGGCGGTACAGGTAGATGCTGTCGTTGTTTAGTGGCAGGCCGGCGGCAACGAATAGTCGCGCGTTGTGTAGGATTTGGTCGTATAGCTGCGCATGGTCAATCGGTGTTGTAAAACTATGCAAATCAGGAATAAACATGTTGATTTGATAATCGGCCGATTTTTGCTTGGCCATGTCGATCATTGGCAACATTGCGCCAAAATAGTTACCTATCGTGAGGTCGTTGTTGGCGCGAAGGCCGGTAAGAATAGTTGGTTTTGTCATAGCTATCCTTATTATACCTTACAAACGCGTACCTTGTACGCTTTAAAGCCCAGATAGTCTGTCTGTTTTTTATATGAGTTTTCGCCTACTAGTACGGGGTAAAAGCCGAGTGGACTGTACTCGAAGTTTTTGAGCGTTTTTGCTTGTTCGCTAGTGATTGATTTTTTGCGTAAAAGGTCGTCAATTTTGTATACTTTTTTGGGTAAATCGTGCGCTTTATTTTGTATAAAACGCAGCAGATCATCGCAAAGTTGCTCGAGTAAATCGGTCGTAATTTCGTTTCTATTTACTTCTACCGAAATGCTTTTGCTATGGACGCCGATAAGCGATGTTTTTACGATATCGTGGCTCATTTCTACAACCGTTTCGATAGAACTGGCGCGCATAAATCGCTGCAAATCGGGCGTGATGCCAGGGGCAATAAGGCATGGCACTTGCTTGCAGGTAGTGGTATGTAAATCAAGTACAAGGTCGAAATCTTGCTGCTGTATATAGCGCAAAATTGCCGTCGCTCTGCGCTCTTCGTAGGTTGTGTTTTTACCGTTATAGCTGCGATTCAAATCCGATTCTGTATAGCGCACATTTTGCCTGCGCGCCCGTAGATTGGCGTTTTTGTGCGTTATGTACGGCAAAAGTTCCGTGCGTTTATTTTTAATATGTGCGTACAGTTTTTCGCCCAGCAGTTCGTTGCCGTGTTGCGAGCCTAAAAGTAGAATTTTCATCGTTCACCTCCTGTTAAATCAACGCTTACCGCAAGCGCCGAGTTTTTATTGTCTAGCATAACGCAGCGCTCTTGCAGTATCTCGCCGTTGTACTGGCGCGTAGCAGGATCGAATGTTCCATAAAGGCCATCGGGCGCGTAGCGGTCTATGTGATAAAGGACTCCGTCGTGCACGGTGGCGTGCTGTAGGGTGGCCGCAATGCGTTCTGGATCGCTATGCCGTAGAACGTCGTCTACCATGCCAACATTACCCAGCACACGCAGTACCGATGGGTTTCGCGTGTAGGCGGTTAGGCGGTCGGGCGTGTGCTCGCGCACAAACTCGCCCACCAAATGCGTGCCGATTCCATGCTGCTGCACATTCGGATCCACAATAATCCCGGCTAGCTCAGCTGCACGTCCGCCAAAGTAATCGCCGGTACGCGGCGAATCCAACAAGCTCCTTATCCATGCGAACGACTTGTAAATAGTCGGCGCTTTCTAGGTGCGCCTGGGTGTCGGCGTAATTATGCTCGTCGGCCTCGCGGCCAAACCCGGCGGCCGTAAGTCGCGCGGCAGCCTCTATGTCTTGCTGCGATAGTTTGCGTGGTTTTTCGAAATTAAATGACATCGTAGTTCTCCTTATACTCGCACTGCGAGTGATTGCTTAATTTTTGCGAGGGTAATTGCGCCCTCTACTGCTGTTTCAAATGGCATAACTGGGTCGGTCGGGCTGACTGCACTGCTTGCTTCGGCGAATATTCCGGCGGGTGCTTTGCCCGTGCGTTCGGCGATTTCTATCGTGTGTTCCATGCACTCGATTTGCCCCTCGACTGATTTTCCAAACTTTCCGTTCGGATCGTGCGCTTGTTCGCCACCGTGCGCCCAGTCTACCAGCAAGCGTCCGTTCGTTGCCTCGTGGGCAAGCAAGTATTGCTCTTCCCATGCTTCGGGATTTGTGGCGTTTAATCCGCCGCGGAACAGTAGTATAGCCCTTGCGCCGACACCTCTGCGTAGTGTCTCTATCATCTCAACATCCGCTAAGGCTGGTGCTATATCGCCGTCAAGACCGTTCTTTACCGCTACAGGTAGCGTAGGGTCGTATAGCGCCAACGCTTCGGTGAGAGCAGGTTCTTCGTGGTTGCGGCCACCTTTCCAGGCGAGTGTTGTGTGATCGCCGTAGCGGCTAAGATGTCGCGGATCGGTGCCTATCTCAACCGCCATGTTCGCCGTGTCGTGCGAGCGTTCTACCATGATTCGGTATGCTAGTTCGGGGTCGGTCGTCTCGAGGCCATGCCAATCTTCTTTGCGAGTGCGTGGCTTCCATACGGGCGCACGGTAGAGTGCTAGCAGGTCAGGATTCTCGGCGCTTACCTGCGTGAGGCGCCGGGATTCGTGGGCAATAATCGCCTCGGCATTTGTCATGGCGCACGGGCCAATCACGGCAAGTAAACCTGTGCTGTACTCGCCTATTAGTCCGGCGGCGCGCATACGTTGTTGCAGTAGTAGTTCGTGGTGGTCGGGCGTGCGCGGGTGCCTGCGCGCTAACTCGTGAGTGGTTGGTTGTATAGGGGCTCGTTCAGCCATCGTATTGTTCCTTGTCGTTAAAATATTAAAAAACCGCCTTCTGGCGGTCTCTTCTATATTTTCTAGATTGTGTTAAAAAACACGGAACAAACCGCCAGAATTACTGTCGGTAAACCAATAGTTGCTGTTGAAATTGGTTTGAATGTTCATAGTGTTGTCACTATAGCATATCTTTTATGGTGTGGCGAGGCTTTTTTACTTCCTCTTCTAGCGCGTGGGTGATAGCCGGAATAAACGCGCCACGTATTTCGTGCGAGGCAATAACGCTTGAGACCGTAATATTTGAGTTGGCTTTGGCAAGGTATTTTAGGTTGCGCGCCACAACAACCGGGTCGAGCTTGCCGTAAATAATTTTTGTCGGTACTGAAAGCCCGGTGGCGTCTTGTAGCGACGTTTGGTTAATAATACTCGATTCTAACGCGTTCATGTAGGTATCGGCGTTGTCTTTACTGAGGTTAAACGAGGCGTTTACGAGCCCAAGTTTTACTGCCAGCATCGAAATCTGCACAAATTGCTCCGGGTACCTGCGCGCAGTGCGGTAAATATCGCGCAGGATTTTGTCGCTGCTTGGTAGTAATATACGCTTTGTCTCGTCTACCTTATAAAACGGCGGGCTGCACAAAATAAGTGAGCGTACGAGCAGCGGATATTTTTTGGCGATCTCTACGGCGATCAGCGACCCCAGCGAATGCCCTACTATGATAACTGGCCCATGAACGCGTAACTTTAAGAACGTCGCAATTACTGACCTTGCTTGCAACCGAGCATTATACACCGCCCAGGGCGGCCTATGCGAACTGCCAAAACCCAAAAGATCTACGGTAATAACCCGTAGATCGCTTGGTAGCCGCGACACGACATCGTTCCATGCCTCGCCACTGTTGCCTATGCCGTGAATAAATAATATGGTTGCGCGCGGTTTTTTAACGCGCTGGTCGACGCGCACGTTCAATGTGTACGGTATTTTTAGCCACCGATGAACCAGCTCGTCCCACATTATTTATTACTTTTCGTTGTTTTCGCCGCCAAAGAACTGGCCGGCAATATCCGCAGGATCTTGCGGAAGCTGCTCGGTAGCGCCCTGCACTTGGTCTTCGACCTGCGCTTTAGCGTCTTCGGCTGCCTGAGTAGCAGAGTCAACTGCGTCCTGGCCGAATCCGGTTAGTTCTGATGCTTGTCCTAGTAAATCGTCAAATAATCCCATATATCTATTGTAGCATCATTATCTAGGATCAAAAAAATGGCGCAAGATGTATAATGAAGCTAATGAAGACCGAGGCTTATTTGCAGCTTGCGAGGCTAGTCGCTATGCCGACTATTAGCGATGATACTAAAGCAAATGAAGCAGCTCTTGATTATATAGAGTCGTATCTTTCTACGCGAGGTATGTATTGCAGGAGAGATCGTTTCAATGGCCACGGCACCCTACTTGCATCTACTCGTAGCGATAACTTACAAAATCCTACTGTGCTACTAACGGCTCATGTCGATGTCGTAACTGGGAGTGATAAAGTGTTCCTACTCCGACGAAGGGGCGATAAGCTCTATGGTCGCGGTACTTATGATATGAAATTTTCGATCGCGGGATATCTTCAGTTGGTGGATGAGCTTCAAGAGGATCTGAGTAGCTATGATTTCGGCATTCTTATCACGACCGACGAAGAAATTGGAAGCGAGAGTTGTCTGCGACTCGTTGAGGCCGGACTGCGCCCAGGTGTTTGTATTATGCCCGACTCCACAGCTCCGGGTTGGGATATCGAAACCGTAGCAAAAGGGTTCTGGCGCTTTGACCTAACGGCTAAGGGAAAGGCGGCGCACGGTGCTAGGCCTTGGGAGGGCGACAGTGCGTCGTTTAAGTTAATCCATGCCCTGCATGAGCTAAAGACGCGTTTCGAAAATCATCACGAGGGGACTGATTCGCTCAATATCGGCAAGATTAACGGAGGTCACGGATATAACGTCGTGCCGTCCGAAATGACAGCTGCAGTGGAAATACGCTATTTAAATAAAGAAAACCTGAAGGCTCAGCGCGATATGATTGACGAGCTCTGTCGTAAATATGACCTTCATTTTGAAGAACAGTCACTCGGCTCTTCTGTCCTAACCGATCTTAATCATCCACTTGTTAAAAAGTACGTCGAAAGTGTTGAGGGGGTAACCAGTAAAAAGCCATTGCCGTTTATATCTTGCGCCGCCAGTGACGCTCCTCCATTTTACGATGCAGGCATCACCTGTATTCTTTCGTGTTGCGTGGGTGGTGGGCATCATGGCGAAGACGAATGGATCAGTCTCTCTAGCTTTTTGCAGTTCGTGCCTATTTTGCGCTCGTTTTTGGACTCCGTGGCGCGCAAGTGAGTATACTATGTGAGCGTGAAAAAACAAAAAACTCCCCGATAAGAGGAGTTGTTTTGTATCTTGTAGCAGATTAACGCTTTGAGTACTGTTCGCGCTTGCGAGCAGAACGAAGACCGTATTTCTTGCGTTCTTTTTCGCGTGGGTCGCGGCGTAGGAACTCGGCTTTTTTAAGCGTAGAGCGGAGGTCGGCGTGACCAACGGTCAATGCTTTGGCGATTGCAAGTTTGATTGCATCTACCTGGCCGGCAAGTCCACCACCCTTTACTTTTACAGTAACATCGAACTCTTTTTGCTTGTTAACGAGCGCAAGTGGATCGGTAACTTCGGCAAGAAGGGCTTTGTTTTCTGAAAGGTATTGAGCAGCTGGCTTGTCGTTGATCGTGACCGTACCCTTACCTGCGTACAAACGTGCGCGGGCGGTAGCGGCTTTACGACGACCAAGTCCGTAGAAGTATTTACCTTCAGCCATGATTATTTAACCTCAACTTTCTCTGGAGTTTGTGCGGTGTGCGTGTGATCGCTACCGGCAAAAACGCGCAGGCGGTTCATGCGTTCTGGAGACAGCTTGTTTTTAGGAAGCATACCCTTTACTGCCGCTTCGATGATTCGCTCTGGGAACTTTTCGCGTACTTCTGCAAGTGTCGCGTCTTTGATACCACCAGGGAAACCACTGTGACGGTAGTAAACTTTTCCAGTTTCTTTGTCGCCGGTTACAACAGCATCTTTAGCGTTGATAACTACTACGTAGTCGCCGCCATCGATGTGTGGTGTGTAGCTTGGCTTGTACTTACCAGTTAGGTAGGTAGCAATTTGGGTTGCAATACGGCCAAGTGGAGCTTCTGATGCGTCGATAAGAATCCATCGGCGTGAAACTTCGCTTGGTTTTTGCGAGTAAGTTTTTGCGTTGATAGACATTACGCTTTTACCTCCTCTTTAGGTGCGGCTTTTAGCTCGTCAACAAAACCAATCGTTGCCATCTGAGCGCCGTCACCAACACGTAGGCGTGTACGCTGTACACGAACGTGTCCGCTGTTGCGAGCAGTAAGCTGAGGTGCGATCTCGTCGACAAGTTTGAATGCAGCTGCCTGTGTAGACAATGCGGCAATAACTTGGCGGCGGTTGTGAAGGTCACCCTTTTTAGCCTTTGTAATAACTTTTTCTATGTAACGCACTAGCTCTTTGGCTTTTGGAAGCGTGGTCTCAATCTTGCCGTGTTCGACAAGGCTGGTAGCTAAGCCTTTAAGCAATGCGCGGCGCTGGTCGCGTTCGCGACCAAACTTGCGCCCTTTGTATCCGTGTCGATGCATTAGAGTTCAAGCTCCGCTAGTTTATCTTTAACTTCATCAAGCGCTTTGCTTCCAAAGCCCTTTAGTTCGCGCAAATCTTGTTCGCTAAGGGTCACGAGGTCGTGAACGGTGCGAATTTCGTTGTTGATAAGCGCGTTTGCAGTACGAGCAGTAAGACCAAGTTCTTCGATTGAAGTGTTGAGCTCACTGGTTTCGTCTTCTTGTGTCTGACCAAGTGCAGGTGCAGCTTCTACGGTTGTAGAACCAGCAAGTGCAGTGTATTGGTTAACAAGGATAGCAGCAGCTTCTTCGAATGCTTCACGTGGGCTGATTGAGCCGTCGGTTTCAACACTGATATCTAGCTTGTCGAGGTTGGTTTCTTGGCCAACACGGGTGCTTGCTACTTTGTAACGTACGCGGAGAACTGGGCTAAACACGGCGTCAAGAGCGATCATATCGCTGTGAAGACGGCTTTCGCTTGATTCTTCGATAGTACGGTAACCGCGGCCAGCTTCAACGACAATGTCCATAACGACAGACTTTTTAGGATCGTCGATAGTAGCAATTACTTGCTCTGGGTCGATAATCTCTACGTCGCCGCTAGCTTTAATGTCGCCTGCTGTAATAACGCCAGCGCCTTTTTTCTCGAGGCGAAGCTCGATAGGCTGGTCGCTGTGCACTTTAACGCGAATATTTTTGAGGTTCAACATGATGTCAACGACGTCTTCTTTAACGCCATCAACCGTGGTGAACTCGTGTGTTGCACCTTCGATGCGGAAAGCGACGATAGCGGCACCTTCGATACTCGAAAGGAGAACACGACGCAAGCTGTTACCAAGGGTGTTACCGTAGCCAGCGTGAAGCGGCTCGATAGAGAATGTTGCGCTGGTAGTGCTTGTCTCGTCAATATTTGCGAGTGCGGGGTTGTGAATTACTTTGGACATTACTATTTCTCCTTACCCTTTAACGTGAGTAGTACTCAACGATTAGCTGCTCATTAATGTCTGCTTCTGCTTCTTCACGCTTTGGAAGACCCGTAATCTCAATCTTTAGCTTCTTTACATCGCTTTTGAGCCATGAAAGTGGGCTTTGAACTGAGTTCTTAACAATGTCATCAATTTGTGCGAAGTATCCTGACTTAGTGCTTTTTTCGCGAACAGTAAGTACGTCACCAGCTTTAAGGCGGATTGACGGAATGTCGACGCGGCGGCCGTTTAGCATAAAGTGACCGTGACCAACGAGCTGACGGGCAGCGCGGCGGCTGGTTGCAAAACCTGCGCGGTAAACGGCGTTATCAAGACGTAGTTCAAGAAGTTGTAGAAGGTTTTCACCTGCTAGGCCTTCTCGGCGACGACTTGCTTCGCTCATAAGTCGAGCGAACTGCTTTTCAAGCAGACCGTATGTGCGACGAACCTTCTGCTTCTCACGAAGTTGGGTTGCGTAGAGGCTTTGTTTGCCCTGGCGTCCATGTGCGTGCTGACCTGGAATACCGGCTTTTTTAGCCATGATTTTGTGTGCTTTAGGGTGAAGCGCGTAACCTTCTCGGCGGCTTTGCTTCACAATAGGCGAAGTATCTCGTGCCATAGGTTAAGCCCTCCTAGCCTTACGTGGGCGAACACCACCATGTGGTACGCCTGTCACGTCTTTAATACTATCAACGGTAATTTCGTAATTACCCATTGCGCGGATCGCAGCGTCACGTCCAAGACCAACACCCTTGACGAATACGTCAACGCTGTTAAGGCCGTGAAGTGTCTTTACTGCTTCTGCAGCTTTCTCGGCAGCAATTTGCGCAGCGTATGCTGTGCCTTTTTTGCTTCCGCGGAAACCACAAGCGCCTGCGCTACTTGCTGCTAATTTGTTTCCCTTTTTGTCTGTGAACGTCACAATAGTATTGTTAAACGTTGCCTGAATGTGCAGCTGACCAGAAGGGACTGATCGGCGCTGCTTTTTACGAGTTGTCGTTTTAGCTTCTGCCATAATCTATCCTTTCTACGTCTTAGACGCGGCCTTCTTTTGCGTTCCGCCTACTGCAATAGCTTTACCCTTACGCGTTCGTGCGTTCGTTCGGGTACGCTGTCCATTAACGGGGAGTCCTGCTTTGTGTCGTAAACCACGATACGCATTGACGTCCTTCAAACGCTTAATATTATTTGTTACCAAGCGCTGTAGGTCGCCTTCTACGGTGTAATCGGTGTCGATTACTTCACGTAGTCGTTGTTCTTCAGCCTCGGTGAGATCTTTCACCCGAGTGGTCGGCTCAATTTTTGCCGCCGCAAGGATGGTCGATGCGAAGTGTGGACCGATGCCGTAAATGTACGTCAAAGCGATCTGCACTTGCTTTTCTGATGGGATAACTACCCCAGCAATTCGAGCCATGCTTAACCCTGCCTTTGCTTATTCTTAGGTTTTTTCTTGTTGATAACACGCAAGCGGCCTTTTCGGCGCACTAGCTGGTCATCTGGACTGATTTTCTTGACACTCGCACGAACCTTCATGAGGTCTTAAACTCCAGCTTTCCGTTAATTTAATATTTAAGCAGCGCGACCGTACGACTTTTGATTGTCGTCAGGCCTCTTTTGCTCGTCTCTCAGGCGGAAACTGATTCTTCCCTTCGTTAGATCGTAAGGGGTCAACTCAACTTCCACTTTATCGCCCGGTACAAGTCGAATATAGTGCTTGCGCATTTTACCCGAAATGTGAGCAATAATCCTATGGCCATTCTCAAGTTCGACGACAAATTGAGTATTAGGCAGTGCTTCCACTACCTTACCTTGCAACTTGATTACTTCCTTTTGACTTACCATAAATTACAGTTGTAGATTATACAGTAAAATATCTTCGCCCGCAAGCGTTTTTGAGAATATTCGCAGTGCTACCAACACGCGAAATAGTTTTGGTACTTTTATTGTAGCGCATTTCAAAATTAGGTCAACCGCTTGTCGCTGCGCCGGCTGCGAGTGACGGTTTCGACCCGTGTTTTTATAAACAAAGCGCTTACAGCAGCCCCTATGCGCCGTATATGATGTTTAATTTCTATTTATTCGTACGCTTTGCATGAAAAACGACACTTTGCTCCGGAAGTGTCGTTTTAAGTGTGGTTATTTTTACAGAGGATTATTTGTAATCGTCGTAGGTAACCATGAGTGCGCGCGAGTTGATTTGGCGGAGCGACTCAAGCCCTACCGACACAACAATGAGGAGTCCGGTACCGCCAATAGCTAGGTTGGCTGCGTTGATACCAAGCTGCGCAAAAATGTATTCGGCGCCAAATGGCATAACGGCAATAAGACCTAGGGTAATTGATCCGAAAAGGATAAGACGGTTGACGGTGCGTGAAAGATACTTTTCGGTTTGCTTGCCTGGGCGAACGCCTTCGATAAAGCCACCCTGCTTCTGAAGGTTTTCGGCAATCTCGCTGGCGTTGAATACGATACCTGTATAGAAATATGTAAACAAGATAACGAGAACAAAGTAGGCTGCCGGGTAGATAAGCGCACCTAAGGTATCGCCAGCAAATGCGCCAGGCTGCGGTGCTTGGAACCAAGCAATAAGGTTTGCTGCAAGTTCGGTGTAGGCCGGGTTGTTTGTAGCCTTTAGCACCTGCCCTACGAATGCAGGAAGCGATAGGAACGCAACGGCGAAGATAACGGGAATAACACCGGCTGCGATCAGCTTGACCGGAAGCATGCTCTTAACGCCGCCGTAGCTACTATTACCCTGAACGCGTTTTGCGTAGTTGATAGTGATAACGCGCTGCGCTTCGTTGATCTTTACAAGTAAGTAAAGTACCAAAAGCGAGACAACGGCAATACCTAGCGTTACCCAGAACGCCAGCGGATTTACCGGAACCGTAAACCATCCAAAGACATTAAGCATTCCAGCTGATGTATCGAGAAGCGACGTTCCAATTGTCGCAAGTGTTTGAGGCAACTGGCTAATGATACCGGCAAAGATAATAAGGCTAATACCGTTACCGACACCTTGCTCGGTAATAAGCTCACCAAGCCACATCAGTAGCAGCGCGCCGGCGGTCATAGCTGTAACGGCCACTGTCCATTCGATCATTGTTGGGTCGGCCATACCAGTGGTGTTGCCCGCCAGAACGGTTTGGCGAAGGATGTAAATGAAAGCGATCGACTGCACGATTGCCAGTGGTACAGATAGCATACGTGTCCATTGGTTAATCTTACGGCGACCCGACTCACCATCTTTGTGAAGTTCTTCAAGGCTTGGAATAGCCTTGGTAAGAAGCTGCGTGATAATAGAGGCCGTAATAAACGGACTCATACCCACCAGCACGATCGAGAATTGCGCAAGCGCACCACCCGAAAGGAGGTTTAAGAACCCACCAAAGTCGGTGCCACCAACAACGCTGTTGATAACTTCTTTAAGTTGTGTCGGTTCAGCCAAAGGCACTGGTATGTGCGCCAAAAGGCGGTAAGCAACGATCAAGCCAAGAACGATCAACAGACGCTTCTGCATGTCTTTGTTCTTGAATGATCGGAAAATAGTTTTCCAGTTCATGAATGTGTTCTACCCTCTCTATAAATGGTCATCACTGTTACTACTCCACGGAGTATACTTTACATAGTATACTCCGAAAAATGCAGCAGCGGGCTTATTTGTCTGCTTTTTCTGCTTCTTTGGCGCTTTTTTGCAAAGGCGTTGCGGTCTTTTTGAAAGTACCACCAGCCTTCACAATAGCTTCCTGGACGCTCTTGCTTGCAGCTTGAACGTGAAGGTTTACCTTTTCTGTAATTTCACCGCGAGCGATAACTTTTACAGTATGGAAAGGTGTTGCAATCAACCCAGCCTCGTAAAGAGATGTGTTGGTGACTGTTTTACCAGCAAATGCGTTAAGGTGATCGAGGTAAACAACCTGCGCTGGGCTCTTAAGGCTCTTGAACCCTCGGGCTTTTGGCACCGCCTGAACAAGTGCGCGCTGTCCACCCTGGAACATAACGCCAAGTTTCTTACCAGTACGTGAACCCTGACCTTTAGTACCACGACCAGCGGTTTTACCCTGACCTGCTGCGATACCACGGCCTACGCGTTTGCGGTTTTGTGTTGGCATAGTTTGGAGTTCGTTGTATTTCATTACTTGTCCTCCTTCTTAGCAGCTTTCTTTGCGGGAGCGTTTAACCACTCGTCGCGAGGCACAAGGCTCTTCAATGCGTCAATCGTTGCATAAGCAATGTTAACTTTGTTGGTTGAACCAAGTGACTTAGAAAGCATGTTGCGGATACCGGTAACACCGATAATCGAGCGAACAACACCGCCGGCAATAATACCGGTACCTGGAGCTGCTGGCTTGATAAGTACCTGTGCACCAGAGACTTTTATTTCAGCGTCGTGAGGGATTGTGTCGTTAAGAACAGGGATCGTAATCATGTTCTTTTTAGCAACCTCGGTAGCCTTAGCAATAGCAGCCTGAACGTCGGCACCCTTAGATACACCAACGCCAACCTTGTTTTTGCGGTCGCCCACAACAACAAGTGCCTTAAAGCGGAAACGTCGTCCACCCTTTACAACACGCGCAACGCGGTCGATGTTGATAACCAGTTCTTCGAACTGTTTTGGCTCAGCAGGTGCAGCGTCGCGGCGGTTGTTGTCGCGGCGTGGAGCACGTGGTGAGCGAGTTGTAGCAGTAGCTTGTTCAGCCATATTAGAACTCCAAACCTTCCTTGCGTGCAGCATCAGCGAGCGCTGCGAGACGACCAGCGTACTGGCGGCCGTTGCGATCAAACACTACTGCATTAATCTTTGCTTTTTTTGCCTTCTTAGCGATATCAGCGCCAACAAATGCAGCAAGCTCTGATGTAGAACCAGTTTGCTTTGTGCCAACAGTGGTGCTGGCAGCAAGCGTGTGCTGCTTTGTGTCGTCGATGATCTGTGCGCTAACGTGCTTGTTGCTGATAGTGACCGTAAGGCGAGGACGCTCGGCAGTACCAGTTACTTTGCTGCGTACGCGGTTTTTGCGTAGGCTCTTGTTAAGGAGTTTCTTAGCTAAGTCACTCATGATTACTTACCAGCCTTTCCTGCTTTTCGAAGGATCACTTCGTCGGCATATTTAATACCCTTACCCTTGTAAGGTTCAGGCTTCTTAAGCGCGCGGATTTCGGCAGCAACCTGGCCAACCTGCTGTTTGTCGATACCGTTGACCGTAATGGTCATTTTTTCGACAGTCAGGGTAACGCCAGTTGGAGCTTCGTATTTAACAGGGTGAGAAAAGCCAAGGCTCATCTCGATCGCCTGTCCGCCGCCGTTTACGCGGAAACCGACACCGTTTACTTCTAGTTTCTTTTCAAAGCCCTTAGTAACACCGACAACGGCGTTGTTAAGGAGCGCGCGCTGCAGACCGTGCTGAGCTTTCGCGATGCGCTCGTCGTCCTTGCGGGTAACGATTGCTTGTGTACCTTCGAGGGTAACAGTTACGTCGCTCAGGTGTGGAACAGTCAGTTCGCCTTTAGGCCCTTTGACTGAAATAACATCTGAATCAACCGTGATTGTCACACCTGCAGGTACGTCAATTGGTAGTTTTCCGATTCGACTCATGTCGTTCCTTAATCTTTCTTGTTCTTATTGATAATGACTGCCGCGACAACCGCGATGATTACCACCATGAGGACACCAAGCACGATTGCTATGATGACTCCGGTGTTATCACCCGATGCCGCAGTAGTAGTTGTATTTACTGCGTCCGTTGTTGTATCAGAAGTAGTACCACCCATGACTTCTAGTATACCTTAAGGAGCAATTCGCCGCCAAGGCGTTGCTTAGTAGCTTCGTGTCCAGTGATAACACCTTTGCTAGTGCTAATAAGCACGAGGCCGCGACCGCTTTTAACGCGTGGAATGTCGTTTGCACTTACGTACACGCGGCGTCCAGGCTTAGAAAGACGGCTGATCTCGTTGATGTTGCTGTTTTCGCCAGGCTTGTTGATTGTAATAACCAACGTGTCGCGTGGCTTGCCAGCCTCAACCTTTACAGATGTAAGGTATTTGTTCTTTACAAGTTGTTCGGCGACAACCTTCTTTAGCTTGCTTGATGGGACACGAACTTCGTTCTTGCCAACCATAGCCGCGTTTCGTATGCGGGTAAGAAGGTCGGCGATTGGGTCAGTTGATTGTAGTGACATTTTCTATTCCTTTCCTTCTTACCAACTACTTTTAGTGATGCCTGGGATTTCTCCCTTAGATGCTTTTTCGCGGAAGTTGATACGGTTTAGGCCGAATCGGCGCATGTAACCGCGTGGACGACCGTGAAGGAAGTCGCGGTTCTTCCAGCGAGTTGGGCTGCTGTTCTTAGGAAGAAGCTGAAGACCCTCGAGGTCGCCAAGTTCTTTAAGCTCAGCACGCTTTGCTGCAAATTTGAGGATCATTTTCTTACGCTTTTCGTCGCGCGCGATCATAGATTTCTTAGCCATTAGCGTTTGCCTCCTTCTTTCTCAAATGGTACGCCAAACTTTTCAAGTAGCGCACGGCTGTGAGCTGCGTCTTCGTTCTTGATGACAAATGTAATCTGAAGACCGTGAAGTACTTGTGTCTCTTCGAACGTTAGTTCAGGGAAGATAGACTGTTCAGTGATACCGAGGTTGTAGTTTCCGCCCTTGTCGAACTTAACCGATACGCCATGAAAGTCACGAACGCGAGGAAGTGCGATGTTAACGAGGCGGTCGAGGAACTCGTACATACGAGCTTCGCGAAGCGTAACGCTGATACCAACACGGTTCATGCCTGCGCGGATTTTGAACCCTGCGATAGACTTTTTAGCCATGCGGTCAACTGGCGCTTGGCCAGTTACCTTTGTTAGCGTGTTACGAACAATTTCGTAGTGACGCTTGTCGTCTTTGTTCTTGCCGATACCTACGCTTACCACAATTTTCTCGAGTTTTGGTACTTGGTGTACGTTACCGAGGTTCAATTCGGCTTGTAGTTCTTTGACAAATTGATCTTTGTACAAAGCTTTCAAGCGAGGAGCAGCGGCAGCAGTTGTTGAAGCTTTTGCCATTACTTGATCTCCTTATTCTTTGCTTGGCGGGCTAGGCGAACCTTAGTGCCGTCAGCGTTTTTAGTGTAGCCAATACGGCTAGTCTTGCTGGTCTTTTCGTCAACCACTAGGGCAACCTTGTGAATAGGCGTTGCGACATGAATGTCTTTGCTGCCACCACGTGGGTTAAGCTGAGATGGTTTAACGTGACGGTGCTTTGTACCAACACCCTCAACAAGGACAGCGTTCTTTTTAGAAAGAACACGAACTACCTTGCCAGTTGTTCCCTTTTTGTCACCCGAGATAATCTTAACAAGATCGTCTTTTTGAATACGTCGTGCCATTTTAGAGTACCTCCGGTGCTAGGCTGATGATCTTTGAGTAGCCCATGTCACGAAGTTCACGTGGCACAGGACCAAAGACACGGGTTGCCTTAGGGTTTTTGTCGTCGCCGATAATAACTGCGGCGTTGTCGTCGAAGCAGATAGTGCTGCCGTCTTTACGCTGAATTTGGTCGCGGGTACGAACAATAACAGCCTTAACGACAGATTTACGCTTTACGTTACCAGTTGGGTTCGCTGTCTTTACAGAGGCGACGATAACGTCACCAACGCGGGCGTAGCGGCGGCCCGTACCACCGAGAACGCGAATACAAAGGATTTCCTTTGCGCCCGAGTTGTCGGTTACTTTAAGACGAGTTTCTTGCTGGATCATATTACTTAACCTCAGCCTCGTCTTTTAGTTCGATTGAACCACGTGATTTTTCAAGAATGCGGTCGAGCGTAAATGCTTTGCGCTTTGAAACAGGACGTGTTTCGCGAATAACGACTTCGTCGCCTTTTTTCGCTTCATTGTTTTCATCGTGTGCAGCGTACTTGCGGTTCACAGTGTACTGCTTGCCATAAATAGGATGCGTTTCACGACTAGTTACAGTGACGGTGATGGTCTTGTTCGCGACGTCCGAAGTCACGATACCGGTCAATGTCTTGGCCATATTATTTACTCTCCTTTTCGGTTGCCAGCTCGGCTGCTCGGATGGCAGTGTGAAGGCGCGCGATTTCTTTCTTGGTACTTGTCAGTACACGTGGGTTGGCAAGTTCGCCAGCCGCGTGACCACGTCGTGCTTCAAGAAGATCAGCTTGCTTTGCAGCAAGTTCGACGTTTAGCTGTTCGATAGTTTTCACTTCGGTTGCAGCCTTTGTCGTCTTCTTGACGGTTGATTTCTTGTCAGCCATTAGCTTTGCTCCCTTACGATGAATTTGGTCTTAACAGGAAGTTTGTGTGCAGCAAGACGCATAGCCTCGCGTGCAACTGCTTCGTCAACACCCTTCATTTCAAACAGGATAGTTCCAGCCTTTACTTTAGCGACGAAGAACTCAGGGTTACCCTTACCGCTACCCATTTTCACATCTTGTGGCTTGCGCGTACGAGGTGTGTGAGGGAAGATACGGATCCAGATTTTACCACCACGTTTGATGTGGCGGGTCATTGCCTGACGAGATGCCTCGATCTGGCGTGACGTAATGTCGTTGTTGTCCTGTGACTGCAGGCCGTAATCACCAAAGGCAACGTAATTACCGCGGGTAGCAATACCCTCGTTCTTACCTTTGCGGACTTTTCGATATTTAGTTTTCTTAGGAAGTAGCATTATCGATCAATCCTTTCACCCTTGTAGATCCATACCTTTACACCAATGATTCCGGCTGGGGTCTGAGCGCGTGCGCTATGGAAATCGATATCAGCACGAAGCGTGTGAAGTGGCACTGAGCCTTCGATTACTTTTTCGCGACGAGCCATTTCAGCGTTGTTCAAACGACCAGCAACCTCGATACGAATACCTTTGGCGCCAGCGTTCATTGTGCTTTGGGCGGTCATTTTAGTAGCGCGGCGGAAGTTGATGCGGCGTTCTAGTTGGCGAGCGATATTCTCGGCAACAAGCTTGGCAGCAAGTTCTGGGCGCTTTACTTCTTCAATGTTGATACGAACTGGAAGGCTGGCAATCTTTTCGATCTGGGCCTTAAGTTCTGTAACGCCTGCACCACCACGACCAATCACAACACCAGCTTTTGCCGTGTGAATAGTAATAGTAATGAGGTTTGCCGAACGTTCAATCTCGATACGATTGATTGTTGGGCGTGATGCGAACTTACTTTCGATCAGTTCGCGGATTCGAATGTCTTCCGAAAGCCACTTGGCAAAATCTCTTTTGCCTGCAAACCAGCGTGAATCCCAGTTCTTGTGAACTTGCAGACGGAAGCTAATAGGGTTAACTTTTTGTCCCATTAGTTGGTCTCCTTCGCAGGTGTGTCAGTAGCTTTGGCAGCTGCTGGCTTCTTAGGTTTTTCGCCACCTGTTACCTCAACCAAGATATGGCTGCTCTTCTTTTCAAAAGGAAGTGCGCGGCCACGGCTTGCTGGCTTAAACCTTTTAAGGCGTGGGCCGGCAGTAACGCTAAGAGTTGTAATCTCTAGTGTTTTACCGTCGAGGTTATGGTTGTTGGTTGCGTTTGCAGCAGCACTGGCAATAGCTTTTTTAACAGGCATTGCAGCGCGCTTTGGAACGTGCTCAAGGATAACAAGCGCATCAGCGACGCTGCGGCCTCGTACAAGACCAGCAACAAGTGCGACTTTGCGAGGTGTCTGATCGACGCCCTTAGCATATGAACGAACTGTATATTGCTGTGCCATTACTTCTTATCCTTTCCACCGTGCTTGCGGAACTTGCGTGTTGGGCTAAACTCACCGAGTTTGTGTCCAACCATGTTTTCCGAGACAAGTACAGGAACGTGTACACGACCGTTGTGAACAGCGATCGTTCGGCCTACCATATCTGGGGTGATCGTGCTTGCACGAGCCCAAGTCTTGATGATGGTTCGGTCATCGGGAGTCAAGGCCGCCACTTTCTTGGCGAGCTTGAAATCGATGAATGGGCCTTTTTTGAGTGAACGACTCATAGACTACTTCTTCCTCTTTCCTTCATGGCGACTCTTTACAATTAACTTGCTGACGTCTTTGCGGCGGCGAGTACGGTAACCGAGTGTCAACTGACCCCATGGAGTCTTTGGCGTACGGCCCACACCGTGAGCACCACCGTCACCACCACCGTGTGGGTGATCGACAGCGTTCATGGCGATACCACGAACAGATGGGCGAATACCCTTACGACGGTTGCGACCAGCAGAACCGATCTTAACGTTTTGGTGCTGAACGTTGCCGACAACACCGATAGCTGCCGTTACTTCCAAACGGAAGCGGCGAACTTCGCCAGATGGCATACGCACCTGGGCGTAGTCACCTTCTTTAGCCATAAGCTGTGCTTTTACGCCAGCTGAACGTACCATCTGCGCACCCTTACCTGGGTAGATTTCGATTGCGTAGATTTGTGTACCTACAGGGATCTTGCTTAGTGGCATACGGTTTGAGCTTTCGATAGGAGCGTCTTCGCCACTAACGATAACTTTACCCTTTGTCATTTGCGTATCAGCAAGAATGTAGTGGTACAGACCGTGCTGATCTTTTACGCGGGCAATACGTGCTGAACGGTTTGGATCGTATTCGATCTCTTCAACCGTAACAGTAAGGCCTGGAGCAAGCTTGTGGTTAACAAGACGGTAGTGACGTTTTACACCGCCACCACGGTGACGAACGGTGATACGACCAGTGTTGTTACGACCTGCATTTTGCTTTTTGCTCTTGATAAGGCTTTTTAGCGGCTTGCGGGTAGTAATTTCACTGTAGTCCTCGGTAGTCATACCGCGGCGTGCAGGAGTAGTAGGATTGTAAGCTTTAATTGGCATTACTTCTTCTCCTCTTCTGCTGGCTGATCAAATACTTTGATACTGTCGCCAGTGGCAAGCGTCACGTAAGCTTTTTTAGAGTCTTTACGAGTCGTTGTACCTGGGTGACGGTTCTTGCCTTTGCTAAAGCGTACGGCTTTACCGCTTTGTACCAGAGTCTTGATTCCAGTTACTTTTACTTCAAATTGGGTTTCCACTGCGGCAACAATTTGTTTCTTGTTTGCGGTAAGTGGAACATTAAATACGTAAACATTGTTTTGCGACTGTGCGTAGGCCTTTTCAGTCGCGCGTGGGATAACGCTAATCATAGTAGTCATGTTACGCCTCCTCCTTCGCTAGCCAGTTCTTGATCGTTTCAACTGATTTAGTCGAAAGAACAATCTTGTCTGCGTTAAGGATGTAGTAGACGCTCAGGTACATGCTGCTGACAAGCAGGACGTTCTGAAGGTTTGCGGTTGCACGGATCAGCTCTGGAGTCTTAACGTCGACAACCATCAAAACCTTGCGGTCAAGCTTGTTGTCTTCGAGGAACTTCACAGTCTCGACAGTTTTACCAGCAGGCTTGAAGTCTTTTACGACGATCTTGCCAGCTTGTTCTGCCAATGTAAGTGCTTGGCGAAGAGCCACGCGCTTGCTGGTTGTGCTGATCTTTTTCGTGTAGTTTTCGTTGCCGCGAGGCCCGAATACGACACCACCACCACGCCAGATTGGGTTTCGGCTCGAACCAAATCGTGCGCGACCAGTACCCTTCTGTTTCCATGGCTTTTTACCACCACCGCGAACTTCGCCGCGCTGTTTTGTGGTTGCGCTTGCAAGACGGTTGTTCGCAAGGAACGAGTCGTAAGCAAGCTTTAGCAGTTCGTGGTTTGGAACCTCTACTGCAAATACTTCCTTCGGCAAAGCAGTCTTAGCTGCTGCTGGTTTAGTAGTCTCAGCCATTATGCCTTCCCTCCGATAATAATCAGACCCTTCTTAGGACCAGGAACTGCACCCTTTAGGCCGATAAGGTTGTTGCTAGCGTCAACGTAAGCAACCTCAAGGTTTTTTACGGTTACGCGGTCGGCACCCATTCGGCCGGCCATTCGCTTACCCTTAAAGACTTTCTGAGGATACATTGATCCGATAGAACCCGGCTTACGAACGTTTCCGTTACCACCGTGAGTCTTTTTGCTGGTATTAAAGTTGTGGCGTTTTACCGTACCGGCAAAACCCTTACCTTTACTTGTACCGGTTGCATCTACGATGTCACCCAAGTTAAAGGTTGTTACGTCGATCGTGCTTCCTACCGAGAGGCCTTCTGGTAGTTCTTCAACACGAAATTCCCGAATGTGTTTCGGGGTCACTTTGGCTGGACTTGTGTGTCCAGCAACGGCCTTGCTCAAGTTCTTACCCTCACCATATGCCACCTGGACTGCGTTGTAGCCGTCGATATCGACGGACTTGACTTGAGTCACAGTCACGGGGCCAGCTTGAATAAGCGTGACTGGAATAGCCGCGCCGCTCTCGCTGATGATTTGGGTCATACCAATTTTGGTACCGAGAAGTGCTTTCATTGCCCTCTTGCTCCCACTTAAAATTCTTGGTGGCTGGGGGTTTCTACCGAGGTAGACCTACCAATTCACCAAGAATGAGTTGTTATTACGTAATAAGTTACCTAGCTAATATAGCACACTTACCCCTAGGAGTCAATAATTTACCAGTGGTAAAACTGATGTTGTTAAACAAGGACTCCGGCCGGCACAAAGTAGCAGATTATCGTCACGACAATAAGAATCGCATACCAGATTTTACGGTCAAGTTGGATTTTTTCGAAGCGATTTACCAGAATAAGCCCGACAAGAAAACCAGCAGGAATAGCACTCAGCGGCATGCCGAGCCAGGTAATTGGGTATTGGAACTTTATCCAAAACGTTCCCAGCAGAACAAACACGACAAGCTTAAGAAAATACGTGCCGTCAGACTCGAATACTTTCTCGTATCCTCGGCGACTAACTGCCGCTGCTCTGTTTCGGGCATATGTTCGTGGTCTTTTTTGTTTTTGCTGAGCCATTACGAAAAAGTATACCAGAACCATAACCACAATTCCAGCTTGCGCTAATTTGCCCAGTCCGCCATAATACATAGTAATGACAATCATCTAAGGAGCTAGAAAATGGCAACGACCAAAAGTAAAGCGACAGTAAAAACGGCGAAAGCCGCACCAAAGAAGCAATCTAAAAAGACCGCTGCCATTCAGCCTTCATTCTTTACCTTTAAGTTCACCTACCAAACAGCCTACTGGCTTATTCTCTGTGCGCTGGTACTTGCGCTTGGTATATGGGTTATCGATCTTAACGTTAAGGTTCAAAAAATCTACGACCAAATCGACATGAACAACACCATACAGTACATGCAGCCGTACAAAAAATAGACCATACGCACTTCATGCTTATGTTTTTTGTGGTACTATAAAACACGGTCCAAACCCACTGATGATTGGAGCGTTCGCGTGCGTAGGAAATATATTCCTCTCATGCCTATCGACATAGCGCTGCTTGTCGGCGCTGTTACCTGCTTGCTTTTCGCTTACCCTGGATTTGGCTCGGCGACGCTGACCGCGATCGCCCTTGCTATCTGCGGGGTACTTTCGTTTACCGGAGTGTGCCTCTATGCCCGACAGTACGCCGTTCCCCACGAGAAAATGCGCGTGGCGATCTTGGCTGTGCGCAGCCGGGTGCAAGAGATGCTCGACGACGACCTGACCATGTTTACTCCCTACTCGTCCCCTCTTACCTCCTTGGTTCTTCTAAGGATGGAGGATGACTGGGCGGTCGTGGAGTATCATGACTGGGCGCCGCGTACCTCAAGGCACGTCGCGAAAAGGCGGTACCGAATCAACTCCGAGGGTGTCATGAAGCGTGGCATCAGGGGCAAGAATCTTCCCAGGCGCTACAGCACCTGGTGTCATCGGCCGCCTACTCTTCGTGAGTTCGAAGCACTCCTGCACGAACTGCAGCAGTGCTCACCGCGACGAGAAGTGAGCCGACGAACATGAGAAGGTATGGACTACAGCTCATACCCAAGAGCTCGATGACTGAGAACAGTCGGCCGCGGCTCGCCACAAGCGATGTCCGCGGCCATGTCCCTGTGTGATGATTACGTAATAAAAATACACCCTCTCGATTTGTGAAAGGGTGTATTTTGTATTCTGCAAAAACTACATGCGGATTTCTGCGTCAACACCAGCTGGAAGGCTGAGGTTTTGCAGGCTGTCGATAGTCTTTGGAGTTGCGTTCGTAATGTCGATAAGACGTTTGTGGATACGCATTTCGAACGTTTCACCACCTGTTTTGTAAACATGAGGTGACTTAACGACTGTCCAGCTACTACGGCGAGTAGGAAGTGGAACAGGGCCGGCAATACTTGCACCGGTACGGATAGCAGTATCGATAATTTGTTTTGCTGATTGGTCGATAACCTTGTGATCGTATGCCTTTAGGCGAATACGAATGCGTAGGCCAGCGTCTTTGACGGCTTTGGTTTCTGTCATAATGACTCCTTGTATGTGCAACACCGTAACCTTGAGCCGGGGTGGCTACCGGACAAGTTCTCGATGTAATTTAGTATTTCAGTTGTTTACTATATACGAAGCTGACCTCTTTGTAAAGATAAAGTAGCGGCTGCGGAATGTGCGCGCCTCGGCTATGTACGAATAAGAATGTGTGGCTTGGCGATATATACGACAGACTTTGCCTTTTTATTGTCGGTTTTTATTAGGTGCGTATGCTGATGCGCAACCGACCTGGTGGCGCTTTTTGCGCCACGTGCGTAAACATTAAACCCCTTCATCTCAAACTCTCCAGCGAGTGACATAAAATCCATCTTTTCTTGGTTTGTGAAATCCTCTATATGCTCAACATGGCGTTTTGGCACGATCATGAGATGCTCGACAACCCGCATTCCTTCAAAGATATCGTAGGACACACGGTTCGGAAGCAATATCATTGTGGTGGTTTCTCTTATAATTCTTGGCTTATTATCTTCGTCGCAAAGTGTACAGACAGGCTTAGTAGTGTCGCTGGCGTTTAGTGCCCTATACGACTTACGTGTTTTACGGTAGTGGTACACAGGATCTCCTTATTGATTATTATTCCCAACGAAAGAGACCCCGATAATTCGGGGTCTCTAACAGTAAGACTAGGCGCTTACTATTTGGTGATGCTTGTTACAACACCAGCACCAACGGTACGGCCACCTTCGCGGATAGCGAAGTTTAGACCTTGTTCCATGGCGATAGGAGCAAGCAACTTAACCTTGAAGGTTAGTGTGTCACCTGGCATAACCATCTCTTTGTCAGCTGGAAGTTCAACTTCACCAGTTACGTCTGTAGTACGGAAGTAGAACTGTGGCTTGTAGCCCTTGCTGAATGGAGTGTGACGGCCGCCCTCTTCCTTCTTAAGGATGTAGACTTCGGCGTCGAACTCTGTGTGTGGAGTGATCGAACCTGGCTTAGCAACAACCTGACCACGCTCGATTTGTTCGCGCTCGATACCACGGAGGAGAAGACCAGCGTTGTCACCAGCTTGACCCTGGTTTAGGTTCTTTTTAAATGCCTCAATACCAGTAACAACTGATTGCTGTGAAGCTTTCACACCAACAATTTCAACTGGGTCGTTGATCTTAACAACACCTTGCTCAATACGGCCGGTAGCAACTGTACCACGACCCTTGATTGAGAACACGTCTTCGATAGGCATAAGGAATGGCTTGTCGAGGTCGCGTGGTGGTTCTGGAACGTAGGTGTCAAGAGCTTCAACAAGCTGCATGATCGCATCTTCGTTTGCCGTGTCACCCTCAAGAGCCTTAGTAGCAGAACCCTTGATGATAGGAGCGTCTTCGTCGAAGCCGTTCTTTGCAAGAAGTTCGCGGATGTCCATTTCAACTAGTTCAACTAGTTCAGGATCAGCAAGGTCCATCTTGTTAAGGAAGACAACGATCTTAGGCACACCAACCTGCTTAGCAAGAAGAACGTGCTCGCGAGTTTGTGGAAGTGGACCATCGTTTGCAGCAACAACGAGGATAGCTCCGTCGATCTGTGCAGCACCGGTGATCATGTTCTTAACGTAGTCGGCGTGTCCTGGCATGTCTACGTGAGCGTAGTGACGGGTTGCTGACTCGTATTCCTGGTGTGAAGATGCAATGGTAATACCACGTGCGCGCTCTTCAGGTGCGTTGTCGATTTGTGCGTAGTCAACTTTTTTGTTGACGTCGCTTGGAAGACGCTTTGCAAGTACGGCAGTAATTGCAGCTGTCAAAGTTGTTTTACCGTGGTCAACGTGGCCCATAGTACCAACGTTAACGTGAGGCTTGGTTCGATCGAAATCTGCCATTTGGTTCTCCTGTTAATTATATATTCGCGTACAGTCCTTAACAGACTCCACGACGTATGCGGTTAATTATACAGGGTTTCAGGCGCTTCGTAAAGAGCTTTCATCGAGGCGATATGCGGAGTCGGCAAGCCGAGCAAGCGCTCTACTACGACGTGCCATGAGCGTGCGTCGCGTCGCGGGGCGAAGCTCGAGCGGCACAAGACTGTCTTCGCGGTCTAGCCCGGCAGCGTGAATGCCATAAACATGCACCTGCTTTTTATCGAGGCGAAGCCTTTTTTGCGGATTCTCCTCTGGCGGGGTTTCGGTATTGTGAAAAAAATCAGCAAGCTTTATAACAGTTGCGCCAGGCGTTCCATAGCGTACCAGGCGTTCGCTATGGAACGTATACGATGGAATTCGCTCGGTGTCATCTGCGATAAGGGGATTCGATACTTCTAGCGTATACCCCGCGACATTGGGTGTGCCAAGAATCGTAAGTGCCTTGACGGCCATTTCACGTTGGATATGTTCGTCGTCGGGCACGTCTTCGAACACAAGCTGTGCGAGTTCTTTTGCATGATCCTCAACCGTATCATGAACAGGCGCCGCCGCTACAACCTCAGGGTCGCGAACCCTAAACCTATCCAAAAGTTCAAGCGTCACGCGCGCCAAATGATGATTATATGGCTCGAATGTCCGGCGATCATTCTCGTGTAATTGAAAACCCAGCGCAATCATACGCTGGATTAATTCGTTGCCGATAAGCCCGGCCGAGCCCAAAGATTGAGCAAGTTGCATAGTGAGCCGCTCTTCGACCCCATGCCGAGACCCTAGCTCGAGGATAGTTTCAAAGTGTTCATTAAAATCTCGCACTTCTGCGTTTGCCATAATGTAGTTTAACACATACTAGGCGTAGCTGGGAATCTACCAAAGATCCTTCAGCTTTATATGGAGTATGCCCGCTAGTCCGTATTGAATAGCGAACTGTAAAACGCTAAAGCAGGCCAGGCCTCCCCCCACAATAAGCGCTATTGTATAGCTGACCGACTGTTGCTCCAGCAATCCCGAACCGGCCGCAAGCGCAACTGGTATAACAATCAAAACGAGTTTAATTAGTAGCATTACCTCTGCTTCGATCTTTGCACGAAATTTCTTGGAATCTTTTTTATGCTGCGCCTTAATGATTACCGGTGTCATGGTTTTAGCCGCCTGGTGAACGGCCTTATTGCTTGCTTTTGCGATACCTATCGGCATTTTAATTAGCACATATATCGTCACTATCACCATTACGACAATCGTAATAGCAAGAATAATCATCGAGACAGTGCTCGGAATCTCAAGTGCTGGCGCGGTCGAATGCTCAACGGGACTATCGGCAGTTGGGGCGACAAACAAGATAACCGATTGAACAACGCTAAAATAAAGAGCGACAACCCAGAACCACTGCAAAAAACAGAATAGATAGCCAAGCCCACCAAAAAAATTGGCAACAGCCGTCTTCTTAGAGCGGGGTTCTGTTTTTTGATCCATGCGATAAGGATACTAGATTAGATCCGCGCAGGCAAATGACTCAAAATAAAAATACGCCACTTGGTAGCGGCGTATTTTACTCGATAACGATAAACTATTTGCTTGATCGCTTTTCGATGATTTCCTGAGCAACGTTTGGTGGTACTTCTTCGTACTGCGCTAGTTCCATTGTGCTTGCGGCACGGCCCTGGCTCATAGAACGAATATCACCCGTGTAGCCAAACATGCTTGCAAGCGGCACGAATGCACGAACGAGCTTAGCACCACCTAGAAGGTCTTCCATAGCCTCGATACGGCCACGGCGGGCGTTAAGGTCGCCAATAACATCACCCATGAATTCCTCTGGGGTAGTTACTTCAACGCGCATAACTGGTTCAAGAAGGATTGGTTTCGCCTGCTTGATACCTTCGCGGGTTGCAAGGTGTCCAGCAAGTTTAAAGGCAAGTTCGCTCGAGTCCACATCGTGGTAGCTACCGTCGTAAAGCGTCGCCTTAACATCGACAACTGGGTAGCCGGCGATAACACCGCCGTCGAGCGTTTCACGAATACCCTGCTCAACAGGCTTGCGGTATTCCTGAGGGACAACACCACCCTTGATAGCGTCAAAGAATTCAAAGCCCTTGCCTGGCTCGTTCGGTTCAAAGCGAACCCAAACGTCACCGTACTGACCACGACCACCAGATTGCTTGGCGTGCTTACCCTGAACTTCAGAGGTACCCTTGATAGATTCACGGAAGGCTACCTGTGGCTCACCAATGTTCGCCTCTACCTTAAATTCGCGCTTCATGCGGTCGATAAGGATATCAAGGTGAAGCTCACCCATTCCCGACATGATTGTCTGGCCGGTTTCTTCGTCGGTGTGAACACGGAACGTAGGATCTTCCTCGGCAAGACGCTGCAATGCAATACCCATTTTTTCTTGGTCGGCCTTGGTTTTAGGCTCAACCGCAATCGACACAGGTGGTTCTGGGAAGTCGATAGATTCAAGCTGAATTGGGTGCGCAGGATCACAAATGGTTGCTCCGGTAAAGGTGTCCTTTAGGCCCACAACAGCGGCAATATCACCAGCACTGATTGAATCGATGTCTTCACGCTTGTCGGCGTGCATACGAACAATACGTCCAATACGCTCTTTGTTGCCAGTTGTCGTGTTAAGAACGTAACTACCAGCGGTAATTTTACCACTGTAAACACGAACGAAGATTAGCTTACCAACAAATGGGTCGGTAGCAATTTTAAAGGCAAGACCAGCCATTGGCTGCGAGGCATCTGGCTTGCGCTCAATCTGTTCGCCAGTCTTAGGGTTCTGACCCCAGATACCTTCAACATCAAGAGGAGATGGGAGGTAATCAGCAACAAGGTCAAGTACCTTCTCTACGATCACGCCACGGCCATCACCACCGGTGATAAGGTAAAAGTCACCAGCAAGAACTCGCTTACGAAGCGCTCGCTTAAGCTCTTCTTCGGTGATAGATTCTTCACCCTTTTCAAGGAATCGTTCGAATAGTTCGTCCTCAGCCTCAACAGCAGCTTCAACAAGCAGGCTACGAGCGTTTTTAGCCTTCTCAAGCATGTCAGCAGGAATTTCACCCTGAACAAGCGCTTTATCGGCGTAGTCGTTGTAGGTGTACGCCTTCATGTCAACAAGGTCAACAAGACCGTTGATATCTTTTTCGAATCCGATAGGAAGGTGGATAGGAAGCGCGTTCTTTGAAAGACGTGCGTGAATAGTGTCAAGAGATTTGTAGAAATCACCACCAGTTTGGTTGATTTTGTTGATAAAACAGATACGAGGCACGCCGTATTTGTTAGCTTGACGCCATACAGTTTCAGTCTGAGCTTCGACACCCATCTTGCCGTCGAACACCGTCACGGCACCGTCGAGTACGCGAAGAGAACGCTCAACTTCGGCTGTAAAGTCGATGTGGCCTGGGGTGTCGATAATGTTGATCGTGTGACCTTTCCAGAAACATGTCACAGCAGCAGAGGTGATGGTAATTCCACGCTCTTTCTCTTGTGCCATCCAGTCGGTAGTTGCGCTGTCGCCATCGGCGCCACGAACCTCACCAATTTTGTGGTTGATTCCGGTACGATACAAAATACCTTCAGTTGTCGTGGTTTTACCCGCGTCGATGTGGGCAATGATACCGATGTTACGAAAGTCCTTTAGCGGGACGGTTTGTTGAGCCATGGGGCGTTTTCTCTTCCTTTATCTTAAATAAATTTTGCCATAAAAAATAGCGCTTCTTGTCTATTCTACCAGAAATACGCACAGCTGTCACCCCTAATTGAGCGGCACCGTTGCTGCCTTACTTGCATATCTATTTAAAACGCTCGCTCTATCAACTGTGCTGGCGATCATTGACATACTATAGACTCGATGGTATCATGCGATCGTTATCGTTTCCTAGTGACTGGAGTGACATGGCTCTCGTGATGTTTTATGGAGAAGATGGAAAGCAAACGCGATTCATCGGAGTAACGGCCAAGCAGTGCGATGATGCGCTACTAAGCCTACTCACGCAGCAGCTCGTGGACACCGGCATCTGCACGTACGACCGCAGAGCCAAGGCTATGAGCGTAAATCGCGGCAAGACCTCGGACTTTCGCCGGAAAGAGACCGAGCTGATGAACGTTACAGCAGACGCCGGAGGAAGACGAGCGCAGATACTCGTCGCACTCCTACGTTGGGTACAGGGCAGGCAGCGGTAACAGCTGGGCGACGCTTTTTTCGACAAAGCGTCGCCCGCCCGCCCACGTTTCGTCTACTAATCAATTATTTATAGCTAACAAAAAAGACCTCCGCAAAGAGGTCTTTTTTGTACCTTGGGCGTTTAGCCGCGGGCGAAGTGAGCAAATGCACGGTTGGCTTCTGCCATTTTGTGCGTGTCTTCCTTCTTTTTGTAAGCTGCGCCAGCTTCGTTGTAGGCGTCGACGATCTCAAGCGCTAGGCGCTGAGCGTATGGCATACCACTACGGCTGCGAGCAGACTGTACCATCCAGCTAAATGCGTAGTGCAATTGGCGGTGTCCCTGTACTGGGAACGGAATCTGGTAGTTTGCACCCCCAACACGACGAGATTTAACCTCGAAGTTTGGTGAAACGTTCTTGAGTGCTCGTTCGAACACTGCAAGTGGATCTTCGCTATCAAGTTTTTTAGCAGCAAGCTCGAGTGCGTCGTAAACGGCACGCTCGGCAATAGACTTTTTACCATCTAGGATAGATTTGTTGATTAGGCGCTGTACGAGTACGCTCTGGTACTTACGGTCTGGCTTTAGCTCGCGCTGAAGCTTTTTGGTTACTTTACGAGGCATGACTACTTGTCCTCCTTCTTAGCACCGTACTTTGAACGGCCCTGTTTGCGCTTCGCAACACCCTGAAGGTCGAGCGCACCACGAACGATGTGGTAACGAACACCTGGAAGGTCTGGCACACGCCCACCGCGAACAAGCACAACAGCGTGTTCCTGTAGGTTGTGACCTTCACCGCCAATGTATGCCCATACTTCTTGGTTGTTAGTAAGACGAACACGAGCAACCTTACGGAGTGCTGAGTTAGGCTTTTTAGGTGTTTTAGTGGTGACCTTGATACAAACACCACGTTTAAGTGGGCCGTTTTGGTCGGCGTAGCGGGTTTTAAGCGCGTTGTGGATACGGCCGAGCGCAGGTGACTTTGACTTTTTCAGCGCAGTCTTGCGTGGCTTGCGTACCAATTGGTTAATCGTTGGCATGAAAACTCCTGTTATTCAAATATATAGGGTAAAGCTACCCTTTTTGTACGATTTGGATTCAGCATATCCGCGTCGTGTCATACTTTTTGGCGTCTACGAGGTGTGTACACATTCAATCACCAGGTAATCCAAAAAGAGGAAACTCACCTGCTAGTGTAACAGATGAGTCTTATAAGTTCAAGTGACAGACCCCGGCGGGAGCGCTCGGAGCGGAACGTCGAGGTTCCGTAAGCGCTTCCCTGCCGGGAGTCCCGTCGATCAGGCGGCGTACTTGTACGGGAGCTTGAGGTTGATGGTGCTGAGGAAGTTCTGCTTCGTGCCGTAGCCGGCGGGAAGCGTCACCGTTGCGTCGTCGCGAAGCTGACGCAGTGCGCGAACGACCTTGCCATCGCTCCAGCTCTTGCGGGCCTTCTCGCACTTGGCGAGCATGTCCTGGAGGAGCTCACGCTCCTCAGGGCTCAGTTCGATGAAGTCGAACGGGTTTTCCGTTGTGGTTGTGGATGCAGACATAGTACTCATCTCCGGGTTGTCGGCGGAACGTTGTTCATGTGCAGAGTATGCGTATGAACGTATCTTTCACTCTATACCCACATCATCTTTTTGTCAATAATACAAGAAAAGAGAAAAGCCCACCAAGAGGAGGCCAGAGGGTAAGAATGAGGGGGTCATTCTACCGAACTTTTCTCTCCCGTGGCGGGCGATTGTGTCTTCAGCGGCTGGCGGCCAGGAACTTCATGGCATCGCGCCACTCGGCGAGGGTGCAGTGCGGGTCGAAGATCATCTGATCGGCCTGCGACGAGGTACCGAACGGAACGGGACGCAGGGCGCGGCGGATGAGCTGGATCATGGAAATGTGTCCAATCGCTAGTACTGAAGGGTGCGTCCGTTTCTATTACAGACGGACGTTAGCGCAATATTAACACATAGAATAAATAATGTCAAGAGTGGGTTGTTCGATATGGGGCAATCCTGGACAGCCCCGGTCGCGAGACCAGAGGCTGCCCATCGTCAACTCGTCAGTAGTCGTAATCGGTGCGCGTACGCACGCAGTGACCAGGAACCTTCCGTGCAGATAAGCGAGGCGCTGCCGTAACGGTGACGGCCGCGACTCCGTACGAGATAGAGAAGTCCGTCCCCAGCAGCGGACATCCGCTGTAGCATGCCCGCGCATATGGATAGCTGTCCGCCGATGAGGCGAACGTGTATCCATTCGTCTGCCCCAGCTTGCACTGAGGCCTCTCGTCTGCAGTCATTACTTCCCCCTTGGGTCGAGTTGGACGCCTTTACTATACCACCTCCTTCGTACAATATAAAACACCCCACATTTCTGCAGGGTGTTTTATCGTTTTTAGGCAGTTTACTCTGCGAGTTGGATATCTTCGGCGATTTCGCTTTCGATGTCCTCTTCGTATTCGTTCGTCTCGGCGCCGGTTCCAACTGGAATCTTGCGTCCGATAATAACGTTTTCCTTTAGACCGTTAAGGCGATCTGCGCGTCCGCTTGTTGCGGCGTTGATCAGAACGCGGGTCGTGTCTTGGAATGATGCGGCTGATAGCCAGCTGTCGCTCCAGATAGACACCTTGGTAATACCAAGAAGGAGTTGCGTGTACTGCGCAGGTTCACGGCCTTCAGCAGCGGCAATAGCGTTTGCTTCAACGACAGCAGCCTTTGAAACAATATCACCCATAACGAACGCTGTATCACCTGGATCTTCAACCTGAACGCGGCTGAACATCTGGCGCACGATGATCTCGAGGTGCTTGTCGGCAACGTCTTGACCCTGTGCGGCGTAAATACGCAGAACTTCGTTAATAATGTATCGCTGTGCAGCTTCGGTACCCTTTAGGCGCATGAGGTCGTGAAGGTTGAGTGAACCAATCGTAAGACGGTCACCTGCTTCAACAGTGTCACCCGCACGAACAACAAGCTGGGTTGAGCCAGGGATTTCGTAGCGTACAGGGGCGCTTGCGTTTGCGGCAAGTACGAGCGTATCTTCGGCAACTTCTACGACACCATCGAATGGCGCAACAAGAGGCTTCGATTCGCTTTCACCAGTTGCAAGAACATCACCTACCTTGACATTGCTGCCAGCTTTTACAGTAACCGTGCGGCCTTCAAGCGCGATACGCTCAACATGACCAGCCTCTGGCGTTACCTGTACGGTGTACTTCTTGCCATCTTCCCAGACGTCGACAAGACCAGTAACTTCGGTCATGTGTGCCTGACCCTTAGGGCTTCGTGCTTCGAAGAGCTCTTCAACACGAGGAAGACCCTGGGTGATGTCTCCACCAGCTACACCACCGGCGTGGAAGGTACGAAGCGTTAGCTGTGTACCAGGCTCACCGACAGACTGTGCGGCGATAACACCAACAGGTTGCGCCTTAGCAACGAGACGGCCGGTTGCCATATCGATACCATAGCTCTTTTGTGGGATACCACGGAGGTTCTTGGTCGAAAGAACGCTTTGGATTTTAACACTCGTTACGCTTGAATCTGCTTCGATAGCGTCGGCGATCTCACGGGTAATGAGCTCGTCTTTGCCAACAAATCCAGGAACTTCTTCGGCGGTGTAACGTCCGTAAAGACGGTTGCCGAAGTCGATCATAGTAAGTGCAGATTCTGAACGGTCGATTGCAAAGCCTTCGTCGTCGTTTTCTTCGTCGGATACGGTGAACACATCTTGTGATACATCGACCAAACGGCGAGTTAGGTAACCAGAGTCAGCAGTCTTAAGCGCGGTGTCAATCAGACCCTTACGCGCACCACGGGTAGCCACGAATGACTCAAGTGATGAAAGACCCTGCTTGTAGCTAGAACGGATAGGAAGCTCAATCTCACGGTTCGCTGCGTCCACCATGATACCAACCATGGCGCTTGCAAGCTTAACGTTGCTAATATCACCACGCGCACCAGAGTTAACCATAACGCTAATGCTGGTGTCCATGTCCTTTAGCTTACTCTGCAAGAACTCGGTAACCTGACGGTCGATTGAACGCCATGAGGCAACAGTAAGATTGTAACGCTCGTCTTCGGTGATAAGACCTTGGTCGAACTGCTCAGAGATGAGCGCAGTCTTTGCGTCGCCTTCTGCTACGAATTCACTGATCTCGTCGAAGTGGAGGTAGTCGTCTTTACCTGTTGATACAGCGGCGATTGTTGCAAAGCGGAATGCAAGACCCTTCATGCGGTCAGCGGTCTTTGCTGTTTCTTCGGCACCGTAGGTGTTGAAGATCTTTGCAAGAACGCGCTTTAGCTGCTTCTTGTTCTGTACCGAGTTGTCGAATGGATAATCAGCTGGCAGAATTTCGTTGAAGAAAACGCGACCAAGTGTTGTTTCGCGGATTTTACCCTTTGCAAGAACACGAATTGGCGTTTGAAGCTGAAGCTTTTTAGCGTCGTAGGCCATTTCGGCTTCGTAGACAGAGCTGTAGGCTTTTACGTTTTCGGTCTGTGCGGCTGGCTTTTCGTAGGTTAGGTAGTAGTTACCAAGAACAACGTCCTGACCGATGTTAAGTACTGGCGCACCATCGGCTGGCTTCAAGAGGTTGTTAGTTGCGCTCATGAGTTCACGAGCTTCACGCTGAGCCTCTTTAGAAAGCGGAAGGTGGACAGCCATCTGGTCACCGTCGTAGTCGGCGTTAAATCCGTTGGCGACAAGTGGGTGCAGCTGAATCGCCTTACCTTCTACAAGTACTGGCTGGAAGGCCTGAATTGAAAGACGGTGGAGTGATGGTGCACGGTTCAAGAGAACGTACTTACCTTCGATAACTGCGTCAAGCGCGTCCCATACAAGCGTATCGCCAGCTTCGATCAAGCGAGTGGCACTACGGATGTTGTGAGCGTGCTCGCCACGGATCAACCAGCTAATAACGAATGGCTTGAACAGTTCGAGGGCCATCTGCTTAGGAAGACCACACTGGTGAATCTTAAGCTTAGGACCAACCACGATAACTGAACGACCAGAGTAGTCGACACGCTTACCAAGAAGGTTCTGGCGGAAACGACCCTGCTTACCCTTAAGCATATCGCTGATTGATTTAAGACGGCGACGGCCACCTGTTGCGTTAACGGCACGACCACCACGGGCTGCGCTGTTGTCGATCAATGCGTCAACAGCCTCTTGAAGCATGCGCATTTCGTTGCGGCGAATTACTTCTGGCGCATTGAGGTCGATAAGCTTTTTAAGACGGTTATTACGGTTGATAACGCGACGGTAGAGGTCGTTTAGGTCGCTTGTTGCAAAACGGCCACCAGTTAGCTGCACCATAGGGCGAAGATCCGGTGGAATCACAGGAAGTACCGTCCAGGTAAGGCTGCTTGGCTTAATACCAGCGGCGTGCATACCTTCTAGCACCTTAAGGCGCTTAAGAAGCTTCTTCTCACGCTGACCTTTGGCGCCGGCGACTTCTTCGCTAAGCTGGCCAATAAGCGTTGGGAGGTCGATTTCGTCGAGGAGCGCTTTCATAGCGGTTCCACCCATACCAACTTCAACCAATTCTTCGTATTCTTCTGGAAGGTTACGGTAGTCGGTTTCGTTGATAAGTGCACCCTTTACAAGACTTTCAAGCTGCGCTTTCTTAACAGTGTACATGTCGTTGAGTTCTTCAACTTCACGTGATTGTTGCTCGGCAAGTGCTTTTACGTCTGCACCGTCGGCTGAAGCTTCGCGTTCGTAGCGGATTTTAATCGCTGCGCGCCCTGCTTCGGTTTCGGCTTCTAGGTCGGCAAGCATTTGGTCGCGCTTTTCAGCATCGACATTCAGAACAACGTAAGTTGCAAAGTATGCAATGCGTTCGAGGTTACGAACCGTAATGCCAAGGAGCAAGCTCATAGCGCTAGGAGTGCCACGCATAAACCAGATGTGCGCTACAGGCGCAGCAAGCTGGATGTGTCCCATACGCTCACGTCGAACGATTGATTTAGTAACCAATTCGCCGTTCTTGTCGACAGCAGCTTCGCGTGAACGAACACCTTTTAGCTTGTTGTCATGAATGTTGACGTCTTTGGTTGGGCCGAAAATTCGCTCACAGAATAGTCCGTCGCGCTCTGGCTTTTGGGTACGGTAGTTAATCGTTTCAGGCTTGGTAACTTCACCGTAGCTCCACTTGAGGATATCCTCAGGGCTGGCAACTGCCAGACGAACTGCGTCAAAATCAGCGATACCGTTGTTGGCGATAACTCGACTCATCTTACGCCTCCTTCCTTTCTTCTAATTCATCAATATCTTGGATACTTATTCCATCTTCAAGGTCGCCAAGTTCGTCGGCTTCATCAAGAACAGTTTCTACATCGTCGTCATCGTCACCAAGGACAGATGCTGGAACGGTCTTTGCAGGGCCAGCGCTAGCAATCACTTGCTCGGCGTCGACTGCTGCATCTTCTGATTCATCAAGAAGATCAACGCGAAGACCAAGTCCCTGAAGCTCTTTCACGAGCACGTTGAATGACTCTGGAAGCTTAGGGCCAACAATAGGCTCGTCTTTAATGATAGACTCGTAGGCTTTTGCGCGTCCGTACACGTCGTCGGACTTGATTGTCAGCATTTCCTGAAGAGTTGTTGCGGCACCATATGCTTCAAGTGCCCAAACCTCCATCTCACCAAATCGCTGACCACCGTTTTGCGCCTTACCACCAAGTGGCTGCTGGGTAACCATAGTGTATGGGCCAGTCGAGCGGGCGTGAATCTTGTCACTTACCATGTGGTGAAGCTTAATGATATGCATAACACCAACGGTGGTACGCTCTTCAAATGGTTCACCGGTGCGGCCGTCGAATAGCTGGCTTTTACCGTCGCGGGCGTAGCCGGCTTTTTCAAGCTCGTCGCTGATTACTTCGTTTGGAACACCGTTAAATGGAGGTGTTGCAACCTTGTAGCCAAGTGCTCGTGCTGCCATACCAAGGTGTGTTTCAAATAGCTGACCAATGTTCATACGAGATGGCACACCGAGTGGGTTTAGTACCACATCAACAGGAGTACCGTCTTCCATGAAAGGCATGTCTTCTGGTGCAAGAATCTTTGCAACAACACCCTTGTTACCGTGACGACCAGCAAGCTTGTCACCAACGCTAATTTTGCGAAGTTGTGCAACGAAAATCTGGATTTGCATAAGCACACCAGCCTTAAGTTCATGGCCGTTCTCACGGCTAAAGATCTTAACGCCAACAACCTTACCACCACCAGCGTTGTTCATGCGCTGTGAAGTATCACGGACATCCTTGGCTTTTTCACCAAAGATAGCGCGAAGAAGACGTTCTTCAGAGCTGAGCTCTTGCTCACCCTTTGGCGTAATCTTACCAACAAGCACGTCACCAGCCTTAACCTCTGAACCAACTTGAACGATACCGTTTTCGTCGAGGTGACGAAGCGATTCTTCACTCACGTTTGGAATGTCGCGAGTAACGATCTCTGGACCCAGCTTGGTTTCACGAACTTCAACAGTGTAGTCCTTGATGTTGATGCTCGTTAGAGCGTCGTCTTGAACGATACGGTTCGAAAGTACGATCGCGTCGTCCATGTTGTAGCCACCCCAAGGCATGAAGGCAACCGTAAGGTCGCGGCCAAGTGCGATTTCACCGTCGGCAATAGAAGCACCTTCGATAAGAACGTCGCCAGCTTTTACCTTGTCACCACGCATAACGCGTGTTTTTTGGTTGATTGAACGGTCGTCGTTTGATTTAGCGAAGTGAATCAATTCGTAAATCTTTACACCGTCTTTGTATTTAACATGGATTTCATCGGCGTCTGCACGCACAACTTCACCATCGCCTTCAGCAAGAACCAATTGGCTGGTGTTTTTGGCAACTTCTGCCTCGATACCCGTACCAACCGTAGGTGCTTGTGGTGTCAAAAGAGGAACTGCTTGCTTCTGCATGTTCGTACCGGTCAATGATCGGTCAACACGGTTCTTCTCGATAAATGGAATGAGGCTGTCTGGTGGCCCAAGGATCTGCTTGTTAGCGGCGTCCATGTAGGTAACCTCGGAAACGTCAACCTGCTCAGGGTTGAGGTTGTTACGAGCACTTACACGCTCGGCAACAAATGAACCATCGGCGTTTAGCTTAGCACCGGCGTCGGCAATAACTTCGGTAAGTTCGTGCGCGGCGTCGAGGTACACGATTTCATCGGTAACTTTACCGTTTACTACCTTGCGGTAAGGAGTTTCGATAAAGCCGTACTCGTTAACGCGTGCGTAGGTTGCAAGGTTAAGAACAAGACCGATGTTCGCGCCTTCCGGCGTCTCAACGGAGCTGAGGCGGCCGTAGTGCGTTGGGTGGGCATCACGAACGTCAAAGCCTGCGCGCTCGCGTGAAAGTCCACCAGGACCCATAGAGCTGAGGCGGCGCTTGTGTGAAAGCTCTGAAAGTGGGTTAACCTCGTCCATAAGCTGCGAAAGCTGAGAACTGGCAAAGAACTCGCGAACAGCAGCCACGACTGGGCGGGCGTTAATAAGTTGACCAGGGGTAACAGCTTCGATGTCAGACATAGACATGCGATCCATAGCGTTACGTTGCATGCGGAGCATACCAACGCGGAACTGGCGGGCAACAAGTTCACCAACAAGCTTGACTCGGCGGTTTGAAAGCGCGTCGATGTCATCGGCAGCTTCTTGGGTGTTGTTAAGACGTACGATTTCGCGGATGATAGCGATAAGATCGCTCATCTGGAAAACGCGGTTTTCAGTAGTGTTTGGCACTTCAAGGCCAAGGCGCTGGTTAAGCTTGTAGCGTCCAACACGAGAGTAGTCAAAGCGCTTGAAATCAAAGAACATGCGCTCGATCATGCTGCGCGCGTTATCAACCGTCGCAAGATCGCCTGGTCGGAGGCGGCGGTAAACTTCGATCAATGCTTCGTTTGAACCACGAGCTGGATCTTTTTCGAGAGTGGCGTCGATGTATTTTACTTCACCAGTGTCAACATCAGCAAAAAGCGACTTAATTTCACTGGTTTTGTTGTGGCCAAGGGCACGGAGAAGTGTCGTTACAGGCAATTTGCGGCGACGGTCGATCTTTACGTAAATAGTACCGTTGCTTGCGGTCTCGAATTCGAGCCATGCACCACGGCCTGGAATAAGCTTTGCGCCGTAGTAGTTACGGGCAGCAGCTTTGTCGGCAGTAAAGAACACACCAGCAGAACGGATAAGCTGTGAAACAACAACACGCTCGGTACCGTTGATAACAAATGTTCCGCGGTCGGTCATCCATGGGTAGTCACCAAGGTAGATTTCTTGCTCTTTAACTTCGCCAGTTACCTTGTTTGTTAGCTCTACGGTCGCGTGAAGCGGCGCGTCGAACGTTAGGTTGTTTTCTTTGGCGTCTTGTTCACTCGTTTTAGGATCTTGGAATTCGTATCCTTTAAAACGCAATTCGAGTTTTTGACCGGTGTAATCCTCGATTGGGTTAAGTTCTGCAAATATTTCGCTCAAACCAGTCTCGACGAATTCACGCCAAGAATCTTTTTGGTGAGCGATGAGATTAGGTATCGGTAAAGCAGTGTCATCTTGGGTAAAGAAAACACGCTTAGCCGCATCAGGCTTGGTTTTTGCCACGCTTTTTGCTCCTCGCATAATTAAATTGTTTAGTGGTTAGATCGGCGCCGAAGATCCTACTTGTGATTGCTCGTCTGATGTTGCCACCTTCCAGAGAGCATAAATAACCACAACTACACTACTTCTTGATACGTATTGTGAGGCATGTTGTGCAAATCGTCAAGTATAAGCAGACGTTATTTATTCTATTTTTTCAGCAGACTGCCAATAAAGCTCGAAAATACTACGCATCGTTCGCGCAAACCCTTCGTTTACAATCTCTACGCCAACACGCTTTTCCCCGGTAAACTGATAAATTGCCACGGTGTTATTGTAAATAACCATAGGCGTCGCGACGGGAAGGCTTTCTTCTGGCACACGACGCGCCTCATAAAGCGCAAGAAACTCCTGGTTAGACGTGAAGTCCGGCAGTCTATTCGGCTCATTATAGATTTCACGAGTCCTATAGCCACGTTCCGCCGTTCGACATCTCATTTTTTCCGCCCAGTAATGATCCGCTACCATATCTTCGATCGTCGAGTTACCAAATACTAACAGGTCGCCCTTTGTTTGCAGTTCATGCCACTGCATTTGCCGTAACCCCTCGGGGCCCTCGTACGTTTGAATAGTAAATGGATTCTTAGGATCTTTAAAGTGTGAGCGAAGCGAAGGAATTATATCACTAAGGATATTCCGCTGATATCTCAGCTTTTCTTCTTGGACAACCAAACTAATCTCTAGCGCGTTCGGATCGTTCGCCACTAAAAATGTTCCTCGGTCATCTGTTCGACGCGACACAAGACCTCGTTTTTCAAGTTGTTCGATGAGTCGATAGACTTTAGTACGATTAACGCCCGTGGCTCGTGCAAGCTGCAGATGTGTGTTCGGCTTCTCAAGCAACTCAATATATAGTTTCGCCTCATCGTTTGAGATGTTAAGTTTTGCTAGCTGCTCTTGTAGACGTTGCTTGTTGTTCATTATGTTGAACAGTTTACCCTTCTTTGTAATAAAAGGCTACATTGTCTATTCACAAGGGAGATAGAATGAGCGAAAGTTGCAAACAACCCATTACAACAGACCAGGTGGATTGGAAATGGCAAAAGACCGAACTCGACCGCTACCGGTCGGGGAATTATCTAAGGCTTGCGCCCGAGGATATTTATGTCGGCAGCATTGCTATTGCCGCTCTCGCCGCTCATGCACGACACCAAGACCTCTTCGGCGCTTTGCCGCACGGAACACTAATCGCCGCAGGGGGAGTCCCCCGCGGTGCCGCTGTTATAGCACCGCTCATAAAAACGCCAGAACGAGGTGGATTTATTGATGTAAGCGACCGCGAAATAAGCACAACAGACCTAACCCGCGACACCATGAGTCGTCTTGCGCTCGGTGATCTTGGTATCTGGACGCCACACCAAAAAGACTACACTGCCGCTCACCCAGATTGGGATGGGTCGTTTCAACTCGCCGGCAGACTTGCCTCAGGGCATGTCCATACCGAGGACATGCGCGAACTCGCCAAGAATAGCCGCTACGCCATAGCCGTAGAGCACGGACCCGAGTCAGCGACCGAATCAAAAGACGAATACGAAGAGTTCATGCGCTTTATTTGCCGTGCGCTGCTACCAGGGGGCATCTTTTATATGGCGTACATGCGAGGCTCTCGGGGGTACGAAGTAGGCGGCGTTCCAAAACCAGCTATCCCTGTCGACGTCGACGGCGTAACCGACATTTTACATAACAACAATATGCATGTCCTTTTTAATGGCGGCACCGATCCATCAAATTCTATTCGTGAAGATGGCGATGAGCATACCTACAGCGGCCTTGGAGTCGCGGTTGCCGTAAAAAAGTAGTCTTTTTATTTCTGTACTTTTTCGATAACTTCGTCGATCAGACCATACTCGACAGCCTCTTTGGCGCTCATCCAAAAGTCGCGGTCAGCGTCTTTTTCGATCTTGGAGAGCTTCTGGCCAGTGTTTTTGGCCATTATCTCGTTGAGGTGCTTCTTTATAAAAATACTCTCGCGCAGTGTAATCTCTTGATCAGTTACCTTACCCTGCGTACCGCTAGAAGGCTGGTGAATCATGATACGGCTGTTTGGTAGTGCAAAGCGCTTACCCTTCGTGCCACTACTAAGGAGGAACGCACCCATGCTCGCCTGCAATCCAATGCCAATCGTCTGGACATCGGGGCTAATAAATTGAATAGTGTCGTAAATCGCCATGCCGTCGTATACGCTGCCGCCAGGGCTGTTTATATATAGCTTGATATCCTTTTTAGGATCATCGTAGGCAAGATGAAGCAGCTGCGCAACAACAATATTTGCCGTCTGCTCGTTGACATCCTCACCGAGAAAAATAATACGTTCGTTGAGAAGGCGGCTGTAGATGTCGAACGCACGCTCTCCATCGTGTGTTTTTTCGATAACCGTTGGTACAAGATAATTGCTTGGCTTGTTCATATTTTTAGTATACACAAAAACTAGCACTCAATACAATAGAGTGCTAGAAATTAATAAACAATAGTGTTGACTTAAATCACTCTCGATATTATTACAAAAAATAACAGCCCCTTTACGAGGCTGTTATTTTTATTGCCGATTAAACCTACTTGGTGTTGAGCTCTACAAGGCGATCAACCGTCTTCTCGGTAAGAAGGCGATTCGCGATATCGCGACGCGCCTCTGGCGTAGAGAACTGCTCTACCATACGAGGGTTGTTTGCGTATTGCTTTTTGTACAGTTCAACATGCTCATCGAGCTCTTTCTCGGTAGCCTGAATCTTTTCAACCTTACTTAGCTCTGCAAGAACTAGGCCAGCTTGGACGCGCTTTTCAGCTGCTTCTTTCACTTCGGTTTCAAGCCACTTTTCTTTGCTTTCGAAGCCTTTGTTATCGAGGTACTGATCGAGCGTCAAACCTTGGTACATAAGGTTTTGGGTCATATCACGCTCGATAGATTCGGCCTGATCTTTAGCAAGAACCTCTGGCACAGGCACCTTACTTACTTCAACAAGCTGCTTTACAAGATCATCTTTTAGCTTTTCGCCAGCTTCACGCTCTTTTTGCGCAGCAAGCTCGCGCTTGATATCGGCAGTTAGCTCTGCCACAGTCTTAAATGGGCCAGCCTTGGCAGCAAACTCATCGTTCACCTCTGGCATAACAACTTCTTTGATGCCCTTTAGGGTAGTCGTAAAGACCACTTTAGCGCCCTTAAGATCCGCAACGTGGTAGTCTTTAGGAAACTCCAACGGAAGGTCGAAGGTCTCGCCAATCTTTTTGCCGACAATCCCCTCTTCGAAGCCAGGAATAAATGATTTGCTTCCTAGCGTAAGGCTGTAATCAGTGCCAGTGCCACCATCAAAAGCAATGTCGTCTTTCTTGCCAACAAAATCAATAACAACTTCGTCACCGTCGCGGGCTGGGCGTTCTACTTCGACTTTTTCGGCAAAGCCAGCGCGCATACGCTCGATCACTTCGTCGACTTCTTTTGCAGTAACGGTCGCTTTTTTAGTAGTAGCCTTTAGTTTTTTGTAGTCACCAAGGGTCACTTTTGGTAGAATCTCTGCTTCGGCAGTAAACTCTAGTTCGCTTCCTGGAACATATTTTTTAATTTCAACAGCCGGGCGATCAAGCGCCTGAATGTTTTCGTTCATGTAGCTTTCGGCAACGGCTTTTGATAGCGCGTCTTCGAGTGTTTGCTGGCCAAGCATTTCAGGGTCGATATGCTTTACGGCGACGCTCGCAGGCACTTTGCCCTTGCGGAAGCCGGGCGCTTTTACTGTTTTAGCAAGTTTAGTAATAGCAACTTGTTCCGCTGCCTTTAGGTCGTCTTTGTCGAGACTGATAGTCAGCTCGACCTTTGTCTCTGATAGGTTTTTTACAGTGGTCTTCATACTCTGTCAGATTATAACAGATGTGAATGGAACTAAAAAGTCCGCACCAAGAGATGCGGAGATATATAATACTTGGGGTTACCCCCGCTGCTGCCAGCGGGGGACCCGACTTTCAGGTGATTGCGAGCCGTCAGACGACCTCGTCGTTGCGGTCGAAGGTGGCCATCGTGTACTTGGCGTTCTTGATGATGACCAGCTTGCGCCGGCCGCGTGCGAACGCCACGTTCTCGATGATGATGCGGTCAGGCGTCTCCTGCGCAGTGCGCAGCATGTCCACCGTGATCACACCTTCGAGCGCCAGCAACAGCGCCTGGAACCCGCCGACGCCGACGTAGTCGATCTTGCTCCCGTTGCCGTCGGCGATGTCGGCAGCGATGACCTTGTCGATGTCGCCCTTGATCGGGGCAGGCTTCACAGGCGCGATGCCCGGACCGCTGGGGCCCAGCGGAACCATCCATCGAGAACCGTTGACCCAGCCCGATGCGCCGAAGATCGTGAAGGTTTCACCCTCCACCGACCAGTTGACACCTGATACGATGCCATGGCCCATGCGCTTACTCCGTCCGTGAGTCGAGTGTGGCAGTTGCCACTTAAGAAATACTATATCATCCTATTGACTTTTTTCAATAGTTAATCAAAAAATTCATCGAGGTCGTCGAGGTGTGCACGACGGCGATCTTTTACACTACTTACGATTCGCTCGAAACTAAGTTTTTGCTCATCGCTAGATGCAGTATCCTTGAATGGATAGATTTCACTCTGAAGTTCGTCGTCGCCAACGAAAATAATAAATGGAATATCTTTTTTAACTGCCGTTTTTAGCTGCTTGTCGAGCTTGCGACCAGTAATATCGAGCTCTGCGTTAACACCTTCTGCACGTAAGTCGGCAGCAAGTTTTGAAGCACCTTTTAGAGCGTCACCTAACACAACTATATACACCTCTGTTGTAGAGGTAATCTTAGGAACAAGGTCGTGTACCTGCAAAAATAGTTCGGTCATAGTAAGACCTGGAGCCATACCAACGGCAGAGATAGGCTCGGCACCGAATAAACCAACGAGGCCATCGTAGCGACCACCACCAAATAATGACCGGTTGTTATCTTCGTGCGTGTCGAAGAACTCAAACACGGTGCCCGTATAGTAGTCGAGGCCGCGCATGAGGGTAATGTCAAAGATAGCGTTCTTAACACCAGCGTGCTCTAGCTGCGTAAAGAGTTCTTGCACCTCTTTTACGGCGCTACTTTCGCGAATAGATTCGGGCAGTTCCGCCATATTTTTAGCCGCTAACAGTGCCGAAATCTTTTTAAGGCCTTCCGGCGCCATTGCATCGCCAAAGATTTCAACTGCCTGATCACGAAAATCACCGTGTGCAATTTTGCTCTTTCGATCGAACAGCTTGATCATCAGCTGCGCCTGAACGGCATCGAGCCCTAGGTACTGCGCCATCATGTAGTCGATAACCTTGCGGTTATTCACCTTGATTTTAAACATGTCGTCGGTTGCGCCAAATGACTTTAGGAACTGTGAACCCATAGCAATAATTTCGGCCTCGGCAAGAACCGTATCGACACCAAAAATATCAACGTTCAGCTGCCAAAACTCTCGCTCGCGGCCACGCTGCGGGCGTTCGTAGCGCATAAAGTTTGCGATCGAGAACAACCTGGCGGGGTACGCCATTTCTTGGCGACGCGCAGCCACCATACGGCTAATACTAGGGGTCATTTCGGGGCGAATCGCCACCTGACGGTTGCCGCGATCCATAAACGTATAGGTTTGTTCACCGGCTAATTCCTGGCCAGACTTCGCCGCATAAACCTCTAGCGGCTCAAGGAGTGGTGCGCCGTATTCCTCGTACCCAAAACTTCGGGCTGTGCGTTTCCAGTTTGAGAAAATATAATTCTGGACGCGCTTATCGCTCGGGTAGTAATCTCGAGTGCCTTTGTAGGGTTGGGATGATAACGTACTCATAGGGGTTATTGTTGCATTTTTATCTTCAGATTGCAAGCTTATGCTCTTTTTCATGGGTTTTCCTCGTTAGGTTATTTTAGGGGCATAAAAAGCGCCGAAACGAGGTTCGGCGTCGTACTCTTTTTGCAATAAGAAATCTATCCGGCTCGTTTCGGCAACAAATGAGGTAGATGGATAGATTGAAGAATCATACGTGTAGTATATCAGCCTAGCTGGCCTCTGGCAAATCCGGCACGCGCAAGGGATACCTATGAATGTCCTTGGTGACAACACTGGGTTTCGACGCCTGAAGATGAATCCTTTCGTTCGGATCTGCTGCAAGCCGCGCGAACTCCTGGCTAACTTCGCGAACCCTTTGGGCGCTACGCGAAAGCCCCGACCGTGCAACCTCGAGGTAAAGCTGGTATGGTCCGACCGACGGTTCGAGCGATGGAATTTCATGAAGCGCGTTGGCCATCTGATTTAAAAGTGGCCGGTCGTGCGTCGGCACGTACAGTCGCCCCGATCCATCTTTGCCGCGCTGATAACTTAAGGGCCCGGCAAGATACAGCGCCCTATTGGCCAGTGGCCGCAGCTTCGCCTCGGTGCGCCGCATAGCGATGTCGTGCTGATGCCTATGAAACTCCCCCATGTCAACAATCCGATGAGCAGTTACGTAAAGAGCCGGATCGCCCGGCTCTTCCACAAGTTCATCTAATAGCTCCTTCGCCCGAGGTGACGGCGTAAGCTTTTCTCTGATACGGGTAACTGGCTGGATATTTACTCGCTCTTTCATGCCCTCATTATGCCTATGTTTAGTATTCTAAGCAAGCACGTGTTGCTGCATCCAGGCATACAGCACAATTCCCGATGCAACACCGACATTTACCGAGCGAGTGCTACCAAATTGCTCAATCATTACCATTTGCTCGGCTGCGTTTTGCATTTCCTTGCTGAGGCCAGGCCCTTCCCCACCAAAGACTAATACAGAATGTTTTGGCAGTACTGCTTGTGCAAGCGGAGTCGCACCCGAAAGATTATCGACTGCAATAATATGACGGTCGCCCATAGCCTGCATGAAATCATCAACCGTTGGGTGGTGGACAATATCGAGGTAGCGATCGGTGACCATTGCGCCGCGCCTGTTCCAGTGACGTCGCCCAATAATATGAACGGCCGCCACATTAAACGCATTGGCATTGCGCACGATCGTGCCAATATTCATGTCGTGTTGCCAGTTTTCAATAGCAATATGAAGATCTGAACGATGAGCGGCCAAATCAGCTTTAATCGCCTCTACTGTCCAGTAGCGGTATTTATCTTCGACATTACGCCGATCGCCACTTGCAAGAAGCTCTTTGTCGTATCGCGGATCGCTTGGCCATGGCTGTTCGTGGGGCCCAACGCCTACCTGAGGTTCATTCATATATACATCTTACCTGAAGTCGGCCTGATGTTGCCAATGTCGCGTGGGAGGTTTTCAGCCTTCGGTTTAAATCAATTTTCATAAGCCAAACAAAAACCGGCCAAAAGGCCGGACTTTGTTTTGGTACGCGAGAGAGGACTTGAACCTCCACGTCCCGAAGGACACTAGCACCTGAAGCTAGCGCGTCTACCATTCCGCCACTCGCGCGTGCTTTTGTTATAATACCCGCGCCTAGGCTGTTTTTCAAGGTTAACTATGTGGAACGTAGTCGGCGATCGACGCAATGTCGAAGTCTGATCGAAGCTGTGGAACAAGCTGGCGCACTTCGGCTTCTTGCTTGACGCCAGGGTTTAAAATGCCGTATGGGTCGAAAATACCCTTGATAGATTCAAACAACTCAATGATCTTCGGATCGAGTGCTTTGTAAGCAAACTTCGCTTTAAGACGCCCCTCGCCATCTTCGCCAATCATATGACCACCATGGTGATCAACGAGCGAGCCGTATTCGTCGAGAAGCTTAAATATCTTTTGCTTATCGCCCACCTTGTTCAAATGAAGTACCGGGCGAGCACACACAATACCATCGAGGGCGCGGTACTGCAACGGCAACGCGACATCCATTTTTTCAGCAAGCGCATGAACAGCAGCGCTAAAATCTTCGAATCGTTCGTTCGGAACAAACGCACCATCAACAATAGCTGGCGCCGAGGCATCTTTGGCGGCTGGCACATGCGAGAACGCCGTAACGCCGCGAACCGCCATAAGCTCGCTTACATCCTCGCCATCGGCAACCGCTACCGTTGCGTAGGCATTTAAAACTTTCTCGATCTTTTTAAGCTTTTTGTGGCGCGCACGTTCGTTGAAATCGTCGAACCCTACAACAACCACCGCGCTAGGCTCGGCTTCTAGGTCTTTATTAAAGCTATACGTACGCCCCTCGGCAGCAGCCATTTTAAACAGGTCGCCTTCGTAATATTCGAGGAAAGCCGGCTCAAGACGTCGCAGCTGATCAAGCGCATCGCGGGCCGCGTGGTCGTCATTAAACGCCGCAACCGCAATACCCGTGTGAATACTCATGAATTCACCCTTCATGATCATCTCGGATATAATACCGAGCGTCCCCTGACTGCCTGCAAAAAGAGGTGTAAGATCAAACGAACCATCCTTTTGCTTTACCCGAGCAACAGCCGCATATCCAACATTGTCACGAATTTCAGAGCCTAGATGCTCGTCTATGAGCTGTTTATTGTCCTCTATAAGATTGTCGAGATTACGGTAGATTTCGCCCTCGAATGTCCCCATGCCTTTGCGCTTGTTTAGTTCTTTTTTACTAATACGACCAGTTTGAAGAACATCACCTGTCGCAAGCACTACTTCTAGCTGATGTGTCCAATCGCCAACCGAACCGTACTTGCCCGACAAAGGTCCACTAGCATTGTTAGCGACAGCGCCACCGATAGTGCTATAGAGCGCCGAACTTGGAAGAGCGGGGATTCCGATACCTTGAAGCATAAGAGCTTCGTGAAGCGCACTTGCATTGACACCCGGCTGAACACGAACAAGTTTTTGTTTTGGATCGAGTTCAAAGATACGGTTCATGTGAGCAGGAAGAGAGATAATGATGCCTTTACCAATAGCACCACCGGTTTCATCGGCGCCATTACCACGAGCGGTAAGCGGAAGTGTGTGCCCTTTTTCGGCCAACTGCCACGCAAAACGAGCGACTTTACGAATATCATTTGTCGTGCGTGGGTAAATTACCATTTCAGGCATAACCTGAAGAACGCTACCGTCGCGGCTCATGGCTTTTAATATCGCAGGATTTGTTGTTACCTCACCCAGGATATGCTCTTGCAAATACGATGCAACCTTACTCATATTTTTTCCCTCTCACCCCTCGAAACTCATTTTCCTTTATGATACCACAAGCGGTATAATTTTACATGATTTTACGGCTTTATCTTATGACATTTATTTGGTATAGTGGGTAGGCACCAATATTTCGCGCGAGTGGTGGAATTGGTAGACACGCTAGCCTTAGGAGCTAGTGCCTTCGGGCGTGGAGGTTCAAGTCCTCTCTCGCGTACCATATAGAAAAGACAGATCGGCTGGTCTGTCTTTTCTATATGGTAGACCTCTATCTATTTACTCATCATAACCACTTTGCTACGCTAGTATACATAGGTAGGAGAGCTAGGTGGCACGGTTACCAGAGCCAGGAGCAGACGAAGGAACATGGGGGTCGGTTTTAAACGACTTTCTTCAGGTGTCCCTTGCCACCGACGGTACTGTCAAACCTGGCGCAGTCACACCCACGAGTATTGGCCTGGGCGATGTCGATAACACGAGCGACGTCGCCAAGCCGGTCTCGACCGCACAACAAACTGCACTCGATGCGCGTTTAGTTTGGATAGATGTCGTTGATCAAAACACCGCGCGCCCGGCTGGCGCCCAGCGTGCTTTGTGGATTGGTGGAACCGTTCAGCCTGTTAATATGGCCACGGGTGATATCTGGCTGAAAGAAGTGTAATGGCGATCATTCTTAACGGCACAAACCAAGGGGTAAACTGCGGACTCTCTAGCGCAATCCTTAGCGCCGCAGGGTCTGTGTTTATTTACTACGAGATCACCACCTCGCGCCTGACCGACGAAACCCACATTGGATTAGGCATGCGCCCCGACTCAACGCGAGCAGTCGAGACTGTAGGTATAGCGAGTGGCGAAGTATACCAGGTTTTAGTCCAAGGCGGCGGCACGCTTTCGTCGCAAGCTATCAGTAGTAATATAAAAAATTCGGTAATGCACAGAATATTCATAGCATGGTCACAAGAATCAGGGCGCCGATTCTGTTATATGGATGGAACGTTGCGGTCTGAGGCAGCTTTCGCCGTTCCCTCGCCCGACAACCCGCCAAGCGGCACAACAACCCTTGGCTATCGCTCGTGGACGGGCAGCGAACGCTGGCTTTTGGGTCAGTTGGCCAATGTTGCTGTATGGACAGGTAGTCATTTTGGAGATGCTACAGCCGAAAATACAGCCGCCACGTTACTAACAGCAGGCACGGCAGCTGTCGGCGATTACTCAGACTACGCCGCCTACTGGCCCCTTGACTACAATGCGCGAGACCTTGGGCCGAACAACCTTGACGGCACGCTGGTTGGTGCGCCAACTTTTACCGAGACCGAGCCACGCTGGTATAAAAGTGACGGAACACCCTTACGGCCTTTTCTAAAAACTAGCGGGGGACTAGCTGCTCTCGAGTAGTGACGGCCAATGCATTGCTATCCTGGAAGTATCGTGCTATAATCACAACATAACATGTCCTACGTTATGACTGCACCCCAAGAGAAATCTTGGGGCTGCTTTTTATATAGGACAAAAGGATAATAAAAAAGACCCTGACAGGTCTAACTTTCTCGGCGGTAGAGGGTGAGAAATGCGTTTCCATAACTACGATTGTCCACCACAACAACTCCTGGTTTGGTCGGTTCCTCACCCCTACCTGGGTGTGATAATACCATAAGACCCCCTACTTTTAATAGACCAAAAAGTTTCGAAACTGTGGAAAACTGCGGGTCGTGGTATGGCGGATCGGCAAAAATTATATCAAACTCATCTGCACCCGACGTATCAACCCAATTGCTTACCGTTGTCCGCACAATAGACGTCTGATTTTCGGCTCCAAGCGAGGTAATATTTTTTGCCAAGATTTTTTGAGCGATGCGATCTTTCTCAATAAAAACCGCCGCGCTAGCACCACGGCTTATTGCCTCTAGGCCGATTGCGCCAGTACCGGCGAATGCATCGAGCACCCGAGCGTTCTTGATCTCGCTTCCGATACTGTTAAAGATTGCATTACGAATGCGCTCACTCATAGGGTGAGTGCGCGAGTTATCTGGTGCTTCAATTTTGCGGCCGCCGTATGTTCCACTAATAATCCGGACATTCATTATTTTTTTGTCGCCTCGTACACCGCGCTAAACCAAGCAAGTGTTACCGCCTTTACTATCGTAGGCACCAAAACATCTTTGGTTTCACGCGCCAGTTGTCGTGTCCAGCCGGCCTTTGTAAACTCCTTGTACATACCCATCTCGGCAACCTGGTGGAGCATATCAAAGAATACAGGCTCGAACCCTTCGGTTTTTACGCGTTTGTAATCGGCATCGGTCGGTGCAGAGTCCTCTAAGCGTAGCGGTGCAATTGCGGTAGCTATCCCCAGTTCGAATGAAAGATGTGTCGTCATAACACCTTTTGCGCCCCAGAATTCCCAGTTATTACGTAGCTGGTGACGACGGTTTTTACCTGGCAAAAGTAGTTTGTCTTTTGTTGTAATGCGCGTCTCTAGGCCCTCACCGCCACGAAGCTCTTCTAGTTTTTCTTCCAGCGGGTAGTGATGAGCCGGCGTGAGGCCATCGACAATCGCATGCGCAAGCCAAGCAGCCTCAAACGCCGCACGCTCAACATTTTTATCTTTTAATGCAGTGCCCATGTTGTGAATATGGTCGTTGATCATGTCTACGATCGCACGGTCACTAGCGTCTTGCGGGTCTATATAATGCCACGGTTCGTCGCGGGCCGGACTTTTACGTTTTATGCCGTCAGGGCCGTTTAAGCCTTCGAAGTGAAGAATTTGATGTCTCGTAGGAAATGCCATGCGTTTTGGAAGACGTGACTGAATATGTCGGAATGCGACCCGGTCAATCTTTTGGTGCACGCCCATCATGCGCCCCGATTTTGTTCGAAATGTGGTTCCAGAATACATAAACGGCTTCGCCTTGAGACAAACCTATCGGTTTTTCTCATCTCGCGGTGCCACGGAATAAATCCGAAGGCTCCGGTTGCTCTTTTCCCTTAATTTAATGTGGTTAACCGCTGATATTGTTCTACTTGCGCGGCCAGTTGCTTATATTGTAGCAGATCATCGCCACTTTGCACGAACGCTTTAGCGGCTCGCTGCGCACGGGCAATAAGCTTCGTATCCGACAGCGTCGCAATCTGAAGATTAAGCGCCCCATGCTGCGCCCTTCCGTAGATCTCCCCTGGCCCCCTAAGCTTTAGATCGACCTCCGCTAGATAAAATCCATCGTTCGACTTTTCTACCTCTTTTAAGCGTTGGCTTGGCTTGCTACTATCCGATGTCACCAGATAACAATAGCTTTGATGCGACGATCTTCCTACGCGCCCGCGAAGCTGATGAAGCTGACTTAACCCAAAACGATCAGCATCTTCTATAATCATTGCCGTGGCATTTGGAACATCGACACCCACTTCTACAACCGTAGTGCTTACCAGGATATCGAGTTCACCGCTAGCAAATTTCGTCATGACAGCATCTTTTTCGTCTGGCTTCATTTTGCCATGAAGCAAACCAATCTTGCGATGTTTAAAAACAGAGTTTTGTAGCCGCACATATTCGGCATTCACGCTTTTTACCTCGTTATCTGGGTTTTCGTCAATCAAATTACAAATAACGTATGCCTGACGCCCCGAGGCGATTTCTTTATCGACAAGCTCATACAGCTGCGGGCGGCTGTTTGGCGACCAAATCTTTGTTTTAATAGGCTTTCGCCCTTTCGGCAGTTCATTTAGAATACTTACCTCCAACTCGCCGTAAACGGTGAGCGCAAGACTGCGCGGAATCGGGGTTGCTGTCATGGCAAGCAGATGCGGCATGTGCTTTGATTTACCAAGAAGCTCTTGACGCTGCTTTACGCCAAAACGGTGCTGTTCATCGATAACGACAAACCCAAGCTTATGAAAATGAACCGTACTTTGAATAAGTGCATGCGTACCCACAACCACATGAACACTTCCATTTGCAATTTGCTCGTATAACGTTTTACGTGCCGCGCCCTTTACGCTTCCTGTTAACAACCCGACCGTGACACCAAATGGCTCTAAAAGCTTACTAAGCGTTTCGGCATGCTGACTTGCCAGAATTTCAGTAGGCGCCATAAGAGCCGTCTGAAATCCAGCATGCGCGCTTGCACGGGCGGCCAGACCAGCAACGACTGTTTTGCCCGATCCAACGTCTCCTTGTAGTAACCTGTTCATCGGCGTTTTTCGTTCAAAATCTTGAATAATATCCCAGGCAGCTCTGCGCTGCGCCGCGGTAAGCTCGAATGGAAGTTGCTTTACAAAATCACCAACCACCGCCTGATCGAACGGAATGTGCCAACCTACCAATTTTGCATTCTCTTGCTTGTTGAGCTGACTTGCCAGCAACAGCTGAAACAGCTCCTCAAACGCTAAGCGCTCGCGGCCAGCAGCTACGTCGTCTGCCGACTTTGGAAAATGCATGCCTAGCACAGCGTCCGCGCGCGAAATGAGCTTTTCACCAGATAGTATCTGCTTTGGTAATGTCTCGGGCAGCATTGTAATTAATGGCCGTAACTCGGCAAGGATTTTTCGAACAAGCTGGCTTTTCAATCCCTTAATTGCGCGATAAACGGGTAGGAAACGGTCCGTTTGCACCGGCATTTCAGAAACTTTTTCAACGCTCGGATTAGTAAGCTGGTATTTATTGTAGTTAAACTCGAACTCACCCGAAAAAAAGAACTCGTCACCCGACTTTGCAAGTTGCGTTGCTCGGTACGGCTGATTAAACCACACAGCCTGCAACTTGCCACTGTCATCTAGCAGTGTCGCCTTGGTGATACGAAGCCCGCGCCGAACTGGGCGCGTTTCAATCTTTTCGCAGCGCGCTTTTATCGTGGCCTTGCCTGGGTGAACATCGGCAATCGCCACAACTTCCGAAAAGTCCTCGTGTTTTCGCGGAAGAAAATCGATAAGATCCCCAACCGTGCGTATCCCCGCCAGCGCAAACTGTTCGCCGGTTTTAGCACCGACGCCTTTTACTTTTTCTAGCGGGGACAAAAGATTCATTTTTAACCTAAAAGACGTCCTTCAAGTAGCTGCGCGAGCGTTTTAAGATGGGACTCAATCTGCTGCTTCTGCTCAAGAATAGCGTTCCTCTCGCCAGCAACCGCAGGCTCAAACCATTGGATATAGAACTTTAGCTTTGGCTCAGTGCCACTTGGTCGAATCGTTATGCGACGGCGGTAATCGTTATCGAACTCCAACACAATCACATTGCCTTTTTTGCAATCGATAGGAGTGACTTTGCCCGTTGCGATATCGCGCCGTTCAAGCGATTGATAATCGTGAAGCGCCGTTACGACATGATCACCAAGCTCCGAAAATGGATTTGCCCGCAACTCGCGCATAACCGTTTGCATTCTTTCAAAGCCGCTTGCACCATCGAAGTAAGAGTTCTCGAGACGCTCCACAAACAGCCCGTGCTGACCGTACAATTCGATCAAACGATCATAAAGTGTTTTACCTTGCGTTTTTAGTTCGGCAGCATACTCGGCCATAGGTAGTGCACCCGTGGCGCCGTCTTTATCTCTTGCGTACGTTCCCTTTAATAACCCGAAGCTCTCTTCACTACCCGTCACAAACACCTCGCCAGTACCTTCTTTTTGCAGGATAAGTTCACCGATATACTTGAAGCCAATGAGCATGTTCGTGTACATGTTCACTCCATAGTAGTCGCTGAGAGCCGTCAGCATATCCGTCGTGACTATTGTTTTCGCAAGGTAGTGCTTTGATGTCAGCTCTCCCTTTTCTTTTAGTTTTCGGAGCGCAAAGTCCGCCGCCAACACAGCCGACTGGTTGCCGCTAAGATATACAACTCCGTCGCCTTCACGAACCATAACGCCAATACGGTCAGCATCTGGATCGTTCGTAATCGCAATATCAGCCTTTTCAGCCAAGAGCTGCGCTACCGCCCGATCGTTTGCCGACTCATCCTCTGGATTTGGCTTACCGTTATCGATTGTAGGAAAATTGCCATCGGGAATCATTTGGTCTTCGACAACCGAAATCGAGGCAAAGCCAGCAGCACGTAATACCGGCAATACATTTGTTTGACCAGCTCCGTGAAGCGGCGAGTAAACAATGTCCACATTACGCTCTTTACCTTCAGCCTCGGCAGCAGCTGCAGCAATATATGCATCATCCACATCTTTGCCAATAATAACTATGCGTCCCTCAGCAACCGCTTGGTTAAAGTCGGCTGCATGGATCTCGGTAATTTCTTCGGCGACTTTTAGTACACCCACATCGTGTGGCGCTACTAACTGTCCGCCGTCAGACCAACAAACCTTAAAGCCATTGTCTTGTGGAGGATTATGGCTGGCGCTAATAACTATTCCGGCTGCGGCACCGAGGTGGCGCACTGCAAAGCTCAGTTCGGGGGTTGCCCTGAAGTTGTCAAACAGATATGTCTTGAAGCCGTTTGCCGCGCATACTTGTGCCGTAAAACGACTTAATTCGGGCGAGCTAAGACGGGTATCGCAGGCAATAACAATTCCTTTTTCAGGAGCTTTAGGGTCGTGCGAGCTCGCATATAAACAAAGCGCTTGGGCAGATTCGCCGATCGTCACGCGGTTGATTCTATTCGAGCCTATTCCCGTATGGCCGCGACGGCCGGCCGTACCAAATTCGATTACTTTGAAGAATGCGTCTTCTAGATCCTGCCACTTTTCGGCTTCGATCATCTCGACAAGTTCGTCGCGATATTCTGCATATTTTGATTCGTTAAGCCACGCGGTGATGTTTGATACAGCATCTGGTGAAAGATGCTCCTGTAAAGCATTGTGATAAGACATATGCCCTCCTTGTTAGGTTGGTGCGAGTCTTCATTATAGCAAATTTGCTATCGAACGAGAATAAAGGTGTTCTTGCCTTTTTTTACAAGTGCAGCACTACGAAGCGTGGCATCGTCTGATATTTTATCGCCATTTACAGATATAGCACCGCCCAAAATAAGACGCCTCGCTTCGCCATTGCTATTTGCGACACCGGCAAGAACAAGGCTTTCGACTATTGTTTTTCCTGCATCAATCGTTGGAATTTCCTCTGAAAGTGCATCAAGGTCGTCGCTCGTTAGATCGCTAAACTGTCGATCACCAAATAGCGCCTCTGTAACGCGCGCAACCGACTCGCAGCGGTCTTTACCATGCACGAGCGTGGTTACTTCGCGAGCCAGTACCTTTTGTGCAATGCGAGAGCCTGGATTTGCCTTATGGTCGGCCTCTAACGCTTCAACTTGCTCTTTTGTAAACAACGTGTAAATCTTGGCGTAGTCAATTGCACCCTCATCGTCGACATTCAACCAGAACTGGTAAAACTTGTAGACGCTTGTCTTTTTAGGATCGAGCCAAATTGCCCCGCCTTCGCTTTTACCGAACTTTACACCGGTTGCTTTATTGATAACAAGAGGAGTTGAGTAGACATGCGCTTCGACACCTTCCATGCGGCGGAGAAGGTCGACGCCTGTAATAGAGTTGCCCCATTGGTCGGCGCCACATACCTGTAGCGTAACGCCGTGTTCGCGGTACAAGTGAACAAAGTCGTAGCCCTGAATCAGTGAGTAGCTAAATTCGGCGTAACTGATGCCTGCGCCACTATCGCCAAGGCGTGACTGCACGAAATCGCGGCCAAGCATTTGACTCATCGGAACGTGTTTGCCAACGTTACGCAAAAAGTCGATGTAATTGATTTGCGAAAACCAGTCGTAGTTATCGACAATCGTAAAGTCTTTGCCACCAAAAGCCTGGCGGTACTGCGCTGCTATGCCCGCCTTGTTTTTTGCGATTTCATCGAGCGTCTTTAGGTTACGCTCGTCTTTTTTGCCGTCTGGATCACCGATCATTCCCGTTGCGCCACCCACCAGCAAAACCGCCTTGTGGCCATGGTCGATAAAGTGGCGAACCATCATAGCAGCCGCAAAATTACCAATAGTCATGCTGTCGGCGCTCGGATCGACACCCCAATAGAAAGAGATAGGCGCCTGGTCAAGTTCTGTCAAATCTTTGAATGTCGTTTGGTTTACAAACCCACGCCACTGCAGTTCCTCGGAAAGTTTCATCCGTATCTCCTATCTGTTATTTCTAGTGACAGTATAGCAGAAAAACACCCTTGCCTGCGCAAAAAGTGCTATAATGGACGGTAATACTGCTTATGGGAAGAATACGACGTGGCTACTAAACCAAATAAATCACGCAATATGAGCGTGTACTCGAATCTAGCGCACAAGCGCAAGACCAAAAAAGACGCAGAGGCTCGCAAAAAAGCCGAGTACTTGGCAAGTTTGCCAAAGCACCCGGTCAAGCGAACCCTCTACAGACTTCACCCTAAACGTTTTTGGGGGTACTGGTTTAGTAAAAAAGGTGCCATTATGGCGCTTAAAGTTCTTGGTGTTGCCGCGCTACTTGCAGTACTTAGTGTTGGCGCCCTTTTCGCATACTTCCGCAAAGACCTCGATACTATTCGCCCAGGCGAGCTCGCTAAACGTGTTCAGACTACCGTTACTAAATACGTCGACCGTAACGGTAAATTACTATGGGAAGACAAGGGTGATGGTGACTACAAGTTGGTTGTTGATGGCAAAGATATCAACACTTACATGAAACAGGCGACCGTCGCAATCGAAGACAAAGATTTTTACAAGCACGGAGGTATTAGCGTCTCCGGTCTTATCCGATCCTTCGTCAATAACTCTAGCGGTGGAAGCACCCAGGGTGGATCTACACTTACCCAGCAGCTTGTAAAACAGGTATTCTTTGCCGATGAAGCCCAAAAGCGCGGCCTCGACGGCGTTCCTCGAAAGGTAAAGGAAATGATTCTTGCTATCGAGGTTGAGCGTATGTACAACAAAGATCAGATTCTCGACCTTTACCTTAACGAATCGCCATATGGCGGTCGCCGTAACGGTGTCGAGTCTGGTGCTCAAACTTACTTTGGTAAATCATCAAAAAATCTTACATTGCCAGAGGCAGCTCTTCTTGCCGGTATTCCAAACCAGCCAGGGCTTTATGACCCTTACAATATAGCCGGCCACGAGGCACTTATCGTGCGCCAACACAAGGTGCTCGACGGTATGGTTGAGCTTGGCTACATCACTCAAGATGAGTCCGACCAAGCGAAAAAATACCCAATCCTCGACCACATTAAACCCGCCTCTGATCAATATAAAGATATTAAAGCACCTCACTTCGTACAAATGGTTCGCTCTCAGCTTGAAGAAGAGCTCGGTAAAGCAACTGTTGGGCGCGGTGGTCTCACTGTCAAAACAACGCTCGATATCCGTATTCAGAACCGCCTTGAAGAGTCCATGAAAGACATGTTCAAATCGTACGTTCCAGCATACGCAGGCTTCACCAACGGCGCCGCAACTGTCGAAGATACGCAGACCGGCCAGATCGTCGCTATGATGGGAAGCCGCGACTTCAACTACAAAGGCTTCGGGCAAGACAACGCCGCGACTGCCTATATTCAGCCAGGTTCAACCATTAAGCCGTTAGTTTACGCCCAGTTGTTCTCTAACCAAGGCCAAGGTAAAGCCAACTACGGTAGTGGTTCGATTCTTGCCGACGATAACTCTATGAGTAGTATTTACGGCGCACCACTTCGTAATGCAGATGGTGGCTACCGCGGTAATATCAACCTGCGTAAATCACTTGCACTGTCACGAAACGTTCCAGCCGTTAAGGCCATGTATATCTCTGGTGTCGATCCAACGCTGAACACTATTCGAGAGCTTGGCGATACCAACTACTGTACACAAGGTGCCGACGCCCAAGCTGGTCTTTCATCGGCCATCGGTGGTTGTGGAACGCGCCAGGTTGACCACGTTAACGCATTTGCATCTCTTGGTCGCATGGGAGTTTACAAGCCCGTCAGTACTGTTTTAGAAGTTAAGAACAGCCAAGGCGAAGTAATTAAAAAATACAAAGACGAGAGCAAGCAAGTCGTTGACCCACAGGTTGCCTATATCCTCAGCGATATCCTTAGCGACGACAACGCCCGTGCCGGACTTTATGGCCCTCACTTCTACGGATTGTATATTCCAGGCGTTAAAACAGCAACGAAGACCGGTACCTCCGACAAAGGCGGCCAGCCAAAAGATATCTGGACAATGAGCTACAGCCCGGCACTTACCATGGGCGTATGGCTTGGTAACCCAGATACTCGCGTTCTTACAAACGGTAACTCATCGCTTCCTGCAAAGATTGTTGGTGAAGTTATGGAGTATGCACACAAAGAAGTCTATGCAAAAGAAAAGAAATGGGACTCAGCAAACGGCGGTTCATGGTACACAATGCCGACTGGAATCCAAAAAATCGGTGGTGAGCTTTACCCTTCTTGGTATAACAAAAACCAAGGGAAAACAAACGCCAAGCTAACGTTTGACAAGGTCTCTAGAAAGAAAGCGACAAAGTGTACACCAGATGCCGCAAAGATCGAAGTTGATGTCGTTAAGTTTAAAGACCCTGTTACAAAGAAAGATATCTACATCTCGCCAGATGGTTACGATGCAAACAAGAGCGACGACAAGCATAAGTGTGACGATGTACAGCCAAGCGTGGGTACAATAACCGTCACGGGTAACAAGATCGACGTTAGTGTCGTAAAGGGTACCTTCAAGCTTAAACAAGTCGAGGTAAAGGTTGGCAGCACTATTGTTGCGACATTGCCGGCTTCATCGAGCGGAACATACTCAACAACGTACGAGTTTAAAGACGGCTCTTCGACCGTTAGCGCAACAGTCACAGATATCGCGTATTACACAGCCAACAACTCAATCACTCACGATGAAACTGTTAGCTCGACACCAAGCAATAACTCGAATGCAGTTAGCTGGAACAACGCTCGTCGATGGTGGCGATAGCAACCAACTAACGCACATAAAAAATACCCTCACTTCCGAGGGTATTTTTATAGTTAAAAGATATAGAGTTACTGCTTATTAACGAGATCAAGCAGCGAGGCCTCGCGGTCTGCTGATGTTCGCTGCTTTGCGCGGCCACCATTGCCGTTGCCTCGTGCCGACGTTTGAGGTTGAGACGGCTGGCGCTGCTGCTGTGATTGCTCGCGGCGAGGCTTCTGCTGCCTTTTCGACGCTACAAGGCGATGATCGTTCGTGTCGCTATGAAACACAACCGGAGCAGTCGCAGGTGCTTGAGTAGGCTCCTCTACGAACACCGGCTTAGCTACTGGCTTTTGCTCTCCACGATCCTGACGCTTGTCTTGCTTTTGACGCTGTGGCTGAACAGGCTTTTTACCTTGTGGCTTTACGGCTTGCTTTTGCTGATCTTGCTTGCGCTCTACTGGACGCGCAAACATCATCTTGCCCGCGGCCGTTTGTAGGCTACGGATAAATTCAATCTCAATCGTTTGACCAATATTCTTTGAGGCGTTTTCTACGACAACCATCGTGCCGTCGGTAAGGTATCCGACGCCCTGGTGTGAGTCCTGACCTTTTTGAACAAGCTCTAGTAACATTCGTTCACCTGGCAAATACGCCATTCGTAAACTTTGCGCAAGCTCGTTCACGTTTAACACAGTAATGCCTTCGACGACGGCCACCTTATTAAGGTTGTAATCGATCGTACACACTGCAGCGCCATGCTTCTTAGCAAGTGTCAGTAGGCGCTCATCGACACCTTCAGCGGCTTTACTGCCGTCTTGAAGGATCTCTACGTCCATATGCGGCATGTTTTGAAGCTCCGTTACAACATCGAGGCCGTAGCGAGCACGAGCGCGCTTGTCGTGGTCGGCGTTATCAGCAAGAAACTGTAGCTCCCCAATAACGCTTCGCGGAATAACAAGCGTGTCACCTATAAAGCCTGATTTCGCCACCGAAATGATACGACCGTCGATAAGTACCGAAGTGTCTACCAGAATAGGGCGAGTCTGTTTTTTAATAAGATTTTGTCTTGGCAGTTTTACCACCAAGTAGGTTACTTCCGCCAACAGCGCCAACACTGCGATAACGATAAATAATTGAATTGTTGTTTCCATGTTTTATTCTTTCTCTTACATTACTGTAAGTAGTCTATGAGCGCCTGGCGCAAATCGCCGACACCCTTTATAAATGAATTCTTTTGCGCTGATTTTGGCGCTATTGCCTGAGTAAATCCAAGCTTTTTTGCCTCGGCAACGCGCCGATCACCACTATGGACACTGCGGATTTCGCCACCAAGCCCAACCTCACCAAATACCACCAACTCATCGCCTAGGCGCTTGCCGGCAGCTGCACTCGCAATTGCCATACAAATAGCAAGATCCGCCGCAGGATCGTTGAGTTTCAGCCCACCAACAACATTGATATAGATATCTTTATCCGATAAATTCAGTTTCGTGCGTCGCTCTAGAACGGCGATCAAAAGGTTGAGTCGGTTGAGGTCGAACCCCGAGGCTGTACGTTTAGGATACCCGAAACTGGTAGGATTTACAAGTGCCTGTATCTCTACTAGCAGTGGGCGCGTGCCCTCTAGTGTTGCCATAACCACCGAGCCATCGGCGTTTTGGCGCTCTGCTAGTAGTGCCGCCGAAGGGTTTTCAACGACACGAAGCCCTTGTTCGTACATTTCAAAAATTGCCGCTTCATTAGTAGAGCCGTAACGGTTTTTTACCGCCCGCACTACCTTGAATCCACCGTAACGATCGCCCTCGAACTGCAACACAACGTCAACAAGGTGCTCAAGCACTTTTGGCCCAGCAATACTGCCCTCTTTTGTCACATGCCCCACCAATACCACAGCCGCCCCAGCTTCTTTAGCCGCACGAATAATCACGTTGCTGCTGTTTGTGATTTGACTCACCGTACCAGGCGCCGACGTAATTTCTTCAAGCGTGAGTGTTTGGATAGAGTCGATAATGACCAGTTTGTACGCACCCGAGCGAATCGTCGCCGCAATATCGTCGGCGCTGGTGCTCGCCACAAAATGGAGCTGTTCGCGCTTGTTAGCACCTAGACGCTCGGCCCGCAGCTTTACCTGGCTCGCAGATTCCTCACCGCTTGCATACAACACCGGTTGGGCTTTCCCTACTTCGCCCGCTACCTGCAGCAGCAAGGTACTTTTACCGATTCCCGGTTGTCCGGCCATAAGCAGCACGCCGCCCGGCAAGATTCCACCGCCAAGAACGATATCAAGATCTTCATACCCTGTCGTCATGCGCTTTACCGATTCTTCCGTAGAAATAGATTGCATCGTTTGTGGCGACAATACGCGACCGCTACTCGCACTTTTTGCCACCACAGATTTGCCGCCTGACACTACTTGTTCAACAAGCGAGTTCCACTCGCCACAGTTTTCGCATTTACCCGTCCATTTTGGATAGTTCGCACCACAGTTTTGACAGGTAAAGAGAGATTTTGATTTAGCCATTACACCTATTATAGACTAGGCGAGGGCGACAGGCTACTGTCGATACTGCGATTTAAAGCCTCGGACTGTGCAGCGATCTTCGCTAGCTCCGCCCGACGCGTATTATATAGCGCAACATCTTTGTTAATCGCCGTGCGACGAGCATCGAGGTCATCAGCTCTTGCCAGAAGAGAATTTCGAGCCGCGTTTACTTGCGCTTGTGTTGTAAACTCGCCATTATCGATTTTTTGCTTAAATTCATCAACGTCCTGGTTAAATGCGGCGATGTCTTTGTTGTATGTAAACGACGCAGCCTCAATTTTATCACCTAGCTCGGTAAGTTCCGAAGATAACTTGGTTGCTTTTGTTTGCAATTCGCTAAATATTTTCGCGTACCTTGTGTGGAGCGCTACAACTTTAGAACGATCAGTGAAGTACGTTTTGTAGTGCTGTTCAAGCGCCGGACTGATATCCGCAACCTCGGTAGCAATTATCGAGTGGAGTTCGTTATCACGCTCACCAGGTTCGGTTCGTGCGTAAAAATCCATTCTTTCCGAAAAATCAGCGTTCGCTTTAAGTTTTGCATACTCTTCTTCGATAAGCGCGTTTACCCGGCTTTTATCTTTGTCGTTCATGCGCACATAAGCAGCGTGTAACATCTCGTGCGCTGCCGTCACCTCGCGAATGCCATCGAGCGTGGCGTCATCTACGTCGTAAATGTAGATATACTGGCCATTGTAGCAGCCAAGAATTGCCGTGCTTTCCTCTTTACGGTCGCACTTTTCATTAAAGCTCGCTGCCGCTTCTAGTGATGGCTGACTTGCATAAAAGTAGAACTTTCCCGTATCATTCATGCTCGTTCGCTCGGCAAAAGATGCAATTTCAGGCGAGGGAGTATATTGCCAAACTGTCATTTGATCGACAAAATACTGCCTATTAACAAGAAGAACAATCGCAACAACAACACTAAGAATGGCCGCGCTTAGCCCAACAATGAACCCTCGTTCTGTTTTATGCTGCTTCATGCTTAACAGTTACTATTATAGCGCCTTTTTGTGCCGTTGCTTCAAGAACACTGCCTTTTTCGTACGCTCCCGAAAGAATGCCGTCGGCAATAACATGCTCAAGTTCATCTTGAATAGCGCGCCTAAGAGGCCGTGCGCCGAATTTTTCGTCGTAGCCTTTTGCAATCAAGAACTTTTTCGCAGCAGGTTTTACGACAAGATGAATACCTTTATGAATAAGCCTATCTTGTAGCTCTTCAATGAGATTATCGAAAATCTTGCTGACTTCTTTTCGTGTTAGCGCACGGAAAGTCACAATACTATCGAATCGGTTAATCAGCTCAGGGCGCATCATCTTCGATAGTGCATCCTTTGCGGCAGCCGCGTTTTCTTCGTGCGCTTCGTCGAGTTTCTTCTCGTCCGACTTACCCGCTGCATGAAAGCCAAGGCTCGACTCTTTCATCATGCGATCGGCGCCGAGGTTGCTCGTAAGGATAATGATCGCGTTCGTAAAGTCGACGCTTCGCCCCTTTGCGTCGGTCAGTTTTCCTTCTTCGAGTAACTGAAGTAGCAACTGGAATACCTCTGGGTGAGCCTTTTCGATCTCATCGAACAGCACAACACTGTATGGTTGACGGCGAATTTTATCAGTCAACTGGCCACCGTCTTCGTAGCCTATATAACCGGCCGGCGCACCCAATAGGCGGCTCGTGTTGTGTCGTTCACCAAACTCGCTCATGTCGATCTTGATAAGTGCGTCATCACTACCGAACACTTCGCGCGCCACTACCTTGGCAAGCTCAGTCTTACCGACACCAGTCGGGCCCATAAATACGAATGAACCAATTGGGCGCTTATTGCTAGCAACGCCACTTCGGCTGCGCCTAATAGCACGCGCAACCTTTTCGACAGCCTCTTTTTGCCCAATAATATAGCGACCAAGGTGTTTTTCGAGCGAGCGAAGCAACTTGGCTTCAGACTTTTGAACGCGCTTTACCGGAATACCTGTCATGGTCGAAATAGCATGCGCGATATCGTCGTCTTTTAATGTGATAGGCGTCTTTTTTTCCAGATCTATCTTTGCCTCATCGAGCTGTTTGGTGATTTGGCTGATACGGGTCTTGTAAAGCGCCGCTCGTTCGTAATCTTCACTTGCAACGGCATCTTCCATTTTTTCATTCAGGTTTTTCAACTGTTTTGTAAAATCACGAACACGACTTGGCTTATGCCCAGCCTTCACGCGCACCAAAGCGGCCGCTTCGTCTATAACATCGATCGCTTTGTCGGGCATAAACCGCTCACTCACGTAGCGGTCGGCCATATATACGGCATCTTCGAGTATTTCGTCGCTCATGGATACGCCGTGGTGTTTTTCGTAGTACGAACGGAGGCCTTTTAGAATAGCAATCGTATCCTTAAGGTTTGGCTCGCCCACGATAATTGACTGAAACCTGCGGTCGAGCGCCGCGTCTTTTTCGATATGCTTGCGGTATTCGTCGAATGTCGTCGCGCCAATCATGTGCAACTCACCACGAGCCAGCGCAGGCTTTAACATATTTGCGGCATCTAACGCACCCTCGGCAGCACCCGCGCCCACAAGCAAATGAAGCTCGTCGATAAATATAATAACGTTCTTTTGCTGGCGCAGCTCATCAACCACCTTCTTAAGACGCTCCTCAAACTCACCGCGGTACTTTGTGCCGGCAATCATAGCGGCAAGATCAAGCTGAATTACGCGCTTATCTAGCAGATGATCAGGTACGTCCTCGCGCGCAATACGCTGCGCCAGGCCTTCAACAATTGCGGTCTTGCCAACACCCGGCTCGCCAATAAGCACAGGGTTATTCTTGGTGCGACGACTAAGAATCGTCACCATACGCTCTTCTTCGCTATCACGCCCAATAACAGGGTCGAGGTTACCCGCTTTTGCGCGCGCAGTTAAATCAGTTCCAAAGGTCTCTAGCGCTCCGCCCTTTGTTTTTTGCTTTTTCGTTTGAGTTGACTGGGCGTCTTCCGACATATAGGCGTCGTTGTTCTGCCTGCCGAAAAAGTCTTCCAGATCACTGATAAGCTCACTAACATCAACATTCATGTCGCGCAAAAGTACCGTAGCACGAGCGTTTTTTTGCGTAAGAATACTATACAAAATATGCTCGGTGCCAAGGCTATCCTGATGAAACTCCTGAGCGATTTCCCAGCTCATTTTGAGGGTAAGCTTGGCGGTTTCCGAAAGACCTTTGGCGCCGGTGCTAACAATAAGCGTGCGCGGCGTAAGATTAAGCGCAAGTTCAGCCCTATCGAGCGTCACGCCGGCATCGGCAAGAACCTTAGCGCCCACAGATGAACCCTGCGCCAAAACGCCCAAAAGGAGGTGTTCGGTGCCGATATAAGCGCTGCCGTAGCCACGCGCAATAGCATCCGCGTGTTGCAAACTGATACGCGCGTTTTCGGTCAAATGTGATACAAATTCGGCGAATTCATCGGCCATAGTTTTATTATCAGTCCTCCCTAAACCTTGCGCAAGCGTTTTTAATTACTTTACGCTTTCACTATACTTAGTATATATAAAAATTAGCACTCACGTCAAGCGAGTGCTAATCTTTTTTTGAGCGGCCTAAAACTAGTCTTCGGTCGACTCTTCAACAGCGCTCATTAGGCTGTCTTCAATATTCTTGCGAGGCTTTGCTTCTGCTGGTTTTTCAGCAGGAACGGCCGTTTCAATATCAAGTTCGTAGCCAGTAAGACGGCTTGCAAGGCGAACGTTTTGGCCACCACGACCAATAGCGATAGACTGCTGGTCTTCAGCAACAAACACCTTTGCGCGCTTTGCGGCTTCGTCGATAACAACGCTTGAGACTTCGGCTGGGCTTAGTGCGTTACGGATAAACTGCTCTGACCCTTCGTCGAACGTAATGATGTCGATCTTTTCTTGATCGCCAATTTCGTTCATAACCGCCTGAACACGAGTTCCGTGTCCACCAACAAACGTGCCAACAGGGTCAACGCCAGGTACGTTGCTGCGAACAGCAAGCTTCGTGCGGCGACCAGCTTCGCGGGCAATTGCTTTGATTTCTACTGCGCCAGTTTCCATTTCGGGAACTTCTTGGCGGAATAGGTGCTCGACAAATGCTTCGTTGCCGCGAGAAAGGATAAGCTGAGGGCCGCGGTTATCGCGCTCGATATCTTTAATAAACACCTTGATACGTGAACCAATACTGTAAAACTCGCCCTGAATCTGTTCGCTCTGCGGAATAATACCGGTTGCTTTGCCAAGCTCAACACGAATAACACGTGGCTCAACACGCTGAACAGTACCGGTTACGATTGTGCCGATCTTGTCTTCGTATTCTTCAAGAACGACTTCACGCTCTGCTTCGCGAAGACGCTGCAACACGACCTGCTTTGCTGTTTGCGCAGCAACGCGACCAAATGATACAACTTCGTGCTTTTCCTCGATTGAATCACCGATTTCGGCGTCTGCTTTTACTTTGCGGGCATCTTCAAGACTAATCTCGACAGATTCGCTACCGACTTCTTCTACTACTTCGCGTGATACGAATACGTTCGCCGTACCGTCTACTGTGTTTAGCTCGGCACGAACTTCTTGGTCGCGCTCACCGTTGTCGCGGCGCCATGCAGCTGCAATAGCCTGTTCAATAACCGCCATGACCGTTTCTTCGGGGAGGTTTTTTTCCTCGGCAATCGTACGGACAGCGAGAGTAAGTTGTTTAACGTTGATATCTTCCATAAGTGAATTCCTTTCTTCTATGAAAAAATCCGACCTGCCGGCCGGAATGTACTGTCCATAGTATACAGCCAACGTAGCAGGCATGCAATAGCAAATATGCCGTCACCCACGCAAATTCGCGCAGGTGACGGCAAGTTGCCCATTCGTCGCTCACCGCGACACTTACCCCTGGGGGCGTGTGTCGGGAACGAGCTGGAGAGACGGCGGGTGGCGGTAGAACGGCGAAGGAACTTCGATGATCCGCATGGGGACCTCGGGTTCTTCGGGCGTGCGCCCACGTTGCCCCGTGAGCTGATAGTAGAGCGCAAGCAATGTCTGCAGCACAGCTACTCAACCTCAATCTCTAGAGAGCGCCAGTTATGGCGACAGTCGGATGGACTTCCTTTGTTTATTATACTCCTTATTTATTATTTGTCAATGTGCCTGTGCTTACCCGACACATACGGATTACCCTGTAGATAGTACCGCCATAGCGTCTCTTTTGCCTGACTGATCCCTACGCGCTTTGTCGTCACAATCTCTGCTTGCGGACGCTTTGGTTGTATAACAAGCCGAAACGGAGGTTCATGAAGATCATGGCCGTTCATTTTACGGTCGATACCAAGGGCCTGACACAATTTCGATGGACCGTTCGTTAACTCAATGCCATTTTTATAGGGTCTCTGCGCCGCCATAGCGTCCTCACCTTCGATTGGCTCTACCGCCCGAATAAGCACCGCTGCGCCGTAGCCCACCTCGCCCACCACTACATTGCAGCAATAGTGCATGCCATAGGTAAAATACACATACAAATGCCCGCTGGGACCAAACATTATCTCGGTGCGCGGCGTCTTACCTTTGTAACTGTGGCTTGCCGCATCGGTCTGATCGTACGCTTCGGTTTCAACGATTCTTACGCGCACTGTCTGGCCGTCTATTTCGCGGACAAGCTCGCAGCCAAGCAGTCGCTGGGCTACAACATCTACCGAATCATTAAGTATCGCGAACGGGTCTTGGCTACTTTTCATGCCACTTATCGTCGGCACCTTTTTCGTACTTCTTTTTTACAGCAGCCCAGGCTACTTTATGCGCTACCTCTTCGCGATCAGCATCACCTCTGCGCTCTTCGGGCTTGTCGTATTCATCGTAGGCACTGTTAAATGCCTCTTTGTAAATTCCCTGCGCGTGGTCGGGTAAAACGTTTCGCACGCTTTCGGGCAGCTCGCTTTTAGATTTGTATGGCATATATCCCTCCTACATTTAAAAGATTGATCCAATCGTTCCTCGCAGCGCGTTTTTCTCACGCTCCAGCTTATCCATCTCGCTTTTATGCTGCTTGTCGAGCTCGGCCTGCTGCCGCTCTATGTCTTGAGCGCGACGCTCAAGCTCTAATGCCTGCCGATCCTTCTCTGCCGCATCTCGCGCAAGGCGCTCAGCCTCATCGATCAGCTTATCCGCCTCGGAGCGAACAGCCCCGGCCTTATCTAGGTCGCTTAGAACATCGGGTCTAGCAAGATTCTCTGTCAATTTTTGTGCCTGTTTGCGCTTATCGTCGGCATTAATCTGCAGACGTTGCACTTCTTTTCTTGTGTCGTTTACATTCATAAATACCTCCCTATTACTATTTTACTCGTGTCTCTTCATCATCGCAAAACCGCCCTGTTGTTTGTTACTATAGAAAGATGAACAACGACACCCCATCAAAACTCGAAGGAACTAAGCTAGCTGATTTTACGCCAGTTGCGTCGGTACCGGAATTGCAGATCATTGACATCAAACAGGGCGACGGCGACGAAGTACAGCCACACGCCACAATAAACGCGCATTACACCGGCGCACTTTGCAAAGATGGAACGATTTTTCAAAGCTCGCACGATTTCGGCGATTCAATCACTTTTGGACTTGACCAAGTTATCGCCGGCTGGGGCGAAGGCGTTCCCGGTATGAAAGTTGGCGGCATTCGCAGGCTTGTTATCCCGGCCGCTAAAGCCTACGGATCAGTTCGTGCGGCAGCAAACATTCCGCCAAATTCCGATCTCGTATTCGATATCGAACTTGTTAAGATTGTTGGATAACTTTAAGATAGCTAAAACACCCCGCTTTTACGGCGGGGTGTTTTTGTAACTATGGCAAGTGATTGCCGCCGGTCACACCGATAACCTCGCCCGTTGTGTAGCTTGATTCCTGCGAAGCAAGAAACACAAATGCGGGCGCTACTTCGGCAGGCTGACCTGGTCGCCCTAGCGGTACGTTTTGGCCAAACTTTGTGAGTTTTTCTTGCGGCTGGCCGTAGCTTGGCTGAAGCGGCGTCCATATTGGACCAGGCGCAACTGCATTAACGCGGATACCTTTTGGCGCCACCTGCTTTGCGAGGCCGTGCGTAAAGGCAACGATCGCCGCCTTGGTAGAGGCGTAATCTAAAAGTCCTGGCGACGGCTGATACGCCTGAATAGACGTCGTATTTATAATCGTGCTACCCTTTGGCATATGCTGTAGCGCGCGCTTACTTAGCCAAAACATTGCAAATATATTCACCTCAAACGTCTTGCGAAGCTGCTCGGTGCTGAGGTCGGCAATGTCCTCGACATACACCTGCTTGCCCGCGTTGTTAACGAGTATATCGATTCCGCCCAGCTCATCTACCGTCGCCTTAATGAGCGTATCGCAAAACTCTTCCGAGCTAATGTCGCCTTCGCAGGTCGCTACTTTCACGCCCGCCTCTTCGCAGTAGCGCGCCGTCTCCTGCGCATCTTGCTCCTCAACCGGAAGGTAATTAAGCATAACATCGGCTCCTTCGCGCGCGTACGCTATTGCCACAGCTCGGCCTATGCCGGAATCTGCGCCGGTTATAAGCGCCCTACGACCTTTTAGCCGGTCAGACCCTCTATAGGTCATAACTCCGTGGTCGGCGAGCGGAATAAGTTTTGCATCGAGCCCCGGCTCGGGCTGCGACTGCTCGGGAATATCCAACACGGGGTATTGCTTTACGGGGTCTTGCATCTTGTATTGATCAGTATCATTCATTGCATATCTCCATTTAGGCTTTTACCTCTTACTTATTATAATACTTATGGTTTAGGCCACGCAAAGTTGCGGTAGATTTGCTATACTATACAGTACACAGTAATGGAGCTATTACCGACATGAAAAGGTAAGAATCTTTTTCAAAAAATAACCGTAAATCTAAATCGAAAAGGATACACCATGGCCAAAACCCAAGACAAACGCAGAGAAGTAAAAAAGAAAAAGAAAGACACCAAAGCGACCGTCTAACATACCGAATACCCCGCGTAGAGCGGGGTATTTTTATTCGCCTGTTTTGTGATCGTAGCGCCGGCCCACTGGCTTGGATTGCTGCGAGCCGCGCTCCCGAAGGTAAATCGAAAGAACAAGCAGCGCTCCCACCGCCAAAAATTCACTCTGCCAGTTTTGAAGCGACTCAAACCAAAACTGTGACGTACCCAAATAGCCAAACACGCTCATTGCTTCACCTCCATGAAGCACCGCTAGCTCGTTGTATGCCTGCGCACCGCCTACGGCATGAAGCGCAAACGACGCAATAAAAATACCAAACAGAGCGATTCCCAGCGAATGTGCGTATAAGCCATGCACGATAGCTTTTCCGCGTTTATGCCACGAGTCTGCCTCAATGATTGAGTACCGCGATGACGTGTCTTGCGACGCTTTGCCACGAAGCGGCTTGGAGTCGGTTGAGCCTTTCTGATATAAGAAGACCGTAAGGATCACAAGCGCCCACATTTGCAAAAACTCGCTCTCCCAGTTTTCAAATACGGCCTCAATGTACGAGCCACTGGTAATATATTCGACATAGCCTTGGGACGTTCGGCCATGTTCCGCGCGATCTTCGTTTTCCGAGCTCCATCCCGCCAGACTCATGCCAACAATAGATACGGCAAAAATAGCAAACATCGCGGTCGCAAGGCCATTATTTCTGAGAGAATTTTTCATGCCAGACACTCCTTTGTTACGCAGTTTATTTTATAACAAAAAAGCCGGCTGTAATGCCGGCTTTTTCCGCAACATACTACATTGCTGCGTGTTCGTCTTTGGAGTGCATGAATTTCATGCCTACAACAACGAGTGCCGCAAGCCCCACAAGTGCATATACCACACGCGATAGGGTCGATCCTTCGCCAAAGAGCGCATCAACCAAGTTGTAGTCGAAGAAGCCAACTAGTCCCCAGTTTAACGCCCCAATTACTACTAGTGCTAGAGCTGTTACATGGATTGCTTTCACGTCCCTGTCCTCCTTAATTTGTAGTTTTAGTATAGGCTGATTTTTAAGCGCATGCAATATACGCTATACCTACGCCGCCCAGAGGTGAACTGATGTTACATTTTACTAAAGCTCGCCCTCGCCAAGCTCGAGCCCTTTGATTTTTGGCATACTTGAGGCGCCAATATGACCCTGCATACTGCCAACAATATTTGCAGTACTTAGTAGTAGTTTTTGTGCCTGTTTGTCACGCTGCGCCCACAGCTTTTCGTACGCGACACGCTCTTTCGTTACCTGCGCAGTCATCTCTTGGTAGGTTTCTACCATACTTTCGATCTGCTGGCTAAACTCGTGGCTCGTGACAAACGTATACAAAGCCGCGGCGTTTTCGTCTTGGTTGGCCGCACGAACCTCTTGGCGTTTTATGTCGAGCAGGTTCTTACGAAGCAGCGTGGCAAGAATTATAGCCAGCTTTGGCTTTACTACCCACACGCCGTCAACATAGCCCATGTCGCTCTCTAGCTGCTTAGGCAACACCTCGCTAATAATTACAGGAATATTTGCTTTTGCACTACGCAGATCGCCCTTTAATTTAGGAATCCAGCTGTCTGTCCAGTTTTTCGTGCGCTTTATTTCCCACAAAATCACGCCACATTCTATGCCACTTTGGCTTTTTACCGTGTGGCTGATATCGGCGCCATTGACGCCTTTAGCTATCGGCGAGATTTCGTCGTCGCGGAAGTTCTGCGCCAGTGCTTCCTCTAAATCAAGCTCCAATATCTCACCCTGAAGCTGCTGACTACCTTGGGCGGCCTTACGCTGAGCATCGTCGAGTGCTTTTTGAAGATCGGTAATAGTCTTTTCTTTCGCCGCCAAGTTAAGGCGCTGCTTTTCGTCAGCTGTTTTTTGCACTTCGTCGCGAATTTTTGCCTCTTCTTCGGCCATTTTCTTTTTTGCCTCTAGTTCGGCGTTGTCGCGGGCTTTTTGGCTTGCCCGCAGCTCATCCATCAGCTTACTCAGGTCTTCGCGAAGTTTTTTGTTATCTTCTTTGGCGCTATCGGCGTCGTCTTGCAGGCGCTTTATCAACGCCTCTTGTTCCTGCGAGGCACGGCGCTGCTGGTTTTCGGCATCCTGAATAATCTTTTTCTTTTCTAGCTCTAGATCGGCTTCGGCCTGTTTGCGAAGTAGTTCCTTTTCACCCGCCAGTTGCTTGTTTGCCAGTTCGCTAGCCGCGGCACGCTCTTTGGCAATTGTCGCCTCTTGCTCGGCACGCATTTTCGCTACCTCTTCGTCGTGCTTGTGGCGTTCGGCCGCTAGCACCCGTGCTTCTATCTGGCCTTCTAGGGCTTTATCTATTTCAATCGTTTCGCCACATTTCGTGCAGGTAATCGTATTCATGTATGTCCGCCTATTCTTTATCTCCTTTTATTATACCTTTAAACAACAAAAAAGGCGGCCCGGGTAGGAGCCGCCATAGTGTTCGATTTTGTTTACAGACCTAAGCCAACGCCTACGCCGAGTGTTACTGCTACCGCTACTGTAAGACCTAATCCAAGTTGTGTCATTAGTTTCTCCTTCTTAGTTTACTGTCTACTTTTGTGGCGCGCCCACATATATAATTATACCAAGCTACCGCACACAATCACGCTCGTACAATAAAAATAGTATCGTATTTGACGCTTATGATAAAATGCCTTGTTCACATCGGTTACTGTTCGTGATTTTACAAACTGTGATACTTACAACGATCGTGATTCAGATCATTGACAACAAAAAACATCTTTTTATATCATAAAAGTACAGAAGCATTATGCTTCTCCTAAAGTATTAAGTAATTACTACGAAAGGAGTTAATGATGAGTAATCTTGTAAAGTTTGATCCATTTGCCGAGCTGAGCGCGTTGCAAAAGCAAGTTTTTGGCGACGATTGGATGACACCATTAAAGGGCGTGAATATTCCAACGACGGATGTCTATACGAACGATGACAACGAGCTGGTTGTCGAGGCGCACCTACCTCACTTCGTACAAGACGACGTGAATATAGAAGTAGATCACGGCACGCTTGTTATTCAGGCGGAAAAGCACGAAAAAGAGGAAGACAAGAAAAAGAAATATGTCGTGCGCGAAACCAGCAGTAGCTTTTACAGGCGCATACAGCTCCCCGAGCGCGCGAATGTCGATGAAATTGCAGCGCACCTAAATGACGGCGTCCTTAAGGTAACCATCCCCTTAACGCCACTTCCAAAGCCAAAGAAGATTGCCATTGAGAGCAAAAAGAAGTAAACATACAATCTAATCGAGAGGCTAACCCCTCTCGATTAGGTTTTAGTGACAAATAGGCGCATACTGATACCATGCAGCCATTTATGACTATCGATGAAATCACCGAAAAGCTACGGGAGCTTCAGGACGATCCTTCTATGACGACCAAAAGTATGTACAGCCCGAGCGCAACGGAATACCCCGATGGCCAACTACCTTTTGTCGAGATTCACCTGGCTTATCTTCGAAAAAACAAGCATGTTAACCCGGCGCAGTATATTTCTAATCTCGAAATAATCATTAAAAAGCGTTAACGATAGTCGTTTCGACGATCGTACTTGCGTTTATGACGAGGCTCCCAGCCTCGTCTTTGCTGTCCCGAGCGGTCGCCACCTTTTCGTGATGTTCCTAATTTCGCCATGAATGCATCGCCCAGATGTGTTTGCATTTTACCGAGCGATTCCAGTTCGGCCCGCTGCTGACGACTAAGCTCGCCCAGGGATATTGCGCCACCGGTAATAGTTCGGACTTGCTTTTGCAACTGCCTAAGTAATACTGCTGGTATTCGCCGGTTGTGACTCTTGCGAAGATTGCGTCTTTCGCGCTCTAACCTTTCGTATAGCCATGCGCCGTAAAGATCGGCAAACATACGCCGCGTTCGCGGATTTGAATCGGTGATCGGCACACCAGCACCCTCAACAGTTCGCCCATTAAACTTTACGACTTGACGCATCACCAATGCACCCTGGTCGTTATCGTAGTATATTTTGCCTGGCTTTGACGTAAATAAATGTGGAACAAGACCTTCTAGCCATGCTGGATTGACCGCAGTAACCCCCTGCACTAAATGAAGTGTCTCAAGGTCGCCCTTAGGTGTCGGGATCTGCAAATCAAACGGCGTGCCCGCAATCAACTTCGGGTGCGCTACCACAGTACCACTTGAAAGCTCGCGTTTTTGATTGTTCGAAAGATGAATCACCGTGCCGTCGGGCTCGACCGTCCATAGCTGGTCGATTTGCCCGGCGACAATACACTTAAGCAGCGGCTCGACCTCGTGACTTTCGATAGGTGTTAATTTACTGGGATCAAAGCCCAAATCCCTATCGAGCCGTTCCATCGTTTCTTGGGCCTTAATGACATTTTTGCCAATAATCCCCATGTCTTCAAACTGCTCTGGGTCTATAGTCGGAATCGCCAAATAAACATCGTACTGTGCCAAAAGATCAGACTTCGTTTGGCGAGTGAACGAACGCCAAGCAGTGTAGCGGGTGCTGCTTTTTACGATTCCACCCACCTCTTGGATGCTGATAATTGCAGCAAGTTTTGCCTGGACTTCCTGCGAATACATCTCGGCCTCTACAAGCATGCGCGCAAAGGCAGATTCCACCGGAAACCGCTCCATGCGCCGGCCTGTTGCCGTTACTTCACCCGATTGCGTAAGAGCGCCAAGCGCTACAAGCGTACGCTTGGCATTTTTAAGCGCGCGGTGGCTCGGAGCATGATAAAAGTCAAGAAGCTCGATATCAATCCCAACATTTGCAAGCCGAAGCGTCAGCCGATCGATATGCTTGCGCAGGATTTCGGGCGTGCCATACGGCGGCCTATCTTCAAAAGCAAGACATGGCATCGTATCGTACGGCGCTAAAATATACTCACCGTTTTTAGTTCGACCAGCACGACCAGCGCGCTGCAAACTATCAGCCTGCGATATCTGGGCAATAAATAGCCCTTCGACGCCGTTTTGCACCTCGCTGCGACGCTCCAGACCCGAATCTATTACCACGTCGATATCATCTATCGTAACGCTGGTCTGTGCAATATTTGTCGAGAGGATCACTTTACCCTTAGGATACGAGGCAAACGCCTGCTGCTGAGCAGACGCCTCTAGCTGGCTATGCAAAGGAATAACGGGGACACCCTTGGCAAGTGCCTTCTTTTTAATCGCCTCGCCTACATTCTCTATCTCGGCCTTACCTGGCAAAAATACCAACATATTGCTCGTTTTTGTGTCAAGAAGCTGCATAATCTCAGCTATCAGATCTTTTCCGCGACGTTTTACTACCTCGTAGCTGCGACCAGGCACCGCAATGATAGACGTCGTGCCAAAGTACGCACCCAAGTTTTCGGACTCTATCGTGGCACTCATTATTACCACTTTAAAACGTGGCTCTTCCTGACAACGCTTTTTCGCCCATGCCACCAACACCTCCATGTTTTCGTTCCATTCATGGATTTCGTCCAGGACAAGTACCTGCTTTTCACTCGTGCCACTGCCAGTAATCTCGCGCACAAGCTGAAGACCGTCGGTACAGTATAAAATCTGAGTATCAGGCCCATCATCGCGTTCATGCGCCGTTCGGTAGCCAATTAGTTCGTCCGAATCCACACCTGTACGCATAGCACGCTCTTCGCGGACGCGCCGCGACAGGTTGCGTGCCGCAAGAATACGCGGCTGCGTCACAATCACTTTACTATAACCGTGCTCGGCCAAATACTGCGGAACCTGCGTGCTTTTACCCGCACCGGTTTCAGCTGTAATTATAGTAACCTGATTTGCATCCACTGCCGACGTAATCGCCTCGTGATAATCAAAAATGGGCAGGTCGGCTGCAAAACCAAGTTCAGTGGCGTTCATATCTTCTATTGTATCGCAATCAGCTGTTCGGACTCGCCTTGACTTTTAGTAGATATGTTTTAATATGTTATATGAGATTGGACCTCGAACTAGGAGCGAAATGACCCGATTGCTACGTAAGATCGGCATAACGCCCGAGCGGTATAGGTACATGCTGATCGGCGCAGGCATGACGGGCGGCAACGCTCTCATCCTTGCACTATTCGTCAGCGTCATGGGAGTTGCTCCCGTGACCGCCAACTGGGCACGAACAATCGTATCGAACCAGATACAGTTCTGCCTCAACCGGTGGTGTATCGATCCCGCACAGCGCAAGCTGCCATTCTGGCCGCAGTGGCGCCGCCACCACGTCCTCAAGGCAGGCACCATGATCGCCAGCCAATGCCTGTTCTGGGTGCTGGTGGCAGCGTTGAGCGTCCCATACATGTGGGCGTATCTGATCTGCTGCATTACGATCGGCTTCTTGAATATGACCGGCACGTTCCGGTACGTGTTCAGGAGTCGGCCCAAGCCAAAATCGGCGTAAATGCCAACGAGGAGTCCTACTCGCCGTCCCCGCCGTTACGGCGGGGACCAGCACCTCAAAGTTACTTTGGCAAGCCTTGCGCAGGACATGCCACCAATACACGAACCATTGCATCTTTTTCTGCAGCCGTCACCCACAGGCTGTATTTCTTTTTTACGGCGATTTGCCGAGCCACGTACTGACAACGAAACGGTTTATTTGGTGGAAGCCACGTCGCCGCGTCGCCATCTGATTTTTGCATATTCGCCGCGCCCTCTACCGCCAAAAGTTCCAACGGGTCGTTTGCCAGCTCTTTACGACGCTCGTACGACAATTGCTGCGCACCTTTCTGCCACGCGTCGCTAAGTGCCACCACATGATCGATCTGCACCGATTGGCTAGATGTTTCGCCACGTGTGAACATAATTACCTTGCCAGTATATGGGTCGTTTAGTGTACCACTGACAACTTGGCATTTTTCATTCATCGCCACATTACTCAAATCTCGGCGCAAGATACTGTTTCGCGTGTCGCATCCGCCGCTGCTTGCCCAGCCATCACCAAACTGCGAGCGTTCGTAGCCGGTTTTTGGCGCTCTCCCCTTTACCTCTAGTGTATCTAGTGCCGTTTGCGCTTCGCTAGCTGCCTGATTTTCGGTTGCCTGCGGCGCCATGGGCTGTTGCAAATCGGGGTGCGTAAAAATAATAGCGCCGAGTCCAATCGTCGCTACAATCACCGCAACAAAGCGTCGGATACGGTAGGTGCGTTTCATAATACTAGTATACCTTTGTTACAATAGATTACATGCAAACTGTTTCTCGCCTTATTACCCAATTCGTCCCCGAACATTACCAACTCTCGCTAAACCACGACCGCATAGGCCGTACTTTTAGCGGCACGGTTTCTATTAACGGATCTTCGCCCGATTCTACTGGCGAGATTAAAGTTCACGCAAAAGATCTGACAATTGAATCCGTAACGGTCGATGGCAAGGAGGCTGATTTTAACCAGGGCGAGAACGATGAAATAAGTATCATTCACCCGGATATTCACGCAGGCCGCCATATTGTCGCCATTGGCTTTAGTGGCACTATAACTGATGGTATGCATGGTCTTTACCCTTGCTACTATGAACACGACGGTGTAAAAAAGGAGCTTTTGGCGACGCAATTTGAAAGCCACCATGCGCGCGAGGTTTTTCCATGTATCGATGAGCCTGAAGCAAAGGCAACGTTCGACGTAGCGCTTACGACAGAGCAAGATATTGTTGTACTTGGAAATATGCCTATCAAGCAACAGCAAATCGAGAACGACAAACTTGTCACGCATTTTGATACAACACCACGCATGAGCGTGTATCTTTTGGCGTGGGTAGCGGGCGAACTCCACAAAAAAACCGCCGTTACAAAGCAAGGTGTTGAGGTGAACGTATGGGCCACGCCAGCACAGCCTGCTAGCAGCCTTGATTTTGCACTCGACAGCGCCGTGGAAACTATCGATTTCTTTAACGAATATTTTGGCACACCTTACCCATTGCCAAAGTCTGACCATGTCGCGCTTCCAGATTTCAGCTCGGGAGCCATGGAAAACTGGGGACTTATCACCTACCGCGAGGTTGCCCTTTTGGTCGACCCCGAGACTACGAGCGTTAGCAGCAAGCACTACGTTGCGGGTGTTGTTGCACACGAGCTGAGTCACCAGTGGTTTGGCAATCTCGTCACAATGAAATGGTGGAATAATTTGTGGCTTAACGAAAGCTTCGCTAACCTTATGGAGCACCTTGCGCCCGACGCTCTCCATCCAGATTGGAGCGTATGGCTCGATTTTGTTACAACCGAATCTATTTATGCGCTTCGCCGCGATAGCCTTGAGGGCGTTCAACCCGTTCAAACAGAGGTTAATCACCCAGATGAAATCAGCACGCTGTTCGACGGTGCAATCGTGTACGCCAAGGGTGGCCGTCTTATGCGCATGCTTCAGCAATATATTGGCGATGAAGCCTTCCAAAAGGGCCTTGCGTCGTACTTTGCAAAGTACAAATACGGCAATACCACTGGCGATGACCTATGGAACGAATTAAGCGACGCCAGTGGCGAAAATATCGGAGATTTCATGAATACCTGGATATCGCAATCGGGATATCCTGTCGTCACGGTTTCACAAAACGGCGACATGCTAACACTCTCTCAGCAACAGTTCTTTGTGGGACCTCACGAACCCTCAAGCAAGCTGTGGCCGATTCCGCTCAAAGCGTCATCGACCGATGTCCCTCAGATGCTCACTACTAAAGAGATCACTGTTAAACATACATCGAGCGAACCCCTGCGTCTTAACGTTGGCAGTACCGCGCATTTTATTACCCAGTACGACGGCGATCTACTTTCGCAGCTCATTCAGCAGGTTGAAAACGGAGAGCTCGATGTCGTTGATCGGCTTCAGCTTCTTCACGAACAAACGCTCCTTGCACGGGGCGGCCTTGTTTCTACCGCGTCGCTTATTCCCTTGCTAGACGCTTACAAAAACGAAACGGCCGAGGCGGTGTGGGATATTATCTCGCTTGCAATCAACGAACTAAAGAAATTCGTTGAAACCGACAAAGACGCAGAGCGCAAGCTTCGCAGTTTGTCAGGAACCATAGCACGAAAACAATACAATCGCCTAGGCTGGGATGCTAAAGAAAACGAGTCAGAGACCGACACAAAAATGCGTGCGACAATTATTGGTATGATGATCTACAGCGAAGATGCCGATGTGCTTGCCACCGCAAAAGAGCTGTATGCCTCGAAGAGCCTCGAAGAGCTCGACGCCGAACTGCGCGCACTTATTGTTGGTACAGCCGTTCGCCACGGCGAAACAAGCGAGCTAGTCGACACGCTGATCGAGAAGTACGGCAAGACTCCATCACCCGATCTTCAACAAGATATTGCAAGCGGACTTACCTCAACTAAAAATGAGGTCACGATCAGCAAACTGCTTGATCTTATAAAACAAGGGACGATCGTACGCAGCCAAGACGCCACGCATTGGCTGGTGTGGCTTATGCGAAACCGCAGTGGACGCGCAATTGCATGGCAGTGGCTTCAGGATAACTGGAAATGGATTGAACAAACATTTAGTGGCGATAAGAGCTACGACGATTTTCCTCGTTACGCAGCTGGGTCGTTAATGACGCGAAACCAGCTAGAAGAATACAAGGCGTTCTTTAGCCCCATGATTGATGTTCCTGCTCTTACCCGTGTCATAACAATCGGCATAGGCGAGATTGAAGGCCGAGTACAGCTTATCGAGCGCGATGGCCCCGAGGTTCGAGAAGCCCTAGCCAAGCTCTAGAAAAGTCTTTAGCGTCGGAACGCGGCCGGCAACGTCGGCCGCAGCCAGTCGCATGTCTGTCGCACTCATGTTGTTTTTCGTTGCATAAAACTCGGCAGCAAATGCCATTTGTCGCTGCTTTTTAGCTGTAATTGCGGCAAGCCCTCCACCCTGATTGTCGGTTTTTCGATACTTTACCTCTGTAAAGTACACCGTATCACCAAGTCGCGAGACAATATCGATTTCACAGTACTTGGTTCGCCAATTACGCGCCAATATCACATGGCCTACACTTGCAAGATGTGCTTCAACGACTTTTTCAGCAGTATCGCCTATTTGCTTTGTCGTGCGAACACTGGGCGCAGGAGCAATCCGTGGAGTAGCTTGATATTGTTTAAGCGGTGCGTACGAAAGACGGTGAATCGGCGAAACGCCTTTTTCTTGTATTGCAGCGCGGTGGCTAGCCGTGCCATATCCTACATGACTGCCAAACTTGTATCCTGGAAACACCTTATCAATATGTTTCATGTAATTATCCCGCGCCACTTTAGCGACAATAGAAGCAGCCGATACGCTCGGCACCAGTAAATCCGCCTTGGCCATAAGCGTTACCCGCGGATCATCAACAAGCCGGATCGTGCCGTCGATAATAATCTCTTTGTAGTCGCCGCGTATATGCGCCAAGGCTCGCATTGCTGCTAATTTTAGCGCCGCGCTAAGTCCTATCTCGTCGATAGTCCGCGCACTCACCCAGCCAATTCCAATAGCAAGCGCTTTCTGTCGTATTTCGATATCAAGGCGCTCGCGCTGTTTTTTCGTTAGCTTTTTACTGTCTGTAAGGCCTTCAATAGAGGCGCCGCCCAAAAGTACCGCACCCACGGCCATAGGCCCAGCCCAGGCCCCTCGGCCAACCTCGTCTATCCCCACAATCATACATGTATCGTAGCACAAATTGACTCCCCATATGTACAGTGGTATTGTTTAATTAACCTTAACAACCTGCGAATACAGGGGGAGTCATGTCGAGTAGACGAACGTTCACGATGCCAGCGCGCCGCGAGGTATTGCAGCGCCTGGCTACAGTCAGCCCCAGTCAACATCACGCCCAGTATCTCCATTCCCAAGTTGCCAACTATTCATCGACGGACCTTACCGCCGAGGGCGTCGTCACCATGCTCACCTCTGAAATCGAAGCATACTGCACGAGATTCCAAAGCGGGGCGATGGCCGTAACACTGACGATGCTCGTGCCGGGCTATATCAAGGCACTGGTGCGCGACCAACGAGTGCAGAGCGAGGCGTTACGAATATTCGCGCAGGTAGATACTAAGGCGTAGCCCGCTGATCTGCGCACACTGTCGATTACGGCGATAGTGTCCGGCCCGGCGGGCACTATCATCTTATCTCTTACCATTGACACATGCACATAAATCATTTATTGTTCATTCGGTTAGTTACCTTTCTGCTTGGAGGCTTTGACATGTCAAATGTTAGACTGGTCGACACTCGACTCATGGAGCGTCGACTGAGAGGGATCGTGGGCTTCGACAAAACCCCACGAGAACTCCCCGGCCTTCTCCTCGAGGAGGCTGGCAAGACGATGACCGTCGAGGAATTCGCCGACATGCTGGTCCGCAAGATCAGCGAGCTGGATACGCCCGACGCGATGAAGCGCCTACTCTTCACCATGACCGACAACTTCACCGACGCCATGTTCGACGGAGAGGATGCTCGGAGCCACGCCAAGCTGGAGATTGCCGACCGCCTCGGCCGTATCTGACCAGCCCCTACCCCGCTACAGTCAGCGAGAACCTCATTTATGGTGAGATCTCGCTCATAGGAGCGGGGTTTCACCATATGACGACACAAAAAACACCCACTAAAAGCGGGTGTTTTTAAAGATAGCGAGAATTACTATTTTGCTTCGTCGGCAACTTCAGCTTTTGCTGGAGCTTCGGCAACTTTGTTGATGCCTTCGCGGTCGAAGTTTTTAGCGGTCAAGCGTGCGCTCTTGCCACTACGGTTACGAAGGAATGAAAGGAAATTACGGCGAACTTTCGATCGGCGAGTAACTTCGATTTTCTCAACAAGTGGGCTGTGAAGCAAGAAGCTTTTCTCTACACCAACACCGCTTGCAATTTTACGTACGGTAATACGTGACGTGTGTGACTGCTTGTTGTCGGTACGGATAACAACACCTTCAAAGATCTGAATACGCTCTTTGGTGCCTTCTTTAATTTTTTGGTGAACACGAACGGTGTCACCGCTACGAACGTCAACAACACCAGCTTTTTTCTGCTCGTCGTTAACTTTTTTGATAAGTTCAAAACTCATTATTCTCTCGCTTTACTATTTTATAGATACAATCAGTTGTTTACTATAGCATAGATGTCCGTCTTTTTAAAGGGTTTTAGCGTATTTTGCACTAACTTATCAGCACTTGCTATACTAAGCATATGAACTATGATGAACTCGCCCTTACCCTGCATAAATCCCACAAAGGCAAAATTACCACCACTTTGCGAGATACCGAAGACTTAACAAAAGAAAAGCTAAGCGCGTATTATACGCCGGGTGTCGCCGCCGTAAGTCGCGCCATTGCCGACGATCCATCACAACTACCCGTTTATACGTGGACGAACAACTTGGTTGCCGTTATTTCGGATGGCTCGGCCGTGCTTGGCCTAGGTAATATTGGCCCTAAAGGTTCGATGCCGGTCATGGAGGGAAAGGCACTCCTTTTCAAACACTTTGCCGGTATCGATAGTGTTCCTATCACCCTCGATGTCCACACACCCGACGAAATCGTTGCCACCGTTAAGGCAATCTCGAGCAGCTTTGGCGCTATTAACCTAGAGGACATTGCTGCACCGCAGTGCTTTGAGATCGAGGAGCGCTTAAAAGCCGAGCTTGATATCCCCGTATTTCACGATGACCAGCACGGCACTGCCATCGTAACGCTTGCGGGGCTTATAAACGCCATGAAAGTTACCGGCCGAGAACTTAAAGACGCTAAAATTGTTGTCGTAGGAGCCGGGGCGGCTGGCACGGCAATTATGAAGCTCCTTCACCTATATGCAAGCCCGCGAATATTCGCTGTAGATAGCAAGGGCGTTATTAGTAAAAACCGAACCGATCTTAACGACGAGAAGAAAGCTTTGCTTGAGTTTACGAACCTTTCTAGTATCGATGGGTCTCTTGAGGACATTATTCAAGGGGCAGATGTCTTTATTGGCGTATCAAAGCCCGGGCTTCTGACAACCGAAATGGTGAAGTCGATGGATAAAGACCCTATTGTTTTTGCCATGGCCAACCCTACGCCCGAAATCATGCCAGACGAGGCCAAGGTGGCAGGCGTTGCTATCATCGCCACAGGCCGAAGTGACTTTCCAAACCAGGTAAACAATGCGATCGCCTTTCCGGGTATATTCCGTGGTGCGCTTGATAACGGCGTTACAAAAATTACCGATCAACACAAGATTGCTGCCGCCGAGGTTATCGCAGGCCTTGTTGAAGCACCAGATTCAGAATGTATTATTCCATCGGTTTTCGACGACCGTCTTGTACCTGCAATCGCTAAAGTTATTGTTTAATTATTTTACTAATCGCTGCATTTGTGCCATGACATCTACTGGATACAGCGCAAATTCATCGTGCTGTCCGATAATATTCTCGAACACTTTAACTCCACGCTCTTTAGCCACCTCTATATGCGGATGAAGATGCGCGCCGGGAAACAACAGGTCGTGTTCCATAAAGCCTAGTGTGACCTTGCCGCCCGTCATTGTTACTTCTACCGCAAACCGCGCAACATCGAACGAAGCGACCTCCCGTATCATCATGCTATTGTAGCGTGGATGCAAGCCGTGCTCTAAAAGTAGTCGCGCATGGTAATCGATGAGTTTTCGTGGTCGTTCGTAAGATTCGCGGCCACTTAGTAATAATGCAAAAGTTTTCGGAAACGCACGGCCTATCAAAAGAAGAGGATGTGAAGGCATAGGAGGTGCAACAGCAACCAGTTCCATCGGTGCCGTATCTTTAAGCGCCAAAATACCCTCGGAATGCGTAATGACCAAACTTTCACGCGCAAGCTGGGCAACTCTGGCGCGCTGCGAGCATGCCATACTAAAAGACATCGCGATAACATTTAACTTAAACTGTGCCGAAAGCGCGGCAGCCACCGTCTCAACTGAATGTGAACTACTACCGATACCGCCGATATAGAGAATCTTCTCCATAGGGCAAGTATAGCAGATGCCTAAATTACTCGGTTAACTTCCTCGAGGGTGGTTTCGCCACGAAGCGCCGCGAGAACGCCCGCCTGAAGCAGCGTTACCATTCCACCGCGCGTTGCGGCCTCTTCGATAGCTTCGGTGTGAATATCGGCAACATCACCACGAAGGAATTTTTGAATATCCTCAGTAACGACCATTTGCTCCATAATAACGACACGACCTTTATAGCCAAACGGTACGTCATCGGTAGGCACTGGCCGCCATAACTTAAAGGTGTCGAGATCTGGCTTTTCGATATCGTCTGGCAAGCCTTTTAAAACATCGCGCACATACTTGCGGGTTGATTCGTCGGGCTCGTATTCTTCTTTTGTTTCGTCGTGGAGGCGGCGCACCAGACGCTGCGCGATAAGCAACCGGATAGCCGAACTAAAGATTGGATTAACCCCGATGAGATCGATCATACGGCTAAATGCGGCACTAGTGGAGTTAGCATGGAAGCTTGATAGCACCAGGTGGCCCGTAATAGAGGCCTGAATTGCCGTTCTAGCAGTATCTTGGTCACGGATCTCACCGATCATCACAACATCTGGGTCGAGACGTAGTACGCTACGCAGGCCATCGGCAAAGCTTTGACCGCCTGTTGTGTTAATTGGAATTTGCGAGATGCCGCTTAGTCCGTACTCGATAGGATCTTCAAGGGTGATAAGTTTACGATCCGGCGTATTAAGCGCGTTTAGGATACTGTAGAGGGTCGTCGACTTACCAGAACCAGTTGGACCAACCATCAGCACCATTCCGCGCGGGTGACTGATAATATTATTAATTTCTTCGCGCTGCTTGTCGGGAATACCCAAAAGATCAAGATTCAACAAGCTTTCATCGAAGTTAAACAAACGAAGCACCGCGTCTTGGCCATACATTGTTGGCACCGTTTCGACACGAATGTTCAATAAATGGGTTGCGCCGTCACGGGTAATCTCTTTTTGAATGTGACCAGATTGCGGCTCGACAGCAGCGGTAGATACGTTCGCACGCGACGCAAGCTCGCCCATTATAACGCGGTAACGATCTTTATCGAGATCGGCTACCGGGTGAAGCGCACCATCGACACGCATACGGATACGAATATACGTACGTTCGTTTTCGATATGGATATCGCTCGCGTTCAGCTTGTCGGCCTGTGTAATAAGATAATCGAAAACCTGGTCACTACTAACAGAGTTAAGGGTTTTACTGACTCCTGCAATCGTGTCACTGTCGCCTTCTTTAGCAATCTCGATATCTTGATAAATCGTTTTTTTCGGCGGATCAAACCGAGCCATAAACGCACGGAATCCGCTGTTACTTATTAGTAGGAACTGCGTGTTTTCACCGCGCGAATTGAAATCGGCTTCCATTTTGCGAATAAGGGATTGTGGCGTTTGGCTAGTAACGCCAAAACGAAACGGCTCAGTTCCTCCGCCTTTTGTCAGCGGAACAACATAGCCTTTGTACATTTCGTCGTTCTTAAGTATATCCGTAACAAGCGGAAGACTTGCTTCGACATCGCGCGTGTCGAGATACTGCAACCCCAAAATAGCAGCACGCTGCTGCGTTGCTTTTTCATCTTGTTCACGACGTTTTTCTTGTACCCTATCTTCGTCCATTGTTGCTATAGTAGCAGAAAACACTAGCATTTTATAGTGGTATAATCAGGTAATCATGCCAGAAATTATCGTTATCGCTCACAATATAAGGTCCACCCACAACGTTGGCGCAATTTTTCGCACAAGCGAAGGTTTTGGCGTAAAAAAGATAATTCTAAGCGGCTACACGCCCTATCCACGTCAAAATAACGACGCGCGATTACCTCATATTGCCGATAAACTGACACTTCAGATTCATAAAACAGCGCTAGACGCCGAGACCCTTGTTCCATTCGAATATCAAGAAGAGCCGGATATTATTTCACTAAAAAACCAGGGATACACGGTTGTCGGCCTCGAACAAGATGACCGGGCGACCCTTATTCAAAACTATACACCGCCGAGTAAGATCGTACTTCTTCTTGGGGAAGAGGTAGAGGGAATCACGCCAGAGCTTCGCGCCACTTGCGATGACCTCGTAGAAATACCCATGCGCGGTGAAAAAGAATCTTTCAATGTTAGCGTGGCTGCGGGTATTGCCCTGTACGCACTCTCTGTTAAGAACTAGCGATTATCAAAGTGAACAAACACAACGCCCGATGATTTGATATCCATCGTACTGTATTCACCTGTGCCACCAAAGTTATATTGACTCACGCGCACCCAGCCGCCGCCCAGTACTGCCTCTACCAACATGGCGTGTCCAATTGGCGCAAATCCAGGAGTTGCAGGCAAGATCGCTACAGCGCCAACAGATGGCGACCGGCTAACACTTGCGCCCATAAGATCTGGTGCGCTGTATGGCCAATCCTGAGCATTGCCGCGGCCCGAAAAGTTTGTAACGTATTTGCCGAAGCGATTGTATGCAGCCCATGCGGTATAGCTAACACATTCGCGGTTATACAAGCCCCATTGGTCCGCATAGCTATCCTGGGCGCCACATAGCGTGTACCCGCCGCCACCACATGGCATATTGCCACTAAAGTTACGGAACTGGAATGAACCAACCGAGCCCGAGTTGTACGCACCGCCATTTGTTAGTCGGGCAAGCGCCGCTTGCTGCTCGGCGGCTATAGCAGACATTTTCGCCTTACTATTGGCGATTTGCTTTTGATAAGCAGCTTCTTTGCCCTTCGTTTCTTTTAATAATTTCTGCTTTTCGGCTTCTTTGGCAATAAGTGATGCTCGCTGCGCTTTTTGCTGCGCAACAACCTTTTTAACCGCTTGCTGATCTTTTTCTAACTGGTCTTTAAGAGTCTTAATTGCATCAATTGTCTCTGCAAGACGCTCACTTACCGCCGAGCGATACTCGCTTTTATCCATATATTCACCGACGTTTTTGCTGCTCGCCAGCATTTCAAGTGGCGAAATACCGTCGTCGATATACAAATCTGCAACAATCTTACCAAGCGCATCTTTATTGTTTGCAAGCTTTATTTCATTCGCGGCAATATCTGCCGTTAACTTATTCAATTTTGTCTGAGAAAGCTCTAGCTGCGCTTGAATCGACTTTTTTTCGGCATTGAGAACGCCAATCATTTTTTGCAATGTATTCGCCTGTTTTTGCAAGGCGTTTGCACTCTGCTGGTATTGATCAACCTGATTCTGAATTGCCTGAATCTGATCATCATACTGATCGGCATACACCGCAGAATTAGTTATTTGAAGAGGCGCGGCAATCGCAACAACAGCAGCACAAACTCCAAGTAGTATTTTGGATATTTGCGGGCGCGTTTGTAATACAGTTTTAATAGTCACTGTATTTAACGCTAGCATAAGCGTGAATCGCATGCAACGAGTCACCCTTTAGGCGTTGTTTATTTTAGTACGACACAGTCTTCGCCAAGCGACTTAACCAACTCACCAATTAGCGTGTCACTACCATCGATTTTAAATGGCAGCTTAATTGCCGACTTCTTATCTGCCCCTAGCACAAGAATAATATCGATATTCCCAACAAATTCGCTACAGGTGCGTTTCAGTTGCAAAAGCGCGTCGTGATCATCTGGGTTTTTGATATGAACAAACAGCTTTTTTACAGGTGGCATGTCAACGATCGGCCGTGGTTTTTCAATAGGAGCCGGATCTTTTGGCATAGTGCTTGCTGGCGCGCTTACCTCGCCACCAGTTTTCTTTGCTTTAAATTCCGCAACGCGCATCGCTTTTACCTTAGAGCTCATTTTTGGCGCTTGCATCTTGCGGCCTGTCGATTCGTAATCCCTCAGCTCTTGGTCTGTCACCTCTACAATTTCATCAGCAATCATTTTCGCGTCGTCGCCCAAATTGCCATCGCGATCTCTTGCACTTATCTTGCCTGTCACACGTACTACGGCATCTTGAATAAGCTTCGCCCCAACTTGCTCGTAGAGATTAGGAAATACAATCACCTCACCTTCGCCAGTTTTATCCTCCAACCCTACAAATGCCATTTTTGTACCAGATTTCGTCACAATAGAACGAACAGTGCTTACTAACCCGCCAATCGTTGCCTTTTTACCATCAACATCCGGCGTCATGCGCATAAGAGGAATCGTTTGCTCTTCAAAATACGATCCGTACTTATCGAGCGGGTGCGCACTAATATACAGCCCCAGAAGTTCACGCTCCCACATAAGCTGCTCTTTTTCGGTAAATTTCGTTGGTGCGGTTTGCAGCGTCACTGTTGGCTGAATGTCCGTATTGGTACTCATGCCACCAAACAGGTCGGTCTGCCCACTCAGCGCTTCTTTTTGCACCTTGCTGGCAAAGGCCTGAATTGTTTCTAGGTTGAACAGCAAATCAGAGCGGTCGCCAAATGCATCGAATCCACCCGATTTAATAAGCGAATCCCAAGCCTTTTTATTGAACTTGCTCGTGCTGACTCGTTTTGCAAAATCTTCAATGCTTGCAAATTTTCCATCTTTACGCGCACGCAGAACTTCCTCTACGGCACCCACACCAACACCTTTAATTGCGGCCATGCCGAAGCGAATTTCGTTTTCGCCTGGCACAATAGCAAACTCCACAAAAGATTCGTTGACATCTGGCGAAAGCACTTTGATTCCCATATGCTTACACTCTGAAATTTCAATCGCAAGGCGGTCGATATCATCTTGGTCACTTGTCATCAGAGCTGCCATAAATGCATCTGGGTAGTGCGCCTTTAGATATGCTGTCCAGTACGATATAAGCCCGTAGCACGCGGCGTGAGACTTGTTAAAACAGTAGTTGGCGAACTCCTCTAGCTGATCCCAAAACTTTTCAGCAACCTCTTTTTTGGCGCCACCATGCGTTATCGCACCTTCAACGAAATCTACCTTAACTTTGCGCATCAGGTCGATTTTCTTTTTACCAACGGCCTTACGAAGCGTGTCGGCCTGACCACCGGTAAATCCGCACCATTCTTTCGAAATCTGCATGAACTGTTCTTGGTACACCAAAATTCCGTAGGTGCTTTTTAGTGAATTTTCCATTCCAGAGTGAAGATAACTAATTTCTTCCTGGCCGTGCTTTCGCTTAATGAAACTATCGATAAACTGCATAGGACCTGGGCGGTACAAGGCAACCATGGCAATGATATCTTCAAAAACAGTTGGCTTCAAATCACGCAAATAGCGCTTCATACCGGCAGATTCTAGCTGGAACACGCCCGTTGTATCGCCGCGCTGAAATAACTCGTATGTTAGGGTATCGTCGAGCGGAATCTTAGAAAGGTTAATCTCGTCTTTATACACCTTTTTAATAATTCGGAGCGCATTATTGATGATCGTAAGGTTAGAAAGGCCCAAAAAGTCCATTTTTAGAAGGCCAAGCTCCTCTACTTCGCCCATAGGAAACTGCGTCGAGACAACACCCTTTTGCGCCATTTCAAGCGGTAGGTACTTTACAAGATCATCGGGTGCAATCACCACGCCACAGGCATGCACGCCATGCGAGCGAATTGTTCCCTCTAGACGAACGGCATAATCAAACACTTGCTTAGCCGTTGGGTTGGTCTCGTATTCCTTTTTAAGATCGACGTCTTCTTTGATACTTACCTTCAATGGAATATGGCGCCCCTGGGCTGGCGGAGGAATCATCTTACTGAGGCGGTCAGCTTCGGCATACGGCACCTGCAAAACACGTGCTACGTCGCGCACAGCAGCACGCGCCGCCATCTTACCGAATGTTACGATATTTGATACGTGATCAGCGCCATACTTATCGGAGCAGTACTGAATCACCTCATCGCGCCGAGTATCTTGAATGTCTACATCGATATCCGGCATACTGATTCGATCCGGGTTCAAAAATCGCTCAAACAGCAGGCCATATTTTAAAGGGTCAAGATCGGTAATATTTAGTGCATACGCAATAATAGACCCTGCCGCCGAACCACGACCAGGACCAAAAATAATTCCTTGGTTTTTGCCCCAGTTAATAAAGTCCTGCACGATAAGGAAATACCCGTTGTACCCCATGTTATCCAAGACACCAAGCTCCATCTCAAGACGTTCACTCACCTCGGGTGTCAGAAGGGGTTTAATATCCTCTACCGACAGTTCATTGGCCTCGGCAGGCGTTTTGCCGGTGTAGCGTGCTGCCACACCACGATACACAAGCTTATCGAGAAATGTTTTCTCGGTCTCGCCTTCTGGCACCGGGAACTTTGGAATAAGAATCCCACCAAGCTCCAATGTCACACTACACCTATCGGCAATTCTTTTTGTATTTAAAACCGCTTCGGGGTTTGTCTTGCCCCAACGCTTAATAATCTCTTCGGGCTCCGTAAGGTGAAGCTCGAAATCTTTCAGGCTCATTCGCTTTTCGTCGGAAAGAAAGGCACCTGTCCCCACGCACAGCAATATTTCGTGTGCATCTTGATCTTCATGTGATAGATAGTGACCATCGCTCGTTACAACACAAGGGATTTCCAGCTCCTCAGAAAGTTTTTCGATATAATCGTTGATTTTAACCTGCACGTCCCACTGCGCTGGCGCGTCTGGATGTCCGTGATCTTGCAACTCCAGGTAATAGCGGTCGCCGAGGATAGATTTATACCAGATAGCGACTTCTTTTGCGCCCTCATAATCGTCGTTACGCAGCTTTTCACCGATTTCGCCACCAGCACACCCCGAAAGCATAATAATACCTTCGTTGTACTGTTCGATAAGTTCGTGATCGATACGCGGTTTGTAGTAAATACCCTCAAGGTTTGCCTTGGTAGAAAGCATCATCAGGTTTTTATACCCGATATCATTCATGGCAAGCAATGTTAGGTGGTAACGAGCCTTGTCTTTTTGCGGATCGCGATCGTGGCGTGTGCGAGCGGCGACGTATGTTTCCATACCAAGAATAGGTTTGATTTCAGCCGCAGTAGCAGACTTATAAAAATCTACCACCCCGGACATAGTGCCGTGGTCGGTAATAGCCACGGCCTCCATACCAAGCTCTTTTACGCGTGCTACAAGATCGGGTATTTTACTTAACCCGTCTAAAAGACTGTGATGCGTATGATTATGCAAATGAACATAATCAGATGATTTAAGCTGCAACCCTGTTGCCAGCTTTTCTTTCGTTTCTACCCCCATAGTTATATCTAGTATAGCAAGATTTTAATGTCTAGGGGGCGTTTTGTTTACAACGAGAGATTATTTTTTATCGCTTTGAATCGAATCTTGAACCTGCTGAATAGAATCGCCTATTCCTGGAATCTCAACAAAGAAGCTAAGGATCCATGCAAGCAGTGCAATCACCACCGTGCCACCCAGGATACTACCTAGACCAAAGAAAATTCCCCGTATAAAGTTCATCTTGTAAACTTCGACACGGTTACGATTAAAGTCATAGAAGAGATCTTCGATAAGCGCAAGCCGAGAGCCTCGTTCATTATCTGTCTTAAACTGATCGGCTGCTTTTTTAGCGATACTCTTTTTTGCCATAGGTTACTTCTTTTCTAGGCCGGAGCGCTCTTTGTAGTGCTCTACCTTTTCTTTAACTTCCTCAACGACAGATTCGCCGCGAGCTTTAGCCTTTTCCGCCTTTGCAGCCGCTTGCTCCTTTAATTCCGCCGCGCGGTCTTTGATATCTGCACGAGTTTCTTTACCGCTCTTTGGAGCAGAGAGTACTCCCGCAACAATTCCTGCCACTGCTCCGATAACTGCTCCGAGTGCAAATTTACCTTTAGACATACGGTTCTCCTATTTCTTATCTTTTTTCATAAACTTTTTAATAATCCCCATAACAAACATCGGCGAAATCGTTTTACCAAGTCCTGCAACGGCCGATTCCATATGCTCCGCTGTACGCTGCGCCGAGTTAGTGACGGATTTAATTTGCCGCGTTACTTTAATAAGTAGCGCTGTGAGCACAATCGCAAGCAAAAGGAAGATTGCTAAAAAGATCGACAGTAATATAACAAGAATTTGTGCCCAGTCCACTTCGTTCTCCTATCCGCCAGAAAAATCTGACTATTTTTTAATAAGTCGGCCAAGGTAGATCAACAACATCGCGCCGAATACTGCAACGATAAAGCTGTAAATATTGAACCCATTGACGCCGGTTCCACCGAGCATGTCGACAATTCCACCACCAACAAGCCCACCGACAACACCAAGAATAATGTTCTTAAATAGACCACCCTCTTCTTTCATGATCATATTAGCGACAAGCCCCGCAAGTCCACCCAATATAATCCATCCAATCCAACCCATATACTACCTCCTATTTAGAATGTTAGTACTTTCTATTGTACCGATCTTGGTGCTATTGCGCAAAATCACACTTATAAAATTATTTGAGCTTTGTTTTAATATGAGCCAAAAGATCAGCGCCCAGCTCTTCGTGCGCAAGCCCAAAATCAATCACAGTCTTTAGGTATTCAAGCTTGTCGCCAGTGTCGTAATAACTTCCATTTTGTACTTCGTACGCAAAATATTCATGACCTTCGTTAATCATTTTTTGCATAATTGGCTGGAATGTAAATTCACCAGTACCATCAAATTCCTGAAACGCTGGCTCCAAGTAGTCGAAGAACTGTCCATTCAAAAGATAACTACTGACCGACGCAAGATCCGAAGGCGCGTTCTCTTTGCCAGGCTTCTCAACGATACTCGATATCTTAATAAGACCATCTTCTACGGTTTCGCCCGCGGCGATTCCATAACGGTCGTATTCACTGTCTACAACCACCTTTTTACACGACAGAACAGCTCCGCCGTTGTTTTGCGTATGGACATTTATCATCTGCTGAAAGCGACTTGGAGACGCAACGATAAAATCATCTGCCCATGTATAAATAAACGATTCGTCTTTGCCAATAAGGTGTGCTGCGCTCATAAGCGGCGTCGCATTGCCGTATGGACCTTTTTGACGTACGTAAATAAAGTTCGCGAGGTTCGATAGGCGCTCAAGCTCATCGATATAGTGCTGTTTTTTAGGACCACCCGCGCGCAAGTTCGCTAAAAGATCCTGGTTTGGAACATCAAAGTGATCTTCAATCGCACGTTTGTTGCTGCTTCCAACGATAATAATATCCTTAATTCCAGCCTCAACCAGCTCCTCAACAACATACTGAATAATCGGCTTGTCGATAAGCGGTATCATTTCTTTTGGCATTGCCTTTGTTTGTGGCAAAAAACGCGTGCCAAAGCCCGCTGCTGCAATAATCGCTTTTGTTGGTTGTTTCATCTTATTCCTCCTTTATGCAATATTAAGAATGTACGGCATCATCGAAACTAATACGCGGGCAGCTATAGCCGCTCGCGTATTAGTTTTTGCGCCAGAGCAGGGTTTGCCTTGCCCTGGGATTTTTTCATAATTTGACCAACAAGGTAGCCGATCGCCTTGTCTTTTCCTTCGCGGATATCCGCAATAGACTGCGCGCTTGCTGGATCGGCCAGCACTTCGTCGACAATCGCTGCAATTGCAGACTCGTCACTTACCTGCAGTAGGTTCTTCGCCTCGGCAATTTCGCGAGGTGATTTGTCGCTTGCAAGCAGTTCGATAAATATCTCTTTAGCGGCTGTGCTGCTGAGCTCATTGGCTTCTACCATTTTTGCAAGTTCAATAAAGCCCTCGGGCGAAATGTCGCCAACAACTTCACCAATGCCCGTTTCTTCATCGCTGCGACCGCCAAGAGCGCTTGCAAACCAGTGCGCAACACGCTTCGCTACGCTATTGCCAGATTTTTCTTGAATGTACGTAACAACACTGGCGTATTCGCGGGTCGAAAGCAGTGAATCAACAACAGAGCGGTCTAATTCAAGCGTTGACCATTTATCGCGGTATTCCGGCGGAAGCATTGGAACGGTTGCCTGAATTTCGGCAATTTCTTCGTTACTTAGAACAATTGGTGGAATATCGGCGTCTGGCATATAACGGTAATCCTGAGCGTCCTCTTTTGAGCGCTGGCTGCTTGTCGTCTGCTTTGCATCATCCCATCCACGAGTCTCCTGAACAACACGCTCGCCCTTTTCAACCAACTCAACCTGACGATGAAATTCGTACTCGGCTGCTTTCTCGACACTCCTAAACGAGTTGAGGTTTTTTACCTCGGCCCGTTTGCCAAGCTCGGAGGCACCTTTTGGCGCAATAGAAATGTTAACGTCAAAACGCATGTTTCCATGGTATAAATCACCACGTGTTACACCAGCATACGTCATCAATCGATGAAGCTCAGCTGCGTAGGCCTTTGCCTCTTGTGGCGAGTGAATATCGGGCTCAGACACGATCTCGATAAGCGGCGTTCCGGCTCGGTTAAGGTCGACTAAACTGTAGTCGCCATAGTGTGTCAGCTTTCCTGCATCTTCTTCCATGTGCGCATGGTGAATACGAACACGCGTCGTACTACCATCTTCTAGTGGCGCATCGATAAACCCGGCAAGGATAATCGGGTGATACATCTGTGTTGTCTGGTATCCCTTTGGAAGATCAGGATAAAAATAGTGCTTGCGGTCAAAACGGCTAACATTGGCAATCTTGGCATTCAACGCTTTACCGGCTTTAATAGCCAAATCAACCGCCTTGCGGTTAAGAACCGGCAGCATGCCAGGCAAGCCATAGTCAATCGGGCTCACGACACTGTTTGGCGATTTGTCGCGGGCGTCGTTATCGGCACCGCTAAATAGTTTCGTGTCGGTTGCAAGCTGTACATGACATTCTATACCGATTGTCATATCGTATTTTTTTAGCATTTCTTCAGTAGCCATTAGATTGCTCCTATATCTTTCAAAGCCTGTTTGAACGCAGAAAGTGCACGGCGCGCTTCGTCGTAGTCAACGCGAACATCCGACTCGTGTGCAATTTGATTGCGTAGCTTGTGCGCTGTCCAGACTGCATTGGCATTGCTCCAGGTATCTTTTGCGGTTTTCATACGCGCACCCATGGTGTCGCCTTTTATGGCGCGGTCACGAAGTGCTTGGTCGAGCAACTTGTCGGCATTCATAACGCACAAGTGATACGATGAGACTTCGTCGCGCTTTAATTGAGTTTCGATCGCCAACCAACGCGAACGGTACTTATCAACATCGAGCGGTCCCGGGCCTTTTTTCGTAAACATAATAACAGCCGCAAGCATAACACCCACCACCAACACGCCTACCATAAATGCAAAAAGCGCAGTACTATCCATACTATTTACCCTCCAGCGAACGCGCAAGCGCAAATAGCGCCGCATCGCTACGGTGGTTGCCAATTAACTGCACGCCAACCGGAAGCCCCGCCTCGGTAGTGCCCGCAGGAACACTCATTGCTGGCAATCCCGCAAGACTAGCTGGCACGGTCATGATATCAGCAAGATACATCTGCACAGGATCGTCCGCGTTTTCGCCAATACCAAAGGCAGGTGTAGGAGTTACGGGGCAAATAAGCGCATCGTAGGTTTCGAACAGCTTATTATATTCATTAATCAGAATCGTGCGAGCTTTTTGCGCCTGCAGATAGTACGCGTCAAAAAATCCGCTTGAAAGCACATAGCTTCCAATCATAATACGACGCTTGTTTTCGGTCATAAACCCTTCATCGCGCGTTTTACCATATAGCTCAGCAAGAGTCTTCACTCCAGCGGCCCTATGGCCATAACGGATGCCATCGTATCGCGCAAGGTTACTGCTAACCTCTGCGGGAACAATAATATAGTACATTGCCAAAGCATACTTAGTAACAGGCATAGACACCTCTTCGACAACATGGCCCGCACCACGAAGTTTTTCAACGTAGTCGTTTACGCGAGCACGAACCTCTGGGTCAACATCATCGCTCATAGATTCCTGGATAAGACCGATCTTCTGGGCGGGCTTCGCATCTTCCATCGGCTGAAAAAAGTCAGGAAGCGTTGTCATATCACGCACATCGCGTCCGCTCATAACCTGCATTACCAGTTCTGCGTCGCTAATATCACGCGCAAAACAGCCGATCGTATCGGTGCTGCTCGCCATAGCCACAACCCCGTAACGGCTCACCGTACCGTAGGTAGGCTTTACACCCACGACACCGTTAAAGCTAGCCGGCTGACGGATAGATCCACCCGTGTCCGAACCCAAGGCAAAAGGAACGACATCAAGCGCCGTTACAACAGCAGATCCGCCGCTGCTTCCACCTGCAACCTTGGTCGTATCAATTGCGTTTTTAGTAACGCCAAAAGCCGAGTTCTCAGTACTACCGCCGTGAGCAAACGCATCAAGGTTAGACTTACCGATACAAATTGCACCGGCTTCCTCTAATTTTTCGACAGCCGTTGCCTGCAAGGGTGCGTCGAACGATTCGAGCATTTTACTCGCTGCTGTAGTCGGCGCACCAAACGCTAAAAAGTTGTCTTTTACGACAAATGGCACGCCAGCAAGAACGCCAACGTCGTCGCCCGCAGCAACGCGCGCATCTATGTCGTCGGCACGCTGCAATGCACGCTCTGCCGTAAGACTCAAAAGCGCGTGATATTCCTCGGCGGCACTAGCTCGTTCAAGTGCAGCCTCAACCTGGCGGCGCGCTGTCGTTTCTTTGTTTTTTATCTGAGTTGTAATTGTCTGAATATGGCTCATTTTATAGCACTTTCGGCACTTTAACTTGGTGATTTGTCGACTCGGTTGATAAATCAAGCAATTGCTCGCGATTTACTTGATCGTCGATCACGACATCGTCTCGCCATACGTTTTCAAGTGCTGTTACCTGGTATGTCGGCTCGATACCAGCAGTATCCAGCTCACCAAGCTGCTCAATATAGCCTAAAATAGCATCTATATCTTTTTGCAGGCCGTCGATCTGATCATCGCCGAGCTGCAAACTACTTAGCTGTGCAAGATGCTGCACATCGTCACGAGAAATTTGCGTCATATGTCTATTATAACCGATGAAAACATAAATTACACCGTTCTTACGCATAATATACAAACACCCCCATTGCTGCGGGTGTTTGTATTAAGCGATTATTCCCAGCGGAATACCCTAAAGGCGATAAAGTAAATGATAATCATCCACGCGCCAACCATGCCAAGCTGCGGTAGAATATCGATAAAATGCTTACCTTCTGTCGCAATAAGACGGATTCCGTCGATAATCGGAGTCAGCGGCAAAAATGCCGAAATATTCTGTAGCCAATCTGGCATAAGGAACCGAGGGAAGAACGTCCCGGAAAGGAACATCATAGGAAACACTATGATGTTAGAGAGCGGCGCCGCCTGGCGTTCATTGCGTGCCCAACCGCCAAGTGCCAATCCAATACCCAGGATTGTCGTAATACCAAGCACCAAGAATATAGCAAGCTCAAAGTAATTACCGACAACCTGCAACTTGAATACGCCGATTGCCACTGCAAACATAACAGCCAGCGAAATCAACCCAATCGCCGCCTGACCGATCATTGTCGCTAAGAAATATTGCCACACTTTAAGAGGCGTTGTACTAAGACGACGCAAAATTCCCATTTTCTTTAGTTCAGGAAATACGTTTACTGGCCCAAAAATTCCCATACCGATAATCGCAAAACCCAAGAGGCCGGCAAATGTATAATCAAATGCCGAAAGACTTCGCTCGTTTAGCTGTTCGGTTGTTACGCTAAATGGCGTTTCTGTTTTAATCAGCGATGAGTTGATCGCCTTGAACTGTGCGTCAAGAATACTCCCGAGCGCTTGTCCAGATTGCTCATTGTTCTGCGTATACACAACCTTTGCCTGGCCCGCAGGAGTTTGGGCGCCATCTTTTATCGCACCGAAGTCCTTTGGCAGTACGATTGCCGCATCTAGTTCAGAACGGCTCATTTTTTCGCGTGCACCCTCTAGGCTGGTGACATCTTTATCGATTTTAAGAACCTTGCTTTCCTCGGCTTGCTTTACGAAGTTTGTGGCAAACGTACTATTCGATTCGTTGATAAGCGCAACGTTAAACGACATATCCCCGCTGCCGCTATTTAGGCTGCCGAACACAAAAAGAAAGATCAACGGAAATCCAACAGTAAAGAACAGCGCCAATTTATCGCGGAAAAATCGCTTCGTATTGATTTTTACGAATATCGCAACAGTATATAGTGATTTGTTCATGTTACGCCTCCCTCAGCCCTTTTCCGGTCAAATCGATAAATACATCCTCTAAGTTCGCTTGTTCGACGAACTGTTTTTTCTTAAATCCACGGTCGAGCAATTGTTTAATAAGATTCTTTGGTGTATCAATCGCCACGATTTCGCCGTTGTCCATAACAGCGATCCGGTCACATAGAATCTCTGCCTCGTCCATGTAGTGCGTGGTCATAATCACGCTAATACCTTTGTCACGGACCTGTTTAATCAAGTCCCACAAGTGACGCCTAGCTTGCGGATCAAGCCCCGTTGTTGGCTCGTCTAAAAAGAATACTTTCGGACCGTGCACAAGCGCCGTCGTAATACTGAGGCGCTGCTTTTGTCCACCTGAAAGATCCTCAACATAGTTATTCGCCTTTTCAACCAAATCAACATCGCGCAAAAATTCCATAGGGTCAACACGCTCGCCGTATGCCGCGGCAAACATTTCTACAACTTCTACCAATTTAGTTTTATCTTGGAATGCTGGCGATTGTGGCTGCACGCCAATAAGGCGCTTTACCTTATCTGGGTTTTGGGTAACATCAATACCATCGATTATGACACGGCCATCATCGATAGGACGAAGCGTCTCCATCATCTCGAGTGTGGTCGTTTTACCGGCGCCGTTCGGACCTAAAATGCCGAATATCTCGCCTTTTTTAACTTCAAAACTAACACCGTTTACCGCCTGCTTGTCGCCGTAGCGCTTTTTCAGATTTTCTACTACTACCATTGCTTTCATATGCTCCTATTTTACACTAAAAATGCGCCGAAGCGACATGTATGATACGCTAGAATTATGAACTTACAAGTCGGCGTTAAAGCGCTTATCGAAAATAGTCAGAATAACTATCTATTCCTTCATCGATCAAAAGTTATCGATGGCCACGAAACCTCTATTTGGGATATTCCTGGCGGCCGAATAGAGCCAGAAGAGGATCTTATGAGCGCACTGACGCGCGAAATCCTTGAGGAAACAGGCATTGTTCTCACTGCCGCACCCACACTTATTGCCGCACAGGACATTTTTGCCGGCACCAAACTACACGTCGTGCGGCTTACGTACCTAGTCGACGGCGACGGCGAAGCAATACTTAGCGACGAACACACAGACGCCAAGTGGCTATCGCTCGAAGACGCCATGCAACTGAATCTCGATCCGTACATAAAAGAACTTATCGAAAATAAAATAACACCGGCGTAAACCGGTGCTATTTTATTTTACGTCGTATTAGCGACGGTCGATGAATGTGTGTGCACGGCCAGATGCCCCACCACGACCAGTACGGCCGATACGGTGGATGTAGTCTTCGTACGTTTGCGGCGTATCGAAGTTAATAACATGTGTCACATTTGGAATATCAAGACCACGAGCTGCAACGTCGGTTGCAACAAGCACGCGAACGCGCTCGTCTTTAAATTGCTTTAGTGCGCGCTGACGCTGCGACTGGTTTTTGTTACCATGAATCGCAGCAGATGGAATGCCACTGTTATCCAGGTGGTCGCTAAGGCGCTGAACACCAAACTTTGTCTCACCAAACACAAGAACTTTTTCGTATTCTTTGTTCTTTAGCATGTCGGTAAGAATTTCGAGTTTGTGCATTTTGTCGTTTGCTTCAATAACATCCTGCTCAACGTGTTCGGCCGTTTCAGATGTACGAACAGATACAGTCACAGGATCGGTAAGGAATGTATTAACAAGCGCAGAAATCTCTGGCGTGATCGTTGCGCTAAAGAACAGCGTTTGGCGCTCTTTTGGCATTTCGTTCACGATTTGACGAATGTCCGGCAAAAAGCCCATGTCGAGCATACGGTCGGCTTCGTCAAGAACAAGCGTTGTCATGTTGCTTAGGTTAAGCACACGGCGCTGCATAAGGTCTTTTAGACGACCCGGCGTACCAATAATAAAGTGCGGACGGCGCTTAATATCACGGATTTGGCGCTCGATATTAACACCACCAACGATAAGTGTTGAGTAGAGGTTAAGACCTTTGCTAAATTCACGGAACTGCTCGTCAATCTGCTGAGCAAGCTCGCGAGTTGGCGCAACAATAAGAACGCTTGGGCGAAGTGTAATGCCACTTTGGCGTTCGATAATTGGCAGCAAGAACGCGGCAGTTTTACCCGTACCAGTGTTTGCAAGCCCAATAACGTCGCGGCCTTCGATAATAGAAGGAATCGCTTGGTCCTGGATAGCGCTAGGCGTTACATAACCCTTGCTTGAAATGTTGTGGTGCAGCTGAGCGCCAAACGGAAAATCAGCAAACTTGTGCTTCGATTCGTAAATAACTTCGTCTGCCTTTGCGACAGCTTTGTTAATAAATTTTGATGGGTGGATGTACTTTTTAGAAGGACCACGGTTACCACCGCCGCGTCGGCCACCGCCACCGCTTCGATTACCGCCGCCAAAGCTTCCGCCTCGGGGACCTGAACTATTAGGACGCCCTGTGCGTCGTTGTTGAAATGCCATAAAGAATAACCCTTTCGTTATATTGTTAGTAGCAGTTGCTAGAGAACAGCGAGAGGATATTTCGGTGGTGGCGCTAGTTTCGTAGGGCGCTCATCTTTGAAAGAGGCTCGACATTCATCGAATGCAATGTTATCTACTGTAGCACAAGAGGGATAAAAATGCAAGCGTTCGATCATGCATTACCCCTGTTATATCGTACTATTTTATCGTTATTTCAGCTGATATGGCTCTATGATCAGAGCCTCCATCGGGATAAATCGTGTGATCTTTAACTTCGATCGTTGGCGAAACAAGGATATGGTCAATTTGCACCAACCGAATACTTGGCATAAAAGGTATTTCGCGCATTTTTGGCGTTGTTGTAGGCCGCTTTTTACTATCGACATCTCGTAGCCCCACCTCTGTCTCTAGGCGTTTCAAGATACTTCCAGTGGCCATATCCGTAAGCCGCGTTGCTATGTCCCGAATTCGCGCATGAGGCACACTACGAGCGATAAATCGCACAGCCCGCGACCCCAGCACTTTGGCGCGAGGCGTCGCCCACATCGCGTTAAAATCGCCCAACATTACTGTCGGCAGCTTTGCTTTTTTAATATACGGCACTATGTCATCAATCTGTTGGTTGCGAAGGGCTTCGCTGCGATCATCGAGATGAGTTGCCAAAAATAAAGCTGTTTTATTTGTAGCTGGGTCTTTAGCGGTAAATGTTAAAAGATTACGCGCGTTCGCCCATGTGCTTTTTTGAACATTTGAAATAGGAACGCGGCTAAGAACGCGTAAATACGGCATCTCGCCCATGTATTCCTGCGACCAATCACGATCGTCACTTCCATAGGCGATATCGTGCATCTCGTACCCCATAGCTCGTAACTGCGAGTCAACAGTGTCGGCGGTAGTTGTAAGATATGCCTCGGGAAGAACAATGATATCTGCGTCGAGTTTTGCGATCGATGCAACAATTCCAGCCGCTGATCCACGACCCGCCTTAACGTAGCCGCGCAATCTGCTTTCAACGTTCCACGACGCAATCTTCAGCGACACTACATCTTCTCTTTTATACTAACAATAAGATCACGAAGTTCGGCTGCTTTTTCGAACTCTAGGTTAGCGCTCGCAAGCTCCATTTGGCCGGATAGTTCTTTAATAAGCGACTTGTATTCGTCTTTTGGAATCTTTTTAAGGTCAAGTTTGGGAACCTTACCTTTATCTTTGTCCGGAATAAGCGCGCGCAATCCTTCGTCGATTTCTTTGGCAATGCTTGTTGGCGTAATACCGTGTTCGGCATTGTACGCCTCTTGAATACTGCGACGACGCGTCGTTTCGTCGATCGCCGCCTGCATAGAGCGCGTAATCTTATCTGCATACATAAGAACCTTGCCTTCTTGGTGGCGTGCAGCACGTCCAATCGTTTGCATAAGTGCGCTTTCACTACGCAAAAATCCTTCTTTGTCGGCGTCCATAATTGCAACAAGACTTACTTCGGGAAGATCCAAACCCTCGCGAAGAAGGTTGATACCCACCAGCACATCAAAGACACCCATGCGCAGGTCACGCAAAATATCACCGCGTTCAAGCGTGTCGACATCGCTATGGATATACGATGTTTTTATGCCAATCTCTAGGAGGTACGTTGATAGATCCTCGGCCATTCGCTTCGTCAGCGTTGTGACAAGTACTCGCTGGCCTTTGCTAATTCGATCGTTAATCTCGGCAATCAAATCATCAATCTGGCCCTCGGTTGGGCGAATAATAATTTCTGGATCAAGAAGTCCTGTTGGGCGGATTATCTGCTGGGCTGGCGGCGGCGTATGCGACAGTTCGTAGTCGCTTGGCGTTGCTGAAACGTAAATCGTTTGATTGATATGCTGGTCGAACTCCTCAAACTTGAGCGGTCGGTTATCCATAGCGCTTGGCAGCCTAAAGCCATGCTCTACCAGCACTTCTTTGCGGGCACGGTCGCCGTTGTACATACCACGAACCTGTGGCAAGCTTTGGTGACTTTCATCGACAAGAAGCAAAAAATCATCTGGGAAATAGTCGAGAAGCGTTGCTGGCTGCTGCCCAGGCTCGCGGTTAGTAAGATACCTCGAATAGTTCTCGATTCCCTTTACAAAACCTGTCTCTTCAAGCATCTCAAGATCGTATTTTGTGCGCTGTGTCAGGCGCTGCGCTTCTAGTAGCTTGTCGTGCTTTTCAAACCACTCAACGCGTTCCTCGAACTCTTTGCGTATACCCTCTATGGCATGCTCGAGCTTTTGCTTAGGCGTTACATAGTGACTGCTCGGGAAAATCTTGCAGCTATCGGGCTCGGCAAGAATTTCACCTGTCAGTGGATCGATTTGCGTAATGCGATCAACTTCATCGCCAAAAAACTCAATACGGTACGCAAGGTCGCTACCCGCAGGAAAAACATCAACAACATCGCCCTTTACACGGAATGTTCCACGGTGAAAATCTATATCATTGCGCTGGTACTGGATATCCGTAAGAAGCCGCACAAACTTATCTTGCTGTCGGCGCTCGCCTTTTGTAATAGTCAGTGACATTTCTGCGTAATCGTCTGGCGAACCGATACCGTAAATACAGCTGACACTGGCAACAATAATCGTATCGCGGCGCGTAATTAATGCCGTTGTTGCTGCATGGCGCAAGCGGTCAATCTCGTCGTTGATTTTACTGTCTTTTTCGATATAGGTGTCGCTACTGCTTATGTACGCTTCTGGCTGGTAGTAATCGAAATAACTTACAAAGTAGTGGACTTCGTTATTTGGAAAGAATGATTTAAATTCGCTATATAGCTGCGCAGCCAAAGTTTTGTTATGCGCAAGCACAAGCGTTGGCACTTGGCGATCCTGAATAATATTCGCCATGGTGAACGTTTTACCAGACCCAGTGACGCCCAAAAGCGTTTGCTCACGCTCGCCAGCATTAAGCCCGTCTATCAATTGTTTGATTGCGGTTGGCTGGTCGCCCGTTGGCTGATATTTCGTTTGTAGCTGAAAACGCTGATTCATCCCTACAAGTATACTACTTCTTGCGAGCCGACTCTATAATTGCCACGGCAGCTTTGTAATCGCCTGTTGCGATAAGATCTTTTACGGGCTGCATACTCTTTACTTTTGTCTCGTTTACAGCAAGTAGCAAGGGAAAGTCGATCGTCGCCGTGATTGCCGGTTGTGTGATTTTTGCCCCGCTTTTGATAACGTTCGATACTTCACCGACATGCTGCACCGTACAGTGAGATGTTCCAATAGATGTGTGCGTATCGCCACCGTCTGGCGTCAGGCCAATCTTGTATGTATAGCCACCGTCAGTTGCATCAGAGATCGATTCGACAAGGAAGAGCGTCGAGGGAGCCAAGTTTTTAACCGCCGTTTCGTGAACGTCGTAGTAGCTCAGTTTCAGCTCATCTGCCGTGTTGCAGGCGTCAGTTCTTGTGCGGTTTGAGATCTCTACCGTAACGCGAACGGTGCCGTCTTTATTTACAACGACAAGCTTATTGCCATCGAGTGAGCCGCTTTTTACCTTTTCGGAAGTTGCGGTCCATTCATTCGGGTGATCCAGTTCGTAAATACTGCTTGCATACGCCACCTGGGCGGTTTGTAGCACATCGGTATTTGAAGATGTGTCCTGTGGTTTAGTATCGGTGTCCTTTTTAGCGATAAAGTTTTGATAGAACACGACACCAAGCGTCGCCATAAGAGCAACAAACAATACTGCAATAATAATTGCGTGTGCGCTTCCTTTTTGAGATTCCTTTTTCATATTATCCTCTTCCCGCCCTTTTGTCGGTTACCTGACTGTCGGTGCCGTCATGAACAAAATCGGCATATTTCTTATCAAGTGCTTCGACCACTTTTTTCACTAGCCGATCAGGATCGGTATCAAAAATGACTTCCTTTGCGCCAGGTGCTTCGATATGTTGTAGCAGCGTTTTAGTATAGTCGGCAAGACCGCCACTACCAAGTAAGATGCCACATACCTTGCGGCTCTCTAGCGCGGTTGAAAGCTCGTGCAAGCTCCCCATGCGGCCGCCAACCGTAATAATGCCGTCGCTACTGCGAACCAAGTGAACATCACGCCCTACGTATTCCATGCCCGTAAAGTTTATGTAGTCAAACTCCTTGGTTGGCAAACGATAGGTCGAGACGTGCTCGCGAAACGATGTCGCCGGTGAAAATCCCACAGAAACACCCTTCGCATCAGGAACACTCATAAAGCCCATTGCCGCGTAGTGAGGTAACCCTACCGTTGCACCAGTGAGGAGTGTTTTTCCTTGCTCGGCGATTGCCCGTCCTAGCTCGTATGCTAGCTGATGCGACGTATGAACAGTGTCACCACTTGCCGCCCCCGAAACACAAATTTGGTATCTCATATAATTTTCCCATCTCCTTCCAGTAATTCAGGCGCAACCATGTCATTGTCGAGCTCTTGTAATATCTGCTGTTCAAGAACTGGGTAGCGCATGTAGCAGATAAAAATCTCGTTCCATAGACTTTCGCGGAAGTGATACACCAATCGATCCTCGTAAGATAATCCGTTAGCATAACTTAGCGCCATGTCGACAAAGTTCAATGTAACCGGTTTGTCGTCGAACAACAAACCAACATAATCGTTATCTTGCCAAAACTTCATTTCAGGATCGATCTGGTAAAGCAATTCTTCGGCACGGCGCCAATGAAGATCCTCGGGGTGAACATGCGGCTCAAACATTTCTTTGTGCGCTTCGTCTTTCAACTTGCCATAGTAACGCTGAATAACCCGCCAGTGCACGTAGCGACCAGCCATCTGACTGGCTGTTCCTGGGTCGGCAATAAGTGTATTAACTACCGTCTCTCCAAAGCCAGGGTGCTGCGCTTTAAGCTTAAAGAACGTCGAGTACAATTTTACCTCGTTAAGATAGTGAAGAAGAAGCGGCAGGGTTTTGAGCATGAGACCTTTTGAGTGGGTTTCGCGCAGTGGCACAACCACAATAACTCCCAGCTCTTTCGTGTGAGTAACGTTGTGAAGTTTCTTCTGCGTGAATTGCTCGGCGAGATCAACATATTTGTCGTGATCCATCGCCAAAATACGAATATTACGTTCCTCGTAATCGTCTGGTGTTACTGTCTTAAACAGCTCGTTAAAGTCGTTCAACCAATCAGCACCCTCCGAAAAACGAAGTGCAGTATATAGCTCGTCGAAATCCTCGCCCGCGAACATGTCATCGATCGAATGATAGCCGAGTCGCTCCATTAGCTTAACCGGCGGGTGAGCGCGCAGAAGTTCTTTTGCTTTGTCATGTTTAACAACAAACACCTTACGGTTGAAGTCTACTTTATCTGCAACATCAATCATAAGGGGAACAAGCTGCGCAACATCGCTGCTGTCGGTGGCGCCAATCAGCTTCGTAAGACGTTCGTTGTCCGTGTGGATTCGCGCCAGAAGTGCCTGATAGAATTCGCGCCCTGTAGTAATTGCGGGGTCTAAATTCAGAAGGCGCATGGCGTTGTGCGTTTTTTGCGTAATTTCACCAATAAGACGAGCGTCCGCGCCTAATCGCCCGCTTGCCTGTTCGAGCTGTCTTATCGCAACCGAAAAAACCGGCTCCTCGGCATCTAACAGGTCTCGTAGAAATTTCGCCATATCTGTTTTCCCCTACTTCTATCTGATAGCTAGTATATCACGCTTATGACTAAGGACTAAAACGGCTTTTCGTGAAGTGGCATTTCATGGAGTTTTGCTCCACGGTGCAGAATACCTGTTTTTGCACCAATTTTCGTTACGACAGATGTCGAGTTGGCACTTGCAAATATAATCGATTCTTTTAGTGATTTACCCCTAGACCACTGACTAAGGAATCCCGAGCTAAATGCGTCACCCGCACCAAGGCGGTCAACAACCTTTACATCTTCGTACATACCAGCGCGGATGATCGTTTTTGAATCGGTAGCAACGACACCGTTAGGACCGTCGGAAACAAGAACCACAGGGCAATAATGCGTCAGATGCCTCGCTAGCTCTTCGAGTGTTTCGCCAGCCACCAGCTCTTGAGCTTCTTCTTTGTTTAATGAAATAACTTCGATATCCTCAAGAAGCGGCTTTAGCTTGCGAGGCTCTTCGAGCTCTTTGCCCGAAGGGTTCATCATAATCTTAACGCCAGCTTTCTCGGCGCGCGTCACAATTTCTTCTATCAAATGCATGTCATTAACCGACGAAACATAGAGCCAGTCAGCCGAATCGATTGCCTGTAAGTCGAAGGCATTCCTAAACTTCTCGATAGAACTACCCATGTAATTAAGTACCGTTCGTTCGCCTGTTGGCGCTAAAAGAATCGTTGAATAGCTTGCCTTGTAGTGTGCATCTTGAACAACCGAGGAAGTATCAATATCCTCTTCGTCGAGTGTCGCAAGAATTGCCTGGCTTGAAATGTCGTTACCCAGCACCCACATATACTTACTGTGAAGCCCTTGCCTGGCAAATGTAGCCGCGGCATTTGTTGCATTCCCACCCGACGAAAAGTAAACGTCATCGACATGAAGTTTTTTGCCCAAAGGAAGTTGCTCGTACTCGACGCCTTTGTATTTGTAGGGTTGAAAATCTTTGCTACTGGTTAAAAAGACGTCTTGCGACGCCTTACCAATGGCGAGAATTGTTGGTTTTGTGCTCATATATCTGTCAGTATACCACTTGTGCTTATGCTTTTAAAAACACCGCCTATAGGATTGCTTTGCCGACGCTTCCGAAAGCATTGATTTTTTCTTCTACAACTTTTTGAACGGCTTCGTATACTTCGGGCATCAACTTTACTACGGCATATTCATCTGGATTATCTGCTAGCACTTTTTCGAGTGTTTTGCGGAAAGTGTAGCGCATATCGCTGTTGATATTAATTTTACTAACACCAATTTTTGCCGCCTCTTCAAAATAATTCAAGGGCGTGCCGCTTCCACCATGCAAGCTTATTTGGCAAGTAATTTCATTTCGAATTTCTTGCAAAAGCTCAAGATCAAGCTTTTTCGGCACAGGGTATAGCCCGTGGAGGTTTCCGATTTGAACAGCAATCGTATCAATCCCTGTTTTGTCGACAAAGTCTTTTGCCTCAGCTGGAGTCGTATTGTACTTCTTTACCTCTTCGTAATCGATTGTTTCTTTATGGACATTCGATGACCCCATGAAGTAGCGCTCTTCTGCCTCTACGAGCGCACCCGTGAATTTAGCGTACTCAACGACTTCCTTTGTCTTTTCGATAATCTCTTCAAGCGGCGCGTCGTGATTCGCCTGCGAGATATCAATATGGATAAACTCGAAACCTGCGTCGATTGCGCGTTTGCAGCTTTCGACACTAGGGCTATGATCGAGGTTGATATACATCTCGATTCCGTATTCGTCGCGGTAATTGTCAACAAGATCACGAATATTATCGAGGCCGATTGCATCTACTTCGCCTTGGCTTACCTCTACGAGTACTGGCGACTGCAACTTTTGCGCAGCCTTACATACGGCAATAAGCGTTTCTTGGTTGTCGATATTAAAGGCGCCGACCGCAAACCCTTGGCTGCGGCTACGCTGCATTAAATGTCGCGCTCGCACCGTCCGTTCTCTGATTTCTTTAATAGTTAAGCCCATCATTCCTCCTTTAGAAACCTTGGTGGTATTTTGGCGTATGGCCAACGAACTCTTTTACTTCTTTTGCAATAGTTGCGTGATCCAGACCGAAATGCTCCATTAATTGCTGCGGTTCGCCACTCTCGCCAAATCTATCTTTCATGCCAACGCGGTACAACGGGGTTGGAAGCTCTTCGCTCAGTAATTCTGCCACCGCACCACCAAAGCCGCCCTTGCGCTGCGCTTCCTCTGCCGTCAGCACGCGACCTGTTTTTCGCACACTCTTAAGTATCGTTTCGTCATCGAGTGGTTTAATCGTTGGAACATGCACCACCTCGGCACTAATGCCTTCGGCTTCCAGCATTTTAGCGGCTACCAAAAGTTCATAGGTCATTGCACCAGTTCCCAAAAGACTAATGTCGTTCCCCTCGCGTAGCACGTAAGCCTTACCAATCTCAAAAGGTGACTCGTCTGTGCTGAATATCGGCGTTTTCTCACGGGCCAAACGTAGATACGTTGGCTTACCGTTTTCTGCTAAAGCAATCGTTGCTTTTTCGGCCTCTACACTGTCGCCCGGGGCTATAACGACCATATTAGGCAGCACACGCATCAAAGCGATATCCTCGAGCATTTGGTGCGTGGCACCATCTGGACCAACGCTAATACCGGCATGCGAGCCAATAATCTTTACGGGCTGATCGTTAAGTGCAATAGTCGTGCGGATTTGCTCCCAGTTACGACCAGGACTAAATGCAGCATAGCTGCTTGTAAACGGTACTTTGCCTGCTCGTGCAAGACCGCTGGCAACCGTTACGAGGTTTTGTTCGGCAATACCAACCTGAATAAATCTTTCAGGAAAAGCCTCAACAAATGTTGACATTTTAGTGCTATCGGTAAGGTCGGCGCAAAGCGCCACAATGAGTGGATTTTTTTCGCCAGCAACCTTGAGGCCACGGCCAAAACCAACGCGAATCGGCTCTTTTTCAACATCTTCATCGAATATATTCGGACGCAAAGGATAGTTCATTATTCTATATCTCCCGAGGTAATTTTTCCGTCAAGCGTTCGGAGTTTTTTCATCGCCTCTTTTGCCTGCTCGTGGTTAGGCGGCACGCCATGCCATTTATAGTCGTACTCCATAAAATCAACACCTTTTCCTGGAATCGTGTGTGTAATAATAACGCTTGGTCGGTTCGTAATAGCACGCGCCATCCCCGCTGCATCTATGATACTTTCCATATTGTGGCCGTTGATTTCTTGAACGTGCCAGCCAAAACTCTCCCACTTCCCACGAAGATCTTCGAGTGGCATGATTTCATCGGTCGGACCATCAATCTGGATATTATTGCGGTCAACGAATACAATCAACTGAGACAATTTGTACTTGCCGGCGAACATAGCCGCTTCCCATATATTGCCTTCATCGAGCTCGCCATCGCCAGTAACAACATACACCCATCGGTGTTTCGCGTTATCGAGATACTGCAAACTATACGCGTACCCTGCCGCTTGCGATAAGCCGCTCCCTAAAGGACCGCTGGTGTTTTCGAGACCAGGTAGCTTTGTTCGCTCCGGATGCCCCTGAAGACGGCTCCCAAGTTTACGTAGCGTCTTTAGCTCCTTAACCGGAAAGTATCCACGCTCAGCCATAACAGCATACTGCACTGGAACAGTGTGGCCGTTACTCAAAAAGAACACATCGCGCTCGGACCACTCGGGCTTTTCGGGGTCGATATTCATAATATTGAAGTAAAGTGCCGTTACGAGATCCGCAAGATCAAGTGGCCCCGCACTGTGTCCACTACCCGCCGCCTCGAGCATTTGCACGATGTTTTCACGAACGATCATCGCCTTATGCTCTAGTTGTTTCATTGATAACTGTTCTACCACCCTAAATCACCCCATGTTTATTAATTTCGTTGACCAGTGTAGCATAAACATCTTGCGGATTCTGTGCGTGAGCTAACACTCCGCCAACATTTAATACGTCAATTCCGCCTTGCGACAAACTGTAAACATTCTCAACATTCACTCCACCGTCCCAGCCAATTTCCGCCGACGGGTTAATGCCTTTTATAAGGCGCACCTTCTCTAGTTGCATAAGGCTCGCCGTGCCGCCGTATTTTCCCAGCTCGCCGCTAAAGATCATAATATGGTCGGCTTCTTTTATTGCGTCGGCCACCGTTGCGGGAACGGTTGAACGAAGAAGCGCAAGCCCTGCTTTTATACCGAATTTCTTTACATGCTGCAAAACTGGAATAATATTTTCTTCAACCTCGGCATGAAAGATAATCATGTGCGGCTTAAGGCTGATAAGCGTTTCTAGGTGCTCGCTTGGGCGCGCCACCATAGCATGAATATCTACCGTCCACTCTTGTGGCCACCACACCTGGGCGGCACCAATTGTAAATGTAGGGGCAAATTCACCATCGCTAATATCGATATGAACACGCTCGGCAAAGCCATGAACATGCTCTACTTGTTCTTTATAGTTATCGGCAGATTCAGCCAAGATAGCAGGAGAAATAACACTCATAATTACAGCTCGTCAATTTGCATATTACGTCGTTTGTATCGGGGCGCCGAGGCGAAAGGCGTTGTTAGCCATGTATCAATAATGTCCTGCCACTCTTGTTCGTCTTTTTCAAGAATACGTGCTGGCAAACAGAGAACATTGCTGTCATTGTCGTTACGCGTCATTTTAGCTTCGTAGGCATCCCAAATCACGCTTGCGCGGATACCGCGAAAACGGTTGGCTGCCATACACATGCCTTGACCGCCACCACAAATAAGAATCGCCCGTGGATCTTTGTCTTCATCGCCAAGCACTTTCAATGCCGCCATTTGCGCAAACTCTGGAAAGTCATCGTCTGGCTTAAATTCCCTATCCCCAACATCTTCAACGTCGTGGCCGCGCTTTGCCAAGTAGGCAAACACCTGCTCTTTCATGGCAAAACCCTGATGATCCGCACCCAAGTATATCTTCATACTACAAGTATAAGCACTTTTGCCCTAAAACAAAAGCACCCCGGCCATTTCGCCAGGGCGCCTTGCACTGCTTATTTATGAATTGCGCGACCAGCGTCGGCAACAAGCTCAACCAGACGGTTGCTATAACCCCACTCGTTGTCGTACCAAGCCACTACCTTAACAAGGTTTCCACCAACAACGTTCGTAAGCGGAAGGTCAACGATTGCACTATGGCTATTGCCCTTAAAGTCGCTACTTACCAGCTCTTCTTCGGTGACCTCAAGAATACCCTGATAAAATGGCTGGTCGGCTGCTTTTTTAAACGCCGCGTTTACTTCTTCTACCGTAACATCACGTTTTGTCACAACGACAAAATCACTAAGACTTACGACAGGCGTCGGAACACGAAGACTAAGCCCCCCAAATATTCCTGCAACTGCTGGCAAAACCAACCCAGCTGCGGCACTGGCACCCGTACTTGTTGGTACAATATTTTCGGCAGCAGCACGCGCTCGGCGGAGGTCTTTATGTGGCGCGTCTTGCAGCTGCTGGTCGGCCGTGTAGCTATGCACCGTCGTCATCATGGCTTTTTCGATACCAAAATGGCTTTCAAGCACTGCCATTACTGGCGCAATACAGTTGGTCGTACAGCTTGCATTGCTAATAACATCGCTTGCGCCTTCTTGACCAATCGCATCCTCGTTAACACCAAGTACAATAGCATCCGATCCTTCACCCTTTGCAGGGGCGCTAATAACGACACGTTTCGCGCCCGCTTGGTCAATATGCATGCGCGCCTGTGCCGGTTCGGTAAATCTACCGGTACTCTCTATAACAACATCTACTGCCATACTTGCCCACGGCAGTTTTGCTGGATCTTTTTCGGCTAATACCGCAATATGCTCGCCATTAACGGTAATCCCTGTGTCATCGTAGCCAACATCATGCTGGTATGTTCCATACGACGAGTCGTGCTTTAAAAGATGCGCCAACGTTTTCGTGTCGGTAAGATCGTTTATTGCGACAATCTTGACGTCGCTTCGTTCATAGGCAATTTTAAAGGCGTTGCGCCCAATACGGCCGAACCCGTTAATCGCGATAGTAACCTGACTCATGAAAACCCCACTCCTTAAAAATAAATAGCTTAAGCACTTTGATTGTATTATATACCGGTTTGTAATCAGTTGTAAAACATATTCCTTTGTAAAGTGGTCGCCTACAAGGGTTGTTCTTTATTTTACAAGAGTAGATTATACTAGTACTACATGAAAAAGCGCGACCTACTAGCCCACGCCACTCCACACTACGACGAGAACGATCTTCTCGAGCTCGATCATGCTATCGACTTTGCAACTAAAGCACATGCAGGGCAAAAGCGTAAAAGTGGCGAACCGTATATTATTCACCCTCTTTCTGTTGCGGATACGCTGGTTGATTGGGGTATGGATATTGATACCGTGCTTGCCGGCGTACTTCACGATACCGTCGAAGACACCGACGCCACGCTAGAAACAATCGAGAATCTATTTGGTCGTGACGTCGCATTTTTGGTCGATGGTGTCACAAAGGTCTCGCAGGCCCGGGCTGGAATGCGCAATCTCGATAATTATCTTCCGCAGACAAAAGACAACCTGTCAAAGCTTCTGATTGCCGTTGGGCAGGACGTGCGCGTTATCATTATTAAACTAGCAGACCGTCTTCATAATCTTTCGACACTTCAATACATGCCGTCCGAAAAGCAAACCAAAATAGCACGCGAAAGCCTCGATGTATTCGCGCCAATGGCCGACCGCTTGGGAATGGGACGTGTGCGCATGCAAATCGAGGAGCTTGCCTATAGCTACCTCGATCCTGCAGAGTACCGACGCTTGCAAAATATCATGCGCAAGCGTCTTGGCAAAAGCACGCGAAAACTCGGGGCCGTTCGCTCCGAAGTAGAGGCCGAGCTGAAAAAGCAAAAAATTCAAGGCGAAGTTAACGGGCGGGTTAAAAGTATCTACAGTCTCCACAAAAAGCTCGCCAAAGTCGATGGCAATATCGATGATATCTACGATCTAATGGCGCTTCGGGTTATCGTTGACAATAAAGACGATTGCTACAAAGTGCTTGGCATTCTTCACGCGCTTTACCAGCCTATGATTGCGCGAATCAAGGATTACATTGCCGTTCCTAAACCCAACGGCTATCAAAGCCTCCATACTACAGTTATTACCCCAAGCAAGCAGATCGTAGAGTTTCAAATTCGCACCATTGCAATGCACGACTATGCCGAGCGGGGTCTTGCGGCAAGTTTTCATTATCATGAACAAAAATCATCAAAAGATTATGTTAAAAAACGAGAAACTTCCTCGAATCTACCGGCGCATCTTCAATGGATTACGCAGCTACAAGAAATCTCTGCTCGCCTGCGTTCTGGCGCCGAGATTTCGCGCGATCAGCTAAATATTGACCTATTCGGCAACCGCATTTTCGTTTACTCACCGAAGGGCGACATCTACAACCTTCCCGAAGGCGCATTGCCTCTCGATTTTGCATTTCTCGTGCACAGCGACATTGGTACCCACGCCTACAGCTTCCGTGTTAACGGCAATATCCATCCTTTCGATAAACCGCTGCAAAACGGCGACGTGGTCGAAGTTGTCACCCGCAAACTTTCATCACCAAAACAGGCGTGGCTCGATCTCGTAAAGACAGGGCACGCTCGCGAAAAGCTACGCTCACAACTTAAAAAACGTGACGTCATAGAAACACTCACAGGCGCTGCCAACATTATTCGTCAAAAAGCCCAGCGTCGAAAAAAATAACCCGCTACTATGCGGGTTATTTTTGCTTCAATCGGCTTCTACTGGTTGTTCCAGCGTTCGATAGATTCGTGAATAACGCTCTTTGCTTCTTCTACGTCACCCCAGCTTTGAACAGTTGTTGTCCCTGGTTTTTTAAGGTCTTTGTAGTGATTAAAGTGAAATTCGATCTGCTTGATAAGCTGCGCAGGCAAGTCGCTCAGCGAGTTAATCGCGTTGCCAGTATTACGGTCATCTGCAGGTACCGCTACAATCTTGTCGTCTACTTCGCCATCATCAGAAAACTTCATAACACCGATAACTTTCGCTTCCAAAAAGATGCCCGTTGGCAGCGGCTCGTTCGTAATAAGCAGAACGTCTAGCTCGTCGCCATCTTCGTCGAGCGTTTGTGGAATAAAGCCGTAGTTGGTTGGCTTTGCAAAAATCGCAGGCTCTACGCGGTCAAGCTGCATCACAGCAAGCTCGCGGTTCCATTCAATTTTATGAGAGCTGCCGGTCGGAATTTCAACAACAACGTTGATAACGCCGCCATCAACATCGCCAGGAGTTAGAATTTTATTAAAATCAGCCATATATGCCTCCGTTATTTAACTACTTCTATTGTAGCAAATTTGGTATAATGAGAGCAATTATGTTAATCATTGGACACCGTGGTGCGGGCGGCTTGGCCCCAGAAAACAGCCTCGAAGCGCTTCGGGCTGGCGTAGAGGCCGATGCTGATATTTTAGAGTTTGATGTTCGCCTCACCAAGGATAAAATCCCGGTATTAGTACATGACTTTCACACTCTTCGAACCCATCACGACACCTCAATCATTTCTCGCCATACACTAAGTGAGCTTTTAGAGCGCACACAAAAGCAGCCGATCGTTCCACTTGCCGACGTCTTAAATGAGTTTTTCGGCAAGATTCTTTTAAATATCGAAGTTAAGGGCCGCGGTACGGGCAAGGTTGTTGCCGAGCTAATTAAAGCCAACTACGCAAAGCGCGCCTCAGACTGGAATAATATTCTCTTCTCGTCGTTTCGCGGTAGCGAACTCAGCACCATCCGCGAGGTAAGCACCCACGCTAACCTTAGCCTGCTTCATAGCGAAAACCCATTTATTTTTATTGCGTATCACCGCAAATTACGGCTTTCGGCAGTAGGGTTCCACCGTCTGTATATCAACCGTCTTGCCGTTGAAATCGCAAAACGCGCTCGCCTGTTTACTTACGCCTATACCATCAACCGACCACATACTGCATTGCTTTTAACGCAGCAAGGTATCGACGGTATTGTTACTGATCGCCCTGATCGTATTTTAAGCGAAGTAAAAAAACACGCCGACTAAGCGGCGCGTTTTTGTTCATCTAGGTATTCGCGTATCGAAAGCGCGGCTGTCGCGCCCTCGCCAACAGCGCTGGCAACCTGCATTGTTGCCCCACTTCGAACATCACCACTGGCATAAATACCGGGTATATTCGTCGATAAGTGGCTGTCGGTTTTAATAAGCCCCTGCTCGTCACACTCGATACCGCTCCCCTCAAGAAACTGCGTATTTGGCTTTAAACCGACAAAGACAAACACACCGTCGGTTGCAAACGAGATTGGCTCGCCATTTTTGACAGCTTTTACTTCGGTAATTTTATTGTCCGTTGCAACGATCTCTTTCGTTTCCGTCTGCAAGTGAATTGTCACCTTGCCTTCATCGACGTATTTCTGCATGTCATGCTGCAGAATTTCGCTTGCTTTTACCGTGCTGCGTACGAGCAAATCAATATGCGACGCAAAGCGAGTAAGGAAGATCGCCTCTTGAAATCCAGAGTTGCCCCCGCCTACAACAACAAGTCGTTTGTCACGGTAGAAGGCTCCGTCGCATGTTGCACAGTAGTGAACGCCGCGGCCATAATACTCCTGCTCGCCAGGAACGCCAATCTTACTGTAGTCGCTTCCGGTTGCAATAAGCACTGTCTTTGCCTCTACCTCTTCACCGTCAACAACGACAATTTTAGTAGCGCCATTATCGCGGATCGAAGATACCTCACCGAATTCAATTTCGGCGCCAAAACGCTCGGCTTGCTTTTGCAGGCGATCTGCCAACTCAAGGCCAGGAACGCCATCTGGAAAACCAGGGTAGTTATCGACTTGATCGGTTATTGCCGCTAGGCCGCCAATAACGCCTTTTTCATACAGTACCGTGTCGATATCCTCTCGCGTCGTATAAACAGCGGCAGCAAGCGCACTTGGGCCAGCCCCGATCATAACAACGTCTCGTATTTTTCCGCTCATAGTATCCTTCTTTTTACTTTGTGTTAACAATCATAACAATAAACTTGATTGGCGTGTTTGGCGGGATATCATCGCCGCTTCCTGTTTCGCCGTATGCAAGATCCGATGGAATCGTAAGCTGACGCACGCCGCCGACTTTCATACCAATAACTCCGTCGGTCCACCCCTTGATAGGACTAAGGACACTGGTGTCAAATGGCGCCTTAAGCGACTCGCCTTCAAACGAACTGTCAAACGACTTACCACGAGGATTCCACCCAATATAGTAGGCTTCGTATTTTGTATCCTTAGTAATTACCGCTCCCGTACCCTTTTTCAGGTCTTTGGTAATAACATTATCGCCAACAGATTCTTTGTCGAATACTGCTGGTGAGTTTTTGTATGCCTTAAATGTAGCGTAATATTTGTCGGAAAGTTCCTTCGTACGCTTTTCTTCGGCTTCCATTTGTTTTTGGTATTCTTCGTAAAGCTTGTTTTGCGCTGCTTGGTCGGTTTGCGCGTTCTTAGACTGCAATACCATAACAGCAAACGATCCGAGCGTTCCAATCATCATCACGATAGCAATAATCCAAATACCGATACGCTGACTTTTCGGTGTGGCCATAAGTTTTTCTTTCCCTCACTATTTACTTGTTATAGTATATCAAATCGTCACATCTATTTCGAGGCTGAACTGTCGGGGCTAGATGGTGTAAAATAATCATCTTCCTTGATTGTCGTGGCATGCCACACGCCAAGCGCCTGGCCAATTGGCAAGATATCCGAATAGCCAACAAAATCTGCCGCACGACGTAGTAGCGACCCCAAACGTCCATACAAAAATATAAACTTCCACTCAAACGCCGCCCAGCCCTCACCAACGGGCACAACAACAGGAGGTTTTACTGCGTGATATTCTTTTGGCTTGCGTTTCTTTTGTTGGCGCAAGATATTTCGTGCAACAAAAATCGCATCATGCAGGGCAGTTTGCGCCAGTCCCGTGTACGGTGTTGCCGCGTTATCACCAATCACGTAAACATCTTTAGCAGCAAGCATGTGCTGGTTTACTTCTACGCGGCCATTGGGCGCAAGCTTAAAATGGTCACTATTTTCCTTGTAGAATGGGTGGTTCATAACACCCGATGTCCATATTACCGTATGACTTTTTATCGATTTATTGCCAATAAAAATCTCGTCGTCGTCTTCGGCCTTAACGGTCGTTCCCACAAGCACGTTCACCCCGAGCCTCTTTAGGCGCTCAGTAACTTTTTGGCTCGTCCTCTCGGACATGCGCGGCAGCACCCTAGGCGCCGCTTCAATCAACGTCACGCGCATAGCTCTGTCTTTTACGCCATATCTATGACAAAGTTGCTTCAAATAAGTGCCCAGCGCTCCAGCAAGCTCAACACCCGTAGGACCGGCCCCAATAACAACATAATGCTTATCGAGCGTATGATGTTCGGCAATATCAGTATAGATACGGTGTTTTAGGCGCTTAATTTCATCTGCTGATTTTATTCCATACGAATACGTGTCGAGCCCTTTTATGCCAAAGTACGTCGTTACAACACCCAGCGCCATAATACATTTATCGTAATCGTATATTTGCCCCGACTTGCCAGTGACATTTTTCTTAGCTGGGTCGATCGCCACGACCGTATCAATATGAACGTGAATATTCATTTTGCCAGCAAAAATCTCGCCTAGCGGCACCCACGATTCAAGATGGCTATAGCCTGTTGCTGCGCTATACAGCGCGGGATAATACTGAAAATCCGGTTTATCTGTTATGAGCGTTATTGTGTTTTTGCGATTTTTCGACAACTCTAAAGCCGCCTTAACGCCGCCAAACCCACCGCCAACAATTGTAATATTCATGTGGTATGGCTCCTTATTCTGACATTAGCTATAGTGACTGCTCGACGCGCGCGCAGCCAATTTACTGCGAGCCGCCATAATTGCAACTGTCACTATGCTCAAATAAATCACGCCTGAAATACATGCCTGAACCATATGCGCAGGTGCAGATACAACAAGATATATGCCGCTCGTAAGTGTTAGTGCGGCCGAAATGTACGCACCCCTAAGACTTCGCACAGAAGGTGAAATAAAAGCAAATGTCGCAAGGCCGATGCTCGCGAGAGCTATAACGATATGTGTTATAAGTATCATAATTGAAAGTATACCACTTATGGCAACCAGGCGTCCACAGAGATTAACCCGCAAAATACCAATAAGATCACTAGCGAGAAATGGAACATTCTCCTGGCCCACTCGTCGGCATGTTTTGCCTTAAGGCCCTGAAACGCAAGGCCAATCCAATACCCACCTAGCGCCGCCATAACGATAAGATACGTCGAACCAGCATAACCAAGAATAGCCAGTAGCAAACTTGCAACAACAAACATAACAGTGTACGCAATGATTTGATGCTTCGTACTCTCAACACCATTCATAACAGATATCACAGGAACGCCAGCTTTTTGGTATTCCTTTCGTCGATAAATCGCAATCGAATAAAATTCGGGCATTTGCCACAAAAACAAAATTGCAAAAACAATAAACGCACCGACATCGATCGCGCCAGTTGCAGCACAATATCCCGCTAAAATAGGCATCGCACCCGATATACTACCCACTAGCGTACCGTGAACAGAAAGTCGCTTCGAAAGCATGCCGTACAGCACCACATAATCAACAAACCCAATTACCCCAATTGCTACTACAAGCGGATTCGTATAGGCAATTAAAATCGCAAGCCCAAGTATGCCAAGTACGATTGAAAAAATAACCGCATTGCGGCCCGAGACTTCCCCACTAACAATCGCGCGCTTTTTTGTCCGTGCCATAACTTTATCGATATCCTGATCGAGGTAGTTATTGAGCACACACGCCGAGGCAATGACCAATGTTGACCCAACACAAAGCGCCAAGAAAAGCCACCACTCTATCACCCCTCGACTGGCAAGCAAGTATCCTGCGGCCGCTGTTATGGCATTACCATATAAAACTCCTGGCTTCGTAAGTGAATAATACGTTTTTATGGTAGACATTGCTAAAATCCTTTACTACTTTCTTTGAGCATATGTTCGTTCATCTGGTCGGGCGTCATCATGTTGTAGTTGAGGTTTTCCATAATCCACAACGAGCCAATAACGATGATAAGAAGAACGATCAACATAAAGTAGAACGATGCAACGTTCCATCGCGATTTCTTATCACGCCCGAGGTGCAAAAAGAACACTAACTGCACCATCAGCTGCACCGCGGCGAGCCCCATAATCACCCACGCTGCCATATTTCCCGAAAGAAGCTCCATGGTGACAATAAAATAGGCCAGTAGTGTCAAGGTAATAGCGGATAAAAATCCGATAACATACGGCATAACTGTCGCCGAGTGAAACTCTGTTTTTTGCATAGGCTGTTTCATTATAGTACCCCCATCAGATAGACAATCGTGAAGATAAATATCCAAATAACATCAAGGAAGTGCCAGAACAGACCGAAGAGACCCAGTCGCCGCACAACGCCATCGGTTAAGCCTCTGCGCTTTATTTGCCATACCAACACACCGATCCAAAGCAAGCCAATAGCAATATGAAGTCCGTGCGTTCCCACTAGCGTAAAGAATGCAGACAAGAACGCACTCGACCACCATCCATGACCTTCGGCCGCCAAAGTCGCGAACTCGCTAAGCTCCATGCCGAGGAATGCAGCACCTAAAAGAAATGTCGCTATCAAGCCACCGATAACATGACTCTTTCTTCCTACTCGAACGGCAAGCATTGTCAATCCGCACACAAAGCTACTCGTCAGTAACAACAAAGTTTCAACCAGCACAAACTGTAAATCGAATAGTTCGTGACTACCTGGCCCGCCAAATGTGCCACGCTGCAAAACAATATATGTCGCGAACAAACTTGCGAATAAAATGCAGTCCGTCATTAGGTATATCCAAAAACCTAACGACTTAATTTCTTGCTGAGCTTGGGATTCTGCTACCGCCTCAGATATCTTCATGTTTTTACTCATACCACCGCCTCTCGCTGGTTCATCGTATCCAGCCTTTTTAGTTCGGAAGCAGATAAAATGTAGTCCACCTCGTCATCAGACGAGCGAGCGATAACACAGATAATAACACCGACAATCCCTACAATCGCCAACCACCATATATGCCACACGATTCCAAAGCCAAAGATAAATGCCAGCATGCCAATAATAAACCCAAGCCCACTATTTTTAGGAAGCGTTATATCTTCGTATCGCCTCTTTTCGGGTTTTTTACCTTCAGCTAAGGCGCGCTTTGACTCCCAAAACTGATCCCTATCGTGCACTTGCGGAGTTATAGCATAGTTGTAAAATGGCGCTGGCGATGGCACCGACCACTCAAGAGTGCGCCCGTTCCATGGGTCGTTTCCGATACGATTCTTTTTACGCTGCCAAATACTTACTACTAATTGCAGCAGTTGCAGTGCGACACCAAGCGCAATAATCATAACGCCAAGGCCCGCAACAATAAACAGAATCTGCCAGCCACCATTGTCGTAATGATCGAGGCGCCTGGTTGCCCCCATAAGACCAAGCACATATAGCGGCAAAAACGCCACCATAAAGCCAACGATCCAGCAGTATACCGCATATTTTCCTAGCCGTTCGTTTAGCGTAAACCCAAATATCTTCGGGAACCAGTACGTCAGCCCGGCAAAGAATCCGAAAACCACTCCGCCAATAATCACATTATGAAAATGCGCAACCAAGAATAAACTGTTGTGAACCTGAAAATCAATCGCGGGCACAGCCATAAGTACACCACTTACTCCACCCAGCGTAAAGGTAATAACAAAGCCCAAGAACCACAGCATCGGCGTCTTAAACCGAATACGTCCACCATACATTGTAAACAGCCAGTTAAATACTTTCACGCCAGTAGGAATGGCGATCACCATTGTCATTATGCCAAAGAACGCGTTAACATTGGCACCCGCCCCCATGGTAAAGAAGTGGTGAAGCCACACAATAAACGACAGGAACATAATCGCAAATAGCGCACCAACCATAGTTTTATAGCCAAACAATTTCTTTTGTGAAAATGTCGCCACGATCTCCGAAAAGATACCAAAAGCTGGTAGCACCAAAATATAGACTTCTGGGTGACCCCATGCCCATATCAGGTTAATATACATCATTGGGTTGCCACCAAAGTCGGAGGTAAAGAAGTGCATTCCCATAAGCCTGTCTAGCGACAACATGCCAAGCGTTGCAGTAAGAATAGGAAACGCGAATATAATAAGGACCGTCGTTACCAAAACGCTCCACGCAAAAATCGGCATTTTCATAAGTGTCATGCCAGGTGCACGCTTTTTAAGAATTGTCACAAGAAAGTTAATTCCTGAAAGCAGGCTTCCCACTCCAGCAATCTGAAGTGCCCAAATCCAATAATCGACACCTACCCCTGGACTATATGCCAGCTCGGTAAGTGGAGGATATCCTAGCCATCCGCCACCCGAAAAACCACCGACAATAAGCGACATATTAACAAGAATCATTCCTGCGGCGAACAGCCAAAAACTTACCGAGTTAAGAAACGGAAACGCAACGTCGCGAGCGCCCAACATAAGAGGTAGCACAAGGTTAATAAGCCCAAACATCAGCCCCATCGCCACAAAGAAAATCATTATTGTGCCGTGTGCTGAAAATACCTGCTGAAACGTGTCGGAATCAATTATTCCATTCGCATCACCGCTGGCAAGCGCCTGCTGAGCACGCATCATCGCGGCGTCGGCAAGACCACGAAGCAACATAATAATCGCTACAATCGCGTACATAATCCCGATTTTTTTAGCGTCGAGCGTCGTTAACCATTCTTTCCATAGCCATGTCCAACGTTTAAAGTAGAAAAGTGCCGCCACAATAAGAAGCACGGCACCCACCATAGAAATAGCGCCACCTTGCGTAATAAGATCTTTCGGAAACGCGTCTAAACTAAACCTGCCAATAAACGCTTCCATTACATTCCCTCCATGTCCATGTGATTTGTGTGTATCATTTCAGAATTATCCGGTATATCATGCTGTTGATTTTCTTGTGGAGTGTCTTCAGTTGGGTGCGGATTACCAGCACCTGGCGTCATGTACTTCATAACAATCTTATCGTAAAGGCCACTATCACCCAACTTATAGTACAAGGGCGCAGAGATTGAATTCGGCTTCGCCAACACTTCATACGACGCGTAGGTTATATCGCTAGATGTCTGCTTGATATGATCAACCCAAAGATCAAAACCTTCGTGCGAAATTGATTCAGCCGAGAACTTCATGTCAGCAAAACCATCACCACTAATGTTAGCCGAGTAGCCCTCGTACTCGCCCTTTGCATTTGCTATAAGGTGTAGTTTGGTCGACATGCCGCTCATTGCATATACCTGACTGCCCAGGCTCGGAATCCAAAAAGAGTTCATTGGCGCATCCGATGTAAGCGTAAAGTTAACCGGTGTCTTTTCGGGAAATACCAGTTTATTCACGCTTGCGACGTCGTATTCAGGGTAAATAAATAGCCATTTCCACTGCAGAGCAACAACTTGCACCTCTACTGGCTTTTCGTTGCTTTGAATAGGTTTATAAGGGTCAAGTTCGTGACTTGTCTGCCATGTAATAACGCTAAGCACCGCAATAATAACACACGGAATCCCCCACCAAAGCATTTCTAGCCACTTATTACCCGCCCAGTCTGGGCGATATTTTGCTTTTTTATTGCCTTCGCGGTATTTCCACGAAAACAACGCAAGCATAGTAAATACAGGCACGACCACAACTAGGGCGAGTAGCACTGTGAATATCATAAGATTGCGCTGCTTGTCGGCAATCTCACCTTGTGGATTTAGGACGGCAACATTATAGTTCTGGAAAAAAAGAATCGAGGCGACAATACATGCGGTAATAATAAGTAGGACTGCCGCAATTTTTACTGTATTTCGCACACTGCTCCTTTCAAAGCATAAGCATATAGCTGATACCTCAATAATACACGGTTCGTCGCAGTAAATAAACTGTCAAATCGTCTACTAAACGACTTTTGCCCCTACTGCAGCGACAACCGTTGCGGCAATCTCATCGGTGACAGAGGTCACATCTTCACTCTTAAGCGTTCGATCATTCGCAGTCAATTTAATACGAATAGTAACATTCTTAGTCGCCGCGCCTTCTGCTTGATAGATATCAATCGGTGTAATTTCGCTCGCAAGATCAGTCTTTGCCAGCGCACCACGGACAGCATCAACCACCTGCTGGTAATGGATATCGTTGCTTACCTGGAAGCACATATCACGCTCAGAGCTAGGATACTTACTAAGGGGCTTGTAGGCACTTGTTAATTTTTGAATTGCCTCAAGCAGCGGCACTGAACCTATTTCGAAACCGGCTGAATACTCAGGAAGCTTGAAAGAGCGCGCGACCGACTTTTTGTATTCACCCACAATACCTATAAATGTATCGGTTTTGCGATCAGTTACCATTGCCGCGCGGCGATATTCAAACGGCGCCGTCACTGGATAGTTAGGGTCGGCATCTATCGGCGAATACATCAAATCAAGCCCTAGAGACTCACCTAAGTAAGCAAGCATTTTCTTTGCTTTATAGTATGCCGCACCAGATTCATTATTCTTGCTTGCGAGAGTCAGCGCAACCATATCGATTTCACCAGGAACTCCTTCGTCGGTCAGGCCGTGCTGCTTTGGGTGTACTTTGTTAATTTCGAATAATGCAAAACTATCAAATCCCTGCCGCACGTTACCATGCACAGCACTAAGAAGGCTCGGGGTTAAAGTTTGGCGATAGTATTGAAGATCGGGACTAATTGAGTTAGTAATTCGGTATGAGCCGTCGGCGTTCTGCCCTGCTTTTTCAAGCAAGTCACCATGAACAAAACTGTACGTTAGCACTTCATTTGCACCCGCGCGAACAAGCGCGCGGCGAATATCTGCCCGGACAATATCAAACTTGCTTGGGCGCACGGCCGTAAAGTCACGTTTTGGAAGTGTTGGCGTAATTGAATCAAATCCATTCAAACGGCCAATTTCCTCAATGATATCTTCTGCTATGTGAATATCCGAACGCCAGTACGGTGCAGTAAATACCATGGCACCATCTTCGTTCGTAACATCAAATTCTACGCGGCGCATCGTCTCGGCCGCTTCGTCGGCAGTAAGCTCGGTTCCAAGAACAGCGTTAATACGTTCAATAGAGATCGAGACTTTTACAGGATCGGCCTTGCCGGGGTAGCTTTCTACGATAGCACTAGCGAGCGTTGCATTGGCATGTTTGCCCATAAGCTCGATCGCCTGAATAAGAACGGGCGCCGTAAGTTCCGCTGGTTGGCCTTTTGTAAACCTTGTAATTGCTTCGCTAAAAATACCGTGTCGCATTTGCGTTGCGCGGAGATTATAAAGATTAAATGTCGCGCTTTCCAAAAAGATGTTCGTTGTTGAATCATCGATCTCGGTGTCGGCGCCACCCATTGCACCAGCTAACGCGACTGGCGTTTCGCCGTTGGCAATAACAATATCCGACTCGTCGAGTTCTATCGTGCGTCCGTCGAGCAGCTTCAATGTGTCACCTTTTCGTCCGCCACGAACATGAATATCAATTTTTCCGTCGTTTACAGCGGCAAGCTTGTCGTAATCAAAAGCGTGAAGCGGCTGCCCGGAAGCCAGCATAAGATAATTCGTAACATCAACAACAGCGCTAATTGGCCGCACGCCAACACGCGCAAGGTAGGTCTGAACCGCGAGCGGCGACTTTGCGCCACCATTTACATTTCGCAAAAGAACACCCTGATAGCGCTGAGAAACTTCTGGGTTATCGATTGTTACCTTCATTTCTGGGGCATCGTTAAAATCGCCAGCATAGGAAGAATCGCCAGCAAGCCATTGAGGTGTCGTAAACGCATTCCCTTGAATCGCAGCAATTTCGCGCGCAAACCCAACCACACCAAAAGCGTCTGGCCTGTGTGTCAGTGATTTGTTTTCAATATCTAAAAGATAGTCATTAAGTTCGTATACATCGGCAAACGGCGTCCCCGGCTTAACCTCTACATCTATCTCTAAAATCCCATCGTGCTCATCGAAAAGATCAAGTTCGCGTGCGCTCGCAATCATTCCGTTGCTCATAACGCCGCGCAGCTTGCGTGCGTCTAAAATAAATTGGTCATCACTACCATAAGTTTCGGGTACGATAGTTTTTGGCGGAAGCCATGCAACAAGCAAACCTTCGCGAACATTCGGAGCGCCACAAACAACCTGAACGTAGCCGTTTTCGTCGCGTTCAATATCTTGCACCACACCGCCATCATCGAGCTTTGTCACATTTAAATGATCACTGCCTTCTAGGGGCTTCGCTTCCACTACACGCGCAACAACCACGCCCGAATATTTCGCCCCAAGATCAACAACTTCCTCAATTTCAACAAGCCGTGCGCCAATGCGCGTTGCAAGCTCGTCAATCGAAAGTGAAATATCTGTATACTCTTTTAGCCAGTTAGTCGAAATAATCATGCGAATTTCCTCAAAAATTGTAGTTTAGCCGATTCAAAATGACGCAGGTCTTCAATGCCGTATTTCAACATAACCAGACGCTCGATACCGCCACCCCATGCAAATCCACGATATTTTTCTGGGTCAATATCAGCGGCGCGAAGTACGTTCGGGTGAATCATTCCGCACCCAAGCATTTCTAGCCATTCGCCCGGTTTTCCACCAAGAGCCGCTGGCTTTTCGATAGCAAACTCAAGGCCAGGCTCGACGAACGGAAAATACGCAGGCTGTGTTTTAATCTTTAGTTTTTGACCATAATATACTTCGAAAAAGCTTCGCAGCGTTCCAAGCATCTGACCAAGGTTGGCGTCGCTCGACACAAAAACACCCTCACACTGATAGAACGTATGTTCGTGCGTCGCATCGACATCTTCGTTGCGGAACACGCGGCCATAGCTTACCGCCGCAATCTGACCGCCGGCTTCTAGTTTTGCGCGGCCGTCTTTTAAAATACGATTCTGCATGGTGCTGGTATGCGCAGGTGGAATAAAGCCTTCTTCGGTTCGGAATGTATCGTAGCCATCGCGCGCTGGGTGATTTTCGGGAAAGTTAAGTGCACCAAACATATGGTGGTCGTCGTCGATTTGGCGAGATTCGATTGCCTCAAAACCCATACGTGTAAAAATATCGACAACGTTTTCAAGCTCTCGTGTTAGCGGGTGCTGCGAACCTTGTTCAGTTGGAAACAAGGCCAGTTCTGCACCGTTTATATCCCACGGCGCCGTTACATCGAGCGGCTCAATAGAAACGTCTTCGAGTTCCGTTTCGCGTATAATAACAGCAGCTTCAAGTGCGACTTTAAGATCGTTCACCGCCTTGCCAAACGCACCGCGCTCGTTTGGCGCAAGCGTAGGAATAACTCCGTAGAGTTTTTTAATTTCATCGCTCTTCAAAATTTCTCGCGGTTGGTCGGATGTGGTAATGCGCCCGAGTAACTCTGCGCGCAGTTGATCGATATTTTCCATAACTATCCTCTAGTATACGGTATATCCAAGGGAAAAATCGAGAGAAAAATTATTTAGTCGAAAGAACGATAAAAAATACCAGCGCGCCTACGGCAAAAAGCGCAATAACAATCCAAAGCCATGCCAGGCTAGTTGTCACTTTTGTGTCTTTTAAGTACGCAGAATCTGTAATACCGTCGGGCAATTCCTGATCCATCTCGGCACGCTTTTTTGCCTTTTCGCGGAGTTCGGCCGCCAGACGTTCTTGTAATTGTGATCGATTATCGTTTTGTTTAATAAATAATGCCATGTCCTTAGTATAGCACTCGTGTTTATTCTCAGAAATATATGGTATACTTACCCTATATTTCACTATAAGGAGGGAAATAATGGCTACCAAAAAAGCTGCTTCGGCCGCGAAAAAAAATGGTTCTAAAAAACCAGTCGCAGCGAAGCAAACGACAACAAAAGTAACAACAGTAAAAGCTGTTGAATCACGACCTGCAATGCAGGAGGCAGCAACCAGCAAGCGATCTGTCAGATTCAGCCTTAGCCGAACACCACTTGTTGCAGCATTGATTGCCGAATTTATCGGTACGTTCATTTTTGCCGCAACAATCGTCGCCGGACAAGGTCAGCCAATCCTGGTATTCTTCGCCCTCGTGGGTGTTGTACTCGCCGTTGGTGCAATCTCTGGTGCATATGTTAACCCAGCACTCGTGCTTGGTGCATGGATCACTCGCCGCATGAATGGCGTTCGTGCAATCGCCTACATCGTAGCCCAAGTACTTGGTGCGATGCTTGCGCTCGTTGTACTAAACGCATATGTCAACGCAGCTCCTGCAGCTTCGTCAACCGACATCTACAGCGGTGCAGCAGAACTCTTCAAGGTAGCGGCGCTTCCTGAGGGCAAAGAATGGTACGTATTCTTCGCAGAGTTCATTGGTGCGATGATCTTCGGATTTGCCGTCGCCGGTGCAACCCGCGAAAAGAAAGAACGCACAGCAGCAGCCTTCACAAGCGGACTTGGTGTATTCCTCGGTCTTATGATCGCTGGATCAGCAGCAGTATTCGTTGGCGCAAACGCTATCCTTAACCCTGCAGTTGCTATTTCACTACAGGCGCTCAGCTTCAACACATGGCCAATCATGGTATATGTCGTTGGTGCAAGCCTTGGTGCTATCGGTGGATTTATCCTTTACGATATGCTCCGCGGTGAAGAAAAAGCCTAATAGGTTTTACCAAAATAAAAAACCCGCTCTTGGTAGCGGGGTTTTATTTTTCTATTCGTCCCGTTGTGGTCTATCTAGTAATTGCGGCGCCACCGACGGATCGTTGCCAGCGATCTTTATAATATCTTTGTCGACTTTACCTAGCTCTTTGTGAGCGGCGTTGTAGTGATTCACCGTTGTACTTAGCGCAGTACCAAGCTTTTGCATATATTCTTCGAACTTTCCGATATGTAACCCAAGCTTACCAACACGTATTTGAATATCCTTCGCCTGCTCTTCAATCTGCAAGCTACGAAGCCCCTGTAAAACAGTCTGCAGATACGCCATAAAGCTCGTAGGGCTTACGATAATCACATGCTTATCACGGAATGCGTATTCAATAAGGTCACGTGAACTACCGCCTGTTCCGACATTATTAATAAGCAAATCGTAATACAAAGATTCGCTAGGAATAAACATAAATGCAAAGTCCATTGTATTTTCACTTGGGCGAATATACTTACTTGTTTCGTCAATCCGACCTTTAAGATCCATTTTGACTTTCATCATTAAGCGGTCGCGCTCCGTCTTGTCGGTCGCCTCAATCATGCGGTTATAGTTTTCAAGACTAAACTTGCTATCAACTGCAAGCACCTGCTTGCGCTCAAGAAAGATCGCCGCATCAACAATCTCGCCGTCGTTAAATTTATATTGCATCTGAAACTGACCCGGTGGCAGTACGTTTTCAAGAACAGACTGTAAATAGTATTCACCAAAAACACCGCGCTGCTTTGGATTTTGCAGCACATTTTGCAGCGTCTTCAGCTCATCGGCCACATCAACAACCCGGCGGTTCGTTTCGTCGAGTTTTGCAAGGCGCTGCGTTACATCTGCAACTAGTTTTGCACTTTCACTTAGTTGCTTTTGCATCGAGCCTTGCATAGCAAGATTTCCGCGATCGAGCTTATCGCCCATATTCTGCTGCAGCAGCGCGATACTTCGCGTTAGCTCGGTGACATCAGACTTCACCATCTCAACAGCACCTGCGTTTTTTAGCTCACCCAGACGTCGGTTCAACATAGCGATCACCAAGCCAAAGCCAACAATAATAACAATCAACACGATAAAAAGAAAGGTTTGTTCCATACCCCAAGTATAGCACTAGGAGTTGAATATAAAGCGCACTGCAGCAATGATAACCACAAGTATTATTAGAACAGCGATGAACGATCGAATACGTGCAACCCATGCAAAAAACGCATAAGAAATGGCATAAAGAAGTGCGATACTCAACCCTACCATATACCACTGCATACCCGCCGTTAGTGCAACAATACCCCAAAGTGCAACCAATGTCGCGAGCGCCACAAGAAGCGGTCTAAAGACGCGCAGACGCATAAGGCCGAACAACCCCAAGCCTGTTGCTAAAATCGCAGCCGATGCTTCAGCATAGCTACCAACAGAACAGCCGAGCGTCTGATCACCCTGACACATAATTGCCCTTAGGATATACGCGTCTAACACGAACGCCAAGCCCCACACCGCCAGACCTACAATTAGCCCTAATAGAAGTGTTTGAAGTAATTGACTTGTCGCCATAGGGACAAGTGCTGACTGATTTTCAACCTGATCGTTTTCCATAAACCCTCGCTTACTCGTTGTCGTAGTCTATTGTACAGAGTCTTTGCGTTTTTTGCGAGTGATTGGTGTAATATTTTTATCACGTTGAAGATACCAGACTACCCCTGTGCAAGCAACCAAAATACCCGCAATAACATCAAGCGGTGTATGAACAAGCGCTAAAACGCGGCCAATACACACAAGAACCGTAAGGGCGGCGAGAATTATTGTCAGTTTTTTACTTCTCGTCTCAAACCAAACCGCCAATGTTAAAAACGCCGTAAACAACGCATGATCAGATGGAAATCCTGGATTATCAAGATATGAAGCCCCTGGCATAACCCCAAGTATCTCGAACGGACGCTCGCCGCTTGGCTGATATATAGAACCCAGTAACTTAGCGATTAAATACGCTGTAAGTCCAGCCATAACAATTCGCACATATGCCTCAAACCGTTTGCCCCGAGGGACCATAAAAAGCAACGCAAACCCTGCAATTGCTATAATTGGAATAATTGCGCCATCAGCAAGAAGCTTTATGATTGTTTGCGCGGTCATACAGTCAGTATACAGGGCCTAGAGCAGCTGGCGCAACTAGCTAAGCCGCGAACTCCTCGCCATAACAAACCGCTCAATCCGACTGGCCGACCACCCGCGATTATGAAGTTCGTCTTTTAGTTTGCTGAATAGGGCGAATCTAAACGCGCGTACACTTGTAAATCCGCTCCGCCGCACTATTTCGTCAAACGGCATCTGTTTTTGCATACTTCGCAGAACATGAGACTTTATGCCCAACACTTCCGCGCGCAGCTCGCCCTTTCGGTCGTGACGCTGCAGCAAGCGATCAAACTGCGACTCTTGGCGGCGACTGCGTGGCATTCCCGTTATACCGGGAACCGCGGCAGCAACTGCCGTCACGAGCAACAGCGACGCAACGGTTTTGGTTGGTATTCTCATGGCAACCCCCTTATAAGCGGATTTTAGATACTTCGCTTATGCTTTTAGTATAGGTCGTGAAAATATGTGAAAAACTTGTTATTTATACAACGAATAGCAAGCCTGCTACGATTCACCTAAAATATTTCTTGTCAAAAAATCACCATATTTTGGATTCCGTATGGCAGCCTCGAGCTCGGCAGAAATGCTAAACTTAGCATTTGTCTTTGAACCGCTACTAAGATTCCCTACATACTCCCATTTATCGTCGATTGCTGCAAATAGTAAGCGAACATTTTTTTCGCCCGAGAGAAGAAGAACGCTCAAGGCCTTTTTTCCCTCACGCTGCTCGGAACGCGTCACCTGAGCAAATGTTGGCACTGTGGTCTTCTTTGCATAAAGGCCGGTAAGCTGCTCAACCATAGCGTATTCGTCATCGATCGCTACTTTTGTGGCACATGCCAAAAGATGAGACGCTTTTACACCTTTAGTAACGGCAGTACCCGAGCTGACAAGCTGACAGACAGACTCATTACTTTCGTAGGTCATAAAGAATGGACCGGTTCCATCCGACGCCTGTTGTTCTACCGATTCCTTGTAGCCACTGGCGCTCATGAAAACCGTCGTTTCATCACGAATTAGCTGCACGTCGTCTTTATTCGCCTCTTTGGCAGTAAATATAGCGACGTGGGGCGTTGCTGTCACGACACTATATGCCTTACCTTCTTTTTTATAAATAACAGAGCCCGTTGAACTTTCTGTCTTTTGTCGCTGATAGTCCGAGCTTAAGCCCTGGATCGTACCTACAGTACCAAATGCGCCAACAGCTTCCTGCGCATTTAATTGTTTTTTGTTCTCAACGACAGGGCCTTCCTCTCTGGGCGCCACTGACTTTAAAAGAGCAACCACGCCAATACCAATCGCAACAGCCAGGACTGCTACGGCAACAATAATTCCTATTGTCTTAAGGCTATTTTTAAACATAGACTTCAATCTTTCCATTACGGGCTCACTACAATAACTTTATATGTTTCCGAGGTGTACGATGACGTAGAATAGGTTGTCTGACATCTGAACTTACCCCAGTATTCTACGTTCTTGTTACTGCTAGATGCATTCTCCCAGGAATCATTGTAACCCCAAGGATGTGGACCCCATGTGCCACCAAGCCAGTCCCTACTTCTAAACGTTGCGTTTACACGGTTCGTTCCACTGGGGCACGATCCAGACCAGTTAACAATCGCGTAAACGTTCGACTGCATCGATGACGGAGTCACCCATGTCGGTGCGGTAGGTGTGGCAATTGGACGAACCGTTGTCGCAATATTGCTTAGCGCCGTCGTGTTGCTTCCAGAGGTCTGTCCAAAACAACGCGCCTGAGCTTGGAACCCATACTGGTATCCCTGCGAGGCAGCCTCGGTGCGAGTGAGTCCCGTCCCCCAAGAGCTCCAACTTGACCATGACCCCATAGTTGCCGTTGCCGTACTTCGGTAACGAATCTGATATTGTGGCGTCCCCGAGCTACAGGTTACGGTACCCGTTGTGCCCACAGCATTCGTACCCGACATTGCCGCCGAAACAACCGGAGCCGCAGGAGGCGCCTGAATAGATGTCGTTATATCGGCCGTATTCGACCATGCACCATCACCCACACCAGTAACCGCAAGAACCCGGAAGTAGTAAGTAGAGCCCGGTGTCAACCCAGACGGACTAGCGGTTAAGGTTGCGGTTGTCGTTTGTACCATGTTTTGCGTAAATGCAGCATCGGTTGCACGCTGATAACGGTAACTTACTGCGCTAGCAACAGCCGTCCAGCTCAAGCTTGCCCCAGTTTCACCGTTCGCCGTCGCAGTAAGTGTCGGTGCAGATGTTGCCGATATCTGAACCGTGTGCTGCGCCAGCACTTCTTTTATGACACCCGTACCTTCCTCTCGGTATTGAATTTTAAACGTCAAACAAGCAGCGCCCGTATTACATGTCGTGCTTCCATCGCCTACATAGGCAAAGGTATCTGGCCCGCTTCCGGCAGTAAGAGGCAGACAGGTTATCGAGCTCGTTGTTCCAGCCTCGCTTTTAGGGGCAATAAGATTAGATTGGCTAATTCCGCCCAAGATATCCCGGCTTACAACATCACCACTTTGCGTCATGGCACTACAGCTAGGATATTCGCCGTTTTTCGTGTAGTAGTGCTCTAATGCATCGGCGATAACCGACACCTTTGATGATCTTTCGGAGTTTCGCGTATCTGCCTGCACCCTAGAATACATAACAACAGAGATAGTTGAGAGGATGGCAAGAATCACGACAACGATCGTTACTTCAACAATAGTAAAGCCACTTTTGTTTTTAATCATATGTACCTTTACTCTACTATGATGGTTGTGCTTACGTCAACGAAAAATGCATACGTTTTAGCGTTGCTTCATAGCCCACTACGATAGCAATTGATCAATCAACGCCATGCGAACGAACAGACCATTACCCGCCTGTTCAAAATAAATCGCACGCGAATCGGTATCAATCTCAGGACTTATTTCATCTACCCGAGGAAGCGGATGCATAATAATTGCCGATTCTGGAAGATGCGACAAAGCAGCTTTATCTATGATAAAATTCAATCCCGCAAGCTTTTCAGGGTGCTCTAAACGCTCTTTTTGCAAACGCGTCCAGTACACGACATCGGCATCCTTAAATGCGGCGTTCATATCCGAGGTCTCGTTAAAAATAGTCTCCGTTTTTGTCAGCGCCATCTTAATATCATTACCTATTTGAAGTTCGGGAATAGAAACGTACGTAATTTTATTATTCTTATAGCGTGAAAGCAGCAGCGACAACGACCGCACCGTACGTCCATTCGCTAGATCGCCACCCATAACAATGCGAAGATTATCAAGCCGGCCAAATTTTCGATAAATCGTGTACGCATCGAGAAGAGCCTGAGTAGGGTGTTCGCCCTTGCCGTCGCCCGCATTTATAATTGGCGTTACACCTACCGAACCGGCCCGCGCAGCCGCACCTGTTTCGTGATGTCGCATCACAATACAGTCATACTGATATTCATCGAGGACACGGATTGTATCCTCAATCGTCTCACCCTTAGAGGCCGACGAAAACTCGCGCGCGTTTTCAGTGCTTACCACGCCCATACCCATTTTCGCCGCCGCCGTCTCAAAACTGAGCCGGGTTCGGGTAGATGGCTCGTAAAACAAGCTACACATCTGCTTTCCAGCATGAAGTTGCGCCAATTCGCGTCGTTGGTCGTTTGTTACATAAGTACGAAGTTCATCGGCGCGAGAGAATAGAGAAGCAAGCTGAGTCTGGTCGTATTGTTCGACTGTCAGTACATGCATATGCTTTTACTATAGCACGCCAAGTCATTACTTCAACAAAAACAATACGCCCACTAAAAAAATGGGCGTATTATGCGTTTTCTATACAAAAGAGCGATGCTTTATCATGACAAAGCACATAGTCGTGACGGCTTGTATAGTAGCCGTCGCAATAGATTTCTGTTTGACGTTTTGCACTACATGTACGTTTACGATTCGTGCGCCCGGCTATTTATAGGCCGATATGGGCTGGACAAACGCTTACGCCCACAGGCATAAGATACATAGTTTCTGTTCGTTTTTGTAGGTTACCCTAAAATAAAGAGAAAATCGATTGCTGTAATAAATATAGCACACTTTACTAATTTTGTCAATAGAGTATACTAAGGTGACATGAGCGCACGCTACACCCTATTTAAAATCAATGATTTCGCCGAGCGCTTTCATATTCCCAAACTGGTCGAACCTATCGAACGCCACTACAATATCAGCCCTACGCAAATGGCGCCAGTTATTGTCGTTCGCAACGGCGCGCCAGTGCTTGAACACATGAAATGGGGATTCGTTCCACAGGGTGCAAAAGACACCAATTCTGTGTTTCGCTATAAAACATACGACGCCAAATCTGAAGGTATTTTCTCAAAAAACATCTGGCGTGATGCTATTCGTGAAACCAGGTGTCTCGTTCCTGCGAATGGATTTTACGAATGGAAATCAACCGACGAAGGCAAACGTCCATTTTATATTACCGCCGATCAAGAACTCTTTTCGTTTGCCGGTATTTATAGTTCATGGACTGACCCAGCTGGCAAAGAATGGGGCACCTTCGCTATCGTTACTACCGAAGCAAACGATGAAATGTGTGCAATAAGCGACCGAATGCCCGTTATTTTACAGCCCGAAGAGGAGCATACGTGGCTTAACCCAACTGCAAGCGATATCAACACGCTTTACGATAGCATGCGCCCCTACGATAAACCTCTTCGTGCCCACCAAGTTGGATTTGAGGTGAATAATACCAAAGCCGACAATCCAAAGCTTATAGCTTCTATTTAGTTCAGAAACTCCGTCGGGGAGGCGCCAGATCACTCCGGCGCCTCCCCGACTCACAGAAGGACTTACTCGTTCCAGCCGGGTTCGACCTTGATCTTGCCGCTTGCGGCGCGTCGCAGTGTCACCTTGCGGTGATTCGACTGCAACAGGTCGTCGCCTTCAACCTCGACGACCCATCCGTGAACCCGATCGGATGCCATCTTCAGCAGCTCCAGGCGAATGCCATAGCGACTGCTCGTCCCGATTGATACCACTTGCAAGAGTGTGGAGCTGTTCGCCTTGCGACTCAAGTCTCCAACCTCCCACGTGGCATTGGTCGAGAAGCCGCTTTGCGTCAGCTCGGCAATCCGTGCCGCGCCCTCGCTGCGTATTCTATCGTTGGAACCAGCCATCATCAACTCCCGTGTCGTTCGCTCTCCACAATGTCGAGCGATTTTCCAAATATAAACAACCGCCCTTTAGACTGTCAAGCGATCGCCTCACATGGTATAGTACGAATATGCATTACATTGTAAGCAACTTTTTTGCCTTTACGAACCCCTCCTAGGCGGATTTGTTTGCATACACAAAATACAAACCCGCCAGCAGGCGGTTTTTTTAATAAGAAAAGGAATCATATGGCCCAATCTATCGAGCAACTCCGATCGACAATAGACAACATCGACCAACAAATCGTCGGGCTGCTCAACCAACGAGCCCAAACAGCAAAACAAATCGGCAGTACTAAAACCGATGGGGTTATTTACAAACCCGACCGCGAAAGAAGCGTCATAAATAACGCTCTTCAAACAAGTACCAAAGCACTGCCGGACTCTTCGGTCGAAACTATCTACCGCGAGATAATCGCCGCATGTCGCAACCTTCAGCAACCGCTAAAAGTCGCCTATCTTGGACCAGAAGGTACCTACAGCGAAGAGGCTGCTAGGCGGCACTGTGGGCAGACATCCGAATTCGTTTGGGCAAGCTCGATTGGCGAAGTACTGGTAATGGCAGAGAACGGCCAGGCCGATATTGCTGTTGTGCCTATTGAAAATTCGACTGAAGGGTCGGTCTCACATACGCTTGATTTACTCCAATCGACACCGCTTACTATTTGCGGTGAAGTAGCATCTCCTATTCATCACCAGCTACTTACCAATACACACGACATTAAGCACATCAAAGAAGTTATCGCCCATCCGCAGGCGCTTGCCCAGTGCAAAAAATGGCTCGACACACATCTCCCCAATGTCACAAGAACACCCGCAAGCAGTAATGCAGAGGCCGCCCGACAAGCGGCCGACTCTACGGAAGCCGCCGCTATTGCAGGTGAACGCGCCGCATCTATTTACAAGCTAGCAATACTTCATAAAAACATAGAGGACGAACCGAATAACACAACGCGCTTCTTAGTTTTGGGAAAAAACGAAACCTCAGCTACGGGAGACGACAAAACATCACTTATTTGCACGACACAGAACAAACCGGGCGCGTTATATAGGCTTTTGGAAATACTAGCCAATCAAAATATCAATATCGTTAAGCTCGAATCGCGGCCATCACGTCAAAATTTATGGGAATATTATTTCTATATAGACATAGACGGACACAAAGATGATGCGCCAATACAAAACGCCCTTGAAGCAATCAAAGATGTCACCACCTCGACAAAATTTCTTGGGTCATATCCAAAAGGAGCGCTACTATGATCTCACCAAAGCCCTACATAAAAACCCTTGCCCCCTATCAGCCCGGACTTCCAATAGAAGTCGTTGCGCGGAGCTATGGCCTACAGCCAGATGCCATTATTAAACTTAATTCAAACGAAAACCCCCACGGACCAAGCCCCGCTGCCGTAGAGGCAATGCGCCATGCCCTGCAAAACTCTCATCGCTACCCCGATACTTTTTCGCTCACTCGGCTCCTATCTGAACAATTAGGCGTTTCAGGCGACTCGCTGATACTTGGCAATGGCTCTAACGATATTATCGATCTTATCGCAAGAACATTTCTTGGTAATAACGACGAATCAATCGTGTCACAATACGCTTTCGCCATGTACGAGGTCGCTATTCAAACAGTGGGCGCCTCGAGCCACATTGTGCCGGCAAATAATTACGGCCATGATCTTGAGGCCATGAAAAATGCCCTCGCTGCCAAGACAAAAGTAGTATGGATAGCCAACCCCAATAACCCCACAGGGACATTCATTTCATATGCCGATCTAGAAAACTTTATTACGCAGGTTCCAAAAAATTGCATCATCGTTTTAGACGAAGCCTACTACGAATACCTCGAACCGAGTGAACGCCACAACACAGCGCTTTGGCCTGCAAAATATCCCAATGTCATTATTATTCGCACTTTCTCAAAGATACATGGAATTGCGGGACTGCGCGTGGGGTACGCTATTGCAGCACCTCATATTGCCGAGCTAATCAATCGCGTACGTCTTCCATTTACAAATAATCATCTTGCCGTTGTAGCCGCCTCGGCTGCCCTACTCGATCACAAGTTCATAGAAATGAGCCGAAAGACAAATGCAAACGAACGACGTAAAATCGAACAGCAGCTGACGCTTCACGGCATCGATTTCATTCCATCGAAAGGTAACTTTATTACACTGCGCATTTCGGATAGCGCCGTATACGATAGCCTTTTGCGCCAGGGAATTATCGTGCGCCCGCTTGATAATTATGGCTTGTCCGGCTGGATCCGTGTCAGTATTGGGCTGCCTCAAGAGAACGATTGCTTCATAAATACACTCATTCCGCTTGTCTCATCAGCAAAAAAGAAGTAGAGTATGGGTAAGATGAATACAACGATCAAAGAAACCGTCAAATCGTTTTTTGACGCTTACCCTTCCCGTCAGTTCAGTAAAGGCGAACTCGTTCTACGACCCGAGGAAAAATTAAAGGACATCATATACCTCGAAGAGGGACAAATCGTCGCTTACGATATTTCTGTTGGCGGCAATGATATTGTTGTGAATGCCTTTAAGTCTGGTGCTTTTTTTCCGCTTTCGCAGGCTATTAACGACACACCGAATCGTTACTTTTACGAGGCAGTAAATTCCGTTACCGTTCGTATTGCACCAGCAAAGGATGTCGTTGCGTTTCTTAAAGAAAACCCCGATGTCACCTTTGAGCTTTTGAGCCGCGTCTACCGTGGGACCGACGGACTACTCCGACGAACCGCTCACTTAATGGGCGGTAGTGCAAAAAGTCGCCTCATTTTCGAATTACTTAACGCCTCGGCACGATTCGGCGTTCCAGGGCCCGACAACAGCACATTTATTCCTCTTACCGAAAGCGACCTCGCAAAACGTTCAGGCTTATCGCGCGAAACGGTTAGTCGTACAATTCGTTCACTCAAGACTGCCGGTCTCGTTCAGCTACAGGCACGTGGTGTTGTTATATTCAGCCACGCCGATCTCGAAGCGACCCTAGGCTCAGACCTCTAGGTTTACCTTTAATCAAGTAACCTACTAAAAATCGATTCCTTGATTTGCAATAAACCCATCATCAAAATGATGCTTTTGTTTTTTCATTTCCGTTAAAATATCAACCCTACCTTTACTATCCATAGGAAAGTTTCGTCCCGTCAGGCAAAGACTTGTTTTTTCATGCTTAGCGTAGATGAGCTCTTTTAGATCATTGATCGATAGTAGGCCGTCGTGAACTGCATTGTTAATTTCGTCGCAAACAACCAAATCATAGTCGCCACTGCTCGCATATTCCAACGCAAGATTATACGTCTTGCGTGCAACAAGTTTATGCTCGTTTACACTCACATTTGCGGCGCTCATAGAGCCTGCATTGTAAAAACCTTTACCGCCTTTATGCGTCACTAGCTTGCCATCAAAAAGTGGGGCAATTTTTGTAAAAAACGCATCCTCACTTACCTGCCAGCTTTTAATAAATTGTATAAACGCCACCTTCGAGCCAGCGCCGAGGGCCCGGCATACTAAGCCGAGCCCTGCACTTGTTTTGCCTTTGCCATCGCCTGTATAAACAACCACGAGACTTTCTTTTTGCTTACCCTGCATATGTGCTACTGCATCTCGCAGACGCCGCCCGCACAACCAAGCTCCTTAGCGCCATTCGTTTGATCTTGCTGTTCGTAAATAACAAGTCGCGAAAAGTCGAGTTTGCCCAGCGCATTCGTTCGTTTCGTAAATTCCTCCTCGGTGATTTCTTCGTACGGTGCAAGTTGATAGACGTGATCGTTTCGAGGAAGAAACGATAGCCCGCCAACAATATCCCAGTTTTCGTACACAAAGTTTGCTACCGAAAGCCATTCGTTATCGCTTGCATAAATTGTCACCGATGGATTATGCTCGGTAAAATGCGTCTTTAAGCGCTTCCATTCTTCGAGCATCGTAAGGGCAGAGACATCCTTTGCAACAATCGCACCTTCTGGAGCTTTTACAGGAAATTCCAGAACCATTGTTGTGGCTGTTGATGTTGAGTAGCCAACCTCTGGAAAAATAGGCACACCTTGTTCCTGCGCTAACTTAAGTAGCGGGTCGTTGATACTTATTCGAACGCGGCGAATGTAATACTTGGCAAACCATGGGTGCATACCCGAACCAACACCAAGCAGCTGTCCGGAGTTTCCATGCGGCTTTACACAAGTGACGGCTGTCGATGGATTTTTGCCAAAACGCTTTGCATATTTTACGTTCGCTTCAACACAACTATCTCGCAGTATTTCAAGGTTTTTATCGTTACGGACAATCTCGTTGTCGTAATAGCCCGTCATCGAGACACCCAGAAGCTGTTCACGTTCACAGTTTTCATGCCACGATTTATCAAGGTAGCCAAAATCAGTCAAGGTTGCTTGGTATGTTCCTACAAGCGCAGCAAGTCGCATCTTCCGTGTAAGGTTTTTCATGTCGTCATCTGGGCGAACAACAATAGATGTAAGGTTGCAAAATTGTTTCGATTGCAAATAGATTTCGCCACACGGATTAACGCCAACCTGCGACTTACCCTCTAATTCTTTCCAGCGGCGTGCAGGAACCTGCTTGTCCAAATCGCCGCGGTTAAAGATGCCTCGTTCACCACTGCCAGACGTTACAAGTGCCGTCCACTCCTCTAAAAAGTCGCCAGCAGAAGGCTTTACCTCGTACACGGCAGAGTTATTTGCCATTGAACGCTGGCCTTCGGTTTGCCAGAATGCACCTTTTTTCGCGTCACGCATTGCAGAATCATCAAGCGACGATAGCGAGATAAGTGCCGAGCGTCGCACGCCACCCGCAACTACAATCAGCCCGATCTGACAGATAATATCGTGCAGATCGAGCGTCGATAGGCGACGACCTTGGCGTGATAGCATTTTAGCGCGAGTAAAGATCATGAGATCACGCAGCGGTGCGGGACCCGACGAGCGGCCACCCATTGTCATAAGTCTGTCGCCAGCGGGACGAACTTTAGAGTAATCGATAAATACATCATACCCCGAGGCCCAAGCATCACAGGCCTGAACATACGCCTCACACCAACCTTCTTTGCTGTCCTCTACGACAATCTTTTCGCGCTGCTTGCCCGTTTGCTTTTGAATTTGCGGAAACTTTTCAACGTTTTCTGGCTCTACCGCAAACCCACAGCCGGCGCCGCACATTGAAACATACATAATTTCAGACAAATCTTGCCAAGAAGTCGGTGCAATATATGCACAGTTGTAGGCGCAAACATTTGTCGCTTCACAAGCATCGCCCGCCGACCATAAAAGTCGCATAGAAGGACAAATCTCGCGGCTGATAATTGCCTGACGGACTTCACTATACTCTTTATCTGTCAGCTTATCACCAAGTTTTTTCTGCATATACGCCATAAACCTGTCGATCGCCTCAATCCAGGTTTCGCGCCTCCCAAGGTCATCGCGCCACCTCGCATAGAACTGGTAAAAAATAAATTCTTGGTACGACGACGAGAAATACGCGCCGCTCTCGGCGACCTTATCGCGAATCTCCTGCGAAATCGCCTGTTCCATTTGGCGTTTTTTCGCATGCTCTTCGCGGTACAATATAAATGCCTTTGCCGTCGCGACATAATCTGCCAGCATAAGTTGGCGCTCGACTTCATCTTGGATAGCCTCTACGTTTGGCAAAAAGCCCTTGTATTTTTTAGCAGCAAGCACAAGTTCGCTTGCAACCTTGTGCGCCAAAACTATCGCTTCGTCTCGCGTCCCTTCCTTGGTCTCTTGCAGTGCTTTGTCGACTGCTGTCACGATTTTGCCAAATGCAAACGGCACCACTCTTCCATCGCGCTTTTGCGTTTGCGGTAGATATTTCTTATATGTCTTTACCGCTGAAGTTTTATCAAAAGAGTCTTCAATAACTGACACATCGGTGCCACTAGCATCTTTTTTCATTACCCTTATCCCCCGTTTTGTTTTTATTACACACGCCTCTCCGGCAGTGAGGCGTATTATAGATAACCCAGAAACGGATTGGTGTGATGCTTGTCACTTATATTTGTAATTGGCATATACACCCCAAGAAACTAATGACTATATTACTACATTAGCGTGTTGTAAGAGTCTCGCTACGCTACTTCTAGCGTTTGATAAGTGTTCGAGCCCAGGCAATAGCACGATTCAGTTCATCGTCTTTCAAAGGACCTTCTTGGCCCGTGACAATAAACCCTTCGGGGTTTCCAATTAATGTGGCGCCCTTTAGTCGCAATATGTCCGCCATTTTTGGAGCAGCGTAGCCGATAATCCTCATTAACATCTTTAGGCCAAATCCGTGTTCTTTTTCGGCGTAGCGCGTATCAAACGAGGCAATACGCAGGTTCTTAACTCGGATATTCGGAATATCTCTCACATAATCAAGCATTGCACGAGTTGGCTGTCCACCTTGTGTTGGAGACCCTACAATAAGCAAATCTATGTCATCGAGCATATCCGCTTGCGCACTCTTAACCAGTGAGATAGTAGCAGCCCCTTGTTCATCGAGTGCCCGTTTAATAGCAAGCGCTACCATTTCCGTATTTCCGTATGCAGAATCGTATATAATTAATGATTTCATGTCATCACCATTTAAACAGATGTGCCGCTGATCATATGTGATTATTCGCACACAAGCGCCAGTTGACATATACTATACTTAAAGCAAAACCAGAATAAGGAGACTCCCATGAGCAACCCAGCACCAGATAAAGACGAAAAGAAAACTCACCACATCCAACCACCGGTCCGCAAGCTATACCGACGCCCTAAGACTGGCAAAATTGCCGGGGTATGTTCGGGACTCGCTGAATACTTTGCCGTCGATGTTACGCTTCTGCGCGTCGCCTTTATTATATTTACGTTTATCAGCGGCGGCTTTGGCATTCTTGTATATCTTGTCCTTGCAATCGTTATGCCGGTTCAGTCGGGCGAGCCAAACGAGATTTCTAATAACCTTCAAGAATTGGCGTCGGAAGCTAAAAGTGTCGAATCGACACATCGCATGCGAAACTACGCTGGAGTCGGCCTTATTTTGCTAGGAGTATGGCTCTTACTCGCCCAGATATTTCCAAACTGGATTGAGACGTACGGCGCAATCTTCTGGCCGATGATTCTTATTGCAATCGGAGCCGTTATCTTGCTACGGAGTGGTAAATAATGAAAACCAAAACACAAGATATTGCATTTGGGAGATACATCTGGGGACTTACACTTGTTACAATAGGCGTCTTAGCTCTTCTTCAGTACTACAATATTGTTGTCATCGACGGAGAAAGTGTCGCGCGTATGTGGCCGCTCCTTATCGTTTTCTCTGGAATATCATTACTTTCTGTCCGCAGCTGGTTATGGGGTTCGACAGTCATGCTACTAATTGTCACGCTTCTTGCAGGCGCAGTAGCAATCGCCACCGGCTATCTTCAGCCGCCAGCCGCCCAACAGTCGGCAAATAGCAGTGTTACTGTAGCAAAACCCGACACAGATGTTCACATGATCAACCTACTTATAAAAAATGCTGCAGGCAAACTAAAGATAGATTCAGACACCGAGGGGTCGCTGGTGCGTGCGGCTTACGGTGGCGAGCTTCGTCACAATGAGACATTAAAAGATGGAACACAAACAATCGACCTCGAAGCGACAAATAATACGAACTGGTGGCTTGGATCTTCAAATGACCTCAATGTCACCATGAACGAGACAATCGCGACTGACGTTACGCTATCTTCGGGTGCAGCAAATGTGGATGCAGATTTCTCGCGTGTTCCACTTCATGTCCTCACGATTAAATCTGGCGCCAGCTCGAACACGATTAAACTAGGACAAAAAACCAAAGCAACGACAATTCATCTCGACACCGGTGTAAGTTCGATTGAATTATTGATTCCACGCGGAGCAGGCATTCACAATACTGTTGAATCGGGCGTAAGTAACATCAGTATTCCCGATATGCACGAAATTAGCAAAGGTATATATGAAACAACCGGCTACGACCTAGCTGACCAAAAAATACGACTTGAAGGTAAAATAGGCATGGCAAACTTGAAGATTACTTACTACTAGTTTAGTTTTGTTCGTGACTTCGTCGACGTATTCCTATAAACAACAGCCCCGACAACACCACAAATACGAACCCACCAACTATCCATACCCACAGCGAATTATCGACTGTGGGTTTTTTGGTCTCATCCTGCGTCTGCGGCTGTTGCACGCCTGGCTCTTCGTTTTGATTAACCGGCTCTTCAGGAATAGCATCGGTAGGAGTCTCTTCAGGTCCTTCCACAGCGCCGCCTCCGGCTCCAGGCTGTCCTGTAGCACCGTCTTCGTTTCCGCTTCCACCATCTGGCGACGAAGGCACACCCGGCTCTTCTGGCGTTGGCGTTTCCGGCTCCTCATCGACTGGCGGTGTGTAGTTGCTGTATGTCGCCTCGTACTCTCCTGGTAGCGCATCAAATACAGCATACTCGATACCTTTGATCGTACTTATATCAAACGAGACGGTACTTGCACCTCGCAGCAACGTCGTTAGGCTGCCTCCGCCGTTTGACACGGGCAGCATCGTCCGGAGACCATTTGCGCCTTCGGCAGGCGACAGCGTAAAGCTAGTTCGCCCAACCGTCGCTGTCATGTCGCTGATTGTCGAGCTTTCACGACCCTCTTGCCACAACAGCGCTTGTTCAGCACTAATCATAGGTATGTTGTACGTTCGCGCTGCTGCTGCAAGCGTTTTATCAAACGTATTCGTCATATCGTAGTGCGTGCCAAAAATTCCGTAGTACCCAGCTGCCCCGACCGCATTTGCCAGTGTGGCATTGATATTTGTCGCTGTCGATGCCTGATCGTCGAAGTTCGTCACACCTTGGCGAACATCAAGCATACCGCCCGTTGCATCGGTAAATCGCATATTCATGGCCGACCCTGTTATAACCGTCGCGTTTGACCCAATCCATGATGCCGGGTAAGCGACGTAGTTAAGATCGTATCTAATTCCTAGTACATCATCAATTTTGATTTGACTGTCCCAATCGCCCCAAGCATAACAATGGAACCGGTGAGAAAGCTGGTCGGGTAAGCTTGTGTACTTAGCCCGCCATATTGCGAGATCTGCATTATATTGATTAAGTGTTGCCGCATACGAAAGGTTTGTACAGGCGCTGTCAACATGATCACCGATCTCGAATCCCAAATTATAGTACTGACCAGCACGTGTGTTTGTTAACGCAGAGCTTGCATAAATATAATGTGTCGCGCGAACACACTCCCAATCCATTTCGGAGCAATAAGTAGGGCTATCATTCAGCCAGTTATTCAAGATTTTTTCGGTGCCATTGGCATTACTTAACCCATGATCATCACCCGCCATTACCATCGCCGCTTTGTAGTCGTGTGGCAGATACCAAAAACGCGGCAATGGTTGCGCCTCTTTTGTGGCATCGATGATCGTGTTCGCCAGCAAACGCTGTTGTTCATCTGCCTGAGGAATGTGCATTTTGTTAAGATTAACCCAATCAGGCTGCACGTCTCCGGCTTTCGCTCCAAAAAACAGATCATTTGGCCGGCGCGGCGAGCTACTATCACGCTCTTGCCCCGCCCAAGCCTGATTGCCTTGGTGGAGAGCGATTACGGATTTCGCAAGATCGTAGGTAAATGCTGTCGCCGAGCCACCTTTTGTCCCTACTTGGCGGGTTGTTACAGCAGGATTAGTCGTACTTGTCGAAACATCACTGTAAAGTGTCGCCACCGCACGCGCGCCATTTAGGGTGTAGTTATCGGCCACACCCTTAAACTGTATCGTTTCATTAACAAGCCCTTCGCCAGGAGCCTGAGTTGTGTCGATCATAAGATATTGATTCGTCAATGTTCCCCCGGCAGAACTTATTCCAAGTAAGCTCGCAAGATCACTATCGGGGCGCATAGCCACAAGATCACCCCCGGCATTCACCCAAGTCGTAAAGACAGTAGCCTGAGCAGCGCTTAAAGACAGTTCAGACAATATAACAGCATTGTAGTTGGTAAGAACGGTTGGCGTGATATCATCGATATCTTTTACTTCAAATTCGTTTAAGCCTTCTGCTCGTAGGATTTCGGCATAGTAGGTGCTGTATGGATTTGCCGCAGATGTCACAACAAGAATCGGACCACCCGCACCCTGAGAGAGGGTTGGTGAAGCTGCGCTTCCAACGGTAAAGCTCCATTCATATTCCGATCCTAGTTCTACACCGTCGCCATCAGCAACAGATGCGGCAATTTTAGCCGTGTAACGTGCACCGGCAGAAAGAGGACTCGACGGGGTAAACAGCGCGCCTCCGGTTCGAGAGTCGTAGCTAGCGGCACCACTTACCTGCGTGCCGCTCGAATTAAATAATCGAAACGATGCATTTGTTACCGTTGCATTATCCAGAACCCTATTAAACTGGGCGGTGATTTCGGCGTCGGCAGCAATACCATAGGCTCCACTACTTGGCTGCGTCACTTCAACAGCTAGTGGATTAGTAATAGTTGACGTAGTCGAGAAAACGGCATCAATCCAGTAGTAGTTACCCGTGGTACTTCCCGTACCCGGATAGTTACCGCCACTGATATTAAATACACCGTTGCGATTTCCGCTCGACGTCGCCGCATTCTCGGCCGAGTCGTTTGCGAAAGCAGTCAGATATCCATTTTGGATATTCTGCCCTGTCAACGCGCCATTCGAAGAAACATAAGTACTCGAGGCTGTGTATGAAATTATATACAACTGATTTTTATAAACACGGAGAGGCGTTGAAAGTTTTGCCTCTTGCCAGCCATAATCAGACTGGTTGTCGAATGTCGCCGTGGCAAGACTCGTGCCAGTCGAGCTCCATACCCTCGCCGCATTCGTTGTGTCGTTACTTAGCAAGGGTTTAAAGTATCGCAGCGAGGTAATGTAGCCGTTGCTACTTGGCTTAATTTTCACCCCAAGCTCAACAGGGGCCGCCTCGCTGGCCGTAAGAACATTCGTCGGATTAACTTTATCCTTTAGCGAACACGGGCACGCATTCGTAGCGGCTGTGGTGAATGACCATGTATAGTCGGCTGCAAGCGGCAGGCCGGCGTTGTTTTTAAGAACATCCCCGGTTCCACCTTTTAATAAAATTGTATACTCGGTATTAACCTCAAAGCCTTCATCTGCCACAAACGATGCTGTTTTAGATGCGCCATCGTAACTAATAACACCCGGAACGGGATCACCCGAAGCATCTTCTACAATAAATTTATCACTGGTTAGCGTCGCAGTGTCCATACTTGTACTGAACGTTGCCGATATCGTCGTTCCTAATTGCTCATTTGTCGCGCCCGCCGTTGGAGTAACCGCCGTCACTTCCGGTTGCGCTGTCGCAAAGAAAATGACGTCTATCCAATAGTTCGCTGCATTAAACGAGCTAGCTGGAAAATCGCCACCATTACCTGCAAAAACTCCATTACCACCCGAACTGGCAGATGAAGGTGCTTTTAGCGGACCATTGATAATATCGGTCGTAAAATAACTACTGGTTGCGATATATCGCCCGTCGTTAAATGTCGTTGAAGCGACATACGTTGTACCCGCCGTTACAAAAACAGGCGTAGAAAATGTCGCTTCCTGCCAGCCAGACGCCGTCTCAGTGTAGGTTATCGATGCCAAAGGCGTTCCGTTCGCAGCCCAAAGCCTACCCGTGTGAACACCCGACATCGCCCCTTGCTTATAAAACTTTACGCCGCTAATATAGCCATCTTGATCGGGTATTACTTTCACGCCCAGCTCTAGGTCGGCGCCTTCGCTAAAGTTAGAAGCGCCCGTAGGAGTACCGAAAAGCGAACAAGCACAGTCAGCACTTACGTTTTCCAGCCATGTCATAGAGAGTGGGGTTATTGCAGCGATCAGAAAAGCAACACCCAAAAAGGCTTGTAGCCTCCACTTTCGCACCCTCATGCGCCTAAGTGGCCGTATGCTTCGATCACCCAACTTCATACTTGATCTAATTTTATGCTAAAACAGTGGCCACTACAATAGAAAAGCTCATGCTAAATTATTTCTTTTTTATATAATTGTGGTATAATACGAAATGTTATGAATTATATAGCCACACAGATTGAATCTTGCCGCGTCGCATCACACGACATGCTTAAGGGCGGCAATTCACACTGCGTGGCTTATCTTGTAATCTAAACTTCATTTGCGAAACGAGATAAGCCTCCGACTTCGGAGGTTTTTTCGTACAAACAATCGAATATCGGAGGCTTCTCTGGTTTCAGAAATACTGAAACCATAAAGAAAAGGAGAGGAACAATGGCATTTGGACCAGTCATGCGGCTCACCGTGCCGCAGACCGAGGGCAACGATATCGTTGTCGAGCTTGCGCCTTTGCAAAAAGACGCAATGGGCTCATTCGCTTCCACCGGAGGCATGCAAAGCTACCCTGTTGTCCGTTTTTTGGGCCGGCAGTCGGCACCCGTACTCGAGGATGAGCTGGAGTGGTACGACAGTGTCCGCGCGAACAAAGATTCGATGATCTGGGGAATCTGGATTATCGAGGACAATCAGCGCACGCTCATCGGCACGTCCGGCCTCAACGCAATCGAGCATGGACGCACCGGCATCAAGCAAGCGACAAGTGGTGTCCTTATCTTCGATAAGGAGTACTGGGGCAAAGGTATCGCCAGCTATATCCACAAGGCGAGGACATGGTTTGCGTTTCGCGAACTTGGAATCACCCGGATCAAATCCGCGGTCATTCAAGGAAACGTCGCTAGCCTGAAGGCGCTTCAAAAAAGCGGCTATACCCATGTCTACGTGGAGCGAAACACCTGCTACACGAACGGAGAGCTTCGCCACCAGGATAATCTTGAGTGCCTTAACCCGCTCGAGCCATTCTGGAGCAACTGGTGGGGGCAGGACACGCCTTCACAAGCAGCCGTAGCCGCCCGCGCCGTCACCCTAGAGGCGCTGCAATGGGCTGACGCAAACGTCACACTCCCCTAATCAATCGCCCGCCGGACATCCAGTTCGGCGGGCACATACATGTAGTACTTGAATTATTTTCGTTATCTTTTATAATAACACAGGCGCTACACCGGCGCCCATTCGCAGATGGGACAGTACCAGTGATATCTCCGCATCAAACCACGTACAAGGCGTTCACGGACGGGGTCACGAACGATGACCGCGCGGCCGTGGCAGCACTCGTTTCGCGGGACTTCCGCGCCGAACTCGGCAAGGGACCCTTACGATTCGAGGGTTTCTGGGAAGAGATCACACGGCAGCGGACGGCCTTCCCGGATCTGGGAAAGAACGTCAAGGTCGCCAAAGTCGCAGAGAAAGGCGACACGCTTCGTGTCTCCTATGACATGACTGTCACCTTCTCGGGACCACTCACCGACGGGTGGGGTATCTCATACCCGCCCACGGGCCAGACGGTCGTCATCCCCTCCGCTGACCTCGTCGAGTTCGACACGGACGGCAAGATCCGCAAGCTGACCGTGAGCAGCCAGGTGGAGATGGTGATCGGCCAGATGTTCTGATCGTCATGCGAAATGGCGCGCGGAGGGCTGCACACGCAGTTCTCCGCGCGCCCGACGAAACGATTTTATTTCTTTTTTAGCACTTTTCTTTTCCTGTGCGCATCGTGATTGGGCCGCGTCAAGTTTTCGGGGCGCAAAATTTTATCCAACTCCTCTTGAGTCATCAGCCCCATCTCTAAAATCACCTCAACAACGCCACTGTTCCGACGCGCCGCCTCTTTAGCGACAGCGCTTGTGTTTGCGTAGCCAATATGAGGGTTTAGTGCCGTAACAATACCTATCGAGTTCGCTACCGTTTGGCTTAATAGCTCATGATTTGCCGTAATCCCTTTTACGCAATTGACCGCCAGCGTAATATACCCTTGGCGCAAATAAATAAGACTGTTTAGTAGATTATGCGCAATAATAGGCTCGAATGCATTTAGCTGTAACTGCCCAGCCTCAGCCGCAAACGAAACGGTAACATCGTTGCCGATAACCTCGAAGGCAATTTGGTTCACTACTTCGGGAATAACCGGGTTCACCTTGCCCGGCATAATACTCGACCCCGCCTGAACAGCTGGCAAGTTAATCTCGCCAAAGCCTGCACGCGGCCCCGACGAAAGAAGGCGCAAATCGTTACATACCTTCGATATCTTCACTGCCATTCTTTTAAGCGTTCCCGAAAGCTCAACAAACGCGCCCATGTCCTGTGTCGATTCAATCAAATTCTCGGCTTTCGTAAAACTATAACCCGTCAGCTCTGACAGGATTTGACAAACAGTTCCCGCATATTCCGGGTGCGTATTAATACCCGTGCCGATTGCCGTTGCGCCCATATTTAACTCTTCAACGGCAAGCGCTGTTGTTTCCAGTCGCCTACGATCACTCGCGAGCATTGCCGCGTACGTACCAAACTCTTGTCCAAGCGTCATAGGCACCGCCTCTTGCAACTGCGTCCGCCCCATTTTTAGTATGCCGGCAAAATCAGTCGATTTTCGATCAAATTCGCTATGCAAAACATCAAGGGCTTCAACCAATTTATCTATTTCAAAACGCAACGCTACTTTTATAGAAGACGGATAAACATCGTTCGTGCTTTGGCTCATATTCACATGATCAAGCGGATGCAAATGCTTATAGTCGCCTTTTTTATATCCCAAAATCTCAAGCGCCCTATTAGCAATAACTTCATTCGCGTTCATGTTCATCGAGGTTCCCGCCCCGCCCTGGATCACATCGACAACAAAAAATTCGTGCAGTTTACCTTCACGAATTTCTTGACATGCTTTTACAATTGCTTCGGTGCGGATTCTATCCAGCAGCCCTAGGCGGTAGTTTGCGACAGCGCAGGCTTCTTTTATATAGGCAATCGCATCGATAAACCCAGGGTACATTTGCACAGAGGTGCCCGTTATCGGAAAGTTCTCGGTGGCGCGCAGGGTATGCACTCCATAATAGACGTTAGATGGTACTTTTCGGTCTCCAAGAAGATCGTGCTCGGTTCGAAAGTTAGATTCTATCATCTTTATATTATAGCAACTATGTCAATTACAGTGCCTATGTTTATTTTTCAAAAACACACCAAAGATGTATAGTAAAGCAATGACAAAGCTGATTATAGCGATAGACTGCGATGACGTTATTGTTGGAAGTGCGCCGTATATTTTACAGCATTACAACACAACGTACGGAACAAACCTCGATATTAGCGATTTTTACTCCGAAGACCTAACACTATGGGGTACGACAAGCCGCGCCGAAGCGATTAAGCGTGTCGATGATTACCTGATGACCGATGAATATCAGCAACTTCCGCCCTTTCGCGAGGCAATAGATGTCGCGCGCGAGCTCGCTAAACACTACGAGCTCCACGTCGTTACAGGGCGCGCAGATTTTCTCGCACCCGCCACCGAGGCAATGCTGGAACAGTATTTCCCTGATATTTTCACATCTGTCGAATACACAAATTTCTTTACAGAAACACCCCGTTCTAAGGCGACTGTCTGCCAGGATATCGGTGCAAGTATATTGATAGATGATCATCTTCACCACGCAAAAGTTGTGGCAGAATGTGGCGTTCGCGTTTTACTATTCGGCAACTATTCGTGGAATCAAGCCGATACACTTCCGGCAAATATTGAACGCGTGGAGAGTTGGACCGACATCAAGAAGCTTTTGATTAGCTAGCTTATTCTACAAGACCTTCTTTTATTACCTTGTCTACCTGAACGTCCGCCCCTTCGTTTTTGCTTTCAAGATAGCGCTTCGAAAGCTGGCGGTAATATTTAGTCGTCAGCGCAAGCAGTGTCGCGATCAGGCCAATAATTCCAGTAATTGTAAATACGAGTGCAATGCCCCTATCCGCACCGGTGCCAAACCAACCGCCTAGCATTGTTACCCCTGCGCCTGTTGTCATGAACGGAATAAAGATAAACTGCGCTATAGGGCCGATCATAAACGCAGTAAGCGGCGATGCCGACTGTTCAACACTTTGCGCAAACCCAAACACACGCCCCTGGCGTTCGTACGGCACAACTTTCTGCAAAATCGTTTGCTCCGACGCCTCGATATACGGCACAAGTAGCATATAAATATACATACCAACAACAAGCAGTAGTAGTGACGCCTGAATCGTAAATACACTACTAATTACCCACAAAATTACGTTTGCGAGTAGCAATGTCCTTACAGGATTCTTGCCAAGACCCACCTTAGCAATAACTAGTCCACCCACAATAAATCCGGTGCTAAGAAGCGCCCAAATGAATCCCCATACCTCAACCGAAACTAGCGAAAGACCGTAAGCGTCCATAAGCGCCATAAACACGCCGCCCAAAAAGTTGTTGAACGTCGAGAACAAAATAAGTGCCATGAGGCCTGGAACGCCACGAACGATTTTGTAGGTGCCCTTTAGGTCGATCTTTTTCGATGCCTCCGGTGCCCCCTCGACATGAACGATACCTTTTTCGGGAACCGGTATAAACCACAGGTGAATAATTGCAAGCACCTGAATCGCCGCCGCCAAAATAAGCACATAGAACATGCCACCCTGTGCAACCAACACACCACTTATTGCCGCTGTAACGAGGAACGATATACCCGACGCCGTCCCCACCAAACCGTTCGCTTTTGCGCGCCTATCCTCAGGAATAAGAATCGTCACAATCGTTGGAAGCGCAATAGTACGAATATTACCAGCAATAACACCAATAATAATTAGTGTCACAAACACCCAAAGCATAGGGTTTGCCGGGTCGGTAAAAGTTTCGTGCGGCACTGTTTGATAAATACCAAAACAAATTGCATAGAAGATAAATGACACGACTGTCGAGAGCAACATCATTGTTTTCTTTTTGTGGTGATCGACCAAACTACCGAACCAAATACCTGTAAACACCGTTGTCACAAGGTAAATACCCGAAATCATCGCCGTTGCGAACACCGAGCGAGTTTGCAAATAAATATAGAACGTGATCGCAAACCAGACGGTAAAATCGATAACCGAAACAAATAGCGTGTTAGCAAGTAGATTAAAGAACGTCTTCATGTACGGCGCATGTACAGAAAGATCTGGCGTTGAGTCATTAGTGTCCGATTTTTTCATATTTGTCTATTATATCTGTTTCTAATGTGTGAGCGCAAGCACACTTTGAGTGATTTTAGCGCGTTTTACCCCATAACATGCTATGATAAAGAGAATTATATTAACGATTGGATTAAATGTCATGGCAAAACACAAGAACTGGCACGGTGCGTCCCGCAAGCGTCTTCTGAAGAAAAAAGCAAAATCACAGAAAAAGCGCTAACCATCATCCCAGGTTCAATCCTGGGATTTTTTGATTTTCCTGTTAAGATAAAGGTACATCCACCATGAAACGACTTGCTCATTATTCACAATATTTTCTTCGCAATCCAAGTCTTATAAAAGAGCTTGTCGGCCACACCTCGATAAACTCTAAAGATATTGTTTATGATATCGGCGCGGGCAGCGGTACTATTTCGTCTGTTCTTGCCATGAGGTGCAAGAAAGTTATTGCCATAGAATTCGAGCCGCGAACCGCAGAAAAACTACGCCAGAACATGCAGCGCTACCCGAATGTCGATGTCCAGGAAGGTGATTTTCTTGCCATGCCGCTTCCAAAAACACCGTATAAAATATTTGCCAATATCCCTTTTCATCTTAGTTCACCAATCCTCCATAAAATTGCCGAGGCCGAGAATCCACCTGTCGCAACATACCTTATCGTTCAAAAACAATTCGCAAATAAACTGTTGCCAAACTCAGACCGCTTTACCGGACAGCTTGGCATGGCAATAGGGCCAGAATTTGCCGTTCGAATCCGAAGACCGCTTCAACGCACAGACTTTTGGCCGCATCCGAATGTCGATACCGTTCTTATCGAAATAATCCACCGAGACGAGCCTCTTATTCCTCGTAGTCAAATGCCGGCATACCGAAAATTCATCGTTGGTTGTTTTTCCGATCCAAAAATATTTGCCAAAACAGCAAAAAACTCTATTGGGCTTCCTGCGGATATTCGCCCGTCTCAAATGAAGCTAGCGCAATGGGTAAATCTTTTTAACGCTACGAATCTCATGAAAAAACATAAAAAATAATCGAATGTTTCTGCGCGTAGGCGGAAGCTACAATTTTACTGCAAATTCTCCATCATACCCAACAACTTTCTGGCGGTATTGCAGTTACGAATTGTCATCTTTTTATACATGGCAGTGCCCACGATTTTTGGTAGGCTACTTCGCGTAGCATTCTTCCTCTCGACACTCCACAGCAGTGCGCCCGCAACATACTTTACTTGTTCAAAATCTTTAAATGTCAGTTGTGTCATAATTTCAGGCGTATTAATTTCATCCCACAAAAAAAGTACGTCGCATTTCATTTCGTCGCTATTTTGCCATTCTTTCGGCAGTGCGCCCACAATAGTCTTCATTGTATCCAAGCTTTTTAGTAATACTCTTATATCAAGGCCAAATTCCTCTTTTATCACACGCTCCAAAAGATCCGCAAGTTTTGCGTAAGGTATGTCGGTGTCTTCGAAAATAATATTACCGCTATTTATGTAGGTAACAACCTTCTTTAGACCAACACGCTCAAATGCGGCCTTAAGCCGTTTCATATCTACCTTGTTATTACCACCAACGTTTATTCCCCGAAGAAGTGCCACATATATCATGCATTTAATAATATCAGATCCTACCGTGTGATCTTAGTCACAGTATCCTCGATCACAACGGCATATACTATATGTATACGTGACATAAACCCTCTTGATCTAGTCGTTACGGTCGCCTAACGCGCGCTACTCTATCGCCTCGGTCTATGCCCGCATAATCACCTAATTATAAAAGGAGGATACGCATGAATATGCTATCTGAATTATTGGCGGAGCAAAGCCTGCTTCTTCTATTCTTCGTGGCCACTATCGGTTATTTGGTCGGCAAAATACAGTTTAAAGGAATCCAGCTGGGAGTCGCAGCTATATTGTTTGTAGGTATCGCACTGAGCGCGCTCGATCCCCGCTACACCTTGCCTGCAGCATATGGGAGCCTAGGGCTGGTGATTTTCGTCTACTCGATTGGTATCGCTAGCGGTCCAAGTTTTTTCGCCTCGCTAAGAAACGGCGGAAAACGGAACAACGGCATTGTTATAGCAGCAATCGTCACCGGCCTCGCTATGATTCTTGCAACGTATTTTATTCTTCGACCCGACCCTGCAATTGCCGCTGGGCTTTTTACCGGGGCAATGACCAATACGCCTACCCTTGCGGGGCTCGTGCAAATGCTGTCCGACGGAAAGTTTAACGAAACAATAGCTACCTTGCCAGCAGTCGGCTACTCAATCGCCTACCCAATGGGCGTCCTTGGTCCTATCCTCGCCATTGCATTTTGGCAGCGACGATTCAAAATTAATTACAAAAAAGATGCCGAGCTTGTCACCGACAGTGTTGCTGTCGACAAGCATCTTCATAACCGCACTATCCGTATCACCAATAAAGAATACGTCGGGCAAACGCTCAAGGAGCTCTTGGCCGAGCAACATTGGCCTGTCGTATTTGGGCGCGCCAGGCGCGGGAGTGAAGAATGGCTCGCTGCTGCCGACAATCGCCCCTTGAAAACCGGCGACCTCCTTAACGTTATCGGCTCGCCAGAAGATGTCCTAGGTGTCGCCAAATCGCTGGGCGAAGTGTGCGACGAACACCTCGAGCTCGATCTTAGCCAGTACGACCGGCACCGAATTATCGTTTCCAGTAAACATATTGCCGGAAGAAAGATCCGTGAGCTTCGCCTGCCACAGCGTTTTGGCGCCATGATTACACGAGTCAAGCGAGGTGATGTTGATATGCTAGCTCACAAAAACCTTATTCTCGAATACGGTGACCGCGTTTGCGTTTTAGCACCCCTTAGTACAGTCCGCGATATCCGCAAATATCTTGGCGATTCCTATCGAGACACTAGTCGTATCAATGTTCTGGGAATCGGCATAGGTATCAGTCTTGGCCTGCTTTTAGGCAGCATCCCTATCGACTTGCCGGGTGGCGTTGTTTTCCACTTAGGTGATGCGGGCGGACCTCTTATTATTGGGCTTATTCTTGGATACGTACGCCGCAGTGGCCGTATCGTATGGGGCATTCCCTATACCGCAAACCTTACACTTCGCGAATTCGGCCTCGTGTTAATGCTTGCCAGCATCGGGACTCGTTCGGGGCAAACCTTTGTCGAAGCAATGAACGGTCCGGGCGGATTATGGCTCTTTATCGCCGGCGCCATCATCTCGCTCGTTATTCCTTTTATTCTTCTGCCTGTTTTGTATAAGAAATTCAAACTTCCCTTTGCGATTTCTGCAGGCATAATGGCGGCCGCACACACGCAACCCGCCGTACAGGCATATGCTGTACAGCAGGCTGGCAACGACTTACCAAATCACGGCTACGCGATAGTCTTTCCTACTGCGATCATCCTCAAGATAATCCTTGCGCAGGTTCTTTTAATATCCCTTTACTCGATAGGGTGATTATACGCCAAGAGCGCCGAGGCCGTGATACATCACGAAGGCTGGCCACACAATAGCCTTAAGAAGCGCGAGGATAAAACCCCAGAAGTCGGGCGACTGCTGGAAAAAGTAAATAACCGCGCCAATATACGCAACAAAAAACAAAAATCCGCTTGGACCATGCTGGTTGGTAATTTTTACTAAAGAACTGTCACCTTTTGTCATATCATCTCCTTATTTTCCTTCATCATACTGCTTTTGCTTATATTACACAAATCGCGATCACAAAAGTACCCCGCACCTATGTGGCGCGGGGTACTTGCGTTTATCCGCTAGATCGCTAGTTCTTGCCTTCAAAAGCAGCTGTCAGCGCCGCAATGTCAAACTTCTTCATCGACATAAACGCATCGGTAACACGGGCAACTTTCTCTGGATCTTCATCTGTCATCATGTCGCCAAGAACAGCAGGAGTAATCTGCCATGAAACACCGTACTTGTCTTTACACCAACCACACTGCTCGGCTTCGGGAACCGCCGAAAGTGCTTGCCAGTAGTGGTCGATCTCTTCCTGAGTGTCGCAATCAACAACAAACGATGTCGCCTCACTAAATTTAAAGATTGGCCCACCATCGAGCGCCATAAAGCGCTGGCCGTTTAGCTCAAACACGCCCGTTAGTACTTTGCCGCTCATTCCAGCCATCGGACCTTCAGTTACGCCTTCTGGATAGCGCTGAATCAGCTCGATCTTTGAGTTCGGAAAAACCGAAACATAGTAGTTCATCGCATCTTCGCAGTCTTTATCGAACCAAAGACAAGGGGTAATTTTTTGCAGTGACGCCATAATGACAATCTCCTTTTTATTTTGCTCAATTCGCCTTTTTAGTATAACAAACAAAAACTGCAATGACCGCGATCACACTTATGCTTGATGACGATACTTTAGCGCCTTATCTACTTTTTCGGTCATAACAAAATTGCCATATTCACTTAAAAACAGCTCGCCATACCCTGCGCCTAAATTTCGCTGTAAGCTCCAAAGTGCATCGGCAAGATCCAAATCAGCCGCGCCCACCGACATCTGGCCCAGGTCTATAAATCCGGCGCTACCGGGTTCTGTGCAAATAATATTAGGCATTGCCATATCGCCATGCAGCACCACGGTTCCAGGAGCGGCACTTGTTGTAAACAGTTTCGTTATATCAAGCGCATGAAACTCTTTTACCGCGCGGGCAAACTCGCGAACAATCGTCATAGTATCCCATTCGTCGACATACTCAGCAAGATTCTTTCCTGGAAGCGCGGTCATAAGCAGGTGATCTTTATCGCCCACCGTGCCAAAGCCAATTACTTTAGGCACACGAATATAAGAAAGTGTTCTTTGTAAATTATCCCTCTCCGACTTCAGATCCTTCGCTGTTTTTAGATAAAAACTACCCTCGGTCGCTTCAATCGCATAGACATCATCTTGATTCGAGAAATGATGCTTTTTAATCTTAAAATCTTCATCAACATAATTACGCAGCCATGCTCTTGTCGATACGTCGATAGTGTCCATGTCTTAATAGTAGCAAATAATTGTTATTTCAATCCCAATCCTATTGCCTCTTGTAGCATTGCACTACTCCAGTTAAGTGGCGTATGGGGAGATGGCACAAAAAACGAATCGCCTTTTTGCGTTTCATACGCGACATAGCATTCGGGCAGCTTGTACGCGGCAACTTTTTGGACGCGATAAGCACCGTTCGTGGCCAGAGCTGCATGCCATTGATTGTCGCCGGTCACCGTCGACAACGCTCTGTTTAAAAACCTTGCGCTTATCTGTTGATACCGCATTGCATTTTCTACATCTCCGCCCTGCTTCGCCACTACGGCGCGTCGTGCCGCCCAAGATGACACCTGACCAAGCGGATGAGTCCAAGCGGCACACCTACCCGCCGGGGTCAGAGCTCCACGAAGCTGCTGCTTTTTATCAAGATCAACTTCGCCGCCATTCGCCGCTTGCTGAACCTTTTGTTTAATAGATTTAATAGTCGCTTGCACTGTATTAGTATGAAAATTTACTCGCTGATAAGAATCGTCTTTGTAGCGAATCATGCCATTAGTCTCTTTGTCGATCAAGCCTTCTAGTTGATTCAAGATTATATCTTCAATCGCATCTATTTGCATTGGGCTGCCTCCGTTTGCCCGCATCGGCGTATTACTCCTCGCAAGCAGCTCCGCCACACCATATCGCAGTACATACACTAAGGCCGCATCGCTCTCGCGAAACTTAACAGAGGCTTTGTCATAATCCGGAGATTCATAGGGCAACCGGTTGCCTAACTCATTTAATCCCTGCTGAATCATACCGTCCAGAACAGTATCAAAATTATCCACCGAATCGACCGAATCGTCTTTCAAAAAATCAAGCTGCTTGTTTTTGCTTGCCTTTTTTATTTTGTACAATAAAGCAGTCTCTACAGCCATTACCGAGCTGCGTCGAGCTGTTACCTCCTCCCATGACCCTGAGCTTTCGTAGCAAGGAAACCCAACAGCCTTCAGCAGCGGCACAACCGAGCCAAGGAATTGCCTATGAGAATTAAGTAGCTCCTCGGGCGTCACAAAGCCTCGTTCGATCGCGTCGAGCGCAAGATAAGCAAGCATCTGCCACGAATCTTGCTTGTTTCGCCAGCCGTTCGGTCGCTTACCATCAAGATCATCAAAATACAGCGATATCTGTGGCCAATCCGCCTGACCAGCTTTACCGCCACGTATAATTACATCCTTAAAACGATCGAGCTGCGAAGTGGTCGACATTAAGTCTAGAGCGCTTATGAGCAGAGTTTTTCCTGCGACGCCTTCACGTTCGTAGCGAACTCGGTTGCTTAATGCTAGCTCCATGTATGCGCCCGCCACCTGAATTTGGTCTCGCAAATATACCATCGACGACATTTCGCCGTGGCTTGCATTCGTTTCGGTCGCCGCCACAAAGGCTACCTCGCGCATAGTATCGCCCACCTTTACCATGTGCCCTGTAACGATTGGGATAGTGAACGTCCCGTAGACGTTCAGTTGTCTCTCAAGCTTAGCGAGCGATTCGTGATCATACTTTTTACACGCCAGCGCGGCTAAATCACTACAATAAAACCGCAGCCCCGTCTCGCCAGAGTAATATTGCCGCGCCCCGTGATTTTTGGATTCAAGCTCGGCCAGTAGTGCAGTATCAAGCCTTGCGTTATTATCTAACGTAGGTTTATCTTTTTCAGTCGTTAGCGTCATGAATAGAGTCGTACGAGACTAAACGGCGTCTTCGGATTTCGTTAACGAGAAAAGCTTTGCAATACCCATGCCAATAAGCGCATATACGATAATCGCTACAAGGCTACTGATTTCAAAAACAGATTGTCCATAGGTTGGCGTGTAGTTAAACATTCCGTAAAATGGCATTGCAAATAGCCCACTTACCGCATAGACAAAATCAACAAAGGCCGATCCTTCGTTTGCCGCAAGTAAAAGCAAAACGATACGCAGTGCAAGCAGTGCAATAATAACGCCCACAACATAATACACAATACGGCGTGCCACAATTCCGGCATCTACCTTTGTCGCCGTCGTTACACTTTGGCGTCGAATGTTAGTGCTTCCCTGACGCTCGTTAGTATCTCGTACTTCAGTGGTCTGTTCGTCACGTTCTTCGTTCATGATAAATACCTCTTATGGTTGTAGCTATAGCATATCACAAATACCGTTCTTGAATGTCACATACTATTTGCGAACAACGGGCTGTCGTAATATTGTACGCAGTTTTTCAGGCGCGACTTTTCTAAAGTCGCTGAGATATATTTCGTGATGTTTCCCAGTCATTACACAGCCTTGTTCTGGAATAAACTCATTATGCATTTCATCGAGAATAGCCGACTCGTCATCGAACGATCCAATATGAAGCGTCTGCACGCAAGTAGCTTCGTTCAGGGTCTCAAACCTCACTTTAGCAATGCTTGCCGGAGGATTCTTATCGGTAACTTTTTTCATAGCCGCCGCAAACATCTCTTCGGTTATCCAATCTGGCTGCATAATCATAAGCGTAAAATCCCACTCAGATTTATCCCGCGCCGTCGTAAACTTTGTCATATCCTCAGCCCACCAAAGACCTTCGAGCGGCATAACAACATAATCTTTGCCAAGTTGCTGTTTACTGGCAAACTTCAGTTTATAGGCAACCGGATACAGCGCCTCGATCGCGTCTTTAAATTCTTTCGAGCTATTCGGATCACCATGCCCGTCTACCATAAGGTACTGTCGCTTCGGAATTTCAACAATGCGAAATTTATGATTTTGAGACTTGTAGCTGTCGAGCGTTTTTTTGAAATCAACTTTTTCCATAGTGACAGTATAACAAGTTGCAAACCCTGAAGTTCGGTAGGCAACGCTAACCTGCAATGGCTCCATAAAGTAAAAGCCCCTCTATGCGAGCGCGCGTGAGGGGCGACTGATCCACGAACTAGTTTTTACGAAACTTTTTCAGGCTTCACAAAATCAGGCTTTTCCTCGAGATTTGGCGTGCCTTCACCTTTGGTGATTAACTTGTACAAGCTGCCCTTTATATACTGATCCCACGCCGGCATACAAAACTGGTAGCATTCTACCTCAGGAACAAGCCCTTCGTGAGTAAAGGTAAGCTTGGTCTTGTCGCCATCTTTTGTAATAGCAAAGATAATCTTTGTTCCAACCCACTCTTCCGCATCCTTAATAAACGTCATGTTGCTCTCTGTAACGAGCCATACCATCTTTTCATTCGGAATAACTTCTACTAACTTCTGTACAGAACGGTGTACATCGGGAACTTCGAAAATAAATTCGTCGCCCTCTTTTTCGGTGCCACCAACAATACCCTGTCCCCACCATCCGCGAACGTTCGTTATGGCCTTAAACACTTCTTCGGGCGATTGGTCGACCACAAATGATGCTGTGTAATTATTCATTTTTTCTCCTGTTTTCAATAGTTAACATTGCAATAGTACACAGATCTGTTTACTTTTGCAAGTACTTTTGTTATAATAATCGCATGACCAACATTGGCAGCGAAAAACCGAAAGAGCGGATTGTCGGCACAGCCGCCCGGCTTTTTGCGCGATATGGTATTAACGCCGTAGGTGTCGATAGGATATGTCTCGAGGCAGAGGTATCAAAACGCACACTCTACAAATACTTTCCTTCAAAAGAAGCGTTGGTGTCGGCAGCCATAACAAACCTTGGTGAGTCGTGGTTTGAAGCTTGTACAAATACAAATCTGACCACTCCGGCAGAACGCATTACCCACGTCTTTAAAATGGTAGAGCCAATGGCGAAGGTAAAGGATTTCTATGGCTGCGTTCTTATGAACTCAAGTATCGAGCTTCGCGACTCTAACGAGCTGGCTGTATCCGCAGCGCGCGATTTCAAAGGTAGGCTTTACGCTTTCTTTCACGAACAAGCCGTAGCAATGAATGCCCACAAGCCCGATCAGCTAGCTCAGCAACTTATCCTCCTTTACGATGGAACGAGCGCATGGATTGTTATGCGACGAGAATTTCCAGCTTCTACCCTTCCCACGCTCTCTCTTTTGCTTAGGGCCGCACAAAACAAATAGATTCGGCTTGTCGCGGCAAAACGGTTGTGCTAAGCTTGCTGGTAATGCATAAAAACAAGGCGTCCAATGCTTAAGATAGCAACAGGCACCTTATTTTTTATTAACAACCCCTAGGGGTTGTTTTTTTATGCACTAATAACCAAATAACAGGAGGACACATGCAAGACAACTACAAGGGCGTCGAGGATATCATCGCGTTTAGCGAAATCGTTAATAAATTGCGACAGTTCTGCCTCGATAAAAACTTTATCGAAGTAAACACGCAGGACCGCCTTAGCATTCTCGCGGCCTGTGAAGACCCCGATACTGTCGCTACGTACGAATATGCCGGCGAAGTCTGGCCGTTACCACAAACAGGCCAGATGTGGCTCGAATACGAACTTCTTACCCGGCCGCAATTGGCCGGTGTTTTTTGTGTCAGCACCAGCTACCGAAACGAGCAAAATCCCGTTCCTGGTCGCCATAAGCTTATCTTTCCCATGTTCGAGTACGAACTAAAGGGCGGCATAAAAGATCTCGAGGCATTCAACACCGAACTCCTCGAATACCTAGGGTTTGGCGAATCCAGTTCTTTTACCTACAAAACCTACGACGAGCTTAAAGCGCATTATGAAACCGAGGAGCTTACCCACGCTCACGAAAACCGCATGGAAAAAGACTTCAGCCCCGTCGTTTTTTGCAGCGACTTTCCTACCTACACATCGCCATTCTGGAACATGAAAAAGAATGGCGATTCGCATGCGCATAAAATCGACGTTATTATGTACGGCGACGAAACCATAGGAAGTGCCGAGCGCAGCACCGACCCAATCGCAATGAAGGAAAGCTTCTATACGATTTCTAACGGTAAATACGCCGAAAAGCTATTCCAATTATTTGGAAAAGATCGAGTTGAACGCGAACTCAACGACTTTCTTAAACTCGATTTCTTTCCACGCTCAGGCGGTGGCATCGGCCTGACGCGCATGATTAATGCCGCAAAGAAAGGAGATGTCTTGAATACTTTAAACAACAATAACTAATAAACTTGAATAATCGGTAGGCGGCATTTCGCCTTCGTGGCAGAGGCTGAACCAGCCCTCTGCCACGCGGCTGCCACCTACCGGCGGCCATCACTCCTTGTCTGCGGCGGATCCGACGAGACGCCACCAGGGACTTCGACCGTCGGTCGGAGATGGGCGTCGCCGTCGGTAGTACCGAAGTTGGTCCTCACGTGAGGATTATTGACGGCGTACGGGTCGGGCGTACAGCCCGAGCTGTCACGCGGGATCGGCACCGTGTCGTCTGTCGACGAGTCCGGCACCCTATTTTTCCTTACCATAACTCTCAGCTCCGTCATGAGGGAGTGTGACTACATATACTATAACATATATCTATAAAAAGCGTTAACGAGGCATCAAACAGCCGCTCGCCCCGGTAGTACACCAGGTGCGAGCGGCCAGTTCGACCTTTCGGTAGGTTCGGGTTCAGTCCCGGTACCAGCCGCCGAACCACTCACCGTGGACATCGTCCAGGTTGGGCCGTGGCAGACTGTTGTCCAGCACGATCGCGCAGACCGCCCAGCCCAGCAGGGCCAGAACGATCAGCACCTTGAGCCACCAGAACCGCCGCGGCGAGTGAATCAGCGCGGGCAAAACAACAGCCCACAGCATGTAACTCATCACCGCCACGATCACGTAGTGGAACAGGTTAGTCGGACTCACGAACTGCGCCTGGGTGTAGGCGGCCTCTGGCACGTGGCGGTAGAGAGTGTTGCTGAGCTCGCCGTAGAAGACCGAGCCCGCGAACATCAGTCCGGACACCACGCACCACACCTGCCATTGCCAGCTGGCGTACCACCGCTGGCGACCCGAAGGCGCCATATGGTACATCGCCAGCCAGAAGGCAGACCCGATGGCGAAACTCAGAAAGAGGTCGCCCGGGAAAACACCCAGGTACTGCTTGAACGGGTTTGCCACGCGACCTTCAAGGCCGATAGCGATGAGCTCTGGAATGACCAGCATGATCAGTGCGGGCGCCCAGGGCGACCAACGCGAACTTGCCAGCATCCATCGCAGTCCCGGAACGATACCGAGCTTGCCCGGCGTCGAATCCATGAATACGTTCACCTCCGTAGGTCAAACGAGCAATGCAATACATTACTAATGTAATTATATAATATAATTGATTATGTCGCAATATTTCCATACTAGGGCCACCATTCAAGAATACAAATTTGAAAATATAACAATTATATACTACACTTCAAATGCCGATCCCAACCATTCAACCGAAGGAGATGGAGAAGCATGGTCAGCTCTGCTAAAAGCAGCCGAGTAACGTTCACCGGACGGCTCGTCGAGTGGAGTAGGTGGTTTTTTAGCCTCCTCGTAGAACCCCTCGCGATCGTTCTCGAACCTCACACCAACAGTAGGGTCGTGAGAAATATCCCAAACGCCATATCCGTTCTAAGGGCAATCCTGGGCGGGGCGGCGGCCTGGGGCATCTATCACGCAACAAGCAGCCCGGAGCGCTGGACATACATCGTCGTCATTCTACTGCTGGTTCTCAGCGATGGCATCGATGGCACGCTCGCTCGCCGACTCAAGGTGACATCGGTCTTCGGGGCAATCTTCGATCCGCTCAGCGACAAGCTGCTTATCGGAGGGCTCGTCTACGGGCTATGCCTCAAGTTCGACTCCCCCTTCTTCTGGAAGGCGGCCATTGTCTTAGCCAGCATCGAGCTGGCGAACATCATGGCCGGAGCCGTCAGTGGCGCGCTCGTAAACAGCCAGGGCACCTCCGAGAAAGCGGGCGCCAGCAATATCGGCAAAGTCAAGATGGGTGTCGAGTGTGCAGCGGTCTTCCTCGGATGGATACTCCTCCCCATGACGCCCGAAGGAGTGCTCGTATGTGGTTCTCTCGTGACATTCGCGATCCCACTGGCAATCGGCAGCCTGTACGGCTACCTCAGCAAGGCAGTCCGCGTAGCAATCTCGCTTGCCCGGCGAGACACTACCGACTGACTCCCTGCTATCCCACCCACGAAGCGAAAGGTGAAGAGTCGCCCTCGTGGGTGGCTTTTCATATCTTGTCGTACAAACCAAACCCAACAACCAAGCAACCTCAATAAAATACTTAAGGAAGTTGGCCACCTCTGGTATACTAACTGCATGGCTACAATGAAAGAGTTTCGCGAAGAGCGAATTAAAAAACTAGAAAAGCTGCATAGCATGGGCTACAATCCGTATCCCGCCAAAGCTAACCGAACCGTTATGGCCGATGCTATCTCGGCTAATTTTGATACCCTAAATGGAAAGTCCGAAACAGTCTTTGGGCGTATCAAGTCGATTCGAAAATTCGGTAAAATAGCTTTTATCGTTGTGCGAGATTTTTCTGGTTCAGTTCAACTCTTTTTACAGGCGCAAAATCTACAGCCCTCTAATAGCAGTAAGGGGTTCATCGGTATCGAGGATCTCAATCTGCTTGATACGGGCGACTTTATTGAGGCAACTGGCGAGGTTATCAAAACAAAGACCGGCGAGGTTTCACTTGCCCTATCCGAGCTCAAGCTTATTACAAAAACGCTCCGACCTATGCCGCTCGACCACGAAAGCTTTACCGACAAAGAAGAGCGACTTCGCCGCCGATATGTTGACATGAACGTTAATATCGACGTTCGCAACCGGTTTGTCCGCCGCTCTAAGTTTTGGCAAGCAACCCGTGACTTTTTAAACTCAAAAGACTTCATTGAGGTTAACAACAATGTCCTCGAAGTAACCGCCGGCGGCGCCGATGCAAATCCATTTGTCACTCATATGGACGCGCTTGGCCAGGATTTCTTCTTGAGGATCAGCCACGAACTACCCCTAAAGCGTCTGCTCGTTGCTGGGTTCGAAAAAGTATTCGAAATCGGGCCTCGTTTCCGCAACGAAAACTACAGCGACGAACACCTTCCCGAGCACAACGCCATGGAATGGTACTGGGCTTCTGCCGACTGGGAAATGGGCATGGAACTCACCGAAGAAATGATCCGCTATGTCTGTGATAAGACATGGGGCACGCGGCAGTTTACTCTTGCCGATGGCCAACAGGTGGATTTTGGCAAAGACGGCGAGCATTTTGAACGTATTAGCTTTGTAAAAATCCTAAAAGACCAATACGATATCGACGTTTTTGAATCCGAAATGCCAGAAATCCAGGCGAAACTAAAGGCCGAGAACTTAGAAGTTGAAAAGACCGATAATCGTATTCGCAGCCTTGATAAACTATGGAAAAAATACCGCAAAACAATCGCTGGTCCCGTTTTCCTTGTTGATATTCCTGTGTTTATGCAACCTTTGGCAAAAACAAACGCTAGCGACACGCGTCTCACCGAACAATTCAATCTTGTATTCGGTGGAAGCGAAATGTGTAAGGCATTCAGCGAGCTCAACGACCCAATCGATCAGCTAAACCGCTTTAAAGAGCAGCAAAAAATGCGCGACGCCGGCGATGACGAGGCGCAAATGCTTGATATCGATTTCGTAGAAGCACTCGAATATGGCATGCCACCAGCCTGTGGGCTTGGCTACAGCGAGCGAATTTTCTGGAGCCTAGAGGGTATTTCTGCGCGCGAAGGTATTCCTTTCCCTCAGCTAAAAAGCGAGGTCGACGAAACCACCAAAGATATCTACCCCGATATAAAGTTCAACTAAATAAAGAGGAAGCCCGCCGTTACAGCGGGCTTCCTCTTTCAAAAGAAGCAGTACCGAATCAGCGGGGAAATGATCGCAGAAGCTAGATCCCTAACCTACGCGCGGCCGAGATCGCTTCACTGCAGACCCGCCGGTCAGAGACCAGCGCCCTCACCATGTCGCCAGTCGACTCAGACAAAACCGTCTTCACGAACGGATGGCCGTCGGCATACGAGGTTATGGCATCAAACAGTAGTTGAGCCACCTCATTTGCGTCGACCTCCTCGCCGCCGTGATCGGCAATAAGAGGAAAGAAGTGCTTTTTCAGATGAGGATACCTGAGCTGCCGATCCAGACGACTGATAATTGTTGCGCGCGAGGGTAACGTAATCTTCGTAGGCACCAAAGCCTCCAAGATAGTTAGGACTTGCGACCATTTTTATTATAACAGCCACCATAAAGGCGTAAAATCTAGAGAATTGACATCGTCTTAAAAGCGAACTGCCCCGACTTCAGCCGGGGCAGTTGCTTGACGCGCATGTGCTTGATCAGATGACGATGTTCGTCCTGAACGTCCGGTAGACACAGGTCGGGTCGCCGAACGGGAAGTAGAGCGCGTAGTCGACGCGGCTCTCCAGGATCTCACGGACCACCTGCTGCAGGTGGGCGACGATGCCCTCCTCCGCCGTGGCGTCCTTGTCGAAGCAGACCTGGAGGCAGCGCTGCGTCACGCAGACACGGCGCGCTCCATCCACCTGCATGAGGCGGAACTTCAGCTTCTCCTTGATCGCGGTGGTCAGCTCCTCGCCGGCGTTGGCGTGGAGGTCGGTGTTGAACTCAACCTCCACGCAGTGCCAGGTACGAGTGGTGCTGGGACGCGGCCGGGGGATCGTCAGACGCGGGGTCTTCTTGCCCCGCAAGGGGAAGAAGATGTCCGCGGCGTTGTTGGCGATCTCGGCGACTGCCGCCTTCACGGCGCGCGTGAGTGCCGTCTTGCTGACGCGGTCCTGCAGGTAGGTGACCTCCAGGCCGTATCGAGCGATGTGGCAACCGACGACGCCGTCGATCTGCATGATCTTGCCGCGCAGCGGCAACACCGTGGCGTTGTGGGTCTTCTCGCTCCACGCACCGGTGTCCGGGTTGATGCCCGTGATGGCGGTGTTGAAGTCGCCCTTGAGTCGACGCTCGCTCACGATTACTCCTCGTCTCATCTCGAACCACTGCGGTTCAGCATATAATATGCTCTCGCGCGGACTTCTGATAAGCACGCACAAAAGATGAGATATCAATGCACGGATATGAACTGATATCTCACCTCTTATGCACATGTCAAGCAACTATCATTAGAAATGATTATTAAGCATTATATAACATTATTTGTCCTGAGTCAATTCTATAGGCAACTCCCCCGAGTTTACCCACGAAATTGGTCATACTTTGATTTAACGAAAGTGAAGAGCTGTCGCATAGCACCCTCATCATCATGCTCTAGCGCCATACTCATTAGTTCGGGAGCTATTTTACGAGCCAGGATGTTAACATCGCGACGCTTGTAGTTCTCCGTAAGCAAAGGTTCACTATCAGTAACCCTTGTTAACGGCATAAACACTTCGATAAAGATAGGTATGTGCGATGCAGCCTCTCTAGACCGAATACTATCATCGCCGTCTTTTGTGAACTCTATACTAGTATTTGACTTCAGGCTGTTTATAACAGTATCGTCGGTAGTTACTACCGATGCGCTATTTGCCCATCCAAGAAGTTCGTGAAGTTCGCCAAGCCAGTTATTATTCCTATCTCGAATTCCTGGCCAGCGCTCACCGATTGAAGCCAACTTTTCACCACCATTATTAACCCATACGGGGTATGGATGCTCTGCGGACGGTCGAGAGCGTGAGTTGTATGAGCTGTCCCTAAATAAATCTGCCATTTTTTGCAAATAGTTCGAGTTTGCATTGCTAATGAGCAAACCGGGATTTGGATTATCTACCCCACTAGCTTTACTTACGGTTTCACTGATAACCATAATGTGCAATAAAAGTGACCAAACCAGGTCTGATAGCCACATCTCTCTCGTAACACTTCCCACTCCCCATGTACGTTTTTGGTCTTGGTCAGCAAGTAGCGACTTCAGAGTACTATCAAATGACGTCTTCAGATCTTCCACGCTATTTTCGATATTTATTTCAGCATCAGTCAGCTTTCGCAAAAAGGTCGCCGCACTCGGACTATCTAGATTCAAAGAGTTCTTTATAGCCTCGTTTATGATTTTCTTGAAAATCGGCAGTAATATTACTACACCCGGCAGCACCCTAAGCTTTTCTACCATCCTTAGGACATCGACAACCTCACTGGGTCGTAACCGGTCTAAATCGTCCAGAACAATAATGACCGCTCTCGATTTAGCACGCAGCTTCTTGAATTTGTCTACAAGAGTATCAGTATTAAGTGGGTTCCTTGTTCCTCCAAAATTCCGAGATATAGATATTGGGCCAAGGCTGGCGGTGACACCAAGCGTCTTAGATGATGGCGTAGATTCCAAGATAAACTGGGCGATTTCGTTGTTTATATCTATTAGGTTTTCGTCTTTTAGCACTGCCGCAAAGTCATTTAGAAAAGTAGATATAGACTCATTAACACTACCAAAAGGCAATAGTGATCGATCAATAATTACAAAATGATCTGGCAAGTCCTTATCCAGCTCGTTTATGAGCGCCCAAGTTGCAGTACTCTTACCTGTACCCCATGCGCCATTTATCGCCACCACAAAACCACGTTTATCCAGTGAGTTCTTCTGCCCGCCGGTACTGAGATCGACGATGTTTGACTGAAAGTAAGCAAGCTCCTGCTTGAGATTTTCGCCATTTATGCCGTTAAGTGTCTTTTTCCTTAGCTCGTCGTACGATTCGCCATCAAAAGTATAAATGGCGTCAATACCCATCTAGAAGACAACTCCAATAAAAATTAGTATGCCGCCGATACTCGCGACCACTGGTATAAAACGAAAATCCTTGATAACTGGCCACCCTTGCTCGCACACAAGCCAAATTGATCGAAGCCCATTTAGTGCTAATAGCGCGGTTGCAAGTGCCAACCAATTGTGGGGCGACAAGAAATAAACGATCCAATTCTCAAAATTAGATCCCGCGTCTATCGATAAGTGTACTGGGTCATTTATGTACACGAATACGTTAGCTATAAGTAGCAGTAACCATAGTACGATCCATGCTGCCCTAACACGTTCTTTGAGGATGAGAGTTTTGGTATTGTTCATCAGCAACTTTCTCCCACCGTTTAGACATATTGTAGCATAGAAGTTAGAAAAGTGGCGGCATAGCTAAGTGAGGATGTGATGTCCATATTGATTCGAATTTTTCGTATTAAAAAAGACTACGATTCAATCTATAGTCTTTCTCATAATCTCTTGGCTGGGATGGAGGGATTCGAACCCCCGAATGCTGGAACCAGAACCCAGTGCCTTACCACTTGGCGACATCCCATTAGCTCGTACAGATTGTACCATTATTCGGTACTAAGCTCAAGAGTTGGCTCGCTGTTGGTGCGCCGTTCGCCAAGCTTCGATGCGCCGATAACGCCAAGACCCATTGCGATGAGCGCCACCGGATACACGTACAGAATCACAGCCGCGCCGGCACCTACGGCAGCAATACCTATAACGCCAGCGGCCGCGATAAGCGCCCACATAACGAGAGTTTCACTGCCAGGCTGTTTGTAGACCTTGCGCATTGTCAACGCCACTCCTACAGCCTCTACGGCAATAAGAAGAATAATCGTAAGATCGGCACTGCGGGTAAGATACCAAATTGTCAGCACAACACAAACGCTTAGCAGAACAATAACGTTTTTCTTATCAAATCCGCCTACGCCATATCTGTAAGAAAGCGCGCATATCGCTACCACGCCCAGCAGCTGTAACCCTATTAACCAAAGTGATTCAGCAGCGCCAACACTTAGCTGCGCAGCAAATAATGCAGCATACTCAAGCGTCCATATTAGCCACGACGCCCTATCCGGCTTCGTGCTACCCTTTAAAATATCCCTGATGTAAGGCGCATATCCAATAACCCCTATAGCACCAGCCAGCAAACCTAACATACCCACACCCCTTTTTGTTCATAGAAAACAGAGCCTCACACGCCGTTTGTGCGAAGCAACCCTCTATTTCTTAGCTTTAACAGTTTTTGCGTTATGTGCGCCAAACTGGCCACGAATTTCGAACAAGAAGTAAACGCCCACCGCAACGTAGAGTAAGCTCCAAATCAGGCTAAACAGATTGAGGTTAAACAGGAACGAAACACCATGAGCCACTACTTGTAAAAGCGCGACCATAAATAATAGCGTCCAGCCTTTCTTTTGCAGCGTACGCAGCGGCGTAATTGCGAGCCCCATAAGAACGAGTTCTAGCGCCCAAAAAGCGAGCGAAAAGATAACGGCAACCAGTGCGACACCGGCAACAGCCGCGCCAATAGCGCCACCATATCCAATAAATACCGCACCAGCAAAGAATGTCACGGATATAATACTAAAGATAGTCATAGCACCCAAAACAACACCGATAAGCGCCATCCACCATATATTTTGCGCAATCCACTTTGCTGCGTTTTCAGGCAGGTGAGGCACATCTTTATACCACGATGCCACCTTCGACTCTAATTTTCGTACACTATCCATAGCTCCCCCTTATTAATGTCTTCATCATACGCTGAATACTAGGGAGTAGCAACTATTTTTTCGTACGTGAGATAGGCCACATTCCCCAGCTTGCCCAAGCCGAAAGCACACCTAGGGCAACAATAAATAATACGCCCCACCAACCCACCGGCAACGGAACAGTTGCGCCAAGCAGCCCGCTGTTGCCAATAATATGTCCGCTAAGATTTTGCCACAACGTAATATAAAGCCACCACGCCACCGTTAGCCAACCAAACACCATGCTAATAACACGCATCGCGGGGCTTAGGCGCATTCCCAGCAAAAACGGCAGCGCAAACACTTCGTAAATAACAAGCAGCGCCGCAAGCACCATAGCAAAGCTCTCGCCGCCAGGTAGCCACATTGCAGCAAGAGTAGCTGGAAAGTCTTCGTAGCTATATAGTTGGGCAACGGCCATTATCATAAATATCGCGGCAAGCGCGACGCTCATCGTACGGACGTTTTCGGTTTTTGGTTTTACCGCTGGTGTTGAATCGACAAAAAAGCTCATGCCTGTAGTATACGCCAGACCGGGCATGATGGAAAATGTTGTATTTTCTTCATTTCGCTTGCGCTTTCTTAAAATATCGCGTATTGTACTAATCAGCGAAGGTTACAAAAACAAACATTACTCCAACAAAAAATATGTTGTGACTGCTCGCACTACGATAACCCACCACAACTAAAAACGTCCTGGTTTTGCCAGGGCGTTTTTGTGTGGCGTTCTTATTTTATTCTGCTTTAAACGAGTTCTGAGCGCGCCATTTTTCAATATTAGCATGATTGCCACTAAGCAAAACGTCAGGCACGACAAGCCCCCTAAAGTCCTCTGGGCGGGTGTATTGGGGGAACTCTAACGTTTCGCCGTCGCTAAAGCTTTCGATCTCGGCACTTTTCTCACCGCCAAGTACGCCAGGAATAAGTCGTACAATACTATCTATGATCGTCATGGCAGGTAACTCGCCACCAGTCAGCACGTAGTCACCCACGCTCACCTGCTCATCTACAAGCGTTACAATACGCTCATCGTACCCCTCGTAGCGGCCACAGATAAAAATAATACCCCGTTCGTCGTCTGCCCACTGCTGCGCCAAAGATTGTTTCCAGCGCTGACCGCGAGGCGTCATGAGCGCCACCTTGGCCGTTGGATCGTTCGCTTTTGCCTTTTCGACCGCAGCAAACAACGGCTCTGGTTTTAATAGCATGCCGTCGCCACCACCGTACGGTGTATCGTCTACTTGCTTGCGGGGGCCGATTCCAAAATCTCGCAGATTAATCAGTGTAAATTCAGCCGCGCCTTTATCTTGCGCCTTCCACATCATGGAATTGTTCAAAACACCTTCGAACATCTCGGGAAATAGGGTTATGACTTGGATTTTTTTCATTGCTATTAGTGTATCACCTCTGTAACAGATTGACAAGTTTAATAATTTAATGTATAGTATTCGTATCGACATTTGTCGTATACCGCGCACCACCCTAGGAGAAGTCATGCCGTCACCGGCAGTCATTCGAGAGATTCTGGCCGACCCGGCGTTTCACGCCAACCTGAACGCACGAGCGGCGGCCCTGAAGGAAGGTACTCGCCCCGAGGACCTTCAGCAGAACACCGACGCGGCGGCGATCGTGGCCCAAGCGGACGCCGCTGCTACCGCCCGAGACGAGAAGAAGGGATTCCTGGCCGAAACGCGAACCAAGCTGGCACTCAGCCGCCTGCTCGTGGCCTACGTGAACACCTACTTCCCCGACCTCTGATGCGCGCCCCGAGTGGACCATGGTCGCCCCGGCGAAACCACGGCCCGCTCGGGCATCACCAAAGCTATCTACCTTTGTATATGGTTTTGGCGATGCTATAATTTAGTAAAGATCCGGGGGTAAAATGGAATTTGATAAGGACAAACCTGTCAGCGACGAAGAGCGTCGTTTAGCAGAGGCAAAAAAAGTAACCGTGCAGCCAATTCATGCCAATATCACACCAGATGATATTTCGGATTCGGAAATTGCCGCCTCGCATATTAATGGGCAACCTATTGCCAACCCACCAAACGATATCGAGCAAGACACCCCGCCCGTTCGTCACTTAGATTCAACAGACAATCAAGCCGATCCAAAGACTAGAAAGCAAGCTCTTAGTCTTATTGCCGTTACGTTGGTAGTTGCAGGCCTAGCTATTGGCGCTAGCCTCTATTTCGTCCTGCGATAATTATCATTGAAATCACGAAACCCACCATTTTTCAGGTGGGTGACTTTCGTGACACATACAAGGCTCTCAACAAATATGTTTTGTTGCTCGCATAGAGCTTCATTTTTCTCGCAGTTCAAGAGTTGTTCTGAACTGTTTATGATTATATATCGAGATCATCGAGTTCTGCAAGCTCTTTTCGAGTGTTTCTTGCAAGATTCGATTCCTTATCCACAGGTTCATCTGTAGAGTTTTTCACAGGCTCGTCATCTGAGGCCTCAGATGAGATAGTATAGTTTTCACGCTCGTCGTCGTTATTGACGATTTTAAGATTGTACCTGGCGTCGTTTTTAGTACCAAGTGCTCGTAAAAGCGTCCGTAGGCTTTGCGCGGTCACACCCCGTTTTCCAATAACACGACCAAGGTCGTCTGGATTGACGGTAAGCGTTAATAGCACACCCTTTTCATCGATGAGTCTATCAACAACAACATCGTCTGGGTAACCTACGAGAGATTTTACGATATATTCTACAAATTGTTGGTCTATGGTCGACATCTTGCCCTCCGCTTTCCGTCTTCAGTCTACAACTAATATCGTACTTTCTATTGTATCACGAACAAAAAAGGGCTTGTCTATGCCTTTTTTCATTTTTATTCGCCTAAACACATAATTAATTTATGTACTTAGGTGAATCACAGAGTAGATCCACATGCCTAGCTGGCGGCGAGGTCGCAAACGCAACCTCGCCGCCAGGGGTCAATCAGGCGGACGGCCCGCCGATGCTCTGCCCGATCGCTTGGATCAGGTTGAGCTCCAGCAGGAAACGGTCGAACTTGTCTGCACGCCTGAGCGGACGCGGCATGGACTTCCGGACTTGTCCGGCATAACGCACCTTCAGCCACTCATCGCCGCCCTCGATCTGCTTGACGATCGAAGCGACGTACCTGCGCTCACGCCAGGCGTCGATCTTGCCGGCGATGCCGGGAAGAACGAAGCCGATGAGGCGCCTTCCTGCGATGTAGCAGGCGAGCGCCGCGACGATTGCAGCGAGGATGATGATCACGAACTGGTCTCCTAGATTGAACCTCGGATAGTGCTGTGAACTGAGTACCTTCTTCAGGCTACGCCGCGTTCCGGCGCAGATCGAAGCCCTCCTTCGTACGCACGTTGATCACGTCGATGATGCGGGCGTGCCGGTTGGCAGCCGCGATCTGGTCGAACTCGGCCGCCTCGGGGTGTCCCTGCATGGTGCCGTAGGTGTTCTCGTGCTCGGGACGCGGCAGCAGCTTGGGCGTCCGACGCTCGACGTACCGCTGGAGTTCCCAGCCGATGTAGTCGTTGCCGTCGAGGATGGCCTGAGCCGTCTTGCTGATGAAGCGCTGCTCACGCCACGCGTCGACCTTGTCGGCCGTCTGCGGCATGAAGTAGCCCACGAAGTACTTCGCGGCCTGCACCAGCGCGGCGGCCAGCCCGAGGGCGAGCGCGGCAAATACCAGGTACTTCACAATGCCTCCCGTTATCTCTACTCTGTGGATGTGCGCGAATCTACGCCCAAACTGTGGTTTGGGGTATTTCGTTGCTAAAATATTATACTAATTAAGTAAGCTTTTGTCAATTAAGGCGTGGCAAAAAATAACACCCTCTACGGATGTTATTTTACTTTGAAGCGCTTGTTAGGCTTCGGTTGTTTCTTCGGCTTCTGCAGGAGCTTCTTCTTTTGGCTGGTTCTTGCGAAGTTTTTCAGCGTTTCGGATAGTCTTCTGTTTGTCAGTCGCAGCTTCTTTTACCCAGCTTGGAAGCTTAACGCCAGCATCCTTGAGGAGCTTAACGATACGAGGTGATGGCTGAGCACCATTGTCGAGGTATTTTTGAGCAGCTTCTACTTGAATAGTTGCTTCTTTAGTGTGTGGGTTGTAACTACCAACATAGGCAACAACACGACCACTTGATGGGTGGCGCTGAGATTCCTGTACGGCTAGGCGGTACACAGGGTAGCCTTTACGGCCGATACGTTGCAAACGAATTGCGAGCATAAAAATTGAACTTCCTTTACTTCACTCTTAGACTTGTTTATAGTTCTTGGACAAGTTTACACTGTTTTAACACCTAAGTCAATCTTGAGAACGCTTTTCGTAGGCCTTTAGCGCCGCTCGTGCAGCCGCCTGCTGCGCAACCTGCTTACTTGGGCCGCTTCCTTGGCCCATAAGTCTATCTGCAACAAAGACGCCTAGGGTAAAGACCTTATCGTGATCTGGACCGATTTCCTCTAGAACTTTATACACGGGCGTATGGTTGTCGATACGCTGGGATACCTCTTGAAGGTGCGATTTCGGGTCGCGCCAGCTACCAGAGGCAATAATTTCATCGAGCTTCGACAGGATATGTTTCGTTATGAACGCTTCAGCGTCCGCATAGCCTCTCTCGAGGTAAATCGAGCCGATAACCGCTTCAAACGCGTTGGCTAAAATCTGCTGACGTGCGCGCTGGCTGCCGTTTTTTTCGCCTTTGCTCATGCGAATAAGCGATTCGTAACCAAGCTTATCACCAGCCTCGCCAATACTTTCGGTACGGACAAGCGACGCGCGCCAACTAGTTAAAATGCCTTCGGGTTCGCTAAAGTTCCGAAACAAGTAGTCGGTAACAACCAGCTCAAGAACAGCATCACCCAAAAACTCTAGGCGTTCATTGTGTTCGTTGACGCTCTTTTTGTGCTCGTTGACATAACTACGGTGCGTTAGTGCGGTAATAAAAAGATCGATGTTTTTATATTCAAAGCCCAGGTGCTCTAGTGCAAATTCCTGGTAGGGTGTTACTTGCATACCACTCATTATAGGTTCTCCTGGCGGATTCGTTTCATGGCGAGAAGCATCAGTTTGCCGATATCCTCGTATTCGATAACATCGAGCGCTTCATGGAACTTGAACCATCTGATGCCGTTCATCCACTCTTCTTTTTTAATTGCGTTCGTGTCGCCTTTTGCGCGCACGAGATAGATTTGCGTTGTCATAAGGACCAATCGGTCGACGCGTCGGTAGCGGAAATGGATTTTTCCTAACCACCCCAGCACTTCGGTATCATGCAGGCCTGCCTCTTCACCGATTTCGCGCTTCGCAGTTTGCTGGGCCGTTTCACCCTCTTCGATATGCCCTTTCGGAATTGTCCAGCGGTCTTTTGCATCTTGGATGAGGAGTATTTCTACTTCATTTTCTTTGTTGCGGCGAAATACAACGCCTCCGGCCGTTGGCTCGCGAACTATCTCTTGGATCGAGGCGCCCGGACGTCGAAAGTATTTTTTAAATCGTTCAAACTTTGGATTCTGCATTGTCTGAGTTCCCTTCGACAAGTGTGCGGTAAGCGGTGCCAAGGACACCGTTTACAAACTTGCTTGAGTTATCAGAACCAAACGCTTTGGCGAGCTCTACCGCCTCGTTGATCGCAACTTTCGGCGGAACAATCTTGGCAAGATGAAGTAGTTCATACAGACCAATACGCAGAATAGACCGGTCGATCCGGGCTATTTGCTCGATAGGCCAATCAGGCGCGATAGGCTGGATTTTTTCATCGAGATCGGGCTGCTCGGCAATAACGCCTTTTACTAAGCTGCTAACAAAATCTTTGTCTTCGATAGCCGATTCGTAACGCTCAAGATTGCGTCCTAGGATTTCATCGATATCCACCGAAGTATCTTCAGAGCCTGTACGAAATTCGTACTCGTAAAGGCTTTGCAGTGCGACGATTCGTCCAAGGTGGCGGTTTGAGGCCATAGGTTTGGTTCTTTCTTTTGACTAACGGTTTGTTTAAAGGTGCATTCTAACAGCGAATGCTATTTTTTAGCTGGTGCTTTTTTAGCAGCAGGCTTTGCAGCTTTCTTAGGGGCAGCGGTTTTTGCAGCCTTTGGTGCAACAGGGGTCGCAACATCTTTTTTGCCAGTTTCACGCTTTGTCGTGTGAACTTTAACCGGTGACTTGCCGTTAACGCGGCGAGCAAGGTTAAGCAAAAGATGGCTACGGCGTGTGCCGGTCTTGCGAGGGCTACTCTGTTTTTTTGGTTGTCCCATGTAAAAGATCTCCTTTATAGGTTGTGATAATAAAACTTAGAGATATTATAACGAAGTTATCGTTATTTCTCAAGAGCATATTTGACGTACGCCCCTTATGTGGTGCGATAGCGCCTACTTTATAACGATATTAACAAGCCGGCCCGGAACGTAAATAACCTTCACTGGCGATTTGCCACCCAGGAACTTCTGAACGTTTGGCTCATTTTGTGCGGCTTTTTTCACCTCATCTTCAGAGGCGCTAGTAGGTGCCTCTATCTTGCCACGAAGCTTACCGTTTACCTGAACGATAATCGTTTTCATGTCGCCAGCCTGAAGATAGGCGTCGTCCCACTTTGGCCATGTGTCGATATGAATGGTTGTTTCATAGCCCATTTGGTGCCACAGCTCTTCGGTAATATGCGGTGCGAACGGCGAAAGCACCTGAAGAAGGCTTTCGATCGCGAACTTCCAAGCGTCCGACTTGTTGATTGGGTGCGATTCTTTTAGCTTGTAATAACCATTTACCGCTTCCATCATCGTTGAAACTGCAGTATTGAATTTGTCGTTTTCGATATCGCTCGTTACTTTTTTAACCGTTTTGTGAGCAATAGAAAGAATTTGAGCTTCCGCCGCTGGATTCGTGCTTGATTCAGTCGAGTCGATATATTCCTGGGCAAGTGTCCAGACACGATTAAGGAACCTGTACGTACCCGGAACACCACGCGTATCCCATGGCGCTTCGATATCATATGGCGCAATAAACATTTCGTAAAGGCGCAGGCTGTCGGCACCGTAGCCGCTATCCATGATCTCTAGCGGGTCAATCACATTGCCTTTAGACTTACTCATTTTTAGACCGTCTGGCGCCATAATGTAGGCGTTATACATCATGCGGCTAAACGGCTCGGGGTGCGAAACAAGGCCGAGCTTGTGAAAGAATCGCATCCAAAAACGCGAGTACAGCAAGTGCGCAACCGCATGATCGGCGCCATTGTAGTAATCGACAGGACCCCAGTGAGCTTCGGTTTCTGGGTTCCAGGCCTGCGTATCGTTGAACGGATCCATGTAGCGAAGGAAATACCAGCTGCTACAAGCGTAGCCATCCATCGTGTCGGTCTCGCGTTTTGCGGGCTTATCACACACAGGGCAAGTAGTATTTACCCAATCGGTCACCCCGGCAAGCGCCGAAATATTGCCATCTTTCGGCTTGTAATCCTCGACATCTGGCAAAATAACCGGCAGCTGGTCATCTGGAACTGGCACGGCTCCGTGCTCGTCACAGTGGATGATAGGGATCGGTGCACCCCAATAACGCTGACGGCTAATAAGCCAGTCACGCATTTTGTAGACAACCTTTGAATTACCAAGCCCCTGCTCTTCTAGCCACGCAACAATCTCTTCGCGAACATCTTCGGATCGACGACCGGTAAAAATACCCGAGTTGATCATTTGACCTTCGCCGACGTGCAGCATTTTGCTTCCGCTAAACCAATCTTGAATGAATGGTAATTCCGTAACAGGTGCAAGCGTTCCGATATCTTTTTTATCAGTCCAAACCACCTCAAAAGATTCGTGTGCCTCTAGCTTTTGCTCGTCGCGTTCAAGATCTTTTAGCTCAAATTCCAAGATTGTCGAAATAATATTGCGGTTCACATCTTTGTGGGCAGCGTAAAAATTAGCGTTCACCTTGAGCGGCATCGTGCGCACATGGATAAGGTTCTTGTAGCCTGTTTCTTCGCGAATTTCGCGCATTGCGGCGTCAATCAATTCTTCGTCGTCTTCAACCCCACCCGTAATAAACGTGTGCCAGTCGTGCTTATTCCACTTTAGGGTCAGGTATTTATCTTCGGTAGGATGTTTTACAATACACTGCACCACTGTACGACGCGTGTCTTCCTTGTCTTCTTGCGGCGGATTTGCGGGATCGGTCACCGATGGGGCAATTACCTGAACAATAGGAATATTAAACTTTTCGGCAAACGCAAAGTCGCGTTCGTCGTGTGCAGGAACAGCCATAATTGCACCGGTTCCGTAGCCCACTAGTACGTAATCGGCAATCCAAATCGGCACTTTCTCACCATTTACCGGATTAATTGCATAGCTACCACTAAACACACCTGTCTTTTCGCGGGTATCATTCATGCGCTCGATTTCTGATTTGCGAGCCGCCTCTGCAATATATGCCTCAACCGCCTCTTTTGTGTCGTCGTTCACTAGTTTTTTCGCTAGCTCGTGTTCTGGGGCAAGCACCACAACAGTCGCACCAAATAGGGTGTCGGGGCGTGTTGTAAATACCGTAATCGCCTCGTCGCTACTATCAATCTTAAATTCGACTTCTGCACCTTGTGACTTGCCGATCCAGTTTTTCTGCATCGTCTTCACCATTTCGGTCCAATTCAAATCGTCGGTCGCTTCCAGCATTTCGTCGGCGTATTCGGTAATCTTAAAAAACCACTGTTTTAAGTTTCGCTTCACCACCTGATTGCCACAACGCCAACATCTGCCGCCCTCTACCTGTTCGTTTGCAAGCACTGTTTGGTCGGTTTCGCACCACCACTGCGGGCTTTCTTTTTGGTAGGCGAGGCCGTGTTCGTATAGCTGGTTAAAAATCCACTGAGTCCAGCGATAATACTGCGGGTCGGCAGTGCTGATCTCTTTCGACCAATCATAGCTATAGCCAAGTCGCTTTAGCTGCTTTTTAAAATGAACTTTCGCCTCGTCGTGCGCCTCGCGAGGTTTTTTACCCAGTTTAATTGCATAGTTTTCAACCGGTAGCCCAAAAGAGTCCCATCCAATAGGGTTATACGCATTAAAGCCCTGCTGCCTTTTGGCGCGGACTTTAATGTCGCTAAATTGGAACGTTCGCCCGTGTCCGATATGAATCCCGGCACCTGTAATACCTGGCAGCATACTCATGCCGAGATACTTGGGCTTTGAATGGTCGTCAAGATCTACCTTGTACGTGCCATCCTGCTCCCATTTTTCTTGCCATTTCTGTTCGATATCGGAGGGATTATAGCGCTTCATGTCCACTAGTATAGCAAACTTTTCACGCCCCTGTTAGCCATATGGTAGCTAATCTATAATTCAGAGATTTGCGACTGTGTCATGCCAGTCATAGAAGTTCCATACAATTGGTTCATAACAGCTTCTTGCATTTTTTGGAATTCGATCATAACATCGTTAATCGATTTTGTGTCGCGAGGAATATCAATACTTACCGTTTGATTAAAGACCGGCTCAACCACCATGGTTGACTTATTATCTGCTTCGTTCGACTTAACGCTGAGCTTGGTAATTTGGTGCGTCCACGTGTTCACCCAAAGTTCTGTCGTCGTGGTCACCTCTTCAGTTTTATCAAGCGAGGATAAGTCTTTTTCATCGATAACGATGCTTTTATCGCAGGCATTGAGATCTTTGTAGATTTGCGTATCTTTCAGACCAAGAATAAATGCCTTCAGCTTCGCATTATCACCCTTTAGTTCGTAGCCCTTACTGCCATTTTGCTCACCAAGATCTTTTACAATGGCGATAAAACGGTTCTTCTCATACAAGCGACCGATCTCAGCCGTCATCGCCTTATCTTGCTGAAACTTCGCCATGGCGTCCTGCGTACATTTTTGTGTCTCGCTAGTTTCTTGGCTTAGTGACTTTGTATCCTCGGCACTTATTTTGATCCATTTGTCGTTGATTTTACTTGCAAAGTCATTAATAGGTTGCGCTACCTCTGCGGATGCTCCCCCGCCCAATACACCATCGAGGAATGTTATCACTAGCTCGCTTGCGTTTGCGACTTTTACATACATATCGCCTTTAAATTCCACAACCGCCCCACCTTTTACAGCAACGTTCTTGCCGCCGCTTGTCATCGTAAAGTCAAGGTCGGCGCTCATAGCGGCTTCGTTCGCTTTGCCCATAACTATCAAGCGCATTTTAGACTCGTCGTTCGAATCAATGGTTGCGGTATATGTTGCGGTTTTTGCCTGCATTGCATTCAAAATACCATCAGTTACTACCTTATCGGGGTTCTGGTACCACAAAAAGTACGCAAGCGCCGTTCCCACACCCAGCAGTGCAACAACAACCGCAACAATAATCGCGATAAGTTTACCATTTTTCTTTTTTGGTGCAGGCGGAGGTGCCACGGGCGCATCCATAGAAGCAAACTGGGGTGTCGGTACAACAGAAGGCTCCCGCTCAACTTCTGGAACTACCGGTGTGGGCGGCGGAGTTACTGGTTGTATGGGTTTGTTGTTCTGATCGTCCATGTTAGCCTCCATAGCTATATAAATACTTATGGTTAGCTTAACATATTTTTAGGCAAATTTAGAGAAATACTCGTCTTTGATCTTCATCCATTTTGGCGATTGGCGAACAAGTTCAGGCTCTTCACTCATAACACAAAGTACCTTCACCGCTTCTTCGGCATAGATACCCCCTTGAGAACCCTTGGCAAGCACCGCCGCACCTTCCTCTAGGACACTATGCGCAAAAGAACCCGCATCGATTGCCGACTTAAAGCTTTTTACCTGGCAGCCGCGCGCACGTGCGGCGGGTGCAAGATATTTTTCAGCCTCATCGCCAATAGTAATTACCCACGACAGTACATTAGGGTCGCACATGTTTCCTAATTTTTCGTGCTCTGCCGAAGACGTAACGCCAAGTTCGTTCATACTCCCTAGAATCGCGATTCGCTGTGGCGCCTGAAGACTATAAAGTGCCTGTAGTGCCGAGCTGGCAGCAAGTGGGCTTGAATTATATGTGTCATCTATAATAATAGAGTTTTCAACACCTTTTAAGACATTCATTCGCCCTGGAACGGCCCGAATAAGCGCAAGCCCCGCGGCAATCTCTTGAGGCTCAAGCCCCATTTTCGCCGCAACGGCAACTGCCCCCATTGCGGGTCGCAGCGAATGTTCACCAACAACCTTGATCGTTGCCGGAATCGGCTGGTCAAAATCTGGCGCAATAACCGCCCCTACATATCCATTATCAACAGTAAAATCCTGTGTTTCAAAACGATATTCAGCCAGACCTGTCGTGCCATACGTATCGACATTTGGATTCGTCAGAAAACTTGCGAATCTACTTTCAATATCATCACGGTTAATAACGGCAATCTGCGAAAAATTCGCCGCCGCTAGCTCTTCTTGGGCAACAGCTTCAATACCCGTAAAGAACTCCATATGCTCGGGCGTTACTGCTGTCACTACCCCAATGTATGGTTTTAGATAGGCACCAAATTTAGCAATATCGCCAGGATGATCAGTTCCAATTTCGGCAATAATAACATCAACACCACTTGGTTGTTTTATACGCTCTCGTGCAGCGCTAAATATCGATAGCCAAGCGCCAATGCTTTTTACGCGGCCCGGATAATCGATACCAAGGATCGCCAGCGGCGCACTGAGATGCGTATTATGATTACCCTCGTGCAGTGCTACGCGGTATTTTTGCGAAAGTAGCGTTGCAATCGCGCGTTTTGTACTGGTTTTACCCACACTACCAGCAACAACAATCAGTTTTACTTCGGGGTGTTTTTTAAAATACTTAACAACGTATTTTTCGAGCTTCTTCTGGATATACTTCTTAAACATACTTATGTCTAATCATAAACGATTTTGAGAGGTATGGCAAAAGTGCGGCGGTTTATCTATTCATATAGCCAAAGCATCCACAAAAGCGGGCGCTCCTGGTAATAGATAATCGCCTGCTCTAGGCCACGCGCAGCCTCACCGGTTATTTTCTCACCCTTATCGGTTGTAAATTTAGGCTGCAACTCACCGCTCACTCGCTCTCTAGCAAAAAAGTAGTCTGTAACCCCCAGGCGATACGACCTACCCGGCGTCAATGATTTAGGTTTTGAACTCTCCCTTGCATCGCCCTTCTTTTCCCGAATTCGGCTTTTTGTAATAACCGCCCCTGTTTCTTTGTTTATACAATACCCACAATCCCTATCCATACAGCGAATAGCGTCTTGCGTTTCGTATGCATTTACCTTGCGTTTCGTCACGTCGTGACACGCAGGACATTTAACACCTTTTCGGATCGTAAAACCTTTAATCTTTATTTCAAGGCAGTGCAGTGCCTCTATGCGCTCCGCAGCCGACTGAACACGCTCTGGTCCATCGTCTATCTCTGATTTCTCTTCGCTTACTACCGTGTCGCACATAGTGACGGAGGTTGAATTTTGAAAAGCACTTTCAATCGACGCGGCTGCTCCGTCGCTGTCACCCGCCGCAACTCGTTCGTGCGCTTCATAATAGTGCCTTGCGGCTTCTTCACCAAAAGCAGCCTCGGCATATTCGGGATGGTCACTACAGATCTTGCGAAGGCTGGCAAGCAACATGCGGGAATATGCTTTATTTTCCTCGCTAAATGAAAGATTTTTAGCCGCGATAATATCGTACGTGTCACGCGCGAGCCGCTTTACCTCGGGCCCAATTTGCGCCTCACGTTTGATTGACGTGCGCAAAAGCTCGGTATAGCGATCTTTCGACGCCGCGCCCTCAATAGGTACTCCGCAAAAAACAGGAACACCCAGCCTCTCACTTGCAAACGTATCCAGCATTTCCGCAGCCGAAGCAACGCCTTCTCGGAATGATTGTTTTCGAAGTAGCACAGGCCGCGACAAAATAGCAACCTCGCCCAATTGGTCATCATCTGGCATGGCGCCCCATTCACGCAAAAGCCTATTTGCATCCTCAGTGTTGCTATTGTCTAAATATACCTGCTGCGTCTTGCGAACCCACTTACCTGTCACGGTTTGGTCAAAACTTAAAAAACGCACCATCAGCGTATTACCCTTGGTGTCTGGGCGCGATGGACTCACAGCCGCAAGGTAATAATCGTTCCGCAGCGTAGTGTTATGGTAATGCGCGGCAGCCATAAATTCCTCGGCAACCTCGGCCGCACAGACATCGGGCCGGCTTTTCGGTGCCGCCCGCAAAAATATCTCCCAGTGCCGCATAGCGCCAATTGTGGCCTCGCCCGATTCATTAAGGTCTGCCGTAATTTCCGAGATATGTCCGCCCTTTAATAAAGCCTCGGTGTAGGCCGTTCGGATATCGTTTTCGTGGTTCTGATACGCAGCCTCGGCCTCGGGCTGATTCATTTCGGCAAACGCCACCGCCATACGCGCACCGCCCAAAAGATCGGTCATAGGGTCGGCTTCCGACATCTTAGCTTCTGCGTTATTGCGCCGCTCGACCACCATTTCAGTCGCTCGGCGTCGCATTACCCCGTCGGGATCGAGCAACTCCTGAGCATCAATAACAGGACGGTATTCGTACATAACCGAATCTACCGCCTCACGCTGCTGCGCCAAAAAGTATTCGCCTTCTCGCAGGTCCGCCTCGACCGCTATTGTCATAGTATCCCCTTAGAACTTGTCTCTAGCATGAATCATACGCTACTGGTGGTGTTATATCTGTGATCTACGCACTAGACAGGTGTGATATAAGTCTCACGATAAGGGCTACTACCAGAGGTGGAGCCTTAAAAAATAGCATTTGTTCATGAATTTCCTTGACGCATTTCACTACTACGTGATACTATATAGCAGTAATAAGTAATACTACATAGTAAAGGAACCAGTTTGGATAATATAACCGAAATGCTAAAAGGAGTGCTTGAGGGCTGCGTACTCGAAGTTATCAGCCGCAAGCCAACCTATGGCTACGATATTACTCAACAGTTGCGAAAGCTCGGTTTTACCGATGTCGTTGAGGGAACCGTATATACGATCCTCGTACGACTCGAGAAAAACGGATTCGTAGATATTGAGAAAAAGCCGTCCGAAGTTGGCCCACCCCGAAAGTTCTACAGCCTTACCGAGGCTGGCCACAATGAGCTTGCGGTATTCTGGGAAAAATGGAAGTTCGTATCGTCAAAAATTAATGAATTGAAGGGATAACAAAATGGGAAAGATTATAAACACAATTATCGGCGACCTTGGCGAAAAGAAAAGGTACAACGCCCTAGAAAAACGCGCGAAAGCATTGCCGGCTGAATATGCCGATGCTTACCAAAGCATCAAGCACTACCTATGGAACACGTCGGGCATTCTTACCATCGACCCACTCGTTTCGCTTGTTGACATGCTCGAAGAAGCTGCCGCAGATAACAGGCGCGTCGTAGATATTACCGGCCCCGACGCTGCTGCATTTGCCGACGACTTGGTACGCGGCGAAAGCTCATACAAAGACCAGCAGCGCGAAAAGCTCAACAAAAAACTAAATAAAAACGGAAAATAACGATGGCAAATACAATCATTGCGGTCGATGGGTTGCAAAAATCATTTAAAGACACGAAGGTACTAAACGGTGTCAGCTTTACAATCGAGCGCGGCCAAATATTCGCGCTACTTGGTTCGAACGGCGCCGGCAAAACCACAACTATCAAAATCCTCTCTACCCTGCTACGCCAAGATGCAGGCACGGCGACTGTAAGTGACTACGATGTCTCTACTCAGCCAGATAAAGTACGCGAAGCAATTAGCCTAACAGGCCAGTTTGCGGCCGTCGATGAAATCCTGACAGGCCGCGAAAATATCATTCTCGTTGCCAAGTTGCGAAACGTCGCTAACCCTAGCAAGATCGCCAGCCAGCTCCTTGAGCAATTTGGTCTTAAGGATGCCGCCGATCGCCGCGCCGGTACATATTCGGGCGGAATGATGCGAAAGCTCGATATTGCCATGAGTCTTGTTGGTGATCCCGCTGTTATTTTTCTCGATGAACCTACCACCGGCCTCGACCCAGAAGCCCGCAAAGAAGTTTGGAAAACAATCAAATCACTTGCTTCTAGTGGCACGACTATTCTTTTAACCACGCAGTATCTAGAGGAAGCCGAGCATTTAGCCGACAGAATCGCAATCCTTCATGGCGGTAAAATCATCGCAAACGGCACGCTTGGCGAATTAAAAAAGCTACTGCCACCAGCCGAGAAACAATACATCGAAAAACAGCCCTCGCTTGAAGATATCTTCTTTGCGATAACCGGCAAAAAGGAGTCAAAATAATGAACGCCCTACGGCAAACCTCAGTACTATTCGGGCGAAGCATGCGCCATATTATGCGCAGCCCCGACACGATTATTACGGTCGCTATTATGCCGATCATGATGATGCTGTTATTTGTTTATGTTTTTGGTGGCGCAATTTCTACCGGCACCGAAAACTACGTTAACTACCTATTGCCTGGCATTCTACTTATTGCTGTTGCCTCGGGCGTTTCGTACACAGCATTTCGCATATTCACCGACATGCAAAAAGGAATCCTCAGCAGGTTTAATTCTATGCCAGTCAATCGCTCGTCGATTTTATGGGGTCACGTTCTGACATCGATTATTTCCAACGCCATTTCGATCGCGATCATATTTTTGGTCGCCCTCCTTATGGGATTTCGTTCGAGCGCCGGAATTATGGAATGGCTCGGCGTTGCCGGCATACTGTTTCTGTTTACCTTTGCGTTGACGTGGCTTGCGGTCATACCCGGCCTAAAGGCAAAAACGATCGATGGCGCCAGCGCATTCTCGTACCCGCTTATCTTTCTGCCTTTCATTAGCTCGGCATTCGTTCCTACCGACACAATGCCAACTGTCGTACGAGTATTTGCCGAAAACCAGCCGGTTACCTCTATTGTCGATGCCATACGGGCGCTACTAAACTCTGGCTCTGTCGGAAGCGAACTATGGATTGCACTTGCTTGGTGTCTGGCAATTACGATCGTCGCCTACTTTTTTGCAATGAAAACGTACAAACGACTAGCGTAAGGCAAGCCTTGTGCACAAATAAAATACCGCTTTATGGCGGTATTTTTTTATATTCACACGGCGAACTTTTGTATGATGCGTTCGACCGTTTTCCAGGTGCGCGTTGTTATCTGTTTGCCATATGCTTTCTCGGCCTTTGCCATAAAATCGGGCGTTTTGGCAGTCGAGGTATCGATAACGCTACATATTTCACGATCCGATACGCTCAAAATCGAAAAACCTCGCCCCTCTAGTGACTGGTGGCCTATAGGTGCCGCTTTTAAAAACGTCACGTTCAGCGATGTCTTTAGGCTGTGTTCGTATCCCGCAAACGGATTTGTCGCCACAAGCTCTTGCAGCTCAGTCAAGCTCCGCACAATTGTCGTGCTAGTAAAGCCCAGCTTTTCTGGCAGTGCATGTTCAATTATCGATTCGAGTTTCGTAGCATCTTTTTCATTCGCCTCGAACAGCACATTGCCACTTGAAATCACTGTCTTTACACCAGTAAAACCAAGATCCTCAAACAAGCCTCGCAGTTTTTCGTTGCGCATATTAGGATTCATAGGGGCTATCCCCCTCAGTAACGCAACGTACTTAGCCATTTTTTCTTTCTAGTAGGCCACGCTTTTTTACGATGTTTTTATAGTCCCACTGAATAGCAATCGACTTCTTCAGGTAGCGTTTTAAGGCGCTCTCATCAATATCGCCAGCCTGTACATAACGAACTTCAGCAGCTTTAAAACTTCCTTCGGGGGCAAGACCTGGCTCATCAAACGATTGGCCGCTCCAAAAAAGAAGTCGCACATCGCCCTTAAGTTTGCTATAGCCGACAATCGGATTGCCATCTAAAAACCAAACAGGGTGACCATGCCAAACCTTACTTTCTGACTTTGGTAAGTTACTGCTGATTATTTCGTGCAGCTTGTCGCAAATACGCTTATCTTCGCTGGCCTGCTTATCGTGATACGCCTGAATATCTTTGTTCATATGTTTACTATAACATCAGGAGATCCTATCAACCACTGAACTAGAATCCAGTAATCGCCCTCTCCCTAGGTGAAGAACACAGAAACCCCATGCCACATCCCAGAGATTCATGATAATAGAAATTGTCAGACTCGATAGCTATATAATGCTTTGACTTGTCAACCTCCTCAGGAGAGAATGAACGCTCAGAGAATGTAACAAGTTCACGATCTAACAAGATAGGACCCCTTGTGGTGAATGAATTCTGCGTTGGTTTTGGAACTCGACAATTGTATTGTGCCTGTTGCGCAGAGTCAACCTGCCAATTTAAGTATGAGAGCGAGCTGTCAGAGCCCTGCTCATACACTACGTCGCAGGCTTTCTTATTCAGAGCATCATAGGGCGTTCCCGAAATCCGTCCCTTTTTTAGTTTTTCATCTACATCGCGCCGGTCAAGTAGCGTACTGAATAAATCAACATAACGGATATAACAATCCTGATACCAATTGCTAGCTACCCAGCCCTGGTCTGAATGCGTAACATAACATACGTCAAGCTTCGAAGAGTAGTCAGGAGTTGATGATGATAGTACGCCAGCTTTTACAAGGGCAGAAATCTGCAAACCGCGTGATTCATCAAACAACATTTCACTTTCATTCTTAGATTTAAGAACTTTCGCTTTAATATTGGAGTCGTGAATCGCATTGTTGATAAATGCCACACAAATAATGGCCGCGACCAAAGCCACCGCGGCGGCAACAGACTTACGAGTGATCAATTGATTCTTGCCTTTTCTCTTTTTAGTCATACTGCCGTAACTATATCAGAATTCACAGGATTCAACCTACCACCCCAACTTAAACTAATCGTCTCAGCCTTCGACCAGAACCTCAAATCCGCCATATGCCATTTTGCTCATTTCAAAAGGTGACACGAAGTCACTACCGTCGCTATATGCTTCGTCCATCTCTTCCATCACCTTTTTGTTTACTTCGTCGCGGTGTTCCCTAGATTCAAAAACGATAAACGAGAACCATACGTCATCACTATCTTGCGAACCAGTCATTTCGATAAAAGAACGTGATTTATCTGGACCCATCTCTTGCGGCTTCAGATCCTCACTTTTGCATTCAAAATACTGGAGCGCGCCGTGCTTCATCCACGAATCTCGCCCCTCTTCTGCCATTTTTCGATATTCTTCCGTTTTGTCCTTTGGGACAACCAATACAAAACCATCAACATATTTAGACATTTCAAATCCTTTCAAGCATTAGTACTATTCACTACTAAGTTTAGCATTATGCGTAAATTTATAAACTTGGCAGGTACTTCAAATAGATTCCGACGGCTTTCAAATGCTACACTTAATCTATGAGCGAAATACTTGATATAGTAAACGACAATGATGAAATCATAGGACAGGCCGAACGCGACGAAGTTCATCGCGTAGGGCTCGTTTGCCGCCTTGTATACGTATGTTTTTATACGGCAGATGGGAAAGTGATTCTTCAAAAGCGAAGTGACACGAAAAAGAATGACCCAGGCAAATTAACGACGACGGTGAGCGGCCATGTTGCAAGTGGCCAAGACTACCTAGAGACGGCGGTCAGAGAAACCGTTGAAGAATCTGGCGTAAAAATTGGAGCAGGCGATTTAACAAGTTTAGGTGTCGTAAGAGCAGACTACGTGCAAGGGACGTACCTAAGTAACGCTATGCGAGGACTATTTGCTTATAAATTCGAGGGTAACTCCGCCGATCTTACGGTTGAAGATGGTGATGGGGCAGGCTTTACCGTACTATCCATCGAAGAGCTGGAGCGACAGCTAGACTCTAGTCCCGAAAAGTTCGCTACAGTCCTAACAGACAAAGTTGGAAGAGATTTGATTCAAGGAATTAAAAAGTTACTCGACAATTAGTTTTTCACTAACTAACAAGTTCACTAGAGGGTTTACCCTAAAAGTTACATCCGTTTACCGGCGAGAGATTTTTTGAATCATTGACGCTATTAAGCCCAAAAAGGCACCGTAAACAAAATTAAAGCTTGTGGTCGCAATCAGGCCAGCGGTTAACAGCACAGCAACACTCGCCTTTTCATCGCCCAGATCAGGCGCTAACAGCTGAATAAGTACAGCCATTGCAATAGATAGAACAGCATACACAACACCACTCATCGCCAATACAACCATCGGCTTCTTAACCTTCAAGTGAATAATGACACCAATCCAAATTATCGCTATCGCTACAGTAATAAGCACGGTAGCTATCGGCGGAACGCTGTAGCCAAATATATCTCCAAATATTTTAATAATAGGCCTAATTAGCGCAAACGATCCCAGTATTAAAATAAGCCGCCAAGGAAGTTGGGTGGATTTTTGTTTTACAGTCATAGGGTTAGTATAACAAAAAAGACCTTCCAGTGACTGAAAAGTCTTCTATGGTGCGGGTACAGGGACTCTAACCCTGGACCTCATCCTTGGCAAGGATGCGCTCTAACAGCTGAGCTACACCCGCATGTGTAACTTACCTGAATGATTATACATAATAACCCCCGCTATGACAAGGGATTCTTGCTGTTCATGAAATCTTCGACAAGGGTTACGAATGCCTTTTTATCTTCGTCGGGCAAGAAGAAGTACGGGATCATAACCTCGCTTAGCCCGGGGCGGACAAATGTCATGGGCTGATCGCGCCTATGCAGTGGCTCGATAATACAAACATCTTCGGGTTTTGTGCCATGATACGACATGTCCGATGCAATGGTTGACCATAGCTGATCTTTACCTATGACCCCATTTGCACGCGCAACAGCTTGTTCTTTGATACAGCGCGAGGCATGGCTAGCAGCGCATAGTTGAATCACCTTTTCGACACCCTGCTCACGAAACATCTTTGCGCCCATTTCTAGCTCGGCCTTGGTATTTTTGATTTCGGGCATGACAACGATATTTTCGATACTCTGTTTTAGTGCCGCGACTTTGGCATCACCTGCTTTTTCTAGCAAAGGTTTTAGCGATGGAAATTCCCACAAACGGTCGAAATGATCGATAAGATATTGCTTTGAATAAGCGCCTTCGTCGAGTCCGTCGCGGTACGATGGTCCGCGGCCAATAAGAATACTTACCACCTCTTCACCCTCGCTAAGGGACAATAAAATCTTGGCAAGCATGCCGTGGTCACCCAATTTATCTTCGGCAGGCAAGCCAAACACTAGATCTTCCCAGGCAATCGTTTCTAAATGCCGGCAGTGCAGCAATATCCCTACTTTTGTCATCATATCCCCTCTCTATTAGCAAATGTCGGTCGTTCTGAGAGATCCTCCGGAACAATCATACTCGGTCATATTATACACAGAAGCATAGGCAATAACACTACCGCGTGCGCTGTAAAATTAACCTAGATACTACGCCTTAAGAATATCTGGCCTCGCATCGCCAAATCTCACAACCGGCAAATTGTATACCATATCACTCGGCGCAAGACCTGTTTTAGGGTATTCAGCCCGATAGGCTGTCATGATATCGCCAAATGCCGCGTCGCTCCAATCAAACCCTAGCTGGCCCGCCGCTGCTTTTACTACTTCTTCGCTAGCAGCTTCTATCTCTATAAATGGATCGATCCATGGCCATTCATCTATAACAACCTCGGCGTCGCCAAGCAGCCATATTTCACGGCGAGCCTCTTGGATGCTTTTGGCCTTGATATCGATAGCATCCATAAATTCGATCGCCGCTTCGTAGTCGCTTACTGAAAATTCGATTTCTTTTGCCCCAGTAAGCGACATTTCATCGTACTGCTTGTAGGTCATAGTAATACGGTGGCCTTCGTCGCGAATACGCACAAAGCCGTTCTTTTTGTTCATGGCAGCATTATCGAATACGACGCGTCGCATTACCTGCATAGGTTGTTTACATGTCGCACCGGCTTTTTCTAAGCGCCCGCGGATATCAGTTGGATCCACGTGGAGGAACTTGGCTTCGATTTCTGATTTCATACTACTAGTATACCCGACCTAACTGCAGACATCACTACGATCACCCCTTTAGTCGCGCTACAATATAGTCATATTCTTGGCGAAATAAATGAATATCACTACTCCCAAGGCTCTCAATGATAATTGGATGCTCTGTCGCCACGGCATCGATAATCTTATCTTGCCCCGTTGTACAGAGTGTCGTATGAGGCAAGGCTTCGTCCCTGAAGCCGCTAACGTGATAATGGCCTGGGTCGCCAAGCAGTTCGTAAAAATCAGACATGCGCGAAAGACTCGAATCATTCGTATACACATGATTAATATCAAACGTCCAGCGAGTCATAGGATATTCGCTTTTTATCTGTTGCATATCTTCTACCGATCCACCGAACGGCTTAAAGCGATCCATGTTTTCGAACGACGCGAGATCGCCAAAATGATCAGCTACCCATCCCCAGCTCTTCATCGTATGCGGGTGAATCGTGATAGCCATCGCATTGATCTTACCCATCAGTCCCTCGTAGTAAGCGAGGTCATCTTTATTTTCCACCGAAGAATGAATATCTGAGGAATGGATATAGCGATACTTAAATACCTTGATTAGATCCACTAGCTCCGGATCGTCGAGTATATCATGATGCGGGGTATGCAGTTCTATGGCACTACAACCAGCAGTTAACATATCGCGCAGAAGCGAAGCATAAAACTGCGTTGTATGTACTTTGGAATAAATAACAGAAAAGCCAATTGGGTTCACCTATGTATCGTAGCATTATTGCTTTCCGGCGTACAATTGGAGCAGGTCTTATTCAACACGTAAACAAAAACTCAGAAAATAAATTCTGAGTTTTTGCATTCGTTGGATAATCTTGGTGGCTCCTCCCAGACTTGAACTGGGGACACAAGGCTCTTCAGGCCTCTGCTCTACCAACTGAGCTAAAGAGCCACGGCAGCATATAAGCTGTAGTTATTCTACTAGAATTATACAGTTTTCACAAGGTTACGAGCAAAGAATCTGTAAGTTGCGGCCGATTTGCGGCAAATGCCGCCTCGATGAGTCGTTCGATGAGCTGCGAATACGAAATGCCCTGCTGACGCCAAAGCTTTGGGTACATGCTGATATTTGTAAATCCGGGAAGCGTATTCAGCTCGTTAACGTATGCCTTGCCATCTTCCGTAAGAAAGAAGTCGACACGGGCAAGCCCACGGCAGCCAAGTGCTGCGTAAACTTTACCCGCCAAGGTGCGCAACCGCTCGGAATCAGCCTCGCTAATAGCCGCAGGAATAACCACCTGCGACGTACTGTTGGCAGCGTATTTGGCATCATAGCTATAAAAGTCATCGCCCGGCGTTACCTCGCCCACGCCACTCACTTGGTGATTCGGTGGATTACCGAGTACCGAAACTTCTAGTTCTCGGCCAACTATGCCACGCTCGATCAGTACAACGTCGTCGTGTTCATGTGCAAGGCGTAGGGCGTCAGTAAGTTCCTCTTCACTACGCACCTTGCTAACGCCTACCGAACTACCGGCGCGTGCAGGCTTAACAAACATCGGGCTGCCTAGCCGGCCGCTAAGCGACGAAAAATCAGGAAGTGGCGTACCACGCCGATGCACCTCGTAGGGCGCCACCAAAACATCTTGGGTCATAAGAATTTCTTTTGTCGCGACTTTATCCATGCAAATCGCGCTGGCGGTCATGTCGCACCCCACCATAGGAACATGCAGCAATTGCGCAAGGCCTTGCACGCTGCCATCTTCGCCGTTTTTTCCATGAAGAATCGGCAGAATAACATCTGGCTTAATCACCTTGTTGCCGGGAAAAGTAACAAAACTTCCCGTACCAAGCACCGGCGCGAATTGTGGTGTACCGTGCGTATCGATTTCGGTACTGAACTTATCGAGCAGCCACCATTTGCCATGCCTATCAATAAACCCTAGAAGGACATTGTATTTAACATCATCTATTGCCGCGTAAACATTGCGTGCCGAAGACACCGAGACATTATGCTCCGACGATTCGCCACCGAAGAGTAACAGTACAGTCGTGCGTTCCATGCGGTAATTATACCACATTCTAAAGATCGACCCTAGTGGACAAAAACCTATAATTGTGATATAATGAAAATAACCTTTACCCGACCGAAGGCGATGGAATCATGGCCCGATCACGCAAAGGAGTACGCAGGTTCGTAACAGGCAGCGAGGCGGCCCGCCTCATCGTTCTGTCGGAACCCACGAAAAAGCAGGCTTCTAAAAAGGCCACGACGCCCCCGAAAGACAAGCCGGCGTCCAAGCCAGTGAAGCCCGCGGCAGACCGCGAGAAGACCTGCCCCACGTGTCACCTTCTCACACACACCCGCCTCGGACACTGTCTTCACTGCAGTGCCCCGCTTACCCCCTGAAAGGAAACCATCGTCGCTTTTATAGCGGCTCGAGAGTCTCCCTTCGGGGGGATTTCTCTTGGTAGCGTATAATAAAAGGTATGGAACGCAAGCCACTCGCCGAACGTATGCGGCCGCAAACCCTTGAAGATGTGATCGGACAATCGCATCTCCTTGCAGATGGCGAAATTTTGCGCCAAATCGTGCGTAAAAAGCAGCCGGTTAGCCTTATTTTATGGGGGCCGCCTGGCAGTGGCAAAACAACGCTTGCCCGAATTATCGCAAACGAGGTTGATGCCGAGTTTATTGAACTTTCGGCCGTCACCAGCGGTAAAAAAGACGTTGAAAAAGTAATTGTGCATGCCCGCCAAAACTGGAATTTGCAAATTCGCACAATCCTATTTGTCGATGAGATTCACCGGTTTAACAAGGCCCAGCAAGACGCGTTTTTGCCGCATGTTGAATCGGGTCTTATTACCCTCATTGGCGCTACCACTGAAAACCCGAGTTTTGAAATCATCAGCCCGCTGCTCTCGCGGAGCCGCGTATTGGTGCTTCAGCCACTTTCTAAAGACGAGATTATTACAATTCTTAAGCGGTCACTAAAAGAACTAAAAGCAACAAAAAAAGTAACACCAAAGGCGCTCGATTATTTAGCGGAGCTCTCCAGCGGCGACGCACGAGTGGCATTAGGCAACCTAGAGCTTGCGCTTTCGATGAACGAAAAGGTAACGCCCGAAATCGTAAAAGTTGCTGCCCAAAAGCGCGTGCCCGGCTACGATAAAAAGGGTGACATGCACTACAACGTTATTAGTGCTTTTATAAAAAGCATGCGCGGCAGCGACGTCGATGCCACCCTTTACTACCTGGCGCGAATGATCGACGCCGGTGAAGATCCAAAGTTTATCGCCCGTCGTATGATTATTTTTGCGTCGGAAGATATTGGCCTCGCTGGCAATGGCGCGCTAGGCCTTGCACTGAATGCTTTTCAGGCGGTAGAGCGCGTTGGCATGCCCGAGAGCAACTACATATTGTTTCATGTGGCCGCAGCACTGGCCAAGGCCGCTAAATCGCGCCAGTCCACCGACGCCATGGGGCGCGCTAAAACGCTTGCCGCACAGTATCCAGACTCGCCCGTGCCTATCCACTTGCGAAACGCCCCGACCAAACTCATGAAAGATTTAGGATACAACAAAGATTACAAATGGGAAGCCGGGTTTAAGCACGGCAAGGGGTTTTTACCCGACGAAATTGCCGACAAAAAGATCTTTTAAATACTGCAATCGATAATGATTCCCTGATGCGCCTGAAGCGTCATAGGGCCATCGATTGTTTGCGCCTGCATGGCATGAGTACTGTACAAAACCAGCCCGAAAATATCACCGTTATACGCAACTGGCTCGGCCGACATATTAAGCAGCACAAACAGCGCACCCTTTGTATCTTCGCGAAAAAACCCGTACAGCTGATCGTTTGATCCCATCCACTCTTCGTAGGTGCCAAAGCGAAGCACCGAAAGCCGGCGGAGCTTTAAAAGAGCATGGTACATGCGAAGGAACGAACCAGAATCGCCAAACTCCGTCTCGACATTCGTGAGCGAATAATTATTCGCCACCGGCAGCCATGGCTCGCCGCTCGTAAAGCCCGCATGTGGCTGTGCCGACCACTGCATTGGGGTTCGCTCGGGGTCTCGGCCAAGCCCTAGGCCTGGGGTCTGCTTTTCGAAGGGGTCATGAACGTATTCCGGCGCGATAGGTACGTTTTCCATGCCAATTTCGTCGCCGTAGTAAATAACGGGTGTGCCTGGCAGCGTTAGTTGAAGCATGCCGATAAGTTTTGCCTGTGGCCGCCCTATCCGGCTTACAAGGCGGGGGTTGTCGTGGTTTCCAAAACAGTAAAATGGGCGCTCTTCGCTACCGATATACGTTTGAAACTTATTAACAAAGCTTCTAAAATGCTTGGCGCTGTAGGGCGTACCGAATCCTTCAAAGTTAAACGGTGCGGCCACACGCGGATTAACGGCATAAAAATGCGAATACTGGCTTTTTAGATCGATCCATGGGTCGGGATAGTCCTCGAAGAGAATGATTCTATCGTCGTATTCTTCAATGACATTGCTCATCTCTTTTAGATATGCAAAGAGGTTTTCGCCATACCGGCTATATTTTTGACGCTGGGTAAAGTAAGGGTCGTCGCCTTCGGCAAAATCGGCATTAAGTGGATTGTTTTGGTATGCCGGGTCTTTTGATATCCAACGCACAGCATCGGCGCGAATACCATCGACACCCATATCAAGCCAAAATCGCAGCACGTCGCACATCGTCGCACGAACCTCTGGGTTATCCCAGTTAAGATCGGGTTGTTTTGCCAAAAAGCTGTGCAAATAATACTGGCCGCTTGCCGTATCATACTCCCACGCCGAACCACCAAAAACGCTTAACCAGTTATTTGGCGGCGAGCCATCTGCCTTGGGGTCGCGCCAGATATACCAATCGCGCTTAGCACTAGCGCGCGAGGTCTTTGATTCCTGAAACCATTCATGCTCATCTGACGTGTGGTTGGGAACGAAATCAATCATCACCTTTATATCACGGGCATGCGCCTCGCTAAGAAGCCGTTTAAAATCATCGAGCGTTCCAAACATAGGATCGACGTTTTTGTAATCGGCAACGTCGTAGCCAAAATCCGCCATAGGCGACGGGTAAAACGGCGACAGCCAAATTGCATCGATACCAAGCGTTGCGTTGCCACTTTTTATGTAATCAAGCTTTTCGATAATACCGGGCAAATCACCCGTGCCATCGCCATTTGAGTCTTTAAAACTTCGCGGATAGATCTGATAAATGCCGTTTACATGCTGCCATCGTTTCATATATTCTGCTTTGTGTTTTATACTGATTATAGTATTTAGTGTAGCATAGTTGCTACATGTGTATTTCTCTGGTCTGATGTTGCTAATACGTCGCGTGTGGTATAATAGAATGTATCTAATGAGGGTATCAACATTATGAAAATTGCAATGATGGTACGCGCGTACCTTGTATCCCCTGTGTCCAAAGATATCGCCTATTCACCAACCGGTGTTGCCGTGGCGATCGCAGAAGGATTAGCGAAGCGCGGCCACGAAGTAACATTTTTTGGACCCGAGGGAACACACCTCGCGACCAACGTTGAAACATGTAATATACGTCCGCTTGCGACCAGCGCAAGTGAACTGTTCGATCTCGTCAGTACTACCGATTTATTCCGCGACTATCTTCCCAGCCTTTACGACCAGTACATGGTGAAATCTATGTTCGAACGGGCCCGAGCTGGCGAATTTGACGTATTGTTCTTTCACCACCCGGAATCAGCCGCACCTTTTGCAAGGCTTTTTCCTGACGTACCGGTTGTTTACACCGTTCACGATTATCTAGACTCCACAAGACGTCAAGTATTCGAGATGCATAGTTCGCCAAACCAACATTATGTCTCTATCTCGAACAGCCAACGCCGCGATGCACCAGACTTCAACTACGCCGCAACGGTTTACAACGGTATCGATATCGAGAAGTTTGTTTTTCATGATAGTCACGAAGATTATTTGATGTTTGCAGGCCGAATTATTCCCGAAAAGGGTCTTCGCGAGGCGGTTCAAGTAGCCCTACAAACCGGCAAGCGACTTATTATTACCGGTAGCACGCTGCCGACATCGCAGTGGTATTTCGATGAATACGTAAAGCCGTATCTAAGTGATAAGATTTTGTACCTCGGAATGATCGACCATGCGCAAATGGTGAAGTACTATCAAAAAGCGCTGGCACTTCTTGTGCCAATTCAGTGGGAAGAGCCATTTGGCCTTACGATGGCCGAAGCAAACGCCTGCGGCACCCCCGTTATTGCATTTCGTCGAGGTTCTGTGCCAGAGGTTGTCGACGACGGTAAGACCGGATTTATCGTCGACAATACATCGGCAATGATTGAAGCTGTGGGCAAACTGAGCAAAATCAACCGCAAGGATTGTCGAAAACATGTCGAAGAGCGATTCACGCTTGATCACATGATAAACGGCTACGAAAAAGTGCTGCGCAGTATCGTAACACCACCAAAGCCAAAGACCGATACGAAAAAGATCATCCGAAGCTTAAAGTTGCTTTCCGACAAGCTTCTTATTAACTCGCCAAAGTAGTTGACGACCGGTTTATCGACGACGACAAGTTTGTTTGCTTACTTGTCGTCTTCTGCTAGTAGTGCCGCAAGAACGCCATTCGTCCAGCCGAACCCATCTTGAAGCGGATATTCGCCGCCACCACCAACGCTGCCGGGGTTAAGAACATCGTATTTCTCGACCATCTTTGCTTTGTTTTTAAAGACTTTAAGATTGGTTTTGATCCAGCGCTGTTTAATTTCATCAGCCAACTCGTGCAGACCGTAATTACGAAGCCCTTCAATCGCCATCCACTGAAGCGGCGCCCAGCCATTTGGTGAATCCCATTGCTGGCCAGTATCTTCTAGGGTCGTTACAAGGCCACCGTCTTTCAAGAAATCTTTTTCTAGCCGCGCAGCCACTGCCTCGGCCTGTTTTGTAGTGGCAATTTTTGCATACAGCGGAAACACACCGGCGAGCGTTAGGTGGCCGGTTGCCTTTTGCTTGTGGAAGTTATAATCAACAAAGAACCCTTCTTCGTCGCTCCAGCAGTATTCCTGCATGCCGCGCACTCGCCTGTCTGCTGCACCCTGAAACTTGCTGGCAAGTAGCGGCTGACGCAAAATACGGTACGTTTCAGCGATCATTTCTTCAAGAAGATACATAAGGCTGTTGAGGTCGACCGGAATAATGTCGGCCGTGTGAATAGTGCTTATGTCGTTAACGTCTTCAAACCAACGCGAACTAAAGTCCCAGCCAGATTCGGCCCCGGCACGGAGATGAAGATATAGGCGGTCGGGTTCGCGATCTGGCGCACCCACAACCGTTTCCATGTCTTCACGAAGAGATTCCGGTCGTGGTGTCGTTTTATTGTCGTAGTAGCGGTTAAGAAGTATTCCGTTGCTCATTTCGGCAACACGCGCATATGCCCGGTGCTCGTAACTATCGAGCTTGCGACGCCCTTTCATCCAAAAGCGATATTCAAGCAGCATATACGGTAAATACTCAACATATGTTCGCGTTCGGCCCTTGTGCTCGCCCAGTAGTTTTACCATCTGCGAAAAGAACGGCGGCTGGCTTCGGCTTAAAAAGTAAGTACGGTTAGCCGTAGGAATAAACCCGAACTTGCGCATCATGTAGGCGTAGTTTTTCATCATGCCCTCTACCATATCCCAGCGGTTATCGGCGGCGAGGCCTAGCATGATAAAATAGCTATCCCAGTAAAATTGCTCACTAAAACGACCGCCCGGCACAATATAGGCATACGGAAGCGCAATCAGCGAGCCGCGATCCCGACGATTCTTGCGCTCTAAGACATGCCAAAGCTCGGCAATATGCTGGCGCGGCGACATGGCGGTATCGGTGTGATATGCAGTATTGTAGTGGCCAAATTCGTAAAAATGACGCGATACGAAATCGCGCAGATCGAAGTTTGGGTCTCCCTTTGCAATAAGGTATTCCTGCTGAATTTGCTTCATGCGGCGGCGCGGAATAAGATCGACGAATGTTTTACCGTCGCCGTACACCTTGCGGTTTTGAACATCGGCGAACAACTCACCCAACGCTTCGTCGGGGCTTTTAGACGTTGGCGTAAAGCCGCCTGTGGTCAGTACGAACGTCGATTTTAATTTGTTTTCGCCAGGTATTTTCATAGTCGTTTTCTGCTAATGGTTATAGATTTTAGTATAAGGGGTATAGCATACACTTACAACCCACCCAAGATTTACGTATAGTAACAAACGCAACAAAATAACACCGCCCCGTGGTAGCGAGGCAGGTGTTATTTGAAAATCTTGTTATTGCTTGGCAGCGCGCTTGCGTTGGTTTGGATCGAGGAAACGCTTGCGAAGTCGAAGTGACTTAGGCGTTACCTCAAGTAGCTCGTCGTCTTCGATAAAGTCGATACACTGTTCAAGGCTAAGATCGGTGAATGGTGTTAGCTGAACCGTACCATCGCTTGAAGATGTACGCATGTTCGTTAGCTGTTTACCGCGGCAAACGTTAACATCCAAATCGTCACCACGAGTGTTCTGACCAACAATCATACCTTGGTAGACTGTTGTGCCTGGGCCTACGAACAGGATTCCGCGTGATTCGGCGTTATCTAGTGCGTACGCTGTTGTCGAACCGGCTTCTGTCGCAATAAGCGCGCCGCTGCGAGTTTTTTGCAAGCGAGCACCGAGTGGCTGGTAGCCGTGTGGAAGGCTGTTCATAATAACCGTTCCCTTGGTTGCCGTAAGAAGAAGGTTGCGAAGACCGATCATTGCACGAGTTGGCAAGATATAAGTTGTTCGTGATGTTCCGCTGCTGGTCTGCTCTTGCTTAACCATAGCAGCACGGCGCGTTCCTAGCTCTTGGCTAACCGCGCCGAGGAATTCTGGTGACACTTCAACCAAAAGCTCTTCAACGGGCTCTTTCGTCACGCCGTCTTCTTCGATTGTCACCACCTGCGGGCGGCCAACTTCGAATTCGTAACCTTCACGGCGAAGTGTCTCAATAAGTACTGAAAGGTGAAGCTCACCACGACCACTTACCGTAAAGCCAATACCATCCTCGGCAACACGAAGACTCACATTTGTTTCGAGTTCTTTTTTAAGACGGTCACCGATTTGACGACTTGTATTGAATTCGCCTTCTTTACCCTTTAGCGGGCTGGTGTTCGGCCCAAGGTACATGCTAAGCGTTGGAGCTTCAACGTCGATAACAGGAAGTGCCTCTGGTGTCTCTTTATCGGCAATCGTTTCACCAATATGTGCGTCACCTACACCAGTAAGCGCAACAATATCACCGGCAATCGCCATATCAACTTCTTCGCGGTTAAGACCACGGTAGCCAAAAATCTTGTCGATCTTGCCATTTACAATAGCGCCATCACGCTTGATAAGTGCAACTTGCTGGTTTTTACGAGCACTACCGCGTGAAATACGGCCAATTGCGTATTTACCAAGGAATGAATCGTACTGAAGCGCAGTAACGAGTAACTGCAGTGGCTTGTCGGCGTCCACCTGTGGTGCAGGGATATCATTCACGATCGCATCAAAAATAGGAGTAAGATCGGCGTGTTCCGATGGGTTTTCAGGAACGTTCGTCCAGGCTTTACCGTCGCGACCAATAGCGTAATAAACCGGGTAATGCAGCTGACTGTCGTCGATAGCGAGTTCCAAAAATAGGTCTGAGACTTCATCGATAACTTCGTCGATACGGCGCGAAGGCTTGTCGATTTTGTTAACGATAACCACAGGTTTAAGACCAAGCTCAAGGGCCTTTGAAAGCACAAACTTGGTTTGTGGCATAGGACCTTCTTGGGCATCGACAACCAAAAGTACACCGTCGGCCATGTTAAGCGTACGCTCAACCTCGCCAGAAAAGTCGGCGTGACCAGGGGTGTCAATAATATTAATTTTGTAATCACCGTGGTAAATAGAGGTTTGTTTGGCGGTAATAGTAATACCACGTTCGTGCTCTTGGTCACCGCTGTCCATAATAAGCGCTTGGCTCATTTCGGCCTGGTTATCACGAAAGGTGTTACTTTGCTTTAAAAGCCCATCCACCATGGTAGTCTTACCGTGGTCGACATGGGCGATGATGGCGATATTGCGAATGTGTTTTTGGTCTATCATAAAAAATAAATGCCATTAAAGGCACTCCCTTGTTATCTATTTATAGCATAAATTATCATAAAAATAAACTCTTACGCATAAGATACATCTAAAATCACTGTACAATCTAGTAAAATGATGGTAAAATAGCGCTACGAGATTGGTCATCGAGCGGAAGGAAGCACAAAAGTGAATACCTTATCCATTCTCGCAGCACCGCCCCACCTCTTCGAACCCGTCGAGGTGGACCCGTGGATGATTCAGTTCGGCCTCGCGCTGGTCGGAGTCATCCTGCTGGACATGTGGGCCGACAAGATCCCCGGCGTCAAGGGGATCAACCGCCTACCCCAGATCCTGGTTCTGGTCACGACGGCGGCTGCAGTTTCAACACTGCAGGACACCAAGCTGATCGGGAGCCTGTCTGACAGGCTCGGCGAACTCGCCAACGAACTCGGAACTGGCCTGAGCGTGACCTGGAACATCTCGGGTGTCGTCATTACTCTCGCCCTGGCCATCGGCCTGGGTCTGAAGTACATGAAGTCCGAGAAGCTGTTCTGGGACGGCCTCATCTTCGGACTGGCCATGACGGTCATGGCGACCCTGGTTCCGTGGGTGGGCGACGCGCTGGAGATCTGGAGATACTCCGTCCTGACGGGTATCAACAACGTCTTCGCGATCGTCGTCGGCTGGCTCTTCGAGCGCACCATCTCGTAACAGTCGGCCCAGCTGCGCCCGGATCCTCGGGTGTGGCTGGGCCGAAGAGCCACCTAAATAATTACTTTGCGCCCTAGGGCGTCTTTTTTATATTCAAATTGCTGCGTGCCGCGGCGTCATACATAGCGATGACGCCGCGGCGTGCAAACATCAGGTCAGCGCCGCCAAGGGCGGCGACTCTTCTTGGGCTGACCGCCGTCAAGAATCTCTGCCCTTCGGGCCTCGAACGTCTCCTCGTAGGTCTTGTCGTACACCTGCTTGAGGCTTCTCTGGTGACCCAGGGCGCCCGCGACAGCAATTGCCAGTTGACGGTCCATGAGCTGTCGGCCATGCTGGCGACGGCCTTCACGCGCTTCTTCATCGCGCGCGAATAGCTCGCCAAGAGACCGCATCTCACGCACCGCCTGCTCGATCACCGAGCCACGTTGCGCCTTGTGAACGTAGATACGATCGGTAATTCCTTCACGATCCGACACGACCGGAACCAGAATCATCCAGTTTGACTCACGAATCTCGTGAATCTCATCTGATGCAGAGTAGTTGCAGAATGCTCGTGCGAGAACCAACATGCTGTCCTCGAACGAGCCCGACATCTCCTTAGGGCCGAACATGCGGTGGATTCTACCGCCCGACAGTCGCTTGCGCGACACACTCCCACCCCAGTGCAACTCGACACTGGCGTTGATGCGGTCGACACTCCCTTCTCTTAGGACGTTCGCGTGGAAGTCCTGGAGGTCACGCAGGGTCATCAACCATGCCGCGACCACCTGAACATTCGGAGGAGCCGATTTGTGCGGCAGGTGCTCCAGCGCCCACTGCGCCGTCGCCTCCCTGGCCGCTCGTCTCGCCTCGCCCGCAATACGGCGACGCTGCAACTCAGTGAGCGTCAGCTCAACCTCCTCGGTCGTCTGGTCTTGGCCATCTTTGTCACTCTTGCCTCGTAACATTGCGCCACTCCTCGTTGCCGTCTGATGGTTGCGATCTTATTTAAAACTCGTTTTACCCATAAGTCAACTTTAAAAACAAAAAAGCTGACACTATGGCCAGCTTTTTGCCGTATTAAAATAACACCAATAATTGCTTGGTGGAGCATATCGGATTCGAACCGATGACCTCTTCCATGCCATGGAAGCGCGCTAGCCAACTGCGCCAATGCCCCGTATGTAACGTTATTATAACAAATGTACAGATTTTCGTACGCCTGGTGCGATGCGGAGTTCCCGATTGGAACCTCCATGCATCGCACCAGGCGAGTGAACAGAGAACTCAGGAGGTGATCAGGCGTCGGACGCCTGCTCCTCTCCCTCCGGGGCATTGCGCCGACGGCGACCCACCTTGTCGGTGATGGCCTTGACACGGTCGCGACCGGTAGAGGCGGCCGAGGCCAGCACGTGACGGTTGCGCGCCGCTGCGTAGCCGGCGACCAGCGCTGCCACGATGCCGAGACTCAACAGTTTCTTGTTCATCACACACTCCAGCTACTTGAACGGACGTGATCGCTAGTTATTATACCATCAAAATATTAAATCGTGTGACCAGGATCACACTTCTTACGCTAAAACTATCAGAGGAAGATACCCGTAGTCATTCCCAACAGTCGTAAGGTCTAGCGAGGCCGGCCATGATGGCATCGATCCAAAGTAGAACGCCCTACGGTGATTCGGGCGATTGTACCCTCCTCGAAACGCCCCGCCAAGAGCTGGAGGAGGCGTAGGACCAACCGTTGCATACATAGCATACGGCGGCGAGCTTGCACTATTGACTGCAATTCCTACATTCACAAATCGATCCACGCTCTGCGCCGGAACGACACTCGGTAGCGTCTTCAATATCCAGCCTTCGTTCGTCCAAAGCGTATCATCCGAGACTGTCTGCGCTACAAACATTCCCGCATCATCATAGATCGCAAAAGAATTTTCGCCTGAACCGCTCATGACAGCGGCCGTATTAAGAAGCGCGCCTACTACCGATATAGCAGCTCCAGCAGGCACGAATACGCGTGTCATATTAGATCCTAGCGTTGATATAGCGTCGAACGCTTCGATATTTCCAGATGCCGCCACAAACCCATACGCTGAAAGAGGATAAATCGACTGAGACGGAGCCGGCGGAGAAGGTGCCCATATCATGCCGGTTGCAGATGCCGAGCTAGAGGTTAGAATATCTCCATCACCCCCAACCGGCAACCGGACTGGCGTTTCACTCGCCGTACCAACAATCAAGTCACCCTTGGCGGCAACAAGAGATGTCGACATTTTTTCCGACAGTGATCCGGTAGACTTTAGCGACCCATCTGCGGCATGTTCGACACTCAAAAAATCATTGAGAATTTCGCCCCAGTCACCATCGTCACTTCCCGGTATCGGTAGTCGCGCCATACAGCCTAAGCATAGCGTACAACATGCTTGCGGTTCAAGTGGTTAAAAAATTCACCCCTTTGCGAGGTGAATCTTCCGCTGCTACGCGCCCACCCGGGGCACGGTTTGTTTTAAAACTGTTTGTTTTTACGCAAGGGGGTGCCCCCTATGCGTACCAGCTTAGGATTTATTATGCGCGCAGCTAAATGAAATTACAAGCTTATGCTAGTAGTTTCTGTAGAAACATGCTTAAATAATATATGTTCAGAAGCATACGCGAAACGAGTGTTTCCCCTTCAGGGATACTCTTTCTAAAAAAGTTCGCCGCATGGTCGATCTGACGTTACAAGTAACAAGAAAAGAGTATCCATTTTATGGCACAGCAAAATCTTTTTATCGGTAGCCTAGCTTACGCTACTAACGATGATGGTTTGAAGGCGCACTTTGCGCAAATTGGTCCCGTTGCTAGCGCACGTGTTATCACTGATCGTGATAGCGGTCGTAGCAAGGGCTTTGGTTTCGTTGAATACGAAAACGAAGCAGACAACCAAAAAGCTGTAGATCAACTCGACGGTAAAGAGCTTGACGGCCGCGCTATTAGCGTTGGTCTAGCTCGTCCAAAAGAAGACCGACCTCGTCGTGACTTCGGTGGAAACGACCGTGGTGGTGATCGCGGTGGCAACGGTGGCGGTTCATTCCGTCAGCGTAGCTGGTAGTTTTAACTACACACATAAAATACTCCGCCTTCAACAGCGGAGTATTTTATTTGGCTGAATCTTCTGGCTTGTAATAGTTTGGCAAGACAACCGTGGTAAGAATAATCGCCCAGATAACGGCAAAGCCACACATGATAGATGGAATGCCGGCGATAGTAGATGAGTCAATCACATTTGCAATAGTCGTTGGAACGATAAACGCAAGATAGCCAATAGCAAGTGCTTGCAAGGCCTGACGCTTATTAGCAGCGACCGTTTTACCCGCCTTCCATGCGTACCCTACGCCCACCATAAGCCAGCCGTAGTAGTACATAGAATAAAGTGCCGTCGCCCAAGGCGCGATCGTAAAGATAACGTAGTTACCAAGGCACGCCTGGCTTTGCATGCCGTGGCCAACAAACAAGAATATGAACGCAAATACTGCGGCGCTAGCATAGGCAGCCCCTACTAAAACTGGGCGTTTTTCACCCGCAAGCTTTGTCGCTAAATGAAATCCAAGAGGTGGCAGCAGCGTAATTGCAACGTAACCTATCCGCGCCCACATAAGACTATCCATACCCCATGCCCCTTCACACACGTTATATTCGGCTAGCTGGAACGCTGCGAGCCCAACTAAAATCATAACCGCGAGTCGTGGAATCGGCGCTACCTTGTATTTAAATAGCACGTATATTGCACAAATAATCTCAATAAAAAACGTCGCGATCATAATAGGCGGCGAAAAGCAGTAGAGTTTGTCGGTCTTAAGATAGCGCATAATGTTCCCCTACTATATCAAATTGAGCGCAAAAAATCACGAAGCTCAGCTATTGGCTTTATCGTTTGATATGTTTTATCTTTTTGTTCCAAGATAAGTTCGGCGCGCGTCTTCCCTTCGTACCCTTCTGGACAAAAGATCTTATCCCATCCAAAGCCGCCTTCGCCTTGGGGCTGCTGGCTGATAGTTCCGTTTAGACCGCCACGCATCAGCTTTAGCGTAACACCGTCGTAATAGCCAAAAACGCATTCTGCACGTGCGCGGCGGTCATCGAAAGAATCGAGCATACGACAAAGCTTTTCGAGCCCATTGTCAGCCTCCACAAAAAACTTAACAAACGGACCGGGCAGTCCACCAAGCGCCATAAAGCTAAGTGAAACATCCTCAACAAGCACCGGCTTTTTGACAATATCGTATGCCTGTTTTACTTTATGTGTCACGATTTCATCGAGCGAAAGCGATTGTATTTCGTCGAGATTTACCTTGGTGTGTTCAATTGGAAAATCCAGCAAACGTGCAAGGTGATCGGCCTTATCTTGGTTGCCGGTGATAAACACGACACTCATACTTCTACAGCCTTAAAGCGCGGAATTATCTCGCCGTTTACCTCGACATTACTTGTAAACATAGCATACGGTCGAAGCCATATATCAGGCTGGCCAGAGTGCTCGTAAAGTGGAGCATACACCACAAAATATTCGTTCGCTTCGGTGTGCCGCCCAATCCCCAAAACCTGGTAGCGTTTTCCCTTGTAGTGTTCGTACGTGCCTAGCGGCAGCGTTGGCATGTCGGCAAATTCGTTCATACCCTTATTGTACCCTATCTGTTAGCCAAGAAGCGCTATAAGCTCTTGCTCGTTGATAATCTTCGTACCGTAATCTTGGGCTTTTTTTAGCTTACTCGCGCCGACTTTGCCACCAGCTACTAGATAGGTTGTATCTTTTGCCACGCTTGTTTGGAATCCACCACCAAGCGCGCGAATCTTATCAGCAGCATCGTCCCGGCTCATGGTTTCAAGCGTACCCGTAACAACAAAATTCATTCCCGCCAACTTGCCGCTGGCCTTTTTAAAGTGAGGTTCAACACCTAGTTGAGCGAACTTTTCTATGAGGGTTTCATTATCGGGATCGGCAAACCACGCGACGATGCTTTCGGCAACAACCGTACCTACGCCATCGAGATCAAGTAATTTTTCGATTCTCGCTGTTTGAAGTTTTTCAATCGAACCAAATGCGTTCGCCAAGTCAACCGCCGTCTGCGCGCCAACATGACGTATTCCTAAGCCATAAATAAACTTTGCAAGGGGCGGCTGCTTTTTATCGGCAATCGCCTGAACCAACTTGCTTGCCGATATTTCTGCAAATCGATCAAGCTCAAGGAGCTGTTGTTTTGTTAGCGTATAGATATCCGCAAGATCAGTCACAAGTCCGGCGTCAACCAACGCTACAACATTTTTCTCGCCAAGCGTGTCGATATCTAGCGCGCCCTTGCTAGCAAAATGCTGGAGCGCACGCTTAAGCAGCAACGGACCCGAGGCACCCTTAACGCGGTAGACAGCCTCTCCCTCTGGGCGCTCAAATTCGAGTTCGGGATATTGCTCGGAAAGCATTTTCTCGTAGTTAACTGGCTTTGCGCTTTTTGGTCGCAGCTCGGTAACAACGCTTTTTACCTGTGGGATAATATCGCCCGCTTTAAAAATAATCACTGTGTCCCCAACGCGAACATCGAGCCGCGCAATTTCGTCGGCGTTATGAAGGCTTGCGTGCTGCACGGTTGTGCCTGCCACAACCACTGGATCAAAAACTGCAACAGGCGTTGCCGCCCCAGTACGACCAATACTGATAACGATATCTTTTACGATAGTTGTCGCTTGTTCGGCCGCGTATTTGTAGGCAACGGCCGCACGGGGCTGCTTACCAACAACACCAAGTTCGGCATACTGGGCGCGATCGTTTACTTTTATCACCAAACCATCGGTGTTAAATGGCAAGTCGTTTCGTTTTTTATCCCATTCGTCGACAAATCGCATCACATCACCAAGATTCGTAAAAATGCTTGCCTGCATATTCCGATTAAGTCCAAGGGCAGTAATTGCCTCGTAAGCATACATATTTGTCGGCACATCGGTCGGATCATTCCGTAGCAAGTCGTACGCCCTAAAATGAAGTGGCCGCTCTGCCACAAGGCGCGGGTCAAGCTGGCGGATTGTTCCCGCTGCAAGGTTGCGTGGGTTCGCAAATGCCGGCTCGCCAATTTTTGCGCGCTTTTCGTTGAGTGCGGCGAAGTCCTTTTTTAACATGACAATCTCGCCGCGGATTTCGGTGCGACCTACTGTAAACTTGGCAAATTCTGGCGACTCACGAAGGCGCAGCGGAACGTTTTTTATGGTTCGTACATTTGCCGTAACATCCTCGCCAATAAAACTATCGCCACGAGTAACCGCCTGTACCAGCACACCGTCTTGATAAATAAGCGCACAGGCAAGGCCGTCCATTTTAATATCTGCAAAATACTCGTGCGTTCGGCCAGGTAGTAGTTTATCCATACGCACCACCCATGCTTCAACATCTGCCCTGTCGAACACATCGTTTAAACTAAGCATTCGGCTGGAATGCTCTACCTTTTTAAATCCACCTAGTAGTTCGTTTCCGACGCGCTGCGTCATGCTGTCTGGAGTGATAAGTTCGGGGTGTTTGGCTTCTATTTTTTTCAACTCGCCAAACAAGCTATCGTACACGGCGTCGTCGACCGTTGGCTGGTCGAGTACATGATATTCATAGCTATATTTTGCGAGCAAATCGCGAAGTTCTTTTACACGTTTTTCAGGCTGGAGCTGCATCGTCGTCGACAACCTTTCGGTACAAAATATAAACATAGCTCGCCACCCAAACCACCGTAAGCGTGCTCATGACAAGCAGCGCGACAGGCACAACTGGCAGCCACTCAATAGCTGGCAGCATTCCTTTTATCCAGGTATCGAGCAAAATAATTGGCACCATAATAACTAGCCACAACACCGCAACAATCAGCGCAACCCACAACAGTCGCAGTAATATACGAATGCGACGCCCAACAACCAAATCACCCGCTGTTTTGATTGCTTGAAACGGATACATCCCCGGCAGGGTTACGATAATAAGCGCAAAGAAGGTGCTCGTTATCCAGTAAAGCGAAAGCGTGCCTAAAAGTAGTGCGACGCTCCAAAATAACATCGCTTCAATACCTCCGTTTAGTAACCCTGTTGCTGACGCGGAAGTATAGCCAACAATTGCAAGCGCCACAGGTAATAGCTGCACCAAAAGAAGGAGGCCTACAAGAAACGTCGGAAGTATGGGTGCACCAGCATTGTATAAACCGTCTCGTAGCTTTGGTTTTTTACCAGCGAAAGTGGCGCGCAGCAGCCAAACAGTTGTCAGCCAAGTAAATAGCAGCAAAAGCCCTGCGTATACCCGTTGTGCTTCGGTCATTGAACCGCTAAGTGTTCCGGTAATACCCGAAAAGAGCAGAAGCCCCGCTTGCCCAACATTGCTTAAATCACCAGCGAAGATATCATCTCCTGTTGTACGTAAAATCTCGCTCATTTGCGTATAGGCATCTTGCGAAGCCATACCCACTAGCAAAACGGTTAAAACCCCGTATGAAACAACCAATAGTGATATAAAAAGTTTGTGCCGCCACAATACAACACGAACATTGTTTGTGAGCGCCCAATATCCCGGGAGCCGCAGTGGGCGCACGTAATCGCGGCGCCTTGTAGGGCGGAAGCTTCGGTGAGGGCGACGTGCCAACAATGATTTTACTCGGCGACTAACAGCAGCAACAGGGCGCATTACTACTGCACGAAGCTTTTGTTTATTGCTTTGCTTTTTAGCGACCGCAGTTTTTGGCAAACTTTTTTTAACCGCTGGTTTTTTCTTTGCTACGGCCATAAAAACTCCAAACTAAAATTTATCCGCGTTATTTCGTAATCGTGCAATACGCTCTTCGAGTGGCGGATGCGTACTGAACAGTTTGTTGAAAAACCCTGTTTTTAGGGGGTTATTCAAAAATAGATGGGCAGTCGAGGTGTGCTGTTTTTGCATTGGTCGGCCGTATTGTTGCAACTTTTCAAGCGCACTCGCAAGCCCTTCGCTGTCGCGGGTCGCAAGCACCCCACTGGCATCGGCTAGGTATTCGCGCTGACGGCTAATTGCCATTTGCACAAGCAGTGCGATAATCGGTGCAATAACAATAAGAATAATCCCAACAACCAGTACGACGGGGTTTACATTTTCGCGACGATCACTAAAAAAGAACATACGAAGTGCAATGTCTGAAAGGATACCAATAGCGCTCACAAGGCCAAAGGCAATCATACTAACACGAATATCGTAGTTGCGGACATGGCTAATCTCGTGCGCCATTACCGCCTCGAGCTCACGATCGCTCATGACTTCCATGATACCTGTTGTTGCCGCAACGATTGCATGCTTTGGATCGCGACCTGTCGCAAACGCGTTCGGCGCTGGATCATCGATAACATACACCTTTGGCATCGGCATTCCCGTGGCAATCGTAAGATTCTCCACGATCCGGTAAAGACGTGGGTTGTCGCGTTTTTCAATCTCGTGCGCACCCGACATTGCCACGGCCAACTTGCTTGCTAGAAAATACTGAATAAGTGCGTATACCAGTGCAACACCAATCACCCAAAAGGCGATTGATTGATCGGCATACATATAACTAACAAGCCATCCGATAGCCCCAACAATGCCAACAAACACGGCCATGATAATGACCGTGTTACGTTTGTTGGCAGCAATTGCTTTATACATAACGTTCTAAAACAACTCCTAGAACTGTACGTCGACTGGCTTCTCGACAGACGCCATGTCTTCTACTTCAAAGAATTCGCGCTGGTGGAAACCAAGCATGCCCGCAAAAATGTTGTTCGGGAAAACTTGAATCTTAGTATTAAGATCGCGAACACCACCGTTGTAAAAGCGGCGTGAAGCCTGGATTTTATCTTCGGTATCAACAAGTTCTTGCTGAAGCTGAAGGAAGTTTTGGTTCGCTTTTAGGTCTGGGTATGCCTCGGCGACCGCAAAGAGACTCTTAAGAGCGCCTTCAAATTGGTTTTCAGCAGCGGCAGTTTCTTTAACACCCTTTCCTTGGGCGTTAAGCGCATTTGCGCGCGCCTCGGTAACCTTTTCAAATACACCAGACTCATGCGCAGCGTAACCCTTAACACTGTTAACAAGGTTTGGAATAAGGTCGAGACGACGCTTTAGTTGAACGGTAATGTCGCTCCATGCTTCATCAACACGGATTTTGAGTTTTACCAGCCCGTTATATGTGACCCACAAGAACAGCCCCAAGACGACAACAATCGCCAGAATGATCCATACTGCTTCCATTTTCTTATATTCCCCTTATATTTCGTAGTTCTATTGTGCCTTCATTATACCATTTTTCGTAAAAAACCTCTAGAATCCTGCATCACAATTTAGTAATAAAATCGACAAACTCCGCCTGGGTATCTAGCCTATGGGACGCAGCCGTGTCACCCTCACCAATCTTTAGCGAATAGGCATCTGATGGCAAAATACTAAACAGCGCTTCGTCTGTCGTATCGTCGCCTACTGCCAAAATAAAATCATAATCACCCTTTAGCCAATACAGCGAGGCCGTGCCCTTATCGACACCAGCCGGCACCACCTCCACAACCTTTTTGCCGTGCATTATCCGCAGCCTTTCTGTATTCGCAACAGGTGTCAGCAATCTGATAAGCTCTTCGACTTGCAGCTCTGGATTCGCCGCCTTACGATAGTGAAACGCAAGGCCGGCGTGCTTTTCCTCTACGAACGAGCCTGGCAGTTCACTTTCTATACCCTCCATTATTTCAGTAACTGACTGTTTCCAGTCGGTTTTAACCTCAAGCGCCTCTTTCCACTCACCGCCCTGTTCTTTGCGCCATAGGCCATGCTCGGCCGCAAATGCAACCGGATATTGCCCTAACCATTCCTCAAGGGTTGCACGCGGCCGGCCACTTACAATAACACAGGTATTGCGCGTATCAGCCGTTAGCTTTTCAAGCATTGCGTGTGTCTGATCGGTTGGCGCAGCCTCTTCGGGGGTTGGCATAATCGGCGCCAGCACTCCGTCGTAATCAAGCAATAATAGTCGGCGATTTGATCGCCTATACGCATCTGTAATGGCGGTGATTTTCATACTTTTTAGTATAAGTCATGCTAGAGTAGAAGCATATGGTCTCACGGCTTATTGTCGCGTCCAACAGGCTTCCCGTTAGCGTCGTAGAAACGAGCGATGGGCTTTCTCTTTCTCGTAGTAACGGCGGGCTTGCTACGGCACTTGCGTCACTTTTTCAGCAAGACACTTCACTTTGGGTGGGATGGACTGGTCTTCGCCGGCATATTACCGACAAAGAATTAGCGTCACTAAACATACCCCCTTTCCTACAGCCGATCAACCTCACCGACGAAGAGATTACTCTTTATTACGATATGTTCGCAAACGGCATTTTGTGGCCAGTAGCACACGGGCTCGCCGCAACAACACCGTTCACAGAGGAGCAGTGGAGCGCCGTACAGCAAGTTACCAAACACTTTGCCGACACCATCGAACGTATCTTGCAGCCAAGTGATCGCATCTGGATTCACGATTATCACCTTATTTTACTTCCCGCAGAACTTGCGAGGCGCGGCATTAAAAACAAGATTGGCTTTTTTCTCCATACTCCGCTTCCTACCGCTGTTGATTTTCAAAAACTGCCCCATGCCGCCGAGCTGCTTTCTAGTCTGCTTTCGGTAGATATTTTGGGGATGCAGGTTTCTCGCGACGTTACTCGTCTTCATAAAATTCAACAAACCATGGGAATCAAAAAAAGTCGTGCCGACATAAAAGCATTTCCTATCGGCATTGATTTTGACAGCTTTGATTCGCTTAACGATTCTAAGGACGCCTTGGCACTAACCTCGTCTATTAAAAAACAGGTCAAAGACAAAACGATCATTCTGTCGATGTCCCGGCTTGACTACACAAAGGGAGTTCGCAACCAATTACATGCGTTCGAAGCGCTTATTGCGGAGTATCCAGAACGCGAATCCCTGCTGTACCGCCTAAATGTCGCGCCCTCACGAGAATCAGTGCTCGAGTATCGTTCCCTTAAGAACGAGATCGAAGCGCTCGTGCAGAAAATAAATAAAAAGTACGGCACAAAAACCTGGCAGCCGATTGACTATACCTACGAAAACATGGGGCTTGAGGAGCTGGCCGCATGGTACCGTGCATCGGACATCCATTTTAACGTTCCTGTTGCCGACGGCATGAATCTTATCGCCAAAGAATACGTAGCCGCTCGCCGGGATCCTGGCGTGTTGATTATCAGCGACACCATGGGCGCCGCCGAACAGTTGCAAGATGCCATTATTATTCCGCCCGAAGATGTCGCAGCAGCTCATGCCGCTCTGTTAGCAGCAATAAAAATGCCTGCCCACGAAAAAGCAGTCCGATGGAAAAAACTGCGCCATAATGTAAAAACCCACCACGTCACCAAATGGGCAAATGATTTTATAAAAGCACTAGAAAAGTAAAAAAACAGACCGTTACAATCTGTTTTTTTACTGGTGCGCAGAGCGGGACTTGAACCCGCACGACCGTAAGGCCAAGAGATTTTAAGTCTCTCGTGTCTACCAAATTCCACCATCCGCGCATTTGGTATGGAGGCACGTATGGGAGTCGAACCCATTTAAAAGGTTTTGCAGACCTCCACGTAACCGTTCCGTCAACGCGCCGTCTCTGACATTATAGCAAAATTTATCCGATATACTCTAACATCTGTAAATAAAAACCGCCGAAGCAATGCTGTCGGCGGTTTTTTCGTGCGCTCAATTACTATCGAACGTTCAACTGAGCATTCGTAAGTTCGCGCTTCGACTGGATAAATCGGTACGCAAGGTAGCTTACAATACCAAGAGCAAAGACGCTCACAAGCATATCCTCGCCGGCACCAGTTTTAGGTAGTTCGGCAGGCATTGCAACAGGAGTTGCAGGAGTTTTTGGCTTTGTCACAACCACAGGCACCTCGGGAGTTTTAGGCTCCTCGGGAACAGTGACGGTCACTACGGCAGGGTTACAGCCTTTTTGTGGGCTGTCGTTAACAGTACTATCACCCGTAAAACAAGCTGTATTGGTAATTGAACCGTCGGTTTTGCTCGTTACCTTAACAAGATACTCTTTAGTGACCTTTTGGCCTGGCTTTATAAGACCGATGTTTTCGGTAATCGTGCGCTGGGCAGGATTACTGATAAGCTCAATACCCGCAGGAAGCGTATCGGTCATAACAGTCTTTGCCATGTCGTTATAGCCTTTGCTGTCGGGTGCGCCATCATTACGGATTTCAATCACGTACTTTAAGGTGTCCCCTGGTTTTGCCGCAACAGCCTGAGCTGCCGTGTCGGCCTCGCTAAGAACACTACTAGATGTAACATTCTGAACTTTTTTGGTAATAACACCCTTTGGATGCCAAGCAAATGCTGTCGTTGCAAATGTTGCCATTACAACAACGCCTATGATAGCTGCACTAAGAACTAGTTTCGTTGTAGTCATAAATTCCTCCGTATAACTCTCTGTCGGCCCTCTCACAAGCCTTCATTGATACTACATATTATACTATCACAATATTGCGCTTATGTCAATATCTGCTGAAAGTAAACTTAAAAAGACGCCGTTACGCGCCTTTGGTAGTTACTACTTCAACTAAACGATAGTACCGTTTATTGCATTATCGGCAACCAACGAACCCGTTCCCGACATATCCGTAAAGCCGAACGAAGGCGTCCCTGAACCCGACTGTCGCAGCACGTTATGCTTGACGATATTTATGCCCGTACCACCCGAGCCATCTTCGCGGATCAAACTGTGAGTTCTGCCTGCCGTGCCAGATGTCTCGAGGATATTTCCTGTCACGACACACTCTGTAACGGCAAATTCTAGGCGAATTCCAGAATATGTTCCCGCGCTCGCTGCTTGATCGGCCACAGATGTAAACATATTGTCATTGATAATATGCGCTGAAGACGAAGCGACAAAGACGTTCGTTCCGCTGACACCATCGAACGAACAATTTACCACCTTCGATCTTTGACCGTCGCGCAGTTCAATACCGCCCATATCATTGCGCCCACCCACAAATACACTTGCGTGATAGGTGTTGAGACCACTCATATCTCGTACTGCATACGTAGGCGAGCCAGTACCGCCCAAAAATTGAAATTCGGAACGAACATAGTTTTCGTCGTTGCTCGTGACAAGCATTCCCCGGCCAATCCCAGGAGACGCAATCGTTGCATCGAATAGACACGAAGTTACTTTGTTATGATGGCCAAATGCAGCATCTGGAAAGGCAGCCAGCCACAGCCCAGCATCGTAGCAATTTAGAAAATGAATGAAGTGAAATTCCGATTGCACGGCGCCGCGGGCATGAATCCCCCCGCCGGCCGTTTGGTTGGTTGAGTTACCATCTATTGTAAAGTTTGCAAAAAGTCCACGAACACCATCGCCTCCCGGCGTAAAAATCATAGCCCAGTCGTTTGTTCCGTCGGCGATTTTTAGCACGCTCGACCACCCTTGGCCGACAAGTTGTGGATTTGTCGCCGTAACGCTAATAGGCTCGTTAAGCGTAAATGTGCCTGGCGATAACACAACGGGGCCATTATTTATGGCAGTCGTTAGCGCTGCGGCATCATCTGTACCATCGAGTTGCACACCCGCGGCAAGCTTCCAGCTAGCTGGTGCGTCATCGGCAATAATAAGTGTTGGATTTGCCGTTGCTGGCTTGCCTGTTAGGTCGCTGTACGCGCCAGAAGTCGCAACGGGCGCAAGCGAAGCTAGCGTTGTTTCATTCGCCGCAGTAAACACCTTGTTCGTCGAACCATCAACCAGCTTATCGGCAGATATCCCCGATTTAAGCGAGCCGTCAGAGGCATGCGCCACACTCAGATATTCGTTCAGGATATCGCCCCAAACGTCACTATCGGAACCAGGTTGTGGAAGTCGAGCCATGGTCGTATTGTCTTTCGTTGCTGCGGTTATGCTTTTCTCTATTATCGACAATTGATGGTTTTTTGTAAAGGAATGTGTGAGACAAATCATGGCAAATGTCAGCCCACCATCTTTCACAAATCCCTTATCCTCGCTATACTGATCTCACATGGCAGTATCTATTTACTACAAGAATAAATTTTGGAGCGCTGGAAATTCGCTCGGTTACTTAATCATAACGACGACGGCAGGGCATATTGCCGATGCCCGTCTTAAAAAATTGCTTCAAGAAATTGATGAGAACAATCTTGGAAATCTATCTTTAGACGATTTAGATGAGCGCGAGATGATTCTAGTGCGAGATACTATCTTACACAAAACGATTCCCACCATCAAAGGAATGGAATCGGTTGCATCAGACGAAGTAGATGCCCTGCTCGATGATCTTGCTGACAATCTTACAGAGACTTAGACCGTTTATTTTGTGATAATTACTTGATTTACCACAAACGTATCGACGCCAGATTTCACTATATCATTGCTATTACCTAGTTTTTCGGTGTAAGCAACGACCTTAAAGCTCTCGGTGGGAATACCGGCATCGGCAAGTATTTTTTCAAGGCGCTCGATCGTGTAGCGGGTCTTAAGACGGCCATCCTCATTAAATACACCTTCTTCTTGTTCGGTGGCGGTAGTTGCTAAAAATTCCATTTCGACCGCATCATCAGGCGATTTAAGCGTAAGGTATGTCTTCCCGTTTTTACGCAGAATCCTGTATATTTCTGCAAACAAGCGAGCGAGTACTTCAGACTCAAAGTAATGCAACGCCAAACGAGAATACACGACATCGAATGTGTCATCGTCTAGCGGTAATTTGCCGTAACTAAAGTCACACTGAACCGTCTTCAGCTTATCAGCTACGCCAAGCTCGCTCGCTCGGACAAATGCTTTTTCTAATGGCTCATCGGCGATGTCAACAAGAACAACATCATGCCCTTTCTCGATAAAATAAATACTATCTGTACCCGTTCCGCCTCCCAGATCGCATACTTTTGCTGCTTTAGGGAAGTCCTGCTCTTTTTCGGCAGCATAAAGTGAATGGCCTTTATCATCAGGTATGCGCGCGCTATTCTTATTCCAGAAGTTCTGTAAATCAATCATAAATACTATGATACACCATCGGTGCATCACCTCCGTAGAACTCTTCAAAATAAAAATACTCCGATTATGGAGCATTTTTCTGTGTATAATTCTATCGTGGTGCGCGAAAGAGGACTTGAACCTCCACGTCCCGAAGGACACCAGCCCCTCAAGCTGACGCGTCTACCAATTCCGCCATTCGCGCATAAGGGTGTTTAACCTCGATAATTATAACGAAGTTACGGTGTTTTGTAAACCGATTTCTGGTTAACGCTCCAATCGAGAACATTCGAGAAGCGATCGTATGCTGAAATAAGCTTATTGGAAACATCAACCGATTTAACATGCTTATTAACAACATATTCAGAAACCGGCTGGTATAGCCCAACTGCAGGAACATCATTTACCCATTGGCGAACAAAAGATTTGTATTTTGCCGCACGAAGAGCTGGTTCGGTGCGCGACCTTGCGCTTGCAAGCGCCGCGTCTGATATGCTGTTGGCATAGTTAGAGAAGTTGTAGCCTCTCATGCCAATTTGCGAAGAGTGCCAGTACGCATAAACATCTGGGTCTGCGCCAATAAACAGTTCGTACAAGAGTACGTCGTAGTTACGAGCCTGCAAGACATTTTGCACAAAATTAGTCGATGGATCGGCAGTATCAACGATATTTGTTGTTACAGCAACGCCAATTTTTCGCCACTGACCAGTAACTGCCTCGAGCGCCTTTTCGTATTGAGCATTCTTTGTTGTTGCGACGGTTAGCTGCAATTTTTGCGCGCCTTTCGTACGCACGCCATCTTTCAGCACCCAGCCGCGTTTTTCAAGTAGCGCCGCGGCTTGATCAGCATTTGGGGTCGGCACCGTCGCAAGCCCCACTCCGCTAACCTGGCTTTCGAGTACTGGCAAATCTAGTTTTCCAACGGGAGTTGTCAGTGCGTCGCGAACGGTCTTTGTGTCGGTCGCTAAGCGTAGCGCTTCGCGTACAGTCTTGTCCTTGAGAACAAGGGAATCCATATTAAACATAGCGTAAACGCCGCTATTAATCGCCTGCGCCGTAATATCGTAATTGTGCGTATCTATTTGCGACGAGTTTACGCCAGTCAGATCTGCTGCTGCCGACACCTCACCTGTCTTTAGGGCGCGGAAAATATCATCTTGACTAGTATAAGCATGGACTTCAAACCTACTGAGCATAGGCGTTCCGCCATAATAGTTTTCGCTTGCGGCAAGGTGGGCGATTTTATGATTGGATGTACTTTGCAGTAGTCGCAAGCTAAACGGACCACTTCCGATAGGATCTTGGCTATAGGTATTCTCGCGTACCGCACCAGGGTCGACCGTTTCAAGAATATGACGTGGCAACACGGCAAACGTTAACGCGTTCGGGAATGCTGCGTACACTGCCGGTAGCTTAAACTGAACGGTCATATCATCAAGCGCCTTAACAGTCACATCTTGCCAGTTAACGCGAAGTGCCGAACGGGTCTCGGGGTTCTTTATGAGGTTAACAGTAAACGCAACATCACCCGCGGTAAGGCGAGTACCGTCTGTCCATTTTGCGTCTGAGCGAATTTTTAGCGTGTAGATTGTTTTGGTTTTATCAACCTGCATGTTTTCAGCAAGATCACCGTGTAGATATCCTGTGGAATCGTAATTATACAGCGACGAAAAGAGGAGTCTGCTTGCCACAATCTCGGAGCTAGAAGACGCATAAAGCGGATTGAGCGTTTCAATCGGCCCAAGCGACGCCTCGGCATAGGTACCACCCCTGGCAGCAGCTACGGTTTGATAGCTTTGCTGAAACCAAAAATACTGCGCGCCAACGGCCACAATCATAACGCCAACAAGAAGCAGCCAGCTAATGATATGCCGACGAACGGATCGAATGTTATCGAGACGAGTAACGATAAATTTGTGCGCGTGCCGCGTCGTTGCGCCTTCGGCTTTTTTGACACGCCGAGACAGCTTTTTTTTATCAAAACTTAGCTCACGAAACTGCTGCCATCCACGTTTTTCGTCTGCCACACTGCCCCCTTATTTTAAAGATTAAATGCTGGTAAAAGAAGGCCGACAAGGATAGAAAGAATGAAGATAACTGCAAGAACAATCGTTGCTTCGAACAAGTTTTTGTCGAGCCCACGGCGTGTTGTGTAAAGTTCCCCCGAGCTACCAAAGCCAGCACCAAGGCTCGCGCCACGCTGCTGAAGTAAAATCGCAAGTATCATCAAAATAGATGATCCTACGGTAATTGTTTGTAAAATGCTGTCAATATTCATTAGTGTCGTCCCTCCTGTTGGCGCTCGTATTGAAGTTCTAGCGCGCTGCTTACTATATAGTTTACCAAACTTAGAACGATTCCCGTAAGAACAGAGTTCCAGAATGTCATATGAAGCCCTGGTGCCAGCATGAGCGACACATACACCATAAAGCCGTTAACGATGATAGTAAATAGACCAAGGGTGAGCAAGATTGCCGGAAGTGACAAAATAATAACAATAGGGCGAAGTATCGTGTTTATAACCGAGAATATCAACCCGGCGAGCAAGAAAACCCAAACGCCCGTTGCAAGTTCGCTATCGCTGTAACCCGTACCAAAGATACGCACAGCAATCCATAACCCTATCGAGTTTAATATCCAACGAAGGACAAACACAAAAAATTGTTTTTTCATACGTTACCTCTACTATAGCGATAATTTATAGTTCTGTCGAGAGACGACCGCTTAAATTCGTGTTTCCTGTAGTCGTAATAAGGATATCGTCTTCAATACGCACCCCAATACCTTCTTCGGGTATATAAACCCCAGGTTCAACAGTAAGCACCATGTTCGGTTGAAAAAAGCGGGGACCTCCAAGACTATCATGAGGATCAATCCCCAAGCCATGACTGATTGCATGTGGAAAATACTTTCGATAGTTTTTTTCATCTTTGGCATCTTTCATAAGACCAAGACTCATTAGGACATTCGTCATGATTTCATCGACATCGCGCTGGTACTGCTCTACGGAATAGTCTGGCTTCAAAAGGCTGATAATTTCTGCATGAGCGGCACTAACAGCCGAATGAACATCCTGCTGGCGCTTTGAGATCTCACCAAGCGCATAGGTACGTGAGACATCCGCTGCATAACCCTGTCTGCGCGCCCCGATATCCAGTAGTAATAAGTCCCGTTTTTTAAGCTTTGCGGAGTTTTTAATATAATGCAACGTGCAAGCATTTTTTCCAGAGGCAACGATAGGATCGTAAGCGTGACCTACGGCACCGTTCTTTCGAAAATGGTAAGAAAACTCCGCTTCTACATCGTATTCGTAGCCCATTTCGGGGAGCTTTTCTTTAACAATTTCGAAAGCATCGACCGTCAGATTTACTACTTTTTTAATAAGCGTTATTTCAATGGGCTGCTTTATTGCCCGAAGTTGCGACAATTCTTTTCGACAGTCCTGCACAGAACTAAATGTCCTATTCAAAAGATCGTGGATTTTTTTAGGCGCCGGGTTTTGAACAAAGTCAAAATACTCAGCATAAGGCGGCTCCCCAAGAGTGTATACGACACTATGCTTTTTGGCTAAATCTCGAAGAAGCACTATTGCCTTGTCGTGCGTAATAACCTCGCTAACGCCACTTACTTTAAGTGCGTCGTCGGGCGACAGGCTACCATCGAAAATCTCCGAAGAATTGCTTCGGTACGGAGCAACCGCCCAGGATTTTCCGCGCGTGCCGTCTATAATTAGCTGCCAATCCGGAGATTCTATACCAGTAAGCCACCAAAAGTTAGATTCTTGCTCGAACATGTAGGCAAAGTCGTTCGCCCGCTGCATGCTCGCATACGCCGATAGCACCACTACCCCGCCATTAAGTTTTGCAACAAGCTGTTCGCGGTTGGCGGTAAAAAAATCCTTCATATCTATCACCATGATACATCGTAATCGGGCACGGCGTCTATTTTACGACAACCCAGTAATTCATACCGTAATTTGTTCCCCACTTTTGACTTGTAGGATTAAACCAGGCAATACTATTTGTGTCACAAAGTGCGTCAACTTCGGCATCTTTTCGCGGTTCGCCCTCAAGATGCGCCATAACATAGACGATCGGTTGCCCGTTCTTTGTGCAGGATGCTTTCATATATGCCGTTGTCGGGGTAGTAAGGTACGTACCACAAATACCCCCCGTGTCTGATCGACACCCTGTCGGATCAAGAATATCGTCTTCTGTCTTCAAAAGACCAGCCTCTTGCAAACATTTTGGAATAGATTTTGGATACCAGCCGCCACTATTGTCGTTATTGAGGTTTAGCCAACCGCTACCATCACCCAAAAAACCACAACCACTGCCAGGACCGACATGATTATTTTTTTGCAGTGCATAGCCGTTAAGCGCCGTCGCCAGCTGGGAAAGGTCGCTTTTTCGTTCGGAATTACGCGTGCGCATTTGATAATTAGGATAGTAGACCGCCACAAGACCAATCAAAATACCAATAACTCCAATAACAACCAACAATTCGATGATGGTAAAGCCCGATTTGTTCTCGCGTTGCCTATCGAAGATGCCCATATTCGATCAGTTCCTTTTCCGTCACTATAGCATAAGCGTTACTTGGGCGGCAAATACTTTGAGATAATTTTAGCCTTCGCCTCGCCAACGGCACCGGCAAGCTGCTCAAGGCTTGCCGCCTGAACACCACGAAGACTACCAAATGTACGGATAAGTTTTTTGCGGGTTGTCGGACCGACACCGGGAATATCCTCAAGATTACTCGCTGTTTGTTTAGCGCGTTTTAAAACAGTATGATAGCTGACTGCAAAACGGTGTGATTCGTCGCGAATGCGCTGGAACAGCTTCGTGACGTCGGAATACGTACTGTGAGTTGAGCCTCCACGAAGGTTTTTTGAATGGGGCGATGCGTTCAGCTGTCCGGCGTGCAAATTAACAATAAGATATTCGCCCGAATTCATAACAAGCACGCCAGGAATCGGATCGTTTAGTAGTTCCGTCATTTTTTCCAAATTAACATTCGAGCGGGCTTTATGAACAACCACTTCTTCTTCTCGCTTGGCAATGCTGATCGCAGGTACTTTGACATTGCGCTCCTCGAGCGCCCGCAAAGCGGCATCGAGCTGCCCTTTCCCGCCATCAATCAAAAGTAGATCTGGCATTCCCCATGCCTTGATATTTTTTTCGCTAAAACGCCGGCTAATTGTCTCGTGCATATTATAAACATCGTCGTTGTGTTCGATACGGGTTTTGAACTTGCGATAGTTTGCACGGTCGCTCACACCGTTCGTAAATACCACCATACTTGCCACGACATTCGTGCCGCTCATGTGCGAAATATCGTACCCCTCTATTCGAGCTGGCGTTTTTTCAAGGCCAAGTAAATCACGAAGATCACTCAGCGCACGGTCTTTGCTGATATTCAAAAACTCCTTATCGCCAAACATAATGCGACGTTGCAGCTCACGAAGATTATTCAGTTTGTTGCGAAAACTTGCCGCCGCTTCAAAGTCCTGTAACCCCGCGGCCGTTTTCATATCACGTTCCAGTTCGCGCACCAGCGCCACACGCTCGCCCTTTAGGTACCGAACAAGATTGCGAAGCGTGGCTTTGTATTGTTCGCTTGTCGTGCCGGGCTTTGGGCTAAGCCCAATATGAACGTCGAGATCTGGTCGGCCGCTTGTTGGCGTTTTTGTGTAATACGGAAATGTTTTACGCAGATAACGAAGCGCCTTTTTAACTGCATAGCCATTGTAGTAGGGGCCGTAGTAATCTGCTCCATCGTCGGCAGGATTACGCGTAAATTCGACGTGCGGCCACTCGTTTTTCATATCAATACGCACAAAAGTTTGCGACTTATCATCGCGAAGCAATATATTGTAGCGCGGCATATACCGCTTGACCATCTCGCTTTCAAGAAACAGCGCGTCGATTTCGCTCTCGGTTTCAATCCAGTCGGTGTCATCGATCTCGGCAACTAAAGCGCGGGTTTTTATATCCATGTCACGTTGGTTTTGGAAATATTGTCGCACACGGTTTTTTAATACTGCCGCTTTGCCAACGTAAATAATCTCGCCGGTTTTTGACTTATGAAAATAAACCCCAGGGCTGCGAGGAAGTGTGGCTAGTTTTGCCTTGTGGGCTTCGTTCATAGTTGTATTATACCTTTTTATTTAGAGTATACTGATAGTATGACAGCAGATAAAAAAACCGAAGAGTTCAGCGTTAACGGCGAGGAATTACTCGCAAAAGTTAAGTCACTTATCAATGAAGGCAATATCCGCCGCATTATTATTAAAGGCGAAGACGGCAAAACCCTTATTGAACTGCCCCTTACTATTGGCGTTGTTGGGGTGGTGCTTGCACCAGTTCTTGCCGCAGTCGGGGCTATTGCTGCGCTTGTTACCAAATGCACGCTTATTGTTGAACGCCGCGAAGACTAAGCGCGCTTCGTTCGCATATCTTCAATAATTGTCTCAACGGCGTCGTTGAGCTCGTCGTGAATTTGCACCAAAAATGCAAGTTGCTCGGGCGTACATTTGCTAACAATACGATGATATGCCTCACTTAGCGGCGCATATGCATCGCGTACAATACAGCTTTTTTCTTCGTCGTCGACGGGTTTTAAAAACACGCGGCGGCGATCTTTAGGGTCACGTGTTCGCGTTACCAGACCTTCGCGCTCTAGGCGATCAATAACGCCAGTAATTGCGCCTGTTGTTAGCCCGCACTTTGCCGCAAGTTTTCCAGCACTCATTGGCTGGTACCTGGTAATAACATCCATCGACTCGAATTCTGTTGCACTAAGGCCAATCTTGTCGGCGATAGCATTCGTATGAAGCACGGTAAGGGTACCGGCGCGCTGCATTGACTGGTTGAGTTCTTCTACTAATTCTTTTTTGGATTTCATAGTTGACTCGACTTTCGAATTATCTTACAATCTAAGATAATTATTAAATAAACTATTTCGTATAGTATAAATTGGAAAGAACAACATGTCAACCGAACATCCTACGCATTCGGCGTTGCATCATGCGGGCAAATTTACCCACAAGCAGCGCACGATCGCACTTGTCGTTGTCGCCCTTGCTTTTGTCATGGACCTCCTCGACACAACTATTGTTAACATTGCCATTCCGTCGATCCAAAGCGGGTTAGGTGCAAGCTTTGCATCTATCCAGTGGATGATCGCCGGCTATGCCCTCGCCTTCGCCGTCCTTTTGGTAACAGGTGGACGCATGGGCGACGTCTTTGGCTATAAAAAAATGTTCCTCATTGGAGTTGGTGGCTTTACGCTTGCCTCACTTCTTTGTGGATTTGCCTGGAACCCTGAGGTGCTTATTGGTGCCCGACTCGTGCAAGGTGCCATGGCCGCGCTTATGGTGCCGCAAGTAATGTCGCTTATGCAGGTGATGTTCAAACCGCATGAACGCGCAGGAGTTATGGGACTATTTGGCGCGCTTGCCGGAATCGCCGCGTCTATGGGACCGGTTATTGGTGGTATTCTTATCCACGCAAATATTGCCGGACTCGACTGGCGGCCAATCTTCTTGATAAACATTCCTGTCGGTATCTTTGCGCTACTTATGGCTATGAAATACCTTCCTGAAGGTAAATCGTCACACCCACTAAAGCTCGATATGTGGGGCACCGGCCTTATTATGGTCGCAATGTTCCTTATCGTATTTCCACTTATTCAGGGGCGCGAACTTGACTGGCCAATTTGGACATTCATTATGATGTTCCTTGCCCTTCCTGTATTCGCCCTATTTATATGGTGGCAAAAACGCAAAGATTCAATCGACCAGTCGGCTCTTATGGCACCGATCCTGCTTAAGACTGGTTCGTTCATAAAAGGTCTGACCGTTAATATCGTGTTTCAGTCAGCAATGGCCGGATTCTTCCTACCATTCACCTTGCTCCTACAAATTGGTCTTGGCTACGAGATCATTACCGCTGCCCTTACGGGTATTCCGACGGCCGTCGGTATCGCGCTAAGTATCGGCCTTTTCGGCCAAAAGCTTATTCCAAAACTTGGCCGTTATGCGCTAAGTGTTGGTGCGATTGTTATGGCAATTGGACTTGCGATTACCTATATTACCGTTCAGCAGAACGGTCTAGACACTGCACCTCTGCAGTTTACGCCAGGCCTACTTATTACCGGACTTGGTATGGGCCTAATTATGGCACCTATCTTCGCGCTCGTTCTTACCGACGTCGATCCTCGTCACGCTGGTTCTGCGTCTGGCGTTATGAACGCCGTTCAGCAGCTTGGTGGCGCAATTGGTATCGCGCTTATCGGCGTTATCTTCTTTGGCCAGCTTTCGCACAACGCCGAAGCAAGCTTTACGTCGGTTGAATCGAACATCCGCAGCGAACTAACAGCGGCAAACATTCCTGAACAAATGCAATCTCCAATTATCGAGGGCGCAAAGGAATGTTACACCGACAGCGCAAAACAAAAAGACGCCAGCGAAACACCTGAAAGCTGCGAAGCACTTGAAGGTCAGCCCGCTAACCCTATGTCAGAAAAAATTGGTAGCATCATAGAGGAAAGTGTTAAAAAGGCCAACGCAGATAACTTTGCCAACGCATTTCGCGCAGGGCTTATCTACGAAGGAATCCTTATAGCGGTGACATTCGTGATGAGTTTCATGCTTCCGCGACACATTCGACCCGAAGCCATGCAAGCCGGACATTAATCCGTGAGCATAAAAAATAGCCAGGCAATCGCTTGGCTATTTTTATATGTACCTTAGGCAGTTGCCCCTATTTTTGCCTTGTCGCGACACATGTCACTGTGGAACAAAAGGTCTGGGTTCTGCTTGCAGAACAGGCAGATTAACACTAGATCGTTACAATTTGCCCAGGCGCAGTTTTCGTAGTTGTTGGTTTGGCCGCCGCAATGGCTACACTCGCCAATAACTGCAGCGTGGTCGCTAAAATCAACCGTCATGCGGTCGTCGAATACGCGTAGACTCCCCTCCCACAATCCATCGTCGCCAAATGTTTCGCCGTATTTTACGATACCGCCATCTATCTGATATACCTCTTTAAAGCCGCGGTTTTTCATGAGGCTCGATAAAATTTCGCAGCGAATACCGCCCGTGCAATACGTGACGATCGGCTTATCTTTAAGGTCATCATATTTGCCGCTTTCTAATTCGCGGATAAAATCACGCGAGGTATGCGTATCTGGGACAACTGCATTTTTGAATTTGCCAATTGCCGCTTCATGGGCATTGCGACCGTCAAAAAACACTACTTCGTCACCACGTTTTTCAACAAGCTCGTTCACTTGTTTTGGTTTTAGATGAACACCACCGCCAACAACTCCATTTTCATCAACTTTCAGCTCATCTGCTGCGTCGAACGCGACAATTTCAGGGCGAACCTTTACGCTCATACGAGGAAACTCTTCACGACCACCGTCGCTCCACTTAAAGACAATGTTCTTAAAGCCATCGTACTGTTTTGTTGCTTTAATATATTTTTTTACGTCTTCGATATCACCGCCGAGTGTACCGTTAATGCCGTGCTTAGAAATAAGAATACGCCCACGAAGATTAAGACTATCGCACAACGTTTTTTGCCATAGTTTTACTGCCGCCTCGTCGCTAATTGGCGTAAACTTATAGTAAAGAATGATTTTTTGCATACGTGCAATTATACCATTTTTTAGAGTTTTTAGCATATACGCTTGTGCGGCGTAACGTCGGTTGCTATACTGGTAGCACTATGATCAATCGCTGATCCTCTATTCGTTCACGTTCGGACGGCCGAACCACTAGCGATACAAACATTAAATTTCACATGCTAAGGAAAACTTATGCAAAAACAAATCATCTCATTGCTGTGGCATACGGCAATGAAATACCCCGCTCGTACACTACTAACTCTTGTTGGTTCTGCCGCAACCACGGTCATTGGTTCATTTTTTGGACCTTATATTATCTCGGAACTGCTCAATCAGCTCCAAACTGGGTCGGTATCACTAAACGCCGCCATGCCGCTTATCATTGCGTACACGGCAACCCAAATCTATGGCCAAATTATCGGCTGGCGTCTTAACCTATACTTTGCCTGGACCATGGAAACGGCAGCACAGCGTGATCTTTACCGCCGGATTTTCTCTAGCCTAACCGAACAGAGCCTCACCTTTCATTCAAACCGTTTTGGTGGCGCCCTTGTATCACAAACGACCAAAATGATTGGCGCGTTTGAACGTTTTTGGGATACAATCATTTTTCAAATCATGCCATCGCTCGCAAGCGTTGTAGCTGCCACGGTTATTTTGAGTTTCGTTTTTTGGCAGTACGCAGTTTTTCTTTTCGTTCTTTCTATCGTCTTTGCAATCACCGTTTTTTGGGGTTCAAAGTTTCTCGCAGTGCGAAACAAAGAAGAGGCGCAAGCAAGCACGGCAACAAATGCATACGTTGCAGATGCCGTTACGAATGTCGTTACTATAAAATCACATGGCACCGAACAAATAGAGCTCGATACACTTACTGAAAAAGCATCTGATTGGCGCTCAAAGAGTCTCTCAACAATGCGCGGTTTTTTGGCGGTCAGCAGCGGCTATTCACTTCTTATTAGCGTTCTCAACGTTGTTGCACTAGTTGGTGCTATTTGGGCTTCCGAACACAATATCATCTCGATTGGGACGGTATACCTAAGTATTACTTATACGTTTACCGTGGGACGCCAGCTATGGGAGATGAACAGTATTATGCGCAACTACAACCGTATTATGGGTGATGCGCATGACATGACCGAGATTCTACAGCTCGAGCCAACTGTCGTTAATAAAACCGATACGCCAATTTCGGTCAGTAGAGGTGCGATCGACTTTAAAGACGTTACCTTTGCGCACGACGGCAGCAACGAGAACCTCTTTGATAAGTTCTCTCTTCGCGTCAAACCAGGCGAGCGAATCGGACTTGTTGGGCATTCTGGTTCTGGCAAAACCACATTATCGCGGCTTCTTTTGCGTTTTTCAGATATCGAGAGTGGCGCGATTCTTATCGACGACCAAAACATTGCCGAAGTTACCCAGGAATCGCTCCGCCGAAGTATTGCCTACGTTCCGCAAGAGCCTATGCTCTTTCACCGTAGCCTGCGCGATAACATCGCCTATGGTAAAAAGAATGTTACCGACGAGGATATTCTAGAGGCTGCACGTCAAGCCAATGCTATCGAGTTTATCGAAAAGCTGCCCGAAGGCCTTGATACAATGGTTGGCGAGCGAGGCGTGAAGCTTTCGGGTGGCCAGCGCCAGCGTATTGCTATTGCCCGCGCCATCTTAAAAGACGCGCCTATCCTTCTCCTCGACGAAGCAACCTCTGCGCTCGATAGTGAAAGCGAAAAGTTAATTCAAGATGCCCTCGAAAAACTCATGAAAGGCCGCACGAGCATTGTTATTGCACACCGGCTTTCAACTATTGCAAAGCTCGATCGCATTGTCGTACTTGAAAACGGAACGATCAGTGAGCAAGGCTCGCACACACGCCTGCTTGAACAAAAAGGAACATACTCGAAGCTGTGGTCGCACCAATCTGGCGGCTTTATAGAAGAAGACACCGAGGAATAATCATGACCGAGCGTAACCTAGCCAGCAAACAAACAATCAAAAAAACGCTCGCTATTTATAAGCAAGAAATCCTCAAGGACAAAAAATCACTGGCGATGTATTCGGTAATGATACCGATCAACCGCCTTTTGTACCTTGTTATTCTGCCGTTTATATTTAGCTTGATTATCCAGTCGCTGATTACCCACCCAAGCAACTGGCAATATCCAGCGCTTCTTTTGGGCATCGCGACGGTCGTGTCGATTCTTGCGCTTATTACCGCGCAACTCGGCTTTTTAAAACTTTTCCTCCACGAAGAAAAGATGAAAACGTCACTACTGCGGAGAGCAACCGAAAACCTGATGCTTCACAGCGATCAGTTTTTTGCCAACCGTAAGGTTGGGTCACTGGCGGGCGACGTCAGTACGTTTAGCGGCTCAATCGGCACTTTCCTTGACATTCTTTTCCTGCAGGCCAGCGGTATCACTATCAACTTTATCGCAAGCCTCATTATTATCGGTATCATGTCGCCGATACTCCTTATTCCACTTAGTCTTGGAACATTCTTTCTAGTATGGCGCAGTATGGTTGCCGTATCGTCGCGCCGAACATTACGCCACAAGCGTAAACGTTTGGTTTCGCAGTTAAATGGCACCGTGGCTGATATCTTAGGTAATCTTCAGATCGTTCGTTATTTTGCGATGGGCAATAGCGAAGTCGAGCGCGTTATTCGTGACCGCACAAAAATTGAACATGTCGTACACAAAGAAATCGATATCTTCCAGCGCGAATCAATTACCCGACAGATGACCCTTTTTGCATTTCAGCTTATTACAATGGGTGTGTGTATTTGGCTGTTTACCACAGGTAATGTCACGATTGCCGCGCTTGTGTTTGCCGTCACCTATCTAGGTCGTCTCACAAGTTCACTATTTGAAATTACCCCAATTATTCGTGGGATGGAGCAGCTATTTCTCGATGCATCAAACATTACGGATATTCTCGATGAACAGCCCGAGATAAAGGATTCGCCAAATGCCGCTGATCTTGTCGTAAAAAAGGGCGGTGTCGAACTGCAAAACATCAGCTTTGGCTATGCCGATAACAAGAAGACAAAAGTTATTCAGAATATCTCAATTTCAATTAAACCAGGTGAACGTATTGGTCTTGCGGGCTCAAGTGGCGGCGGTAAAACCACACTTACGAAACTCTTACTTCGCTCTGCCGATGTTTCAGATGGCGCGATTCTTATTGATGGCCAGAATATTTCGGAGGTAACGCAAAAAAGCCTGCGAGCTTCGATTGCTTACGTGCCCCAGGAACCTTTTTTGTTTCACCGTACACTACGCGAAAATATCGCCTACGCCCACCCAGAGGCTACCGACGAAGCAATATTCTCGGCGGTTAAGCGCGCCAACGCCTACGAGTTTATAAAAGATCTTCCAAGCGGACTCGATACGGTCGTTGGTGAACGTGGGGTTAAACTTTCGGGTGGGCAACGCCAGCGAATCGCGCTCGCCCGGGCAATCCTAAAAGACGCGCCGATTCTTATTCTCGACGAAGCAACCTCTGCGCTCGATAGCGAAAGCGAAAAACTCATTCAGGACGCACTCGCAAAACTTATGAAAAACCGTACATCAATCGTTGTCGCACACCGTCTTAGCACTATCGCCGACCTCGACCGTATTATCGTGCTCGATAAAGGCCAGATTGCCGAAGAAGGTACTCACTCGGCACTTATAAAACAAAAGGGTATCTACGCCAAGCTTTGGGCTCACCAATCCGGCGGGTTTATCGAGGAATAGAGACGAAAAGAGCCCGCCCGAAAAGGCCAGCGATAAGATATAATTTTATATCTTATGGGCTCTTTTCGGGCGGACAGGACAGATCAGATGCGAACCTCGCCGCTGGCGACGAGACTCTCGATCTCCTTCAGGAGCCGAGTCATCACCGTGGCCTGGTTGACGCCCGCAGCGGGCATCATGACAGCCGTGTTCGGCAGCGTGCTCGCCGTCGTGAAGCCGTTCGGCATCAGCAGTCCGCTGCGCTCCATGGCCTCGCCCACCTTGTAGTGGGTGGCACCCGGGCAGCTTACGACGATGGCGACGGTGCTCAGCACGACGAATTCGATCTCTTGAGTCATGGCTTCTCCTTCGGATAGAGAGTCGAGAGTATCCTCGTCTCTTGGCCATTTTTATATTATAGCATACAATAAGCTTTTATGCAAAACGCCCTCGCTAGCAAAAGCAAGGGCGTTTTTTAAATTCCAGAGCTTATTCTATTTTGCTGGCTCTTCTTTTTCTTCCGTTGACTCACCATTCTCAGACTCAACCTCAGACTCATCTTCAGCATCACCACCAGCCGCGTCGTTTGCCGCCTGAAGTGCGCTTGGCTCGTAAACATTTGCAACAACCAAATCCATATCTTGGTCGTTCGAAGCAAATTCAACACCTTCTGGAAGTTTAACATCCGCAAGTGTCAACTTGTCTTCGTCGGTTGTCAGTTCAAGAATCGACATTTCTAGTGATTCAGGTAGTTTGGCTGGAATTGCCTTAACTTCAATCTTTTCAATTGCCTGAAGCACCACCAAGCCGGCGCGCTCTGCGGCACTCTCACCAAGACCAGTTAGTACAATTGGCACCTCGGTAGTAATTGTTTCGTTCTGTTTGATCGTGTGAAACGCTACGTGGCGAACCATGTGCTTTACAGGATCAATATCGATACTCTTAATAATCGCGAGCTTCTTTTTATCGCCAATCATAAGGTGGACGGGCGAGTGCTTGCCTGCTTGCTTTGCAACTTTCGTTGTCTCAACCATTGGAGATTGTGTTGCAATCGGCTCGGCCTTGCCGCCATAAACAACGCTTGGAATCATTCCTTCGCGCCGTAGCGCATCCATCTTTTTTCCTACTACTGTACGTTCGGTTAATTTCAGTGAAATTTCGTTCATAGTCCTCCTAATCGGTCTTTTACCATTATACCATTTTCGGCTCTCATGCTAAAATAGGTGGAGTTATGATACCTGGATTTGACCTTACAGAATTTGCCATGACCACCGGGCCGTGGATAGTGACACTTGTTATTGCACTTATTATTTTTGCCGAGAGCGGGCTGTTGATTGGCTTTTTCTTACCAGGAGACAGTCTTCTTTTTAGCGCCGGCTTCCTTATGAGTGCGGGCAAGCTCGACTTTGATATTCATTTTTTTGTTGTCATTATGTTCCTCGCCGCAGTTATTGGCGACGGCGTTGGTTATTTATTTGGGCGTCGTATCGGGCCAAAGATATTCAAACGGCCTAATTCCCTTCTCTTCCGACAAGAAAACATCGAAAAGGCAAAAGAATTCTACGAAAAGCATGGCAGTATAACTATTGTTATTGCACGCTTTATTCCTGTGGTTCGCACCTTCGCACCGATTGTCGCAGGCGTTGGACAAATGAAATACAAAAGCTTTCTTACTTTCAACGTTATCGGCGCGCTTTTGTGGGCGGTAGGCATTACCTACGCCGGCTTCTATATCGGTGAAGTACTTCACAGCATGGGAATCGAGATTGATACCGTTCTTCTACCGATTATTCTCGTCATTCTTATCTCATCGGTACTTCCCCCAGCTATTCATATTCTTAAAGATAAAGACCGTCGCTATTCGATATGGAACGGTACAAAAAAACAAATCAAGATTCTTCTTAGGAGAAAGTAAAAGTAAGAAAGGCCGCAGTAACAGATGTTCAATCCGCAGTCGTATCGTAGTTCAACACCACGTAATTTGCTTGTGGCTCTTGCATTTTTTATCACGGGCCTTACCCTGATTGCGATTATTTACGCAGGAGTGCGCAGTAACACAGGCCTGGCGTCATGGGACGTGATTGTCCACGATTGGTTCGTCGCCAATCGAACAGCCGGCATGACTCAGTTTATGGAATTCGTCACCTTCTTATTCGACCCCTACCTGCTGCTCGGAGTTACTGCGCTGGGGTCTGTCGTTTGGGCGTGGCACAAAAAAGAATATTGGCGACCAGCACTCGTTTCACTTTCGCTAGCGATTGCCTTTGTTGTTTCGACACTTATAAAAACAATCATTGAACGATCGCGACCACCCGAAGCCGACATGATATTGCCGCTGGAGACGGGCTTTGCCTTTCCCTCAAATCACACCTATGGCGTCGCTGTTCTTGCGCTTATCATTGGTTATTTTCTATATTCACGACGCGCCACGGTGAAAACATTCTACTCATGGCTCGCCGGAGCAATCATTTGTACAATTCTTATTGCTGCTAGCCGTCTTTACCTAGGCTATCACTGGCTAACCGACGTTACGGCATCGATATGTCTTGCACTTGTCGTGCTCGCCATTATTATGGCCGCCGACCGCCTTCAGACCAGGCGATTCCGTCCGCAGACTACAGAAGATCTTTAAGATATTTGCCCGTAAACGAAGCGGCAACCTTAGTGATTTCTTCTGGCGTACCGCTAGCAACCACCACACCACCACCAACACCGCCTTCAGGGCCCATGTCGATAACATGATCAGCCGACTTAACGACGTCGAGATTGTGTTCGATAATCACCATGCTGTTGCCGCCTTCAATCAGTTTTTGCAAAATCACAATAAGGCGCTTCACATCGGCGCTATGAAGACCAGTTGTCGGCTCGTCGAGAATATACAAAGTTTTACCGGTCGCACGGCGCGAAAGCTCGGTTGCTAGTTTAATACGCTGCGCTTCACCACCGCTAAACGTCGTTGCTGGCTGGCCAAGGCGAATATACCCAAGACCAACTTCTACAAGCGTGTCTAATTTTCGTGCAATGCCCGGAATATTCTCGAAAAACTTCGCGGCTTGCTCGACAGTCATTTCTAAAACATCGCTAATTGTTGCATCTTTGTATTTAATTTCGAGCGCTTCGCGGTTGTAACGCTTACCGTTACAAACGTCACATGTAACATACACGTCTGGCAAAAAATGCATTTCGATCTTAATAACGCCATCACCCTGACAGTTTTCACAGCGACCGCCCTTTACGTTAAAGCTGAATCGCCCGGCTTTGTAGCCGCGAATATTAGCCTCGGGCGTACCCGCAAACAACTCACGAATAGGCGTAAATACACCCGTATATGTTGCAGGGTTAGAACGAGGCGTGCGGCCGATTGCCGACTGATCAATAACAATCGCCTTGTCGAGGTGTTTGATTCCTTCGATATTCTCGTGCGCCCCAGGAACAGTCTGCGCGCGGTGAAGCCGTGCCGAAAGTTCTTTTGCCAAGATATCATTCACGAGGGTTGATTTGCCGCTGCCACTAACGCCACTTACTACAGTCATAACCCCCAGCGGAAATGCCACGTCAATATTCTTGAGATTATTTTCGCGAGCGCCACGAATCACAAGCTGACGATCGGCCATAATTGTTCGGCGTTTTTTAGGCACATCAATCTTTTCAGTTCCTGCAAGATACCTACCGGTAATGCTGTCTTTTTGCGCCGCAACCTCGGCAGGCGTTCCCGCTGCAACAACGTTTCCACCCGCTACACCAGCGCCCGGGCCAATATCTAACAAGTAGTCGGCTTGGCGAATTGTATCTTCATCGTGCTCAACAACAAGTACCGTATTACCAAGATCACGAAGTCGTTTCAGCGTACCAATTAAACGGTCGTTATCACGTTGATGTAGACCAATCGAAGGCTCATCAAGGACATACAATACACCCTGAAGGCCCGATCCAATTTGCGTCGCTAGGCGAATACGCTGCGCTTCACCGCCCGAAAGTGTATTAGCAGCACGGCCAAGTTCAAGATAATTAAGCCCAACATTACTCATAAACCCAAGACGTTCTGTAATCTCTTTCATGATTTGCGTCGCAATAAACCGCTCTTGTTCAGTCAGCTTCAGCTCGTTACGGAAAAGATCAAGTGCGTCATCGACACCCAAGTTACAGATATCCATAATATTCAGATCGTGGACGGTTACCGCAAGCACCACAGGCTTAAGGCGGGCTCCTTTACAGGTATGACATTGACGTTCGCGCATGAACCGTTCAATATCCTTGCGCATAAATTCACTGTCGGTCTCTTTATGGCGACGTTCTAGATTTGGAATAACGCCTTCGTACGTGGCATCGTAGTGGCGGCCATTGCCAAGTGATACAGTATATTTTTGATCGCCAGTTCCATATAAGATCTTGTCGAGATCATCTTTTTTAAGCTGGCCAACAGGAACGCTAAGACTAAACCCATGTTCTTCGGCAACTTTTGCAAGGCGTTTCATGTACCACGCGTCGCTGTTTACACGGTTGTACGGGCGAATTGCACCTTCGGCAAGTGTCAGATTAGGATTAAACACAAGCTCTGGATCAACCTCAAGACGGCTGCCGAGTCCGGTACACACCGGGCATGCTCCTTGCGGCGCGTTAAAGCTAAAGAGGCGTGGCTCTAGCTCGGGAATATCCTCGTTTGGGTGATCGACACAAGCATAGCGCTGGCTAAATACCGTAATGCTGTCACTATCGGCGTTCAAAAGCTCTACCACTCCATCGGCAAGCTCAAGCGCCTGCTCAATAGATTGCGTCACACGCCCTAGGATTTCTTTACTCATTGCGATACGATCGACGACGATTTCGATATTGTGCTTGTAGCTTTTTTGCAGATCTGGGAATTCATCGAGCGAGTATATAACACCGTCAACTCGAGCCCTCGCAAAACCAAGACGGCGATACTGCTCTGGCACGTGTGCAAACTCACCCTTTTTATCTTTAATGATCGGTGCCAAAATCATCAGGCGAGCGCCATCTTCGATCTTCATTACTTCATCGATAATCGCCTGAGGCGTGCGGCGAGAAACTTCTTTGCCACAAACAGGACAGTGCGGAACACCGATGCGCGCAAAAAGCAGACGCAAATAGTCGTAGATTTCGGTTACTGTCGCCACGGTCGAACGCGGGTTGCGGCTCGTTGATTTTTGGTCGATAGAGATAGCCGGGCTCAAGCCTTCGATCGATTCGACATCTGGCTTGTCCATAATTCCAAGGAACTGGCGTGCATAACTTGAGAGACTCTCAACGTAGCGGCGCTGACCTTCCGCATAAATGGTATCAAAAGCAAGGCTCGATTTTCCCGAACCAGAAAGACCAGTGATAACCACCAGCTTATCTCGTGGAATCTCCACACTGATATTTTTTAAGTTGTGCTCGCGGGCACCTGTAACGCGAATAACCTCTGGCATAACAACTAATTATACCACGAAAAGCAATGATCCTCCTACCCCGCTAAACGTCAACCTTTTTGTAGATCTAGGGAATTATTCGTCCGCAACAACTTCGTCGATACGATAGTATTTCGACGCCATCAGCACCTTAAACGGCTGCCATACACGTCGGGCTTTTTTGTGAGTTAACGTACTGAGTTTTACCAGAATAAACACCAGCATGGTAAGCCCCGTACACAAAAGTGCGGTCACAATATCAAGCGCCAAAACGCCGCCCGTATCAATCATAACGATGAATGCAAGCGTGATCGAAAACAAAACAATCATCACCATCCACTCGTTACTAAACACCTTGTTTCCTACCTGCATAGCGTAGTTGGTGCGGTTTTGCTGGTTCGCAACCAGTTTTTCAAGCAATTTATTAACATCTTCTTTGTGCTTGCCTTTGTAATCGACACAATAGCTAATAAGATCTTCGTATTCTTTTTCAGCAGCTAACATGTTGTTGTCAGAAGTCTTTCTTAGATACGAAGTAATGCGCGTTTTAATCTCTTGTTTCATCGATTCGGGCAATGTTCGTATGGCAAGCATTATTGCAAAAATAGCATTCGCCTCGGCGCGAACAATCTTGTGCAGTTCTTCAATGCGCGTTTTTTGCGCTGCGAGGATTGGAGAAATATAAAATCCATATAAAAACGAGTTAACCGAAAAAAGCGCAAGCGTATCACGGGTAAACGATATCTGCGGCATTATCGAAATAACTACCATGAAAATAACAAATAGAACCACAAACAGCACACTCAGACGAACCTTAGTAAGAATAAACGTTTTCATAGTGCTTCTATGATATATCAACTATTCATAAAACACCATTCTGCTTATCTTTGCATGGTTTTGACAGAACTGCTATATTGACTTTAAGTATATATTATAAAAGAGGTGCGGTTGGTGAAAAAGGTAGTAATTTTAACGGTTGTGGCGGGTTTCGGGCTAGTCGTTCTGCTTAATTCGGGCATTTTCGAATCTCTCGTTCTCTTTCTTCTCGCCGGCATCGTACCGGGCACCAACTATGCGATACCTTCGAGCATCATGCTGCTTTGTATTATCAGTATTGTATGGCTGATCCTCTTTCGGTTCATGGCTATCGAAGCGTACATTGTCTACATAAATAAACGCTCAGCTAAAAAAACCGCTCTCCACAAAAAGCGCATGCCTAAGCGCCGTTTCGAACAGGTTTAGCTTTCGGTCTCTTGGTTTTCGATATCGCTTGGCATGACACTCTCAGCCCAAAGCTGTAGTTCTTGCAAAATAAACTGTTTATTTTCATCTTTTTCCGTTGCCGAAAGTCGCTGAAGCGATTTCATGAATTGCGGCATTTGCGATGCAATATACGCGCCGCGCCATAATTCCCAGGTGTGAGCTTCGTTTTCATTAAGACTCTTCGGGTAATTGCGTGCTTTGTAGCGAAGCAACAGCGATGGCAATCTTTCATCTCCAAAGTCGGGGTTAAAATCGGCCAGTTCACGCTCGGCGGCATTACGCACTGTTTCTATGCGTAGTCTATCCATGTCGCCAACAAAACCATCGTATAGCTGCGCCTCGGCGTGAGGTGATTTTTTAAATTCGGCCCGCGACTCAAACAGCGAGCGAATATTCTCGGCAAAATGCGGCGCACGAAGTAGTGCTGTTTTGTGTTTTTCGATCGTCTCTTTGTTGAGGTGAATTTTTTTCCAGCCATCTGCCTGTTCTAAGACTCCAAGCGGCGCAACCGCCGGCGCCCTGTTATACTGCAGCTCTTTTACCGGCAATGGAACAAAGTCACTCTTCTGGCGCTCTTCCCATGGAGCGTAGAATTTTTTCTTCAAATCTTCAAGGCTCAGATCAATCACCGTCGACGGATCATAGCGAAGATCATACACGATAACATTGCCGTTCTTGCCAGCCGTCAGAGGAAAAGCCACGGTTGTTTTGTTGTGCTCAGAATCATATCGTCCGCTTGTATAAATAAACGGTTTTTTATCATCAAGATTCACCAACTCTTTTACTTTTTTCTTGTCGCGCATTGCAAAAAGATAGCCAAAAAGCTGGGGCTGCTTGGTTTTAATAAGTTTCGTCACCGCAATAAGTGCCTCGACATCACTAAGCGCATCATGCGCCTTAAGATGATCTATGCCATTCTCTTTCGTAAGAAGTTCGAGCCGGTTAGACGCCTTGCCATCAACCACCGGCCAGTTAATACCTTCCGGACGCAGCGCTCGGGTCATGCGAACCACATCTAAAAGGTCCCACCTAGAGCGACCGTCTTTCCAGCTCCATTCATACGGGTCATGAAAGTTTCGCCACATGTGATGTCGCACAAACTCGTCATCAAATCGAATACTATTAAACCCTACCGCCACTGTTTCAGGCGTAAAGATATCATCGTTCAGCATTTTAGCAAATTCGGCTTCGGTATAGCCATCTGCCTGGGTTTGTTGTGGCGTAATACCTGTTACCATAAGCGCCTCTGGGCTTGGCAACGTATCGTCACTAAGTTTAATGAGGATATTATAGGGTTCACCCACTGGATTCAAATCCATATCCGTCCGGATACCAGCAAATTGCATAATACGCGCATGGCGTGGATCGAGGCCGCTCGTTTCGAGGTCGTAAAAGAAGAATGTTTGTGCCATACCTCTAGCATAGCAAAAATCTACCTTTTACGCGGCGTTTAAATCACATTGATTATCGAATTAACCAAAGAACTGTTTCGCACTGCCTTAATTTATTGTTCTAAGTACGTAAACTCTTTGCCACCAATTTCGATAACACTATCGCCAGCTGCGCCGTTTCTCGTTAGCTCATGGGTAATACCAAGCTTTTTCATAATATCGCGAAGCCTGTTAACACCTTCGAAGTTGTCAAAGTTAGTCCGCCTAGCAAACTTTTCGATCTTATCACCCTTTACGATAAAGTGGCCCGTCTCTTCGTCTTTTTCGACCGTCCATGCATTTGCAATCTGAGCATCGTTGAGTGATATAACGTGAAGATCATCCTCGTCGTCTTCAAGTTCGCGTTCGATAGCACGAACGTTGTCTACCTTAGTACGAAGCGCACGTAGTACTTCTCTTAGACCTTTGTGTGCGGTCGACGAAACAGCAAAAATCTCTGCCTTTTTGCCAGCCACTTCGCGAAGTGCGTCAATCTGCATTTGAATCATTTCGTCATCGAGGCCATCGGTCTTCGTTAGTCCAATCACCTCTGGTCGCTCGGCAAGATCACCGCTATAGTTTGCAAGCTCGTTACGAATCGTTTTGTACGCGTCACCGATATCGTTCGTATACGCATCGACAAGATGAAGAAGTACGGCAGTACGCTCTACGTGGCGCAAAAACGCATCGCCAAGCCCCTTGCCTTCGCTAGCACCTTCAATAAGGCCTGGAATATCCGCAATCAAAAGGCTCGTGTCGTCGATATCGGCCACGCCAAGATTTGGCGTAAGCGTCGTAAAGGCATAGTCGGCAATTTCTGGGCGAGCATTGCTTACGACAGACAAAAAGGTTGATTTGCCCGCATTAGGAAACCCAACTAGTCCCACATCGGCAAGTAGTTTTAGTTCGAGTTCAGCTTCAAAAGTATCGCCGCGCTCACCAAGTTCTGCCATACGAGGCGTTTGACGAACCGATGATTTAAAGTGAGCGTTACCAAAGCCGCCGTCACCGCCTTTTGCAATTACTACACGCTGGCCATTTTCAACAAGGTCAGCAATCACCTCGCCACCTTTACGAACCACCGTTCCCATAGGAACTTTTACAATAAAGTCTTCGCCCGAGCGGCCACGCATATTTTGCTTTGAACCGTTTTGGCCGTGCTTTGCCTTTAGTTCCGGCTTGAATCGAAAGTCAACGAGCGTGTTAACATTTTCGCTTGCCTCAAAGATAACATCGCCGCCTTTACCGCCGTCACCGCCGTCTGGACCACCCTTGTCGATATAAATTTCATGCCTAAAACTGACGTTTCCGTTTCCGCCATTTCCTGCTGCAATAAAAACTTTCGCTGTATCAACAAACATAATTCCTCCCATTATAACAAAATCGCCCCTATATTGACAGGGGCGATTTTTTATTCAGAAATAAACTGTTAGTGAATGAAGCTGTAGCCGCCGCTTGTTGCCTCGCCCCAGCTCATAGTACGGCTAGTGACGCGGTTAAAGTTACCGGCATAGTTCATTTCGCTAATAGTAATGCTTTCGCCTGGGTTAACGCTTTCAACGATACCAACGTGACCATAGCCACCACCGTTTTGGATAACGGCGCCAACGCCAGGTTTCGTATCAACACGGTAGCCAGCTGCACTTGCGTACATAGCCCAGGTTGCCGCGTTACCCCAGAAGCTTCCAACTGGGCGGCCAAGCTGCATACGGCGCTCGTAGGCATACCACGTACAGTTACCGAAGGCATAACGGTTACCAGCAGACGCTCGCGCAATCTGTGCGTCGATAGTTGAGTAACCACCGTTGTATGCACCCGAAGTATAGCCACCAGTAGACGGTGCAACATAACCAGGGCGTTCGGTATTAGGAAGAACACCGCCAGGAATGATAATCGTCATGTTTTTACGAAGGCCGCTAAGTTCAAGGTCGTTAAAGGCAACAATCTGATCTTTGTTCGATTTGTATTTGGCAGCAATGCTTGAAATCGTGTCACCAGCCTTAACAATATAGACAATACCGTCAATTGGTGGGATTTTGAGCTTTTTACCCACAGCAATGGCGTCAGACGTCAGGTTGTTCGCCCATTTAATTGTATTTGCCGAAACGCCAAACTTGCGAGCAAGTTTTGAAGTCGTGTCACCAGCAACGGCCGTGTAAATTTTTACTTCGCGACTATCAGCCATTGGCTGAATGATTTGTGGCTTACTAATAGCATTCGCGTCGTTTTGGGCAAGCTCGCTCTCGGCAGATAGTGAAACCGAAAGGTTAGCAACGTTTGTTGCAATAGGTAGTTCAGCACGTTCAGCAATACCGGCTGCAACGTTCGTTGCAACAAGGTCGTCGACCGAAGGTTGGCTGGTTGACGTTTGAGATTCGGCAGCGCTTGCGACGCTATCCATATTTTGTGGTGGTTGGTAACCGATTGCTACCAACGACATAATAAGCAAGAAAACACCAGTATACGCTGCGACCGTTGTCGACTTGAGTCCGCCCTTAGCCTTTTTAGAGCTATTTTTATGACGAGCAAACACTTGTTGCCGTAACTCGGCAGCTGACGCTTGAGCTGAGCTCAGAACGGTTTGATGATTACTAATTATTGTTCTCCTGCCATTCGTATTACTACAAAGGCGTCTACCTTACTTTGTCTTTCTTCTCGCAATTTAAGAACAGGGTATGTGTGTCGACCGATTTCATTAATTATTATTAGTTGAAAAGTTCTTTATTCAATACCCGTAGCGACATTTTTGGTAGGCTCATTTATGGCTCGCTTTCCACCCGCAGATGCTGTCACAGACAGGCATTGGCAGACGAACTCACAAATGTGCTGTAAACAGTGTATCAGCTATTGCAAAGTATGTCAATTTATTTTATAGAATGTAAAATTGTCAAGTTCTATGGAATACTGCACTTAACTTGGCAATGGTTCTTGATATTGTCTTCGTGCTCTTCGTTCGTAATCGCAAAGTACGTTACTTCGTCGTCACCACTGAGGAAATAGACATAATTACCACTCGCTGGAGCCGCCACCGCTTGAAGTGCCGTTAACCCCGGCGTACCAATAGGTCCTGGGGGCAAACCCTTGTGAAGGCGAGTGTTGTATGGGGTGTCGACAGCAACCGAGCGAGAAACACCCTTTTTGTCCGCCCCATAGTACGCCGTCACATCCGACCCTAGCTGCATATCCATATCAAGGCGCTTAAAGAATACCTGCGCTACCTGCTTTTGATCGTCGGCATCGGGTACCTCGCGCTGGATAATAGAGGCGAGCGTAATGCCTTTATAGAGGTTCAGACCCTGTTTTTCGAAGCCTGCAATAAGATTATTTTCTTCGATTTTGGCATAAAATTCATCAAATGTACGAACGAGCACATCCTCTACGGTTGCATCGGCCGAAAACGTATAGGTTTCGCCGTAAATATACCCTTCAAGATCCGCTGTGGCTGGTTTTGAGGCAAATAGAGGGTGATCATACTTTTTAGTAAGCGCCGCGTCTACCTCGGCCTCTGTGTATCCCGCCTCTATAAGTCCTTTACGGTTATCGGCAAGAGTTGCCCCAGGAAGGAACGTTATAGAGAACTGATCGACATTTCCCGATACGAGATGTTTCACTATCTGTTCAGTCGATTCGGACTGCATAAGGCTGTAGGTTCCCGCCTGCAACTGAGAGCGCGTGCCGGATAGACGCGTGTAAAGATCGAATGCAAGACTACTCTTAATAAGCTGCTTACCCTCTAGTAAATCACCGATATCCGAGGGAGAGCTCCCCTCGACGATTTCTACGCGTGTTTTTTCACTGTTTTGGCTATTTACAGGCGAAAGTGCCATAACGTACCAAAAATACGCACCAGCAGTGGCCGCTACAATAAGACCAAGAATAATTGCAAGAACCCATAAAATAACCTTTTTAGGCGATTTACGAGGCTTTTCAAGCATAAGTGGTGTCTCTGGCGCTTCTAATAGCACTTCGGGCTCTGGGGCCTCTAGCGCCTTCTGGGGTGGCATTTTTATATCGCGTGGCGTATTTGGTCGCACATCTTGCGATAATGGTCGTTTTGGAGGAAGAATGTCGTTCATATTAGTGTTGCTCCATATAATCTTGTAGTATTATCGCTGCGGCCTGGGCGTCTATATCCCCCTTTGAATAGGGACGCCCGTATCCTTTGAGCCGCTGTTCGGCCAGCACGCTCGTAAGCGATTCGTCTTGAAATACTAGATCTGGCGCGATATCGGCAAGCTGCTTGGCAAAATTCTCAACATACGCCGTTTGAGCCGTTGGCTCACCTGATTGGTTACGAGGATAGCCCACGACAACCGTATCAGCCTTTTCGCTCACCACAAGCTGGGCAATTCGCTTAATCTCGTTGCCGTCAACTTCTATCGTGTCAAAAGGAACGGCAATCTTAACCCCGCTGTCGCCTACTGCGACCCCTATGCGTTTCTCACCGACATCTAGCGCAAGGAACGACTTAGTTTGACTCATTGAGATTAAATTCTATGCTGATTTTCTTTGTATCGTTTGGCGCAGACGACACCCAGAATGGCCAGAACTTAACATCCACATTGTCCACGCCTTGAATTGCTTCTAGGGCAGACTGGATATCGCCGTAACGTTTACCTTTGGCAAGATCCTTGATCGCGTTGTCGTCGATTTTTGGACCAATCTTTGCCGTGGCAACAATATTACCTGTAAAGCCGCCCGATACTGCTGCGATATTTGTAAATGTCACCTGCCCAGCGCCATTATCGTAAACTCGTCGGTCGTCTTGGCCTTTGATTTGATCTGCAAAATAGTCACCAAGGAACTGATCGACGTCTGCCTTTGCAACCGCAGACAGTTGGTAGGTAATTGTACTTGTTAGCTTCGACTTACTGCCCTCAGTCACCTCTTTGCCAATTGCAGGGGTTACCACAGGGTCACCACGATCGATCTTGAATGTTTGTTCGAGAATAACAAATGTGTCATTAAACTGACCCGTTAACTGAGCCTTAATGTCATCGCTTTTTTGCTGAGCAAGCTCATCTGTTGCCGATTGAACATCGCTCGTGCTCGCAACCGTGATTTCACGCTTTGTACCGCCCGCCATATCTGTACCATTTGCACTAATACCACTGACACTCGAACTATAGGCTCGTGCAGAGACATTATATTCCTCGCCAATCTTTACCGCTTCGACACTTACCGTCGCAGAGTCCTGAACAATCCCGCCGGGACCAACAGTGGTGCCGTTCAATGTTGCGCTTTCGGTGCTGACAAAAGTGATTTGATCGCTACTAAAACTTGTGCCCGCTGGTACCGTGATAGCATTACTCGATACCGAGGTACGGCTAATCTGCATTTTACCGGTCGCCTTTTCGCCTACTTCTTTTTTACCAGTCGGAGTAAATTCTACAGAAACGTCCTTTTTAGACTCTTGAACGACTGTTTTGATCGTTCCGGCCGAGAAATTAGTTGCAGCACTATCGGCAAGCTTTACCTTAGCATTTGCCGATGATTCTGTTGTGCGCGCGGTAATAATAACTGTCGCCTGTGGCGCAAAAAAGATTCCCCACACAAGCCCTGCGATAAGCAAAATAACCCCTGCAATAATAAGCACGAATTTTTTACGGAACTTATTGAAATTCGGTACACTCACGCCACTCTTTGATTTTGCTTTCGGAAGCGGACGACCCGGAGCTGGCGGCACTGCCCGAATTGGCGCTTCGGCTGCGTTCTCTTTAACGGCGTCGTCTATTGCAGCATTCGAGGCAAGCGCAACGGCTCCCATTCCTGCAACCCTAGCATGATCACCAACCGGCAATTGCGCACCATCGATAATATCCTCGCCGTTATCGATATCAAGTGCGGATATTTCGGCCATCTCGGGTTTACTTTGCAGGTTTTTTGCCGTTGGAACCTGTGCGGCCGCGGCAAGTGCGGCAAGTGCCGAGTTATTGCTAATAAGCACAAGTCGCTTATCAGCCTGCTTTGCTGCACGGGCAATCAGGCGCAAATTGACAGCGCTTTGCAAAACGCCAATACGCTTTGGCGGCACTAGTGCAACAATTTTCTCTTTAGCACCCTTAACTTTACCGATTATCGCGGTAATATCATCTTCAACATCGATATAAATAACGTCTTTATTCATGTTTATATTCGTAAGATTCGATTAAGTTTATCCTTGATGGTATCAGCATCAGTACTCCCCATCATTGTATCATATCCGACGCGCAGAAGACCCATAGCGGTGATGTAGGTGTGGTCGTTCGCAGCACCGGTTTTATCGGTAATGCCCACGACTTCACTAGGGTTAATGCGCTGAACGGTCGGACGCTTAGTAAAGGGCAGATCTTTATACCAATCCTTTTCGGCGAGCGCATCCATAAGCTTCGTAAGGCTGGCGCCACCTCCACAAAGAAGAATTCTGTTTGGCAAGTGATCGACAGAATCGAACTCGGCAAGCGCCAGTTCAACACCAGATAGCCAGACATCGAGTGTTTTGTCGATCGCTTCTTCGGCATCTTTTTTAACACTTGCTTTAATTTGCGGGCTATCGATATTTACCTTTAGTTTTTCGGCATCTTTGTAGTCGAGGTTCATTTCGCTGGCAATCGTGCGCGTAAAGCTACGCCCACCTATGCCGAACATCTTTGTCCCCTCTACGCCACCGTCGTTAACAACAGCAATGTCGGTTGTACCACCTCCAACATCGGCAAGGATCGCGGTAAAGTTACTGCTAGCATCGGTACCAAGAACAGAACGGCTAACAGCAAATGGTTCGGCTGCAACTGCTACAAGATCAAGCGCAAGTTCATCGGCGACGCGCTCGAGCGCCCCGATATGCACCATTGGAGCAAACGCGGTGTAAATCTGAACGGCGACATCACGCCCCTGAAAACCGATTGGGTTAGAAATCTTGTAGCCGTCGATATGAATACTAACGAGAGCGCTGTTAACGAGCTTTACCTCAACTTCTTCGTTACCCGTTTCGAGAGCGATTTGGCGCTGTGCTTTGCCCTGCGCGCGTTCTTGCACCTTTTCGATGATAAATTCCATTTCAGCCGTATCGAGCGGGCGGTCGGGCTGCGGGCGGCGGTAACGAATAGTGTTCGTAACGCCTTTTACCAGCTCGCCGGCAATACCAATAACCACGCGCTTTGCCTGCAGACCGGCTTGATCTTCGGCTTCTGAAAGCGCCTCTTCGCAATTACGAACAACACCCGAAATATCGGCAATCGCACCCGAATGCATATCACTAAGATCTTGGCGGGCGCGCCCCACGCCGACAATCTCTAGCGTGTCGCCGGTTTGCTTGGCGATAAGCGCCTTTACAAACTCTGTTCCGATATCAAGCGCCACCACATAATCGTTGTCGAGCTTGTCTTGCGTTCGTTTGCGTAATTTTTCGAAAACCATAATTAGTATCATTATATACCATTTGCCTATAGAATAAACATCCGTCTATAGAACCCCTGGCCTCGTATATTGAAAAATAATATAAAAAATTGTATAATATATTCAGTCATCGGCCCCTCTACGGAAGGAGCGCCATGAAGTTCTGGCGCATCATCTCGGTAGTTGGTGGTCTGCTTGTCGCCATTGGCTACACCAAGGGCGTACAGCAGATTTACAATTACTGGGAGAGCAAAGCAATTCAGGAGGCAGCGAAAACCAAAGCGTTCCGCACCGAGTGTCCTACGCACAACCCGTTCGACTGCACATTCACCGAGATTCCGGTGCATGTAAACCGCCTAGTGGATATCTATCTTCCGACAGGCGGTTGCGCAGTTATCTTTCTTGCGGCGATCATTGCCGCATGCATATGGCTCTACCGCTCCGGAAGACAGGCTTCCGGCTAACCCGAAAGAGGTACGCATGAACCTTGGTCTTACCGAAGACGAATGGCAGCGACTGCATATCACGAACGGCGTGATCACCACGATCCTGTTCGTGATAGCTCTCGTGGTCGTTCCGCTGGGCTTCTACTCCGACCTCGCCTTCTTCACCGGAGTACTTGGCGTTGTCGGGATCATCATCAGCGGCCTGCTGTACATCGCAAGTGTGTGGATACGAGCAATCCGCCCCGTGATCTACGTGGCGGTGATAGCCCACTCGCTCTGTCCGATACTAGGCGTCCTCACCGCGGGATTCGTCCTGCACGTGATCCACTCCCTGTTCTAGATTCGTCAGAACGCCCCCGGTAGCACCACCTCTCGAACCGAGAGTCGAGGTGTCACCGGGGGTCGTTTTGTTTTAGCCTATTTTAGAACAGCCTTGATACGACGAATGCCTGCCGAGCTTGACTCTTCTTTGGTGATTTTGAAGATCTTTTTGTCGTCTGCAAGTTCACCAGTATGATCAACATGAGGACCACCACAAATCTCGAAGCTAAAGCGCTGATCGCCCTCGCCCATTTGGTAAACTTTTACCGTATCACCGTATTTATCACCAAACGCGCCAATTGCACCTTTTTCGAAGGCTTCATCTGTTGGGTATTCTTTGTAAAATACTGGCAAATCTTCGTTGATTTTCTCGTTCACGATACGTTCAACTTCAGCAATCTCTTCGGGTGTCATTTTTTGGTCGTGGTTAAAGTCAAACCTTAAGCGGTCTTCGGTAATATTGCTGCCGTGCTGGGTAACGTGGTCGCCAAGCACCTGCTTAAGTGCAGCATACATAAGGTGTGTTGCGGTGTGATATTTTTTGTGGATAAGCGTTTGGCCACCAAGACCACCCTTGAACGTTCCTTTTGCTGCAGTTTGCGAACGAGCGCGCTGTTCGGCCATTTTGTCGTCGAACTCTTGGCGCCAGTTATCCGAAAGCTTAATTTCTTGCTTGAAAGCTTCTTCGGTAGAAAGCTCTACTGGGAATCCGTAGGTATCATATAGCATGAACAGTTCGGCGCCCGTAAGACCATCTGATTTGAATTTTTCCATCTGCTTTAGGCCTTTTCGAAGCGTCTGACGGAAGACTTTTTCTTCTTTTACAAGCACAGCGATCACTTCTTCACGTTTTGTAGCAACTTCAGGGTAGTCGTTGTGGTAAAGATCAGCGATAACCGGCACAATCTCCTCAAGAAAGTTCTGTTCAATACCAAGATCGAACGCAAAACGAATTGCACGGCGAAGCAAGCGACGCATAACATAGCCCTGCTCTTTATTAGCAGGCACACAGCCATCAACCGCAAGGAATGTTGCACCACGCAGATGGTCGGCAATTACGCGCATTGCGTTCGTGTTACTTTCGTAAGTTTTGCCGGAAATCATCTCCAGTTTTTCAATAATCGGCCACATAAGACTGATCTTAAAGACATCTGGACTGTCGATAGCAGCTGCCGCAATTCGCTCGAGGCCCGAGCCTTGGTCGACGTTGCGGTTGGGCAGTTTTTCAAAACCCTCGCCGCGGCGCACGTATTCCATAAAGACATTGTTGCCGATTTCCATAAACCTACCGCAGTCACAGTTTGGGTGACAGAACTCGCCGTATTGTTTTTTCTCGGCGTCGGTGTGTTCAGATTCATCAAAGCGGTAGAACATTTCGCTACTTGGACCACCTGGTTCGCCCTCGGGCATACCTGCGATTCCTTTGCCGCGCCACCACCAGTTTTTAAACGCATCGTAAAAGAATATCCGCTCGCCGGGCTTCATCCCCCTAGCGTAGCCATCTTCTTCCGAACCGAGATCGGCCGTCAGCGCTTCGATGCCGCGGTCTGCAAATATTTTCTTTAGAAGTTCTGCGCTTTCGTTATCACGGGGAATGTTAAATTCTTCGTTACCGATAAAACAGGTTGCATAAACTTTGTTAATATCGAGCTTCACAACATCGAGCAAAAACTCGTACATCCACGGAAGCTGATCTGCCTTAAAGTAGTCACCGAGCGACCAGTTTCCAAGCATCTCAAAGAACACTGTATGGCGATTATCGCCCACATCTTCGATATCCTGGGCGCGAAGGCAAGGCTGGCTATCGACAAGGCGCACTCCATCGGGGTGGCTCTCGCCAAGGAGATATGGCATAAGGGGCTGCATACCACTCCCCGTAAACAGAGTTGTAGGGTCATCTTTTAGCATCAAGGCGGCGCGCGCTATCACAGTGTGCTGACGGTCTTTGTAGTACTGTAGGTAGGCGTTTCGTATATCTTGTGCATTCATAATAGACTTATTATAACAGATGTAGCAAACAGTAAAAGATCTACTGTGTCGTCCAGCCGCGCCAGCCGCTATCTACAGAAGCAGCCTCCGTTCGCTGGTAGCCGAACCAGCGCGCGTAACCAGGATCCGTAAGAGCAATGCCCACCCGTGGACACGATGTCGTTTGCTGGCCGACCCACGAATCAGGACTAAGAGAAATACCGCCATTAGAGGTATACAGCCATACGCTTCCCGATTTTGATAACGCAAGGATTCCAAACTGCGGATCAGTACCGCCACTTCGAACACAAATAAGAATATTACGACGGTTAGTATCGCCAGCCGCCGCTTGCGTTGTTACATCATAGGCGGTGCGAGTGATCTTTACATTTGATTCATTCAGCCCTGTCGTGGCCGTATTGTGGATTTCACTAATTTCAGTTTCGGTTGTCGGATACGTTCCTTTGATCGTTTTATAATTCGCAAAGGCTTTTCCGATCGCGCTCAAATCGGACTTGATAGCCGTATCCTGAGCCCTTTGCTGCATGCCGTTATAGGCAACGATAACAATAACCGCCAGTAGAGCAATAACAACAATAACGATAAGAAGTTCGACAATCGTAAACCCCTTTTGTCGCCCACCCATCTACGCTCCTTTTTACTTCTAACTGCTTACGTTTATACCACAAATTGTCGCAGCAGGGCAACCTAGGATCTTGAGTCTAGGCGATAATTCCTCCGCCAAGGCAGGTGTCATCGTTATAAATAACCACCGATTGACCTGCGGCAATGGCGCGCTCGGCATTCTCGAGATGAAGATTAACACTCTCGTCGTCTAGTATTTCAAGCGATGCATCAACGAGCTTTGCGCGGTGACGAACGCGAATTTGATACGTTCCATTTTGAGGCGCGTCGTTTATCCAATGAACCGCGGTTAACGCGACATCGTTCTTCCAAAGCGTATCGTCGTTAAGATCCGTCGTTACATACACCTCATTTTTATCCATGCTTTTACCAACAACATAGTAAGGCAATCCGCCACCAAGTTCTAGGCCATGGCGCTGACCAAGCGTGTAAAAAATCGCACCGTCGTGAACACCTAAAACTTTACCCGTTAGCTTATCAATAATCTTTCCAGGCTTTTGCTCGACATACTGGCTCAGAAAATCACGAATCCCAACTTTACCAACAAAACATATACCTTGGCTGTCTTTTTTTGCAGCCGTAAACAAGCCACGCTCCTCTGCCATTTTGCGAACTTCGGGTTTTGTAAACTCACCAAGCGGAAATAGTGTTTTTTCAAGCGCCTTACCAGTCACTCGGTACAAAAAATATGTCTGATCTTTGTTGGTATCGACGGCCATTTTTAGCACACCATTAGCAACGCGCGCATAGTGTCCTGTTGCTATCATCTCGGCGCCGTCTTCTAGCGCGGCTTCAAGAAACAGCTTAAACTTAACCTCTTGGTTGCACATAATATCTGGGTTTGGCGTTCGTCCAAGCTTGTACTCTTCTATCATGTAATCAACGACTTTGTGCTTGTATTCATTCTCAAAATCAAACACCTTAAAGTCGATTCCAAGCTGTACCGCAACACGCTTCGCGTCGGCAAGATCATCTGCCCATGGACATTTCATGCCAGGCAAATCTTGCGTCCAGTTTTTCATATACACACCAGTCACGTCGTACCCTTGCTCTTTTAAAAGAGCTGCTGTCAGGCTACTATCGACACCACCGCTCATACCAACATAGACACGCATTAGCGACTACCTACTACATAAAAAGCGATGATTTTCGTAAACTCACCAAGCGCTAAAAACCAGCCCATTGGCGTTGCCCACCAAAACGCCGACCATTGATGGTCGCTTGCCACGGGGTGATTACGAACAGCGACTTCTGCGGTTCGCGAGCTAAATTCTAATCCTGCGCGGCGCTGGTGATACGCCGACGTCACTAAAATGACCGACGAAATGTTATTTTCGGTAAAAATACTTAGCGTGTTTTCGGCATTTTGCTTTGTCGTTTCGCCGTACTCTTCGATAATAATATCGGATTCTGGCACGCCACTATCAAGCGCTAGCCGTCGCATAACCTCGGCATTGCTTGGGCCAGATTTATCTTGTGCGGCACCCGAAAAAATGAGCTTTGGCGCCCAGCCCATTTGATACAGTTGAATCGCCTCTTCAGTTCGGGCCGTCGTGTCGCCACCACTTACGGCAACAATCGCATCTGCCGGTTCGCACATCGTTGCTCCGTCTGGCGCGTCGCCACAATCGGCCAGGTCGTCTGGTGCGAGGTACATCGTAAGCCCTATCACCACAATTGCAAGCGCAACGATAATCGCTATGATTGTTTTCATAGACCTACCCTTTTTCGCTCGCGCGTCACTTCCTCGATAATAATTTCACCAGCCCGCTTGGTGTTTTCGTCGGTCGATAAGTGGCCCAATGTCAAACGCAAACTACCATCTGCAACTTCGGGCGCTAACCCTATAGCCGTAAGAACATGCGAGCGCGTTCCTTTGTTTGCTGCACAGGCACTACCCGTTGCCACCAACACACCACGCGTTTCAAGCGCAAATACCAAACGCTCAGCATCGACGCCAGGGAACGAAATGTGTAAGTGTCCAGCAAGACGGCGCTTTTCGTATCCAGATACGACCGCATCGCTAAAAGCGTTCGTAAGCTGCGTTTGCAACGTATCACGAAGCTGCTTTAGCCTGTCTGTCTCGAAACGTCGGTGCTTTTCGGCAAGCTCCATTGCCTTCGCAAACCCAATAACCCCCGCAACGTTTTCGGTGCCGCTACGCAACCCTCGCTCTTGTCCACCACCTACAATCTGAGGCTCTAGCTGCACGCGGCTATCCGCCCACAAAAGCCCTACCTGTTTTGGCCCATATACTTTACCAGCGTTTAGCGTTAAAAGATCAACGCCGAGCCGTGAAACATGAATATCAAGCTGACCCGTGCCCTGCGAAGCATCGCTATGCAGATAAATTGGCGTCGTGTCGCCGGCCTCTAAACGCTTATCGCGCTCGGCTTTAATAACCGCTGCAATATCGCGGATCGGCTGAATAGTACCAAGCTCGTTGTTCGCAAGCGCAATACTTACCAGCCGCGTATCGTGGCGGATTGCTTTTTTAACTGCATCGGCCGACACAAAGCCGCGGTCATCACTTTGAACGAGCGTATGTTCATAACGCTTTGCAGCCGCAAGTACCGCATGGTGTTCAATATTCGCCGTGACAACATGTCCGCCAATACTTGCAAAGGCAAGATTAATCGACTCGGTTGCGCCGGCAGTAATAACCAGCTCGTCGCCCTTAGCACCAAACGTTCCCGCAAGCGTATGCTTTGCCGCCTCGTACTGGCGACGAACGGCTACAGCTGGCGAATACGGGCTAGAGGGGTTATAAAAAAGATCCGTAAAGTACGGCTGCATAGCAAACAAAACACGCTCATCCATAGGCGTTGCAGCAGCATGATCCAGATAGATCGTCTCGGTGTTCATATACTCCTACCAGTATACCAGCTATAGAATTTTCTGGCCGGTAGCAGGGTCGATTTTATAAACGCCACGCATTACTTGTTCGTAGTACATTGTGGTCGCAGCCAAAAGGTTGTCGAGCTCTGCGCCCGTAATAAACGAATAACGCGCGCCTTCTTGCACCTTTAAAATACCGTTAGCGTGCACTTCGTAGCGAACTGTTCGACGATCAGGTTTATTAGTCTTTGGATCGAGCCACTCTTCGTACCAAATCCATGTTTTTTCATCGAGGCAAAAAAACTCGCGGCGATGCCCAGCGGGAACATCACCAAATAATTTCGATCCGATTTCACTTTCTAGTTGCAAAAGTTCACGCTCGGAAAGCGTTTTAAAAGGACGTTTTTTGTCCTTGGGCATAGTAAGTACTTGTGCGGGATCACCAGTGATAAGCGAGAGTGCTTTTTTGAGTATCGACATATGATATCTCCTTTCTATGCAGCGAGATCAAGATCTTCGCGCGTTAGCGGAACTTCGCCGCCGGCTGTTTGGCGGCGTACGACGGTAAGGTTTCGGCTATATCGGCCGATTTGCTCGTGACGCGAAAATACAGGGCGCTCAACTGTAGCTGGAGTTTCCTCGAAAGCAGCGAGTGTTTCAGCACGCACCTCGTCCATCGTAGGAAGATTGCTTTTGTGAAGGTCGAGCTCTACCCCGTCTTCAAGAGGCGTCGCAATAAATTCGACGGTCGATGATGGAATATATTCCGAAGATCGTGGCCTGTTTTCCATAACAGCATACACCTCATATTAGAGTTGGCGTTTTCTACTGTTTGTTTTTAGATCGCAAATAACGATTCGGCATTCGCCGTGGTGATCGCCGCAATTTGTTCGTACGGAAGATCACGAATGAGAGCCTGGTGCTCTGTGATATGGCGCACAAATGCTGGCTCATTGACTTTACCACGTAATGGCGCTGGCGTCAAGAATGGTGCATCCGTTTCTAACAATAAGCGGTTTAGAGGAATTGTCGCAAACATTTCCTGCTGATTTTCGTCTTTCGTAAACGTACTGATACCATTTACCCCTATAAACAAACCTCGTTTTAAAGCTTCGTCTCGGTGCTGGGCTGTATCGGTAAAGCTATGCACCACGCCACGAATACCGTGAAAATTATCAAAAATCGGCCAAAAATCATCAAACGCCTCACGAACATGAAAAATAATTGGCAAGTTATGCTTTAATGCTAGGTCAATTTGCCATTCGAGTCCGCGAATCTGCACGTCCTTAGGGCTGTGCGCATAAAAGTAGTCGAGCCCAATCTCGCCAACAGCCACTGCCCCCGGCGCATGCGCGGCAATTTCTTCCCAGCCGTCTTTTGTTTCGTGCGGGTGAATACCAATAGAATAAAACACATTATCGTGAGCCGCCGCAAATTCGGCGGCTTCTTTTGTGCTGTTTTTGTCGGTGCCAACGCAAATCATTTTTGCCACACCCGCTTCGTGAGCGCGCTGCAAGACATGGTCGGTATCTAGCGGATAGGCCGAATCATGAATATGACAATGAGTGTCGATCAACATTACTTTTCCTGACGAGTACGAGGGTCTTCAGTGTGTTTGTATATCTTTGGGAACAATCCCCCGACGGCTTCGATAGGCACAACAACACCGGTGCCAAATATCTTATTGATATTTTCGGCTGTTGTTGGCAAGAACGGCGCCAAAAGTTCAGCAACCTGCAGTAATGTTCCAACGGCCTGTCCTAAAACTTCAGCAAGGTGCGCTTCGGCATCTGGGTCGGTTTCGCGACGTTTTGCAATTTCCCACGGCTTTACCATTTCGATATAGCGATTAAGTTCGCGAATCGTATCCCATACTTCGTCGATCGCCTGGTTAAAGCGAAGTTCATGCATTGCATCGTAGTATGGCTTTGTATCGTGATCACCCTTTGGCGCGTCACCAATAACGCCACTTTGATAGCGCGATATCATGCTGGCAACACGCGACACTAGGTTTCCCAAGTCGTTACCGAGCTCGTTGTTGTAGGCGTTTTCGAACTTCTCCCAGGTAAAGTCGCCGTCGTCGAGGGTTGGGATATGGCGCGAGAAGAAATAACGGAATGCGTCGATACCATACTCATCGATAATCTGGCTAGGGTCAACAACATTGCCGACAGTCTTGCTCATTTTGGCACCGCCTACGTTTACAAACCCATGAACAAGCAGTTTTTTAGGAAGCGGAAGATCAAGGCCCAAAAGCATCGCCGGCCAAATGCCTGCATGGAAACGCAGAATATCTTTACCAATCACCTGAACATCGGCTGGCCAGTATTCTTGCCAACCTTCGCGGTCTGGGTAACCCAAAATGGTAATATAGTTCGCCAACGCGTCGAGCCACACGTACATAATCTGTTCGTGATCGCCAGGAACGCTTACTCCCCAGCTAAGGTGCTTGTTCGGGCGCGAGATACTGACGTCTTGAACACCGTCCTTTATCATTTCAAGGAATTCCTTGGCGCGATATTCGGGTACGATTTCCATGTGACCACTGGTAATTGCGTCGCGAATTTTATCGGTAAAGGCACTGGTTTTTAGATAGTAGTTTTCTTCGGTAACATGTTCGTACTGCGTTTGATGATCGGGACAAACACCGTTTGTCGCCTCCACCTCTTTATCGGTAAAGAACGCCTCGTGGCCCATACAGTACCAGCCGTCGTAGCTACCCTTGTAAATATATGGTTGAAGTTTTTGCCAAATAAACTGCACGGCGCCTTCGTGATGGGGGTCGGTAGTGCGGATAAAATCGGTATAACCTGCTCCGACTTTTTTCATTAAAAGCTCGAAGTTGCCATACATTTTGTCGGTGTATTCTTTTGGCGTTAGGCCAAGTTCGGTAGCTTTTGCAGCTATTTTGTTTCCATGCTCGTCGGTACCAACCTGAAAGCGAACATCACGTCCGTTCTGCTTTTGGTAGCGGGTCCAAATATCGGCAAGCAGGTAATCAAGAGCATTGCCAATGTGCGGCGTGCCATTGACATAAGGGATTGCAGTGGTTATGTATAATTTTTTTCCCATAGTTACTTTCTAGTGTATCAGATAATAAAGAGTATTCTAAGCAGCAGGCTCACCCTGCTCGCCCATCATCATAGCAACAACAGCAAAACGACCCTTGCTGTCACGATTTCCGGCAAGATACTCGCTGTGTGAAAAGTAGTTCTTATCACGGGCGGTATCAACCGCGCTTACCTCTATATTCTCCTGACGTAAGCCGGCGCCCAGAAGCTGTTCAACAATTATCTCGTGCAAACCTTTATCGCCCAAGGCATGAACCGGATAACTTGCTTTACCGACAGCAGGACTTAACCAAGCGCGGATATCAGCAGGACGCGACGCAAACGAATCCATAAGATAGTGGACGCTCTTTTTCGCCCCGTCTACCTCGGCACTATGGCGACCAACATGCGATACCATCAAAACACCTTTTACTGCGTCATGCAAAATAACCCCAACACAATCAGCAAGGGGCAAGAAAAGCGCATGGCCAGGCTTTGTCACCACAAGCGCATCGGCTATGGTTTCGGAATCTGGCGCAAACATACCCCCTGCTTTTTCGCTGTCGTTTAGCGTACGATACTGCGTGTAATTTGCAGCGGGTGAATAGTCGATAGTCACAAGGGTGGTATTTTTTAGGTCGATACCAAGATTCTCTAAAAATACCTGCCTGTTTTTTAAAACATCGTCATTCTCGATACCAAATTTCATATTACCATCGCTTACCGATGAAACTGCGGCAATGATTTCTTTGCCAAAAATAGTAGGTTGGTCAGATGCGATCATGCGACCCTCGCAAGCGCCGCCCACTCCTCGAGGCGTAAACTCTCGGCACGGGCCTCGGGGTTAACACCAGCCTTTTGCAAAAGCGCCACCGATTCGTCTTTTGAGATACCTAGTCCACCAGCCAAACTACTGCGAAGTTTTTTTCGTTTTGCCGAAAATCCAGCTTTTACCACGCGAAAGAATTCTTTTTCTGAAATATCGCTAAGAAACGGCTTATCGCGAAGTTTTAATATGACCACCTGTGAATCCACCTTTGGTGGCGGCGTAAACATAGCAGCAGGCACAATATCACCTAGCGTTACCTCGGCAAAAATCTGTGCGCTAATAGCCAAAATACTCATATCGCCAGGCTTTGCCGCGAGACGTTCGGCAACCTCTTTTTGCACGAGCAACACTGCAATCGATGGCTTGTTTTCGGCAGTCATAAGCAGCTGAACGATTTTACTCGTAATGTAATAGGGAACATTCGCTACAACCTTGTAACCAGCAGGCATACCCGAAAGATCAAACGATAGAATATCACTTTGAATAACTTCTAGGTTTTTACCAGGAAACTGAGCCGGCAACTTACGCGCCAAAGCTTCGTCGAACTCTACCGCCACCACTTTTTCGCTGCGACGAAGCAGTTCGCTGGTAAGGGTGCCAAGACCCGGGCCGATTTCAAGCACCGTATCGGTTTTTTGCACGTCGGCACAATCGGCAATATGAGCAAGAACTCCGCGATCGCGGAGCCAGTGCTGGCCTAGAGATTTATTCGGACCGGCCATTCTATTGAGGTCCCGGGTCACAGCCCCAGTGCGACCAGCCACCGCCAGCCATCATGCTTGTTGAAACGCCTATCTGAGCATCTACATCAAAGTATGAAGCTCCGGCAAAGCCGTAACGCGCCGCTCGACTAGGCCAGTAATTTGGATCGTGCTGGAAGAGTCCTTTATAAAACCCGCTATCAGAACGAGGGTTGAATCCACTCTCACATCGGGCAATTAGCAATACGCGCTGAGCGTCAATACCTTTGGCTGCGGCGGCGGAACGAATCTTTGACATGATTTCTTCAGGACCTTCGACCTTTGCACCCACAATCTCTACCTGCTTTTGCGCCTTCTCAAGCACGACACTCTGAATCTTTTTACGACTCACCTCTTTACCATTCTTCATGATAATTTCGTAGGTAACAGACTTTACGCCCTTTACGCCCGGCGTAGTGATTTTTTTGTAGCCAACTTCACGGTCAGCGTCCTGGATTTGTTCGATAGGAAACGCGATCTTCTCTTTTTTCGTCACCGTTTGCTTACCGTTACGCCATAGCTCTACTTTCATGCCCTCGTGAATTTCGGCAGTAAGCGGTTGTGAGAGTGTATCGCCAACGCCAACAACAATCCCCTTTTCATTGAGCATATCCCCAACCGTTTTTTGTTGGGTATAGGCAGTTGTTTCGTTACCATACAGCACCAATTTAAATGATGTCGCACGAGTAACATGCAGCTGTACGCCCGCGCCCTGGCTAACCATGTCGGTACTTGCGCTAAGCGTTGCCGTATCTTCGTCGTGAAGGGTAATATTTGCCTGTTTAGCGATTTGTTTGGCGGTTTGATATGGCGACATTACTTTTTCGCGAACAGCACCGTCGATAATCGTTACTGGGCGTGCACGGTAAATATTAACATCGTAATTAGTTGCCACCAGTTCATCATCGAGCCCAGGTTCGACCGTATCGTTTGGATCAATCGTGATATCCGCTTCCTCAAATGCGGCCCGAAGCGTCGTAGCATGAGTAAGAATACCCCTGTCGCGACCACGATCGTGGACAGTAATGAGGCGCTGACCTGCAGAAAGCGATGGTGACGCCGCCTGGGCATACGAAGAAACAATACTGCCAAGTACGACAATAGCAAGCAAGAGCACAGCAACGACTATGCCTACCGGCGTGGAAGATTTTTTGGTTATACTCTTCATAAATTAGGGCAACACCTCACATGGCGCTACATAGAAAAAGTATATCAAAAATACCAGGGTTTGGGTAGTTTGCCCACTGTTTAATTGACGTAAGCGATTTATGGGTATATGATATGTTTCGAACATTTGCACGATACTACGTAGCAGCGTAACGATCTGAACAGTTCGTTACGGTCGTACAAGGAGTGACATGAAGAATCATGATCGGCTTTTGGCACGCGCCAACCGTCGTCTTGCAAGAACAGCGCGAGGCCGACGGGCAATCCGCGGCGCAAGCAAGCTGGGGCCTTGGGTGATCGGACGATCGATTTCACCCTACCTTCAGCGCGACGCATGGCGGCGCAGCATGGCAGTCACCGCCTGAGGTTGCACTTGTTTCAAAAGGCCGTCCGCTACCTCAGAATTCCTGAGGCGGCGGACGGCCGATAGTTTTAAGACGCTTTGGCGTCTCCTTTAAATCGTATTCACAACCCTGCGCCACCCGTCATTACTGAGCGGCGCAGGGCGACGACTCTGTGGAGTCATCTGGGCATGCGCAAGATTAGCTATGACTAGCCCTCTTACGGATACCCGTCAGCTAGACCACTCGGGCCGATCCTTGCGGTGGTTCACGCCGCCCACGCTGATGACGTCTGCCTTCCGCATGGACGCAGCGCCGTGCACCACGCAGGCCGACCGGCCCGGCGACGGGCGGGTGTTGGTGGTGATGTACACGCACTGCTGCGGCTGGTTGACAGCGCAGTAGTAGGCGTGCAGTACGAACGTACCCTGCCGGTCGCCCAGTTCGGGCATGCCCAGCAGTTCCTCGACCGACACATCGGCCATAACGAACACCTCCCAGTAAAATGGCACTGACAAAGTGTATTTTGCTATTGAATTATAGTTTTGTCAATTAGATTTTTTCAAGACGAGCGTACTCGACGTTCAACTTCTTCGTTTGGCCCGATGCAAATTCAATCGTTACGGCCATTCCGTCGATATCGACTATCTCGCCAATACCGAACTGTGCCGAACGAACACTATCGCCAATATCAAATGCCGGCACATCGCTAAATTCATCGTATTCACCGGTATTTTTAGCCGTAAACGACACAGCTGGCGCTTCGGCTACTTCATGGCCCATATCTGCCAAAAAGCGTGATGCCGGGTTGTAGCCACGCTGTCCAAACTGTAAACGGCTTTGCGCGTAGCTAAGATGCAACTCTTCACGGGCGCGGGTCATGCCCACATAACAAAGCCTGCGCTCTTCCTCGAGTTCGTTCGGACCAGCCTCGTACACGCGCGCTGTTGGGAATACCCCCTCTTCCATACCCACCATGAACACCACTGGAAACTCGAGTCCTTTTGCTGCGTGGATTGTCATGAGCGTTACTTTTTGCTCGTTACTACTTGTATCGGCACTCGACATCAATGCGACTTCCTCGAGAAAATCGGGCAGCGTCGCAAAGGCCTTGGCGTCAGAAACCAGCGACCCAATGTTTGCTTCGCGCTCTTCAGCCTGCGGAGTGCCATCTAAAATAAAATCGCGGTAGCCTGTTTTTTCGATAAGCGATTCAATGATATCTGTCGGAGATTTATCGGACTGCAACTTTGCCTGCAACCCCCGTAGCAGATCACCCAGCCGGGCGAACGCCATTTTTGCACGAGGCGTAAGGCTAGACGTTTGTTCGACATTGATAAGCGCTGAAATAATATCAAATCCACTTGTTGCCTGCCACGTAAGAAACTTCTCGAGGCTTGTCGCGCCGATTCCACGCGTCGGAATATTCACAATACGACTAAAACTCATGCGGTCGTTCGGCTGATATAACAAACGAAGATACGCAATAACATCTTTAATTTCTTTACGATCATAAAAACGTACACCGCCCACAATTTGATACGGTATCCTGTGCTGCAACAGCGCTCGCTCTAGAGTGTAACTTTGCGAGTTCATACGGTACAGCACGGCAAAATCACCATATTTGCGCGCACCGATACTTGCCTGCGCGTTGATTCGGCTGGCAACCATGTACGCCTCTTCGCTTTCATCGTACACAGGGTGAACCTGCACGGGCGCGCCCGCAGGCTCGGCTGTCCAAAGCTTTTTTTCGGATCGTTGCACGTTTTTAGTGATAACACTATGCGCGGCCTCAAGGATTGAGCCTGTACTTCTGTAGTTTTGTTCGAGTTTCACGATTTTTGCCCCAGGAAAGTCCCGCTCAAAGTTCAAAATATTCGTAAAATCAGCCCCTCGCCAGCTATAAATAGATTGCCAGTCGTCGCCCACAACACAAATATTACGTGTTTCGCCGACAAGACTTTTAACGATTGCGTACTGCGCGGCGTTCGTGTCCTGGTACTCATCGATAAGAATGTGCTTGAACTGCGTACGCCATTTTGCACGAACTTCTGGGTGATCGCGGAATAAGCGGACCGCCTCTATTAGCAGGTCGTCAAAGTCGAGCGCGCCAGCCTCGATGCGCATCTTTTCGTAAAGCGTATAGATCTTGGCAACTTCTTTTTCGAACGGATAGTTAGCATGCGCGGCAAATTCCTCGGGCGATCGAAGTTCGTTTTTTGCATTTGAAATCGCACTACTTACTGCGCGCGGTTTGATTTGCTTGTCGGTAATCGACAGCTGTTTCATAGCCTGCTTTATGAGACCTTGGCGATCGTCTTCGTCGTAAATGACGTAGTTTGGCGATATGCCGATTTTGTCGCCGTCCATACGAAGCAGCCGCACACAAATACCGTGAAATGTCCCCATCCAGGGCATAAATTGCCTGGCGCTACCGTCTTGCTGCAATAAATGCCCCAGACGCTCGCGCATTTCTTTAGCGGCTTTGTTCGTAAACGTTACGGCTAATATTTCGTTTGGCCATACACCTTCGTTTGCAATCAAATATGCTATTCGGTGCGTCAAGGTTTTTGTCTTGCCACTGCCCGCACCCGCCAAAATAAGAAGCGGGCCGGACGTCGTTTTTACCGCGTCAGCCTGCGCGGGATTGAGGTCTTTAAGTAAATCCATTATCTCTAGTATACCGAACTATACGATACCGAGGAAGTACAACGCGGCACCACCACCGGCACCAACGATCAATATAACGATAATAGCAATCACCCATGTCCAACCCGGCTTCTTTTTAGCAGGGTGAGCAAGAGGCTTGTGATATGAGTCGGTGTCATAGATGGTGCCAGCCTTTTGATCGGTCGTACTAGGTTCTTCGCGGTATTGTTGCGGAATAGACACAGGACCAGTAGGAACAGTTCGCTCGCTTGTTGGCTCGCTCGCCTTTTCTTTTGGCTTCTCTTCTTTAGCGACCACTGGTTCAGGTTCAGTCTTCTCTTCAGGCAACGCCTCTACGGGTGTCACAGGGTGTGATTCGTCGGTTTTAGGCACACCCATGTGTGTATCTGCCTCGATAGCCATGAGATCACCCTGAAGCTCCTCGGGAAGCTGTACTGGCGTGTCACTTGGTGACGCCGGAAGTTGCGCATCGGGGTCATCGACCGTCTTGTCCTCTTTTTCAGCCGTTGGCGCATCCTCGGTATATGTAGGAGCGGCGCTACCAAGAGGTCTTTTTTCTACTTTAGCGCCCGAAAGAAACGGCGAGGTAAGTGGTGGTGTGGCACCATCTGTTTTTTCTTCATGCTCCGCCTTGTCGGCTTCGGCCAGAAGATCTGCCGCCAGGTTATCGTTCGTCATTTGTGGAGCAGCTGGTGCTTTGAAATCTGCCATTTCTAGTGGATCAGGCCATTCATTATTCGAAGCTGTTGGTTCCGTGGCTGGTGTTTCTATAGCTACAGGAGCTTCAGTTTGTGGCGTATCATCGCTTACTGAAACATCTGGTGCAGGCGCCGCAGCAGCAGTACGTCCGATCATTACCCCTTCACGCGATACGGGGCGAGGAGGAATGACTGTCTTTTTCATGTCAGAAGAAGGATGCACAACATCCATGAAGCGTCCGCCACGTCGTGCCGCAAGGGGCGCTTGTGCATCTGAAGACGATACCGGCTGAGGAGTTGCGTCCACAGCAGGCAGCGGTACAGCGGGAACAGCAGGGGTTGCTGCAGCAGGTGCTGGACTCGAACTTACAACAGGAGCACCTGTCGTCTTGGCAACTGCCTTATCGAGGTCTTCAAACGACGGAGCAGCATCTGTCGCTAACGTTGGCGTAATATCGAGCGTCTTTTCCCCGTCTGCGTTCGACTCATCCTGAGATGGTTGTTTAGCGCCACTAGTACCTGTCATAAGCGAGTTCACCGCTTTGTCAAGTTCATCAAAATCTAGATCTTTCATTTCCCACCCCTATTTCTTAAACGACCGAACCCTTATGCGCCTTGTTGATAATTTCGGCAAAAACGTGTGCGTCGAGACTCGCGCCTCCGACCAGCAATCCGTTAATACCCTCTGTTGCTAAATAATCAGCTGCGCTGTCCGCCGTAACGCTTCCACCGTAGAGAATAGCCATGTCCTTTGCCGCCTGCGCCCCGTATAAATGCTTTAACTGGGCGCGAATAGTCGCAGCCGCTTTCTTGACCTCTTCGGGAAGTGCGTTATTGCCCGTCCCAATTGCCCAAACCGGCTCATACGCGATCACCACATGCTGTAGTTCTTCGCTGGTGACGTTTGCAAGTCCACCAACAAGCTGATCATGCAGCACTGCGTTTGTTTCACCTTCCATGCGCTCGGTAACCGTTTCACCGATACATAAAATAGGCTTGATTTCGTTACGAATAGCCGCCTGTACTTTGTTGCGGATATCTTTGTCGGCTTCGTGAAAGATATGGCGGCGCTCGGAGTGGCCAATAATTGCGTAGTCGGCAACCCCGCGAAGCTGGCTGGCCGAGACTTCGCCGGTAAAAGCGCCTTGATCTCGCCAATAAAGATTTTGAACGGCAAGTTTAAATACCCTGCGATCTACCTGCAAGCTAAGTGATTGCAGTGCTAAAAGTGTTGGCGCCAGTACAATTTGAACATCACGATGCGCCCTCACCATGCCAGATAGCTTGTGTAAATACAAACTTGCCTCATGAGTGTTGAGGTTCATCTTCCAGTTGCCAACGATGAGTTTTTTATCTAGAGCCATATACCACTTATGCTTATTTGCTCTTAGTGTAGCGCAATTAGCCCTTGGCGTCTAGCAGGCTTTGCACCCCAGGCAGCTTTTTGCCAGCCATAAGCTCCAAGCTCGCGCCGCCCCCCGTTGAAACATGCGTAAAGCTCTCGCCTTGGCGCGAATCCCACTTCAATACAAAATCCGCCGTATCGCCACCGCCAATAATAGACGTAACGTCGGGGTGAGTTGCCAGCGCCAGCGCCACCCTGGCAGATCCGTGCGCAAAGTTAGGGATTGTTGCATAGCCAAGCGTTCCGTTCCAAACGACGGTTTTAGCTTTTTCGATAAGCGCCACGGCTGTATCAATACTGTCATCTCCTATATCCAGGGCGATATCATCTGGTGCAACACTATCTAGCGTCACGTTGCGACGTGGCTCATCTGTGCTAATCGCCTTGCCTACGGCCAGATCTGTTGGCAAAACAATAAATTCATCTACTTTATCAGCGCCAACCTTTTGCCTGGCTGCTTCGTAAATCGCGTCGATTGTAGCAGTAAGATTGGGCTCGTAGACACTCTTGCCCATTGCGTAGCCTTTGTACGCCAAAAACGTATTCGCCATAGCACCCGTAATAATGATCGTGTCGGCAACCTTCACGAACGCCTCAATAATTTCTACTTTGTCACTGATTTTTGCACCACCAAGCATGGCAATCAGTGGGCGCTTAGGTTTTTTCATGGCGTTAGTAATGGTCGTATATTCGCGCTCGAGCAGCAACCCGGCAACGCTTGGCAATTGCATGGTCATTGCGTCGGTGCTAGCATGCTTGCGATGCACCACACCAAAGCCATCCTCTACAAAATAACGCGCGCCCGACGTCTTGGCGACATCTCGCGCAAACTGCTCGCTATTTTCTTCTTCACCAGGGTAAAAACGTAGATTCTCAAGTACAATCACGCTGCGTTTTGGCGCGCGCTTAATTGCCATTCGTGGCTTGTCGCCAATTGTCTTATCGACAAAGCGAACGGGTTCGCCCAAAAGCTCGGCGAGCCGCTGGGCAACCGGCTCTAGACTCAACTTTTCATCCCAACCGTCTGGCCGCCCTAAATGACTAATAAGAACAACCTTACAGTTGTCCTTAAGTAGTTTTTTAATTGTGGGAAGACTAGCACGAATACGAAAATCATCCGCAATCGTGCCATCTTCGTTTAAGGGAACGTTGTAATCAACCCGCACGAGAACCGTGTGGCCGGATATTTGCACCGTGTTGATTGTTTGTTTAAAAAAGCTCATCCCACCCTTTGCTTTTATGGCTAGTTTTATTCTAGCACGCGAACACGAATCGTGTCAGTAGCGCCGGCAAGTCCTGGCTGGCGACCGCTAACAATGGCCACTGTCACCTTTTCGGTGTCACCAAAGTAACCATCTGCCTTCAGCTCTTTAGCAATATCAAGTCCCGCTTTTTCGCCGTCTGGACGAACAAAGCTTTGACTTGCGTAGGTAAGCGCAAGCTGCTGAGCAGTACGCGCATCGCTGGTAACGCTGATAATAGGCAGGTTAGGGCGATGTGTTGCGATGTTTGCCGCCGTTGCACCAGATTTTGTCTCGGCAACAATGGCGTCAACTTTTAGCTGCTCGGCAAGTTTTACCGCTGCGGCACTAATTGCATCTTGCTGTGGGTTCTTCATGTGGAATACTTCGTGGCGAAGTTCGGGAACGACAGTGTTCTGCTGAGCAAACAAAATAACTTTGCGCATAGCAGCAACCGTCTCTAGCGGGTACGAACCGTTGGCCGTTTCGTCTGAAAGCATAACGGTATCAGCGCCTTGAATAACCGCGTTTGCCACGTCGCTTACTTCGGCACGGGTTGGCTCTGGATTGTCAACCATGCTTGCCATCATTTGCGTCGCAACAATACTTAGCTTTCCGTACTTGCGGCAAAGGGCAATAATACGGCGTTGAACAATTGGCACAACCTCGGCACCAGCCTCAACAGCGAGGTCTCCGCGGGCAACCATAATACCATCGCTAGCTTTTACGATTTCTTCAAGGACATCTTCTTTAATAGCGGCTTTAGTTTCGATCTTTGCAATAATATGCGCAGTTGAACCAAGGCTCACAAGAATCTGGCGAAGGTTATTGATATCGTCTGGGGATTGAACGAAGCTAAGCGCTACGTAGTCAAGATCTTTGTCGGCACCGTATTCGATATCTTCGTGATCTTTTTTGGTAAGAATATCGCCACCGAAGTCGGTGTCTGGCAGGTTGATACCTTTGCGGCTCATCAACGTTCCGCTGTTTTCAACACGTACTTTAATTGCCGTTGCAGATGGAATTTCGATAACCGTCGTACGGATTTTACCGTCAAAGATATAGATCGGCTCGCCAACTTTTACCTTTTCAGCGAGGTTGTACTGCACAGGAACAACAAACTTACCGTCGTGTTCGGCAGCGTGGTCAAGTACGAGCTCGTCGCCTTTTTCTACCGGCGTGTTTTGCGTTAGCATTCCAAGGCGGATTTTTGGACCCTGAAGGTCTTGAAGGATCGCAACTGGCTTGCCGTGCTTTTTACTCGCTTCGCGGATCCATGCAATTTGCTGGTCGCGCTCTTCGTAGCTGCCATGGCTAAAGTTCAGGCGGAACCCGTTTACGCCACCATTAGCAAGCGCTTCAATGGTCTCATAATTATTTGTTGGAGGCCCCAATGTGGCCAAGATCTTGGTACGTTTAAAAATAACACTCATGGGGATATTGTACACCCTATTTTGCAAAATACATACTATAGATGTATAGTAAGTAATTGCCTAGACTAAATGTTTCTATTTATTTTTAGTCTTTCTATGAAAGGAGCGCTACGGTGCAAGAAAATCTTGAAAAGACCCTATCACAGCTAGTCTCTATCCCTAGCGTCAGCAGCAACTCTGCCGCCTGTCATGAAATCTTAAAGCTCGTACGCGGCAAATTCGACGGACTAAACCTCTACATTCACGAAAATTGCGACACGCCAAACCCTTGGTTTCTTGCGACAACACAGAACACCATGACCCCTGATATTCTTTTGCTCGCCCACCTAGATGTCGTTCCCGCAAGCCCCGAAATGTTCACCATCCAAAAAACCGATGGGCGGCTTTACGGTCGCGGATCGTACGACATGAAGTTTGCCGCCGCCTGCTACCTTGAGTTTATTAAAAATCACGCCGACAAACTTTCCAATCTTAATATCGGATTTCTTATAACAACCGATGAAGAGATAGGCGGCGCATGCATTGCCGACGTGTTCGCTTTGGGGCTTCGTCCGAAGGTTGCTTTCATACCAGACGGTGGTGGGGATTGGAAAATTGAAGAGCGCGCCAAAGGTCTTTTGGGGATAGAGTTTATCGCAAATGGCAAAAGTGCCCATGGGTCACGTCCATGGGAGGGCGAAAATGCATTGCATCGCCTTATGGACGCGCTTCAGATGCTTCGCAATGCCTATCCTCTGACTTCTAGCGACGACTCCACGCTTACAATCAATACGCTCAACGCTGGCAATGCGATCAATCAAATTGCCGACTATGCGGTCGCTACTGCTGATTTTAGAACATTCAGCCTCGACGAGCTTAACCTTTGCCGTTCGCTGGCAGCGCAAATTGCCGAGGAATACTCGTTAGAATTTACCATTTCTCACGAGGGCTATCCTTTGCTGCTCGATAAAAATTCGCCATACGTCACACCGTTTCTCGATGCCTACCGCAAACAAAGAGGCGGTGAGCCCGAATACGTAGAATCGTACGGCGCCACCGACGGTCGGCATTTCGCCGAGTACGACATCCCTTGCATCATAACCGAACCCTACGGCCATGGTCGTCACGCCGACGAAGAATGGCTTCTCGCCGAAGATTTGGGCAATTACTACAAACTTATCGAACGTTGGCTTTTGCCGCAACAATCGCTCTAAAATAAATACCCGCATTCTACGGGGTATTTATTTGTAGTATTTTTCTATTGTGCTGCGCGAGCGCCCATCTCCTGGGTGTATCGTCGCCCCTCGGCCTCTCGGTCCTTCAGCATTTCGCCAATCTTCCACTTCCTATCACCCTTGCCATTCACAATTCGAGCAAATCGCGTTACATTGGCGACAGTGGTCAATTCCTGTTTACTAAACTCTTCGGCCCACTGCAATGTCGCCTCTCTGCGAGCCGCATACCTTGCTTCATCTAAGATATCTGCAACAACTTCGTCTGCGATACGGTCAAGCTCTTCGTCCATACGCTCAAGATCGGCGACAAATCCACCCTCGCCATCTTTACCCTGAAGTGGCAAGCCACCTGCGTTACTCGAAAGCGACGGCGTACCTTTCAGCATTCCTTCGGTGCGACGGTGTTCGAACCCTTCAGCAACCGAGAAGTTTTCGGTGTACATACTATTTGCAAGTAGCACGTTTACTGCGGTAAAGTCATGTTCTAGCCCCACGACCGTAATGTATTTCGCATAATCGGCATAGCGGGTGCCCCGAAGTTCAATCATCTCGGCGAGTACTTTATTGCGATCAGGGTCATCAGTGGCGCCATTGCCCGTAATAATCGTGTGCGGAATCAGCTCTTCAGGCGCACCTAGACTAACCAGCTTGTCGGTAATCAACATTTGAAGGCGCATATTAAACTCTTGCCCCTTCGCCTTATCAAACCGGGCAAAGCCAGTTAGCCACTTGCGGCTCCTATCAAATAGCGGCTGGTCGTCTTTGTAATACTCTTCGTCGCTTGGTTCTTCGCCATGTTCGCGCATGTACTGTTCACGGTTTGCATAACGGCGTAAAAAGTTCTGCTTCATTACCTGGCCGTCAAGCCACTGAAGCTTCTCTTGTTTTTCCTCTTCGCTCACTTCACGGTTAAGATCTTCGTGCAGCTCGCTTGTTGGCGGCATCGCCACAACATGTTCGGTACCGTACGGAACAAACTGTTCTACGGGGTGCGCCACGTAGGCATCCACCTTGCCAACAGCACACTCATCGCGCAGATATTCATAAATAAGATTCTGGGGCGAGCCAGGTTCGGCCATTTTGTCGCGGTCGGTTTGAATATGATTACGGTAAATAAAGGTTGCGTTCGGGTTGATTTTCATCAGTTCCGGAATCATCGCCGCAAGTTGAGGATCCTCAATCCAGTAAAAGTCGGCCTCTGCAAAACCCGGAACGTTCTCCATCATGCCACGGAAGTTCTTTAGGCCGTACTCTTTATGCTTCGCTTTATCCTCGGCGGTAAAGGTTTCGCCCGCGCCCAGCACATCTTGCTGAAGGTTGTGCATTTTCTTCGTCGTAATAAACGCCTCGGGGTCATTGTCGGATACAAGCCACGTCACATCGGCGCCCATTTCATTCAACAGATCCAGCGCTGGCGGTTCTTGCATAGCCACGCCGCCGCCTTCTATGGTTGAACTAAGAACAAATCCTTTTTTACCTCTAATAGGCGCAACCTCGGCCTCCATAAGCTCCCACATAGCGGGCGGTGTTTCCTGCCTACGTTGCTCAAACGGCACTCTACTTTCGATAATAACTTCGTAAAACGTCTCGGGGTTACGGCGTACCGAGAAAACTTCGCCCTCTCTATCCGCCTCGTGACACCACTCAAGATCGGTAAGGTCACGCGCTTCGGCCGTTAAGCGGCGCTCGCTTTTTTCGGTTTTTAGTTGATCAGCTGTACTCATTTTACATACTCCTTAAAGTTGCGTTTTTATACAGCTATCGAAGTTACGCCCACGCTTAAAAACGTGTGCTCATGCATATTTTGTGGATGTGTTGGATTCGCAAAACGTGTCGGTATTCCGACTGATAACTTGCGGTAGCTCCGCCATTATCTGCCTGATATGTGTACGTATTCAAGCACAAGCATTATCAAATAGTCTTCAAAAAAGTATGTGAAAACATTACTACAGATGATTTGCAATTTTTCATATCGTTGTTTTCACGACAATGATATTAAGAATCCGTCCGATCCATTCGCAAAAACACTACTCCCCGGGACAACGCTCATGCTAAACTAAATCCATAGTAATAGGAGTATGGTAGCAAATGGCACGATTGCCACAGCCCGGTGCAGACGAAGGCCTATGGGGAGAGATTCTCAACGACTATCTTGTCGTATCTCATAATAGTGACGGCACAGTCAAAAACGACGCCATTACTTCGTCGGCCATCCAAGATGCCTCTATCGCCGGCACCAAGCTACAAGACGGCGCAATTACCATCGACAAACTTGCCGACGGTACGGGGACCAACGGCCAAATCCTCACCCGTGACAGCCTTAGTAGTGGCGGCTTCAAGTGGGATGACGTCCCCAGTGCCGCTCTCGCCACTGCTTCGACCCCGGGAACTGTGCAGCTTGCTGGCGATCTTGGCGGAACTGCTACTGCACCCACCGTGCCAGGCCTTGCCACCAAAGCAGACCTAAACGGCTCGGGATATGTCCCCCTAGCGCAGCTTGGGTCGGGAACCCCAAGCGCCGATACGTTTCTCAGTGGCGACAACAGCTGGACACTGTCGCCCGTGGCGACTGTCGCCGTCGCTACTGGCAGCGAAGCGCGGCCAAACGCCCAGATGGTATTTTGGATTGGCGGCACTATCGAGCCGACCAATATGGACAACGGCGATGTATGGATGATGGAGGCGTAGCGTGGCCGTCCGCGAATTCAGCAATGCGACAGATGACGATATAATCTTCTCAACGGGCGCCCTTTCGGGACTTCAATACGGTACTGTTGCGGCTATTATTAAAAGAACCTCCGTTAGTAATTATCGTCCGATTTTCAATCCTCACAATGCCGCCGGCACGGCACTTGGTTCGTTCCTTTTATGGCAGAGCGGTAACGTCTTGACATGGTTTGAACTCCCAAGCAGATCAAGCGACGCCACCTCCTTAACCGCTAATGTCTGGTACTTGGTTGTCGTTCGTAAAGCGCAGGGCACCGCAACCCCACGATTCTCGCTCTATAACTTTACCAGCGGAATCTGGACACACCAAGCCGGCGCCTCACCTATGACAGATTGGACAAGTCCTGGCACCGACGGAAGTATCCGGTTTACCTACGAAACAGAAACCGACAACCTCGACGGCCGTATTGCAGCCCGCGCAGCATGGGCAAATGCCCTTCCTTGGTCGGCAGATGGTGCGGGGGATACAGCGCTCGAGGCAGCAGGGCTCGAGACCTCTTTACAAAATTGGCTTACCTCTGATCCGTCGGCATTATGGGCGTTCAATCAAAGTTCGATCGCAACACCAGTCAGCGACCTTACTGGCAGCGGCGCAAATCAAACCTCAATCGTAGGCACAACCGTCGTCAACGGCGACGATCCTCCCGGGTTCGCTTTCGACGCCTCACGCTGGCGTCGCGGTGACGGCACGATACTGCGGCCTTTCTTGAAAACAAGCGGCATATTGGTAGAATTACAATAACCTATAGACCATAGAAAAAGCACCATACAATTGATGGTGCTTTTTCTATGGTGATCTCACCGGGAATCGAACCCGGATTGCCAGGATGAAAACCTGGTGTCCTAACCGTTAGACGATGAGACCATTTGTTAAATTAACGTTTGCTATTGTAACAGATTATTTTGGAAATAAAAAGCCCCTATTCGGGGTGTCGTCTGGTAGGCGACGCGGAGCCAACTTGGCCTCCGCGTCGCCTACCTCACTTCGACGACGAACGCTACCTCACGAGCACACGCTTACGCGTGGCCTGCTGGGGAAAGCGGTGGAATCCGCCGTTCTCCTGGTAGCTGCGGGTGGCGGCCTCGATCTCGTCGAGACCATCCATCACACTCTGGTACATGTTCCAGCTGCCGTCCGCCATGTAGTAGACCTCGTGCGCGCCCTTCATGGTGATCAGGACGCGCATGATGATCTCGCGACGGACGATGTCCGCAGCGGTCTCCTTGTGGCGGATGTCCCAGGAGCGAACAGCCTCGGTCAGACCAGCCGGCGAGAACACGCGCGTGCGTGCATCCTTGCCGAGGTGGTCGTGAACGAACCGTGCCAGACTCGACATGTTCTCGTCGAGCCCGAGCATGTAGCCCGGAGTGGCCTTGCGCCTGCCCTTGCCGGTCTGTGCCGACATGAACGCCTGGATCACGGCCTCACGGGCCGTAACCATAGCGCCCGCGAACTCCGGCATGTCGATCAGCTCGTGAAGACGAGCCTCTCCCCGGAGAAGGCGGTTAAGCAGGGTGTTTCCAACCCTCATGGTCTGGGTCATTCTTCCTCATTCGGTCGAAGTGCTATCGCAGGTACACAACATCTGGTCGTGTTAAAGCAACCTCCTTGTGGTGCGACTTATTTATATTTAAACATAATAAATGTAAATATGTCAATTATATATTGTAACCGTAAACAATTTCACCACTGTTCGCGCCTTACCTAAGTATTGACATTTGTGGGCTTTTGTGATAAATTAGATACATCATTCGTGTGTATGAAATGCGGACGGGAACGTTAACAAATCGGATCATTACAGTACATCGCCGTAGACTGTAGCACCGCACACGTAAACTTGTTTATGTGAGCCGTGCTGCAGTTTGCAGCACTACGTCGAGAAATCTTTCTCCGTAGATATGTACATGCAACTGTTATTTCCTTCTCTTTTGAGGTGGCTGGCATGTAGGAGATTACGTGGAGTAATCTTTTACATGCTGGCTATCTCGAAAGAGTACGCTCGCCGTTGCCGGCAACACGCCCGGCGACGACACAACGATCGGCTCCCGAAAGGACCCCCGATGCGCACCCTCAACACGCTCACCAACGCTCTGCGTACCCAGCACGGTCGGCACCAGTCGCTGCTGCTCCTCCTCGAGGCGACTCGACTGGAGGTCAAGCACGACCGCGTGCTCGACACCGACAAGGTCGCCGAGCTGGACCAGCGTGACGCCAACCTCGACAAGGCCGCCCGGCGGCTCGACGAGGCGGCTACCGCGTGGAACCAGACCAAGGCCACCCGGACCACGGTCACCCTCGCGGTGCTCGAGGGGTCCGTCGACAAGATCGACAACCTCCTGAGCGCCGCCGAGACCCTGATCACCGGCACCACCCCCGTGCCCGTCCCGGCACCCTCGCCCATCCCCGTCGTCATCCCCGTTCCCGCCCCCGTGGCGGCGAGCGGTGGTAGCGGCGGCAACGGCGGTGGAAACGGTGGCGGCGACAACGGCGGTGTCGACCTGGATGCCCTGCTCGCCAGGGCCCAGGAGATCATCGACGAGCTCGAAGGCCGCACGAACGAGAAGTTCGTGAAGGTCGACGAGCGGATCGATGGCGTCCACCAGAGGGTCAAGGCCCTCGAGGACGCCACCGGGCTCAACCCGGCGATCGTCACCCTGCTGAACGACCTCGGCGCCGACGACATCCGGTCGCGGCTCGAGGCTGGCCTCAGCGACAAGCAGCTCGACCTGCTCGCCGTCCTCGTTCAGATTCTCCCCGACAACACGTCGATCGAGAAGCTGAACCGGGCGCTCGCGCTGGCCGGCTGGACGTTCAAGCTTCAGGGCAAGAACAACCGATCCACCCCGGCCCACAGCTAGTCCACCTACCGAACTTCGGTTCAGAAAGGAGGAGGACCCCGTGGCTATCGCCTGGTGGATCCTGCTCTCTGTCCTTCTGGTGGTCCCCGCGGCGATCTTCGCCAAGCGGGGCCTCCCCTACACCGCGGCAGCCTTCGGGCTGACGTCGCTCAGCGTCCTGCTGACGGCGTTCACTCCGCTGGGATTCCTGCCACTGTTCGTCGTCGGCTTGCTGACGGCGTTCGGTGCATGGGCATTCTCGCAGCGAGTGGTCGCAGCAGGGCTCACGGCGTTCACGCTGGCGTTCCTCGTTACGTTGGTCGGCCTCATCGAGGCCCCCATCAACGGGTTCGTCCAGTTCATCGTCGTTCTGCTCTGCGTCGGTGCGGCCGTCGCCACCATCGCGTTCCACGCCGCCAAGGCGAGGAACGTGGCGTGGGTGGCGTTCGGGCTCAGTGCCTTCCTGGTGGTGTTCAACATCGCCATGGTGGGTATCACGAGTTCGAGCGTCGACAACGGCGCGCCGCAGAACATCCCGTCGTCCCTCACGTACAACCGTGGGGGCGAGGCCGAGACGGTGGACCTCGTGTCCAACGACCCGGCTACCACCGAGTCCAAGCCCGTCGCGGGCGCGGACACCACGAACGACACCACCCTGCGCCCGTCGCTCGACGACGGCAAGGGTGCGGTCACCTCGTGGGGCAACCTGGTCGAGCGCGTCAACGCTCTGCCGGAAGCCAAGAAGACCGCGTACATCGCTGCCTACAACCAGCGTTCCGAGCACATCGGAACGTGGGAAGACGCGCAGCAGTACGCCAACCTGGAGAAGACCACCGGGCTCGACACTCGTGTCATCCTGGTGATCAACTCCACAGTCACGGACCAGCAGGCCCGTGACGCAGTGCGACCCAACGTGGGCGCGGCGGCCGACAAGCTGCCGATCGTCCGCACTACGGGCGCGCTGATCAACACACGCGGTATCGAGACTGGCGCAATTCAGGACTTCGGGGACGCACGTTCCCAGGTCCGCGTCATCCTCACCGTCCCGGTGATGAAGGACGGCAAGCCCGTCGCCAACACCGAGGCGGCAAAGAAGTGCACTGGAGTCCTGACGGAATGCACGAACTTCTGCACAGGAGTCGTGAAGATCACTCCGCCCCAGCCTCCGGTACCCACTTCGCCCGGACCGACAAGCCCGTCAACGACTGCGTCCCCGACGCCGTCCACGACGAGCCCGTCTCCGAGCACGACGCCGTCGACCTCACCGTCGCCGACGCCGAGCACCACCCCGTCGACGACCCCGTCATCGACACCCAGCTCGACGCCTTCGACCTCACCATCGCCGACGCCGAGCACCACTCCTTCTACCACCCCGTCTCCGAGCACGACGCCGTCGACCTCACCGTCGCCGACGCCTTCGGAGACCAAGGGTCCGGTCATCGTCCCTTCGGACGACCCGACTCAGGAGGAGCCTCCGGGACCGGTCGAGACGACCGACCCCGTGGAACCCAACCCGGCCGATCCGACGGATCAGCCTGGGGACGAGAACACCGAGCCGGCACCCGGGGCGACCCAGGAGCCGACGCGTGACCCGATCCCCGAGCCGGAGCCGTCGAACACGGCCCCGGCTGACGGCGACGTCGAACCCGCCGCCATGACCCTGGCCTCATCGTCAGGTACCGGCGGAGGGCTCGGACTCGCTCTCCTCGCCGCGTTCTTCCTCTTCCCTCTGGGACTAGGGGTGTCGCGGCAGCGTCGTCGGACTGACGCCTCCTAGGAGGCTCGGTTCGAAGGAACACCACGCCGCGAGGTGGCCCGAAGCGACCCAGTGTCGCCAACGGTCGCCTCGCGGTGAGGTGCGCACATAACAGTGCATGTACTTCCCCAAGGAGCTATTCCCTGCCTGGGCATTTATGCTCGCAGTTGGCTAGTAGCTCCTTGGACAACCCCAATGTTTTGTAATGATCTGATTTGCCCCGAAAATGGTACATTAATAATTTAAATTTCACTGAGCATAAGCATTTACTTTTTAAGTAATATGTTGTATAATTTTATCAAATCCATTAATTCTAGTATGTGGAGTACTAGTAAAGGAGAGTGTATGAAGAAAATCATCGACGCTATCAAGCGAGCACCAAAGCGTGCTGCAGGTCTTGCGATCGTTGCAGCAGCCGTATTGGTTCCGGCAGCATTGTTTGCCTGGGGCCCGGATCGTCCAACGTTTACCGTGCAGAATCCTGCCGACTACGTAACGTTCAACTCTATCACCAATAACCCGCAGTGGGGCGACGAGCGCAACTTTGTTGAAATCAAAGAAGCCTCAGCACCTAACAGCACCTATGGCGAGCAGGTTACCCTGCAGCCAGGTAAAGAATACGCCGTAACGGTGTTTTACCACAACAACGCGAAAAGCAGTCTTAACGACGCCGCTCACGACTATAAAGGTATCGCCAAAAACGCATTTATGCGTGTACAGATGCCTGCTTCTGTAAAAGCTGGCGAAAAAGCTCGAATTACTGGTTTTGTTGGTGCCTCAAACGCCAACCCAGCACAGGTTTGGGACGAAGCCTACGGACTAGCAAGCGGCAACTACGCACTTCGCTACGTTCCTGATTCTGCAAAGATCTACAGTAACGGCGCAGTAAACGGTAAAACATTGCCAAACAACCTTTACACCACCGGAACACCACTTGGGTACAGCGCCCTCGACGGTAAGCTTCCTGGCTGTAACGAGTTTGCTGGTTATGTAACGTTCAAGTTCCGCGTTGACCAGCCTAACTTCGAAATCTCGAAGCAAGTTGGTAAACCTGGCGAGAACAAATATGCCGAAACTATTACCGCTCTTCCAAACGAAGAAGTAGAATACAAGATCAAGTACAAGAACATCGGTACGAGCCTCCAGAAGGACGTTATCATTAAAGACAAGCTTCCTGCTGGCCTAGAGTACGTAAAGGGTAGTACTTACTACTCAAACTCGAACACAGGTAACAAATGGACGCTTGCCAGCGACAACGTTACTGCACGAGGTATCAACCTTGGCGACTACAACCCAGGTGCTGCTGTATACGTAAAGTTCAAAGCGAAAGTTGTTGACAACAGCAAGCTCGAAAAATGTGGCGTTAACACCCTTGTTAATACCGCAACTGCCGAAACTAACAACGGCAGCAAGAGCGACACTGCGACAGTAACTGTCAGCAAAACTTGTGTCGAGAAACCAAATGAATGTAAGCCAGGTATCCCTGTTGGCGACGATCGCTGTAAGGAAAAACCTGAAGTCCCAGAAACTCCAAAAGAGCTTCCAAAGACTGGTGCTGGTGATGGCCTTGTTGCCGTCGTTGGTGCTGCCTCACTTATCGCTGCTATCGCCTACTACATAGCTAGCCGCCGCTCACTATAGAGACTGACCGCTCAACTTACTGAAGCGATTTAGCCTCAGATCAATCACCCTCGTTTTACACGGGGGTGATTTTTGTTTATACTATAGTCATCTATGGCAAAACAGAAGAAAAAACGCAACAAAGTATATACCGGCCAAGACGCTAGTGTCACGCGACCGGTTGTCACACGTATTAGCGCCGTAAAGCGCAACAAAATTCAGCAGTGGTGGTTCGAGAAAAAGCGTATCGCAAAGCCCGTACTTATTACCGCGGGCGTCGCTATCGTTGTTGTTTGGCTACTTATCGAGCTTGTTCGTATCGCTACTGGCGCTTAGTTTTTTAATTGGCAAACGGAATCCAAACGTACTGCCTTCGTTCTCGATAGATGAGAACACCATTGAGCCGCCGTGCGCCGTAATAACTTTCTTCGCAAGAAACAAACCAACACCCGTACCATCGGGGCGCTGCTTGCGTGCGTTGGTTGCCCTAAAGAACTTCGAGAACAGATGTGCTTGTTCTTCCTTTGGCACGCCGATACCAGTGTCTCTCACCTCAAGGACTGCATAACCGGCATCAACACCTAGCGTAATACTAATCGTCGTATTTTCTTCAGAGTAATAGATTGCATTATCGATAAAGTTCATAAGCACTTGCCGTATCTTACCTTCATCGATATTGAGCACAGGAAAATACGACGGAGCACGATAGTGGAGTTTCAAGTTATGAGCATGAGCGGTTGTTTGCAAACTCTCGACCTCTTGCGTCACTATCTTTGCAAGATCAACAGACTTCTTTTCAAGAATAAACGTTCCCGTTTGCAAACGCGACACGTTCAAGAAGTCACTAATAAGGTGCACCATGCGCTCACTGCTAATAAATGCCTCACTTAACAACTGACGCTGCATAGAAGTGATCTTGCCAGCGTCCCCCTCTAGCACCATGCTGATATACCCCTTTACGCTAGTCAGCGGTGTGCGCAGCTGGTGAGAGGCCATGCTCACAAACTCATCTTTTGCCTCGTCGAGGCGTTGAAGCTGCGCATTACTTTCGCGCAGTTCCTTTGTCGCATCCTCAATACGCTGTTGAAGCGTGTCGTTAAACCCTTGAATCTGCTCGAAGCGCAGAGTATTCTGAATCGCCACCGCTAGCTCGTCGCTTGCTATTCGTATTAAATCAATATCACGTTCGGAATAGGCACTTCCTGTCGTCTTGTAACCAAAGATACAATAGCCGACAATCTCACTCTTCGTCTCTAAGCGTACAATAATCGACACACCTGCTTTTTGCATCTCTCCATGAAAATGATCAGCCGGCGCCTCAATTAAATCGAAGCTCATGATATCGGCAACATGACGGCGAAATTGCTGTGGAGTTATGCTAGAAAAAACCGAGGAGTTATGGTCATCACCAAGCAGCTTCGTGCCATCTTTGGCCGTTTCGTCCATAAGTACCAATGTAATAAAATCAGATTTAAGCGCCTTCTTTAAAATTGCTAGCGACACCGCTGCCAATGGTTTGGTCTCGGTAGAATGCACAAGTACAGTCGCCAGGTTATCCAGGACGCTTTTTGTATCGTAATCGTCTTGGTAAAAGATCGTCCTTGTAATGTAGTTGAAGAACTTGCGAAGTGGCTGAACGAAGAGAACCAGAAACCCGACGACCGATGTCGAAACAAGAATCTGCGCAAGGCTTGGTTGCACACCTATGATGAAAAAAGATAGCGCCGCCCCCAAAAAACCATAAAGCAGACCCGCAACAAGCAAAAGCAAGAGATAAGCAACGAATCTCGCGATAATCAAACGAATATCAAAGAGCTTGAGTCGTATAATTCCGTAGGCAAAACTCGCCGTAAACACCAAGCCGAAAAGTGGCGACAGAAAGATAAACGACGTATTACGAAATACGATGATAACAACAAAGTTAAGAAGTACAAGAAGCGTAAAGGTAACCATAACCCCGATAAGCGCATATCGTACCTGTTCTTTAAGTCTCCCCTTTAGTAACCGAAAGCGTCGAAAAAGGATATAGATGCTGCCAGATAAGGAGGCGAAAACAAACGGCATAAACAACGCCATGCCCAGTCCGGGTATTGGGGTGACCGAGGAGCCAGATACTTCAAGACCACTAAAAACCAAGGGGGTTAACGCTAACAATGCTACAACGCAGCCAGATACAATGACAAGCCTTGCAAGGTTCTTGCGATATGCCTCGCCCTGCGGAAAAACGTTCGTCAAAAGCAGCATGGACATCGATAGAATGCTGGCTGTCGCCATAGCGACTCGAATCCATGTTAACTGATCAAGAAATATAGGGTGCGTAGAGATATAATTCGCAATTAGCCATACAACTAGCGACAGGGCTAAAAGTGCAAAGTTCCGGTTGACGCGCCCGTGCGGGTTTTTAGCGATAACAACCATGGCCAGCCCAAAGTTAGCAACTACGGAGATGAGAAGTATTATAAGCTCAAGCATTACACTTATAATACTACGATGTTATAGTAAAACTATAAAGTTTTATAAAGTTAGGCACGCATGAAGCAAGAAATCCCTTCTCATATCTCTGAACTCCTCGACTACGCCCGGCTTGCGCCTTCGGCACATAACGCTCAGCCATGGAAGTTTATTGTAGATGGCAACCTTGTTTCGATAGCCGTCGAGCTCGATCGGGTTCTTGGACCTGGTGATCCTACAGGGCGCGAAACATGGCTTAGCTTTGGCATATGCCTCGAAGCAGCGCTACAAGCCGCCGAGGGGTTGGGACTAAACGCCGAACTCGTCAGCACGCAGACCAGCTCGCTACAAGGAACTATTGCTGTGCTAAAAATAACAACCAGCAACAAACCTGAACAACCCGCCATTTTAAGCGCACTTAAAAAGCGCCACACGTACCGCGAAAAAATGCAGCCAGCTGAAGTCCCGCAAAGTCTTATCGCGCAGTGCCAACAAGCAGTCGCTGATTTAGAAGGCGTCAACGTTCACTTTATGCAAGATGAAGCATCGATACGCCGCGTTGGCGAATACACATTCAAGGCGATGTCACTCGCGCTTAGTAGCCCAGATTTCCGCAAGGAACTGTATCATCTCGTTCACTATAACTGGTCGCCCTCGCGCACAGGAATGCATGGCTATACGCTAGGCGAAGGCATGATTGGCTCTATATTTGGCAAATTATCTATAAAAATGGGTATTGGACTGCCACTTAAAGCCCGACACGACCAACAACGTGTTAACGATGCTTCGGCACTCGTTTTTATCGGGACAACAGGAGACGTGCCGAGTTTTTGGCTACAAGCTGGGCGGGCATATTTGCGGGTTGCCCTAAAAATTGCCGACAGTGGTCTTGCCCAATGTACACTTGCAGCACCAGTTGAGGCCGCGAGTTTTCATGAAGATATCGAAAAAATGCTCGGCACTTCAGACCGACTTCAATCGATGCTTCGTATCGGCAAGCCGGCGCATTTCGTACGCTCATCTCCACGCCTAGAAGTCGAAGAGCTGACTACATAGCATCTAGCGCACGCTTTAGCTGACGCGTATGTTTTTTGTGCGAGCGTCGGTATCGTAGCGTCACTAAATCGGAACGCAGGTGTTTATCGAGCGAGATAAGTGTTCGGCCACTACGTAACTTTTCGCCTGTTGCAAGTTGGCGAACAGCATACGCCACGGCAACTCCGGACATTGCCGCCGTAGGACCAAGCTGAGGCTGGGTCACTAGTTTCGTCCCTATTTTTAATAACGATTGTTGCATGCGAAGCGGCGTATTGTGCGGCCCAATAATCGCCGTTGCATACTTTAGCCATTCGCGCTTACTTACTTCTTTTGTTAGCAGCTCCTCGACATTTGGAACAAGCCCATGAAAAAGAGGAAGTTTTTTATTAAGATCGAATCGCTCAATATCCAGCATGACGTCATCGCCCAAATCGGTTGCCATAACAACCGGAATACCCCGCTTGCGTGCTTCTATTCTTAGTAATATTTTCGTTTTTAAATCATCGATTTCATCGACAACAACGCGCAGCGACCATGGCTGTTCAAAAAAACTATCGATCGTTTTTTCGGTGATATTATCGAGGTTGCATTCCACCTCCATGTACGGGTTCATTTCGTACAATTTGCGGGCGATGACAGCAGATTTAGAATTGCCCACTTCTTGGACGCCTGCCATGATTCGGTTAAGGTTAGAGGCGCTAATTACCGCACCATCCGCGAGTTTAATTTTTTGCGACCCGCCCGATATTGCAAGCGACAACGCCACGTTGCTTCCGACACTCATGCCGGCACATCCAACAGTAAAATCAGCATACTTTTGCTGCTCGGCGACGGTGATAAGGTCTTTGTTGCGGATAGTTCGAGATTCTAAGAATAGCTCCTTTTCAAGCAAATGAACGAGCGTGCCGCTCCATGGAAAATACGCCCACGAGCCAAGCTGCCAAGGCTCTTTACCGTCGTAGTGTTTGTGAAGATATGGCTTTAGCGATTCCTGCTTTACCGCAAGTGTCGCCTGGTATAACTGCGGATGCCGGCTAACAATTAGTTCGGCGTACTGTTCGTCGTAGTTGTCGACAATCTTATGAATAGGATGGTCATTAATAAGTGTATCGAGCTGCGCAGCGGCCTTTGCATGCTTCATTTCAATAACAATAGGCCGCCAACCGTCGCTATCGAGCCGCGTACGTTTTGCAGCGCGTCGCAGGCTATCCGGCCACACGCTCTCGTGGTTTGTCGTGGTCAATCTTCCCTGGCCCATACTACCCCTTTTTTACCCATTTATGTTTTACGCCGCGAGCAAAATATTCCGTATTGCCCCACTCGATAAATTCGATTTTAGGCTCGGCCTTTTTGCCGATAGATTTATACAAAAAATTATACTCAGCATTAAGCCTGCGTATTTTTTTAATGACAATCTCTTGAAAAAGTTTGCGGTCTGCCTGCTTAATGACTGCGCCTTCGGCAAGTTCTACATTAAGAACAAAATACTGATCCATGTTTGGTAGATACTTTGTGTCCATCGTAAAACGCCCCGTTACAAGCCGACGTATCTGCTTGTCGAGAAGCGCTGCCTTAACGTTTTCGGCATAGACATTCACGCTGTAAATCGTCGTCACAGAGCTAGGACGACCCTGAAGATATATGAACGGCAGCTTTTTCCAGTTATCAAGACCAGGTTCGATATGGTGTGACATGTCATTAAACCGCCCCTGTATCGGTTGCACGAGCTCATCAAAAGTGTAGATCCCGCCCCTATCCTGCGTGTCGTATCTAATAAGCGGAATACCTGTTTCTGCTGTTACGATCAGCTGGCCGTCTACTGCCTCGAAATAACGGCGCTCCGGATGATACTGCACGAGCGACGAAAGATTGCTCGTTCCAAACACGTCTTGGCGAAGCCGCGGCCTGCGGTTATAAAGACGCCTGATTAATATTGATGCCGGTGTTTCATATCCCAGCATCGTTGCATCGGCACAGCCATAAATATTGATTGCATCGGCGTATGGGTTATGCGCATGCACTTCCTTTAGGGTATAGTTGCGCCACTCTTCGCTAATACCCTCGCCCGCCATCAAAAGCTTTATGTTCAGCTTCGACCAGTTAATTCCCGATTTTGTCCCCTCGTCTAAAACATCTTTTAAAAACGGCGGGTAGCCCGCAATAATAATCTGATCGTAATAATGACCAAGAGCTTTAATGCTTTTTATAGCGGCTGGGCGCTCAAGCCCCGGCGTCACAACATTTATTTTATAACCACGCCCCGCTACGCCCATTGTGGCAGTCGCCGTAAACAGCCCTGCTACCCATTCGCCCATAGAGAAACAAACGACAACCAACGTTTTTAGTTTGTCGGTGTTAAAAATATCCCTATAAATCACCTCGTGTGCGTCGATTCCTTCGTTATCTTGTGTCACACCCCTAGGCCATAGGTACGATTGCCCCATTGTTCCCGAGCTCGAGGCAATAATTTGGTTAGAGAACAAATCCCCATTCCAACAAAGCATGTGGAATGGGTACTGGGTGATGTAATTGCTTTTATCTGTTATCGGCACGCGCGCCTTAAAGTCTTCGATCGTCCGTATCGTTTCGGGCTGGACATCGTGCTTCTGTAGAAAATCTTTGTAGGCTGGTATGTCCCTGGCGGCACGGTGAAACAAATCGAGCGTCTTTTTGGCGGCAAAATCGTCTTTTTTCATAGCGTTAGATTAATCACCTACTTGTTCGACTTGTCGTCGTAAAGGTTCCATGCCTGCTCCCTGATATTTCCTATCAGTCCTATAAGCTCTTTGTCGAGAGCGCGGTCTTCTTCGATAAATGGAATTCGCTTTTCAAGATCTTCGTACATTTTTGCTGGTTCGCCGGTTAGAACAACAGACGGATCTGTCTGACGCCGAAGCTCAACACCCTGCCTTGTGGCAATCAGCATCGCCGCAACCACTTGCTCGGTCAACTCAAGAACGCGCAGACAATCACGGGCTGCAATCGTTCCCATACTTACCTTGTCTTGGTTGTGGCATTCCGTAGAGCGCGAAAATACCGAGGCTGGCATGGTGAGCTTTAAGGCTTCGGCCGTCCACGCCGACACGCTGATTTGCAATGCCTTCAATCCGTGGTTAATTGCTTTTCGGTCGCCTGTTGCGCCCGATAGGTTAGCAGGCAAACCGTGGTTATATCTCGCGTCGACAAGGAGAGCCATTTGGCGATCGAGAAGGTCAGCAACGTTGGCGATAGTGTTTTTCATGCTGTCCATTGCAAACGCAATATGCCCGCCATAAAAATGTCCGCCGTGAAGGATTTGCTCGTGCTCGGGGTCGACAAGAGGGTTGTCGTTGACGCTGTTCAGCTCGTTTTCAATAAGCGTTTGGAAGTAAGGCAAGGCATCTTCGAGCACGCCGATAACGTGCGGCGCGCAGCGTAGTGAGTAACGATCTTGCAGGCGTTTTTCGTTGCGACCAGGCCGGTCAGCAACAAGGTCGGAGCGCAGCTGCGCGGCAATCCGCTGCTGTCCCGGATGCGGCTTAGCATCGAATAGTGTCTCGTTAAAGTGGTACACATTACCATCGAGCGCCGTAACGCTAAATGCTGTAAGGCGCGTTGCGAGTTTACTAAGGTAGTCCGCTCTCTCCCATGCAAGGCACGCAAGAGCTGTCATAACCGCCGTGCCATTCATAAGCGCAAGACCTTCTTTTGGTCGAAGTTTCAAAGGAGTCATACCAACCTCGGCAAGAACATCCCTACTTAGACGCTGCTCGCCTTTGTACATTACTTCGCGTTCACCACAAAGTACTGCCGCTACATACGAAAGTGGCGTTAAGTCCCCACTGGCACCTACTGAACCCTCGGCAGGAATCATAGGTAAAATATCATGACGCAAAAGTGTTTCTAACCCGTTCAATAGCTCCCAACTTACACCAGAAAGTCCAATACTTAATGAAGTCAAACGGCTCACAAGAACAGCGCGGGTCTCTTGTTCATCTAAAAATCGCCCTAATCCCACACCATGGTAGGTATACAACTGGTGAGGCAAATCTGCCACCAAATGCGCTGGAACACTCACGCTATGCGAATCACCATATCCTGTTGTTACCCCATAAATAACACCGTCTTCGCGAAGAACACGATCCATAAATTCAACACCGGCAACAATCTTTTTACGAAACGGAGCCGCATCCGACAAGCGCGCTTCTCGCTCGCGTCGCGCCAAAGCGACGACATCTTTAATCGTAAGGCGCTGTTCGCCAAAAAATACTGGTGATAAGGTCTTCATTGTTGTCTAACCACACTTTCTCAGTTTGTTATTTATCAGAACAGACGAAGCCTTTGCGTTTGATAGTCCTTGATTTTCGAGCAGCTTTAGCAAAAGGCCTCTATCTGCTGTCACTATAGCCTAGTTTGCATACTTTGAGAATATATGTATATCGTACGTAGAACATATTCAGCCACGAACATATCATACTTGCATTTTCCAAGACGTCATATAGTGATAAAATGAAAAAGTAAAGAAAAACATAGACGTTATAAAATAACGAAGAGGCAACCGACTAACATGACCAAAATAGCCATCATCGAAGACGATCCAGTAATTAACCAGATGTACCGCATGAAGTTTGAAGCGGACGGCTTCGAGGTGCAAATCGCCGACAACGGCGAGCGGGGTGTCGCGTTAGTCCAAGGGTTCCACCCAGATATAATCTTACTTGATCTTCAAATGCCAAGCATGAACGGTGCCGAGGCCCTTACCGAAATTCGCAAGCACGACTGGGGTAAAACTATCCCTGTTATTATCCTTACCAATCTTGGCGAAGAAGAAGCTCCAAAAGAGCTGCGTAACATGGGTATTCACAGCTACATCGTAAAAGCCGACCTTACGCCTCGCCAAGTTGTTGGACGCGTCAAAGAAGCTCTTGGAATTGCTTAGTTTTTAGTTTTTTGCTCGGCGACAGCCTGGGCACTCGCAATAACATTGTCGAATAATGCCGCAATCGTTAGTGGTCCAACGCCGCCTTTTTCGGGCGTGACGGTTAGATCGTCTCGAGTGCGGACAGAATCGTCAATATCCCCTACAATAACACCATCCTCGCTAGCAGTTCCCGCATCAACAACAACCGCACCAATTCCAATCATGTCGGTGGTTATAAGGTGAGGCACACCGGTAGCCGTTACGATAACCGCGCTATCCTTTAATACACCGGCTATATCGGCACTCGCCCGTGTTAATACCGTAACGTCGTAGCCGCTATCGCGCCATATTTTTGCCAAGGGTGCGCCAACAAGCCGTCCGTTCCCCACGATTGCTATTTTTTTACCCTTTAGATCGATAGCATATCCTGCCAGCAACCAGTGAATTGCTTTTGCGGTAGCACTTTCAAATTTCGTGTGTACACCAAGCCCGTCAACGTCTTTTTCGGGTGTGATACTATTAACAATTTCATCGGTTTTTGCCGGGTCGTCTAGCGGAAGCTGTACAATAATACCATGAACAGCATCATCGTTATTGGCGCGCTCAATCGCTGCCGGCATCTCTGATTCATCGAGGGTTTCAACGACCGTCTCAATCAATATATCGTCGCCATAGCGCCCTTTCATACGAACGTAGGTATCAATAACAGGCGACGCGCTCTTGCTTTTAATAACGACAAGCCGTGGAAAAACGCGAGACGCTTGGCGCAACGCCCGTACCTGGCGTGCTTGGCGCTCTTTAATATATCCAACTAATTCGGAACCGTTCAGTATTTTTGTCATTATGTACTATTTTACCACCGTGCTAAAATAAAACCCAGATAACTAAGGAGATACTTCGTGAACATAACAACGCTACTTGCACAGTCTTATTCGTACGACGCCGACTACTATTACAACACTTCAGCCAACCTCACCCCGGCCGAACAAACGGCAGTTGCGGGTGCGATTCTCTTTTTTATCGTTTTTATGCTGTTTGCAGTCGTGATAACCTACGTTATCTCCTCTCTTCTTCTTAGTCGTATCTTTAAAAAAGCAGGGGTCGAGACATGGAAAGCCTGGGTACCCGTTTACAACAACTGGGTACTTCTTGAAATGGGCGAGCAAAAAGGCTACTGGGCTGTTATCGCCCTTATCCCTGTCGTTAATATCATTGCGGCAGTATTTATGATTATCGCCATGTACAACGTTGGTCTTAAATTCGGCAAGGAAGGTGCATTTGTACTACTCGCCATTTTCCTTCCTATCGTTTGGCTCATTTGGCTCGCTGTTGATGATTCAAAATGGAAAGGCAAAAAACCAGCCAAAACGCCAACCGAAAAAACAGCCTAACCGCTAACAAAAACCAGCTCATCGCAGCTGGTTTTTTCTACCTCGATATTGACCGTCATGGAACTTGGCTATTCTCGTCAGTGATTGGAAGTTCTACTACCCTTTCGGGAGGCTGTAATGTCGGGTTTGGAAGTCTCTATCCCCTAGAGTGACGAGCTTCAGGAGGTGATGACGGCCATCTCGCGTACGGACGAGGCAACCCGCAATGCCAACCCCCACCTGCTGGTGGCGCGGCATCTGCTGGTACTGCTGAAGCTGGGAGAGGCCCACACTCCTACGAGAATCGTGGAATACACGAAACTCAAGGAGCCTGCGGCCCACAACTTCAGCAATCAGAACCTCGTCATGGCGGTCGTTCGGGTCGCCGCGAAACTGCACTCCTCGCGGCCAATGGACGTGATGAACCTCTGATCAACCCCCGGTGAGGCGGCGCAAGCGCCACTCACCGGGGGCAGAACTTTCCAAAAATCAGTACTAAAGATGTTTAATGTACGACCCGGGTGGACTGAAAAAATGTATGTCGCCCTTGCCTCTCTGGGCTTTTAGTTCCTTCTTAGATGGCTGCCGTAAACGTGAAAGAAGAGCACCGTTCAGCAATACAGGACGCGACCATGCGGCTAGCGTTTGCTGGATCCACGAAAGAGACGTACGATAATCATCATATTCTAATACAAACTTGCCAACTTTTTTCAAACTCTCATCCATTTGCCGCTTTAGGGCTTCTGGAAGATGATGTTTGAATCGAGAGGAATAAACGATATCTACCTCCTGAGCAGAGAGCCATTTTTCCAGCTCTAGCGCATCGGCCTCAACAAAAACAATACGATGCTTACTGCCCGGCTTAAGCGCCGCAAGAAGCGATTCGCGGTCACGGTCTGCGATTTTTACAATCTCTACACGGTCAATAATTTCACTAAATGTCTCATTGATAACATCATAAGAAGCCGGCGACTGATCAACACCAACGAAAACACGCGGAGCTGTATCATTACGCTTGCTTAACAATTCAATAACCTGACGCTCGGTCTCCATCGCGCCACATCCCACGTCGAGATACACTATCCCTGGCATACTTACTAGTGTTTTAACGAGTGGCGTCAAAAGCCCTGGAAATTTTTTACGCTCCATACGTCGTAAGCCTTCGTAAAGAACCGTCTCCCACTTAGGCAGCGACAGATCTGCCAACTCAAGCAATCGAGAAGCATCAATATTCGGGGCCACGAACAGTTGCCATCTCAGAAATGAAAACGGGTGTTTCGCTGCCTCGAAAAAGCGAATATTCTCTTGCACGGCATATTGCAAATCCAAGTCTTGTGACCTGTCATTTTTCAAACGCTCAAGGTCTGCCAGAACCTCTTCTATTATCTGCGAACGTCTTGTCATCTTAATTTAAGATTATCTTATTACTCAATTTATTACAACAATTGCCACTTCTTGCCAAACAAAAAACGCCGACCGGTAGCGAAAATGTCGACGTTCTTTGCATGGAGGGCCAGGTGGGGCTTGAACCCACGACACCCTGCTTAAGAGGCAGGTGCTCTAACCAGCTGAGCTACTGGCCCATATGAACTTTAATGACTATAGCAAATAGAGGGCGTTTTGTAAATACTACCGAGGTTAAAAGCCCGTCGCCTCGGCGTCAATCTCGTCGAGATCTGATGAATCTTCGGCAAGGTTTATATCGTCGAGCGCCTTGGTCGCCGTATCAAGATCTTCTGTACTAGTAACGGTAGGGACGGCAATTTCTGCCAAAGAATCTTGGCTTTCAACCACTCCACTGGTGTCGGTGGCTGTATTCGCAGATTTCCACTGATTGTATCCGACCACACCAAGAGCGCCAACTATCGCCACGACGGCTACTACAATAATAATCTCTACTACCGAAAAGCCTTTTTTTAGATATTTCTTACTCATTGCTCCGCACCTCCTCTGCCTGAACAGATTTTACCCCAACGATAAGATTTTTTATTGCCGTACGAAACTTTTTCATGGCTTCGCGCTGAGCGGCAACTGTCGTTCTGAATGATTTCAGGACGCCTTTTGGATCATCACCCGAACAGTCAAAAGTATTCTCGTAGGCTGCCGTCGCACGAACCGCTACCTCGGCCGCTGTCTTTTTAGCGGCTACATCCGCAACCAATATATCGTAATTCGAGAGCGTCTTTCCCTTGTTTTTATAGAAAGTCGTCACTCGATCGGTAATGGTCGCAAAAACTTTAAGGTGTCGTTCGCCTCTACTAGAAACACGCTTAATACTCCGCGTGATTCGCTCTTTTCGCGCCTCGCAAAGCTTTTGCTTGGCGTCGCTTAGGCGCTCTTTTCTATCTTCAATTCGATCTTGCGCACTCTGCCGTAGCTTTTCGCGCTCCGACTCTGTTGTTGTTTGAGTTTGCGTTGTCTCATCCGTCTCGACAGCCTTAGTAACCGCCGGAATCACCAACCCAACAACCGCCACAAGGGCTAATGTCGCACCTATATATTTTGCCATTATCTTCATGTTTTTTAGCCCTCGTATAGTTAGCTTTATTTAAGCTTAAGCTTACGCGAACAACATGTCAATTACAGTATTTTTATAAGTATTACAGTTCGTCTTTTTTGCTCGTAATAAACATTCCCCACTGGCGAATAAGGTGAAGAATCGTCTTAAGTGGCAGCTCAATAACCATATCAAGAATCATGGCTACTATATTTATACGAGAGTATTTTTCACTAAGCCAGCGCCCCACGACAACAAACGGGATATAAAGGAAGTCGCGAACAATCGTAATGCCATCCTCTTGACCTTCGACCACTTCTAGTTCGCGAATCTGGCGAGACAAGCGGAAACCAAGGAAGCTTGCGGTTGAAAGGAAGATAAAGAAGATGAAAAGGTGAAGTAGCGAGAAGCCAAGCGTCAGCAGCCATAGCGCCGCACCGCCAAATACAAGAATAAAGAACAGGGCGTAAGCAACGTTGAACGCTAGGCCAAAGCCGCGTTTTGCCCTGTAGTTTGCCGACGCAACACGGTTTTCACCGTACAAAAGATTATCAACCGTATCTGATAGCGCTGTCGTATTCGCCGATCCCGGCAAGCGTAATGTGAAGCGTAGCAAGATCATGTAAATTGGCGGGAACAAAAGGTTAATGGCAAGCGGCAACCACAAAATAGCCCCATGCACCATATAGTCGTATGGCACCTCGATCGACACGCCTATCAATACTTTCGTGATAATCAGAAAGATAACACTTTTGATAATACCTTTGTTTATACGGCTATTGATCTGTGAATATTCGGTTTCAATCTGAGATTCATACGCTGAAAGAAACTGTTCACGCGAGCGAAGAAGCGTCGTTGCATTTTCGTGCTCGTCGATAAGGCGCCACAAAATCCTGAGAGGTGCACCACGCTTGCCGACCAGACGAAATACCATGTCGGTCGTACTAGAATCGAGAATACGGTCGATCATCTCGTTCGTCTGAGAATACGCGCCAGTGCCCGGCTCTTGCTGATACCTATGAAGAAGCGCTGTACGGATCGTCGCCGAATCCGATTTTAGAAGTGCCCGGTGAACGGCAACGAACAACGAAAGTTCAAAATCGGCAACGGGCTTGCCAAACAACTTCGTTTGATCAATCGTCTCTAAAAAGTAATCGTAGGCAAATTGCGTAAAGACATCACGCTTTAAGTCCATATTCAGAAGGCGCTCTACCTCTACCGCGAGGACATTTAATGTCCAAGCTTCTTTTGCGTATTGGGCATGAGCCGCATAGTATTTCGTTGCAAGGGCGTTTACTTCGGAAATTGTAGACGTAAGAACCGAGTCGTTCTCTAGGTAACCAGCGAGTGTTAGCTCAATAATAAGATCTTCGCCACTTGCCCCAACAAGTTTTATATCACGAGACAAAAAGACACGGCGGTAAAAACGCTGAACAGCGCGCTGTAGCAATAAATGCTCTTCGGTATATTCCGCTGCATTGCGGAGCTGTTCGTAGGCAAATGTCAGCGTGCGGCCAGCACCGGTGACATGAACTTTTTGGCCACTATTACGAGCGACCGCCGCAATATCATTTTGGGTGGTTGCCGCTGCTAGTGCGTCAGCAAACTGTTGGCCTATCGTATTTAATGTATTCATATATGTAAAAATTCAAATGGTACACCCGGCAAGATTCGAACTTGCGACACCTGGTTCCGAAGACCAGTGCTCTAATCCGCTGAGCTACGGGTGCGTAAACACAGAGGTAATTATAACACTTCGCGTCCGTATAAGCCACGATTTTCGCCAATATATTATATATGGTATATCATTACCGTTTTAGCTATAATAAGGGCAAATGGACGTTCACACTAATATTCCCCTGCGAAATTACACGACCATGCGCCTTGGCGGCAACGCACGGTTTATGACAGAAGTACATACGCCCGACGAAGTAGCCGAAGTCTGCCGCAACGCTAAAAAGCAGAATCTTCCTATTTTTATCCTTGGTGGCGGTAGCAATGTGATTGTGCACGACGAAGGCTTTGCTGGTATCGTGGTGCGTAACCGTATTCCCGGCTTCGAGGTCGTATCCGACGAGCCGGGGCAAGTGCGGATAAAGATCGGTGCAGGCGAAAACTGGGATGAAATCGTTAAAAAAACCGTTGATATGAATCTTTCGGGCATCGAAGCCATGTCGGCAATTCCAGGAACAGCCGGTGCTGCGCCCGTGCAAAACGTGGGCGCCTATGGCCAAGAAATTGCAGATTCCCTAGTTTCGCTTGAAGCCTACGATATTCAGAACGACGCTTTTATTCTTCTCGAAAACGCTGACTGCGGCTTTTCATATCGCCATAGTATTTTTCGTGGAAGCGAATCTGGGCGCTATGTTATTACCAGTATTACCCTTCGGCTCTATAAAGCGTCGCCTCAGCCACCGTTTTATACAGCAGTTCAAAACTATCTCGACGAACACAATATTACTATATATACCGCGCAAACAATACGCGACGTTGTTATAGATATCCGCAAGAACAAGCTTCCCGACCCAGCCGAAACGCCAAATACTGGCTCGTTTTTCAAGAACGCTATTATCGAAAAGTGGCAGCTTAACGATCTTCAGGTACAATATCCCGACATGCCAACCTACGATATGCCCGATGGCCGGTTTAAAGTGCCGACCGGCTGGCTAATAGAGCAGGCTGGCTATAAGGGTAAAACCCTCTATGGTATGCGGGTGCACGATAAAAATGCCCTCGTACTTATTAATGAATCCGCGAAAAATTATGCCGACCTTGCCGCTGCTCGCGACGAAATAATCGGGGCTGTCCGCGACAAGTTTCGTATTACTATCGAGCAAGAGCCGCTAGAGATTTAATTTCTACTTGCACCCTTGCACCAAACCTCTTATGCTATAAGATATGAATCGTAAAACTGGCTTCACCCTTATTGAGCTGCTTATTACTATGACTATTATGGTGGTGCTCCTCACACTTACGGTGGCCAGCCTTCGAAGCAGCCAGGCTGCCGCACGCGACGAAGAACGCAAAACAGACGCGACAGTAATAGCAACGAGCCTTGAGAATTATTACAAAGCCGGGTCTGACGCTGCAAATCTAAACGCACCTATCGCGACACTTGCCTCTACCCACATGGCGACGCCAATTGTTTACAGTGGATCGGTGCCCTACGAAGGCGGCCAGTATCCCCCAATCGAATTTATGGCAACCGAGGCAGATGTCCGCAAGGCGCTTCGTGACCTCGACGCCAAGGCACTTCGCGCACCTGGCGTTATCGAATCAGCCGCAATGAGTCTTACCATGGCTACAAACACCTCTGTCCCCAACCCCGACATAAAAACATACGTTTATCAGCCCCTTCAGGGAAATGGAACACTTTGTTCTACCGCGGGTACCGATTGCCGTAAATTCAATCTTTTCTATAAACTCGAATCTACGACCACCGTACAAAAAATAACAAGTAAACACCAATGATACGAAAACATCAAAAACAATCTGGCTTTTCGGCCGTCGAGCTACTTATCACCCTGTTTATCGCAGCGGCATTTATAGGCACAGGCTACCAGTTATACTCGATTATTATTAAAGACGGCGGCAACGCACGCACTCGAACAAAAGCGGCAACTATCGCCTACGACAACTTGCGACGTTATTCTGCAACCACTAGCGACCCCTGTGTAGCAACTTCTAGCCCATCGCCAACTCCCACAATCCCTTCTGGTAGCGGACTAACAAACCCATCTATTTCTGTTGTTATATCGTGTCCGTTCGGAGCAAGTTCCCCAACGTCAAAAATACAGGTAACGGTAACCTACGGTTCACCACAAGAGGAGGTGACACATGCGCTTTTCGTCAACAACTAACCACAACCGATCACAAGGATTCACCCTTATCGAGATGCTGGTTATTGCACCGCTGGTTATTATTACCATCAGCGGGTTTGTCGCCCTTATGGTCTCGATGGTCGGCGACGTGCTTGTAACGCGTGATCAAAACAACCTTACCTACGAAGCCCAGGATTCTCTTGACCGCATAGAACAAGATGCGCGCTTAAGTGTGCAGTTTCTTAACACCACCGAAGCCCTCCCTTCTCCGCAGGGCATAAACGACGGCACAGGGGCATTTACTAACACTCAAAACACGCTTATTCTTAGCTCGGTCGCAACCGACGAAAACCCCCGAAGCGACACGCGCTGGCTTATCTACTACGCAAATCAACCGTATCCGTGTGGCGACCAAGAAACCTACAACCGTATTTTCCTTATCAAGGTCATTTATTATATAAAAAACAACGCTCTTTGGCGTCGTGTCGTTGTGCCAGATTGGAATAACAATAACCCGGTAGATGCACAAACAATCTGCGCCAGCGCACCGTATACACCTTGGCAGCAAAATACCTGTAGCCCAGGCTACACGGCCAGTCGTTGTCAAACTGAGGACATGAAGGTTATGGATAACGTTCAGTCGCTCGACGTAAAGTACTACAGCGATCCAAACAGCAGCACCGAAATACCAAAAGAACAGGCAACCACGGCGACCACAATCGACGTGACGGTAAGTGGCTCCAAAACCACTGCAGGAAGACCAATCACATCATCGGCATCTGTTCGAGCAACAAAAATCAACAACATTACCGCCGAAGCCACCCCGCTTAACGCCCCTACCGTTACGCATTCCCAGCCTTCGGATCGTCCCGATCGTGCAGTATTTAGCTGGAACGACCTCGCCCTCGCCAGTCAGTACAATGTCTCGTACAGTATAAATGGCGGCAGCTGGACAAATGCCACTCTCGACGAGAACGCAACCTCATATACCGTAACAGCATGGCGTGGAGCAACCATCTCGTTCAAAATAACAGCGTCTAACAGCACCTACACGTCATCTGAAACAACGGATATAATTACACTGCCTCTTTGGACCGCTATTTCATCGCCAAGTGGCTGGGTAGACTACGCTAGCACATTTGCCACGCGCGCATTCACACGCACTCAAGATGGCGTTGTTGTACTAAAAGGCCTGATAAAAGATGGTACGGCAACCTGGGACACACCTATCTTTACCCTCCCCGAGGGTTACCGCCCCGACGAACGCCTCATCTTCTATGTTGGCGCGTACAACGCCGGTAGCGGCTACGGCCGAATCGACGTTTTGCCTAATGGCGAAGTTAGATTCATGCAGGGTACAGCCACATGGATGTCGCTAGATTCAATTAGATTTCTGGCCGATGATTCATGGACAAACCTTACTATGCAAAACAGCTGGATAAACTATGGCTCCGGGTACGCCCCTCTTAGTGTCGCGTCGGACGGCAGCGGTCGCACCCACGTAAAAGGACTAGTGCGAAACGGGCCAACCTCACCAACTCACACGATAATTGGAGGCCCTATCCCAGCCGCAATGCAACCTCCAAAACAGACTATTCTTCCAGGAGTCACATCCGGAACGGCATTTGCCAGCTACGATATAAAGCCAACAGATGTCGTTACAAGGTCTGCCGTGACCACGTACATATCAACAAACGCTATGTTCTACCCAACTTCGTACAGTGGATGGACTAACCTCACAATGCAAAACAGCTGGGTTGCCTACAATAACACTATCTACAATAGCCCGCAGTATACCAAATCATCCGACGACATCGTTACGGTAAAGGGTCTAATAAAGAGTGGTACGGTAGCAAACGGTACGATCCTCGCCAACTTACCAGCCGGTTATAGGCCAAGTAAAAAAATGATCTTCTCTAGCGTTGCCAACTCTCACCATGCACGAATCGATATCGCCTCTAACGGCAATATCACTATAGAAGGTGGTGGTGATGCAGCGTGGATGTCGCTAGACGAAATATCATTCATTGCAGAGCAGTAATTATACACACAGTCGGTGTATACAAATAGAAAAGAGCTTGCGCTTATATTTCGACAATAGTATTATGGATACAAATAGTATTAATAGGGGGCAAAAATTAAGATGACTCTTAGCAACATTAAAACAATGAAGAAGGACCGCGGTTTTACAATCGTCGAACTTTTGATCGTGATCGTCGTGATCGCAATCTTGGCGGCAATCACAATTGTTGCCTACAGCGGTATCACAGCTCGCGCTAACACAACGAAGGCGCAAACAAACGCTGTAGCTGTACAAAAGGTCGCCGAGGCGTACAATGCAGATACCGGGCGTTACCCAGGTCTTACGGGTGACTTCACAACAGGTAGCACAAGTACCAAGCTACCATCCGGCGTAACTGTTGTTCCACAATCAACCGCCCTTACATCGACATCAGGTACAACAACCGTCACTTGGGCTTACGTGGGTACGTCAGCAACAACAGCAACCGGTGGGCGCATTACTTATTGGGATTTCACAACGGGAGCAGTTTCAACGACTATCATTTACGTCGGTAACGCAACTTCTGGCTCAACATTTACAAACCCAGCCTCATAGTCTAGGCTGCAAACTATAAAAATATAGTCTCTCGCAGTAATAATGCAGAGACTATATTCATTAAAGCACTTAGGAATACTTAAGGAATCTATGATATCACCTATAAAAAATAAGCAAAACGGATTCACAATTGTCGAGCTACTTATTGTAATCGTAGTAATAGCGATACTTGCAGCAATCACAATCGTTGCCTATAGCGGTATCACGGCGCGTGCGAACACAACGAAGGCACAAACAAATGCTATTGCAGCAAAAAAAGTTGCCGAGGCATACAACGCCGATACGGGTCGCTATCCAGGACTAACTACCGATTTCACGACAGGTAGCACGAGCACGAAGCTGCCATCAGGAGTGAGCGTCATCCCTCAAACAACAGCGCTGACGTCAACGACCGGTACAACAACCGTCACCTGGGCTTACGTAGGCACGTCGGCCACGACTGCAACCGGTGGGCGCATTACTTATTGGGATTTCTCTACAGGAGCCGTCTCGACCACAATAGTGTACGTTGGATCCGCAACATCCAGTTCAACATTTACAAACCCAGCATCATAATCCAGCTACAAGATAATCCTAGTTAAATAGACATGCCCCGTTTCCTGAAATGCACAATCTATCTACCATTTAGAGCCTGTAGTCGGAGATACAATAAACAAGTCGCTTAATTAAGCGACTTGTTTATTGTATTTAATATTCAAAAGAGGTAATTTGCTTCCTCGTATTAGCTGAATACTAGTTATATTTAAGCATGTACGTAAAGGAGCTATACGCTATACTTAAAACAACAAACCTAACATAAATAGGAATAGTTGATGCAACAAAAACTTTATCGACATAAAATGGCAATTATCGGACTATTGTTAGGGGTGTCATCCCTAACTAGCCTCTTACCACCCTTCACCTCTAATACCAGCGCTACCACGATCTATGATGGTGCATATGTAACAACCGACGATCTAATAATTGACACGGATTACTACTCGTTTAATTGTGGCTCAACAAACATTACAGCAACATGGAAAGATAAGCTCCTGAATGACGCTAGCTGGTCCAGCTCTGCATATGGCATTGCCGACCGCGACGCGGCTCAATCTTCGTTCGAGACGGCGCTTAACCAAGGAGCGTGGGCTGTCACGGAACGTACATGGATAGAAAGCGGCGAGACACACAGGCAGCGAGATATGGTCGAGGTTACATGGGTTGAAGATACATCCGACGCTCACATCGAATTTGCAGATGCCGGCACTTTTTATGGCACACAGATAGCGGGTGATAGCATTTGGAAAGTCGTCATTGCGACCGAAAAAGCGTGGACTCCTACAGGCTCCGGGACTTGCGACCCGAAGGTAATCACAGCTTACGAAGATAATTCTTCGCAGTGGATATCAGTTCCACATCCCGACGACGGCGGCTCAATGTATAGGCGCGAGAATTTTCTAGCAGCCAACTGGACATTAACAACCCCTCAAGATTACGAAAACTACCAGGGCGCACAAATCCGCGGCGATGAAGATGTCGACGGGGATGAACTTAGCATAGGCCGCGAACTAACCCAAGGCACCTCAGACGCCGTCAATCATGAAGATACGGATGGAGATGGAATCGACGACCTTAAAGAATCTCAGTGGTATTCTAATCGTAGTGATACTTATTGTAAAAGTGATCTAAGCGCATGCGCGTATCCCAAGCCACTACAAAAAGATCTCTACGTAGAAATCGACTGGATAAATGACGGCGTTCGAGATTATAAGCCGACGACAGGCCAAATCAATACAATCGCAAGTACATACGAAGCACAAGATATTATACCTCACTTCGATGTGGGTCAATATGGGGGTGGCAAGCAACTGTCTGCCCCAACAGGTAATTTATACTTCCTCCCAACTGAAGATCAGGTGGACTTTTTCGATTTAAAAAATGGCACTTCGACGACCGATGCGGAGTTTTCTGCCGACAGGAGGAATATATGGCACTATATGATTACTGGCAAAGATTATATGAAGTATATTGACGACCAGACAAATAGCGACGTCCCTGGCTCTACCGGAAATTCCCTCGTTGGAGACGATGATAGTATTATTTCAATACAAAGAATCGAAGACTTAACTAGCGAGTACAATACAAATCACCCCTTTAACCCCCCACGGAGTGTTGATGCGGCAGTAGCCGGTACTATACTCCACGAGCTAGGCCATAATTTATGCTTGAGTAATCCCGGAGATGAATCCTACTTGAGGTATCCCAACCAAGCAACGCAATGTGTGTATTCTGAAATTGACAAGGAGCTCAACCAGAATCCATTGACTACATATATTAGCGTCATGAACTATAACTTTCAGCTCAGCGGGGAGGACGACTACTCCCACGGAGCCAACGACCCTTATGATCACGATGACTGGTCTGCTATTGCGTTAGGTATAAACGATTTTACCGAAAAAACAGATCCTGCAGAATTAATGTTCCGCCGGGGTGGACTAGACATAAAATCGCAGCTTGCCGACTAGCTGTTAGTTAATTTAAAAAGAATCGCTCGATATGAGTGATTCTTTTTAAATATAGCTACTTATGAAACCTACTGATCACTCGGCAACGGGAACTGCTGCACAAACACTCGCACTTCTTCGCGTAGTTTCGCAAGCGTCGCTTCGTCGTCTCGTGCATCTACCGCCTGCTTCATCCAGTCGGCTATTTGCGCCATATGCTCTTCTTTTAGCCCACGAGTGGTGATTGCGGGCGTTCCCAAGCGGATACCACTTGGGCGGAATGGTGGCAGTGGGTCGTCGGCAACACTATTTGCATTCAGGGTTAAGCCCATTTTATCGAGCGCACGCTCTACTACCTTGCCGTCGACACCAAAGCTTTTGTAAACATCGGCAAGAATAAGGTGATTGCTTGTTCCGCCAGTTACTAGCTTGAATCCACGCTTTTGCAGTTCATCTGCCAAGGTACTAGCATTCTTTACGATTTGCGCAGCGTACTGCTTAAACTCTGGCTTTAAAGCCTCGCCAAATGCGACTGCTTTTGCAGCAATAACATGCATGTGCGGACCGCCCTGCATACCAGGGAAGATTGAACGGTCGATAAGTGTTGGGATATTTTCGAGCGTTTTCTCGGGTTTTTTAAGAGGGTTCCCTACAGTACCACGGGAGAGGATCAGACCACCGCGTGGACCGCGAAGTGTTTTATGTGTAGTGGTAGTAATAACATGAAAACCATGGTCGAATGGGTTTTCGGCTTCGCCCGCAACAATAAGCCCTGCAATATGCGCCATATCGGCCATAAGCATTGCCCCTACCTCATTACCAATAGCAGCAAACTTTTCGTAGTCGAGTTCGCGCGGGTAGGCGCTAAAGCCAGCCAGAATAATCTTTGGCTTGTGCTTAAGAGCAAGCTCGCGAAGCTCATCGTAGTCTATCTCACCCGTCTCGATATCTTTCATTTTATATCGTACAAAGTTATATAGCTGTGCGCTACGCGTAACAGGCGCGCCGTGCGTTAGGTGGCCGCCGTGCGACAAGTCCATCGCCAGCACAGTATCGCCTGGCTCTAGCCAAGCGTTGTAAACGGCCTCGTTTGCAGGTGCGCCAGAGTGCGGCTGAACATTGGCGTGATCGGCCTTAAACAGTTGTTTTGCCCGATCAATCGCGAGCTGCTCTATTTGATCAGTATATTCCTGACCCCCGTAATATCGCTTTCCTGGGTAGCCCTCGGAGTATTTATTGGTAAAAATACTTCCCAGTGCGGTAAGCACATCGCGCGAAACGTAGTTCTCGCTCGGAATTAGTTCAAGACCATCGCGCTCGCGCTGCTCTTCACCTGCTATTAAGTCGGCAATTAGTGTGTCTTTCATGACGTTTCTCCTATGTGGTTTCTATTATATCACTGTTTGCATTTATATCGCATGTGATATAATAAATGTATGACTACTGATGACTACAAGATGAAAATCGGAGCACTTATTCAAGAGGCGCGTATTCACCGCGGCCTTACACAAACCGAGCTCGCCAAAGAACTCGGCACTAGCCAAAGCGCCGTTAACCGTATTGAAAAGGGTGGACAAAACATCAGCCTCGAGATGATTGCGCGAATCAGCGATGTGCTCTCTAGCAATATCGTTACGCTTAACCAAACTGGCAAACTCAACTTTCGCGTTAACGGCGGCAAGCGCCTTTCGGGCACCATAGAGGTAAAGACCAGCAAAAATGCGGCCGTTGGCCTTTTGTGTGCCGCGCTTTTAAACAAGGGTAAAACAACCCTTCGCCGCGTCGCTCGTATTGAAGAGGTAAACCGAATTATCGAGGTACTTCAAAGTATCGGCGTAAAAACTCGCTGGATTGGCGACAGTAACGATCTTGAGATTATTCCCCCAAAACGCCTCGAGCTCGAAAAAATGGATATCACCGCCGCCAAGCGTACACGCACCGTTATCATGTTCCTTGGTCCACTTTTGCACCAATACAACGACTTTAAACTACCATTTGCTGGCGGCTGCAACCTTGGAACGCGCACCGTCGAGCCACACCTTGTTGGCCTTAAGCCATTCGGTATGGATGTTGAAGCAAAACCAAACACCGATTATTACCACGCTGTCGTGCACAAGCAAAAAGTTGATAAAACGATTCTTCTTACCGAGCGCGGCGACACGGTTACCGAAAACGTTATTATGGCCGCCGCACTTTACGACGGCACAACAACTATCCGCAACGCCAGTCCAAATTACATGGTACAGGATGTCTGTTTCTTCCTTAAAAAACTTGGCGTTAAAATCGAAGGAATCGGCTCGACCACCCTTACAATCACCGGTCTGAAACATATCGACAAAGATATCGAATACCACCCAAGCGAAGACCCTATCGAGGCCATGAGCCTTATTGCAGCAGGTATTGTTACCGATTCAGAAATCACGATCACCCGCGTGCCTATCGAGTTTACCGAACTTGAGCTCGCTATCCTTACCGGCATGGGGCTTAAGTACGAAATGACACCAGAATACAAGGCGCGCAATGGCGGAACTCGACTTGTTGATATCACGCTAAAGCGATCCACCCTTCACGCACCAAAAGATAAGCTTCACAGCATGCCGTTCCCTGGCGTCAACATGGACAACCTGCCATTTCTTGGCCTTATTGCCACGGTTGCGCATGGCCGAACGCTCGTGCATGACTGGTCGTACGAAAACCGCGCGATTTACTTTACAGAGCTAACAAAACTCAATGCGCAAATAGAGCTTGTCGATCCTCACCGCGTGTATATTACGGGCCCAACAAAGTGGAAAGAAGCGGATGTCGTAGCACCCCCTGCACTTCGCCCTTCGGTGGTTATTTTGCTGGCCATGCTTGCAACGCCCGGCAAATCCACACTCCGCGACGTCTATTCGATAAACCGAGGTTACGAGGATTTTGCAAATCGCCTCAACACCCTTGGCGCCGAAATCGAAACGATCCGCGAAATATAGATTTACCCTTTCGAATGTGCTACAATAGCTGATGTTTGGCGAATGTAGCTCATTTGGTTAGAGCGTCGGGTTGTGGTTCCGAAGGTAGTGGGTTCAATCCCCATCATTCGCCCCATAGAAATCATACGTAAAAGACACCGCTTTGGTGTCTTTTAGTTTTGCTATACTAATTAAATGAACGACCTGTCTACCCACGGAATTGTTGCTATCGTTAAAAATAGCGAGGGCAAATTTCTCTTCCTTGAAGATGCACGAGAACAAATGAAAGGTCATTGGGCGCCACCACATGGACGATGCGAAAACTCTGACATAACCGAAGAGAATAGTGTTAAAAGAGAAGTTAAAGAAGAGACGGGTTTAGACGTAAAGCCACTTAGGGTTGTTCTTACGCAACCTGCTGATACAAAGGTGAAGACTGTTTCATTTTGGCTCGTTGAAACAAGGGGTCATACGGTGACGCTCGACGAAGAATCCTCTCGATTCGGATGGTACAATGCCGAAGAAGCTCTTCAACTCCTCCTCTACCCCGGAACGAAACTCTTCTTCGAAAAGGTTGTCAGAAGCGAAATTACACTAGACTAACGTGAATCTCTGCTTCGAGAAGCCTTTTTATTTGTTTTATGCTACTCTTACATCGTACGTGCGTATACCCCCTACAGGAGGTTGCTATGCGAAAGAGGAAGCAAAGGCCAGCCGACAGCGATGTCCTGCTGATGGAGGCGGCCAAGCGGGCGCTCCCCGTATTACTGCAGCATCCACCGGGACAGAACATAGCCGGCCTTGTTCAGGGGCTCCTGATCGATATCAGTGAGCCCGCTGACGACGGAGTGCGGGTATTCGTCGTACGGACAGCGATGCAGAGCCGGCGCGAGATCGGGCATCTGACCAGCGACGGCCAGATCATCTACACATCTTCCCCGCCACGCTCCGACTGATTCGTGAGGCCAGGTGCTTCGCCACACGGCAAGCACCTGGCCAGAATCCCTGTGTTTGTGTTTATATATTTAATGTGTTATAATTATACTGTTCAGATTCGGACTTCATACGAAAGAGTACCGCCATGAGATCACAAAGATCTTGCGAAAACCCCAGAGACACCCTGATCCGCTACGCGAAGGCGATCGACGAACACTTCGATCCCGACACCGCAAGCGACACACAGGCTACCGACCTGGGAGTACTGATTGCTTCTATGGAAGACATCAAGGACGCGCAGGCGCGCCGCCTGTCTTCGTTCACCATCAAGGTGAAGATCGGCGTCGCCAAGGGACTGTGCGAGACGTACATGGAACTCTACGGCGTCACGCCTCCACCTCCATCCAACTGAACCGCCCAAGCCCCGCCGCTGAACTCTTCTACGAGAGTGCGTTGCCCGGGAACATCTTGGGCAATCGCCCAGCGTAATGTTTATACCATAGGTTACGCTAGGTGATTATTTAAAAGGATTGAATCCACGATGTGGCGGTTCTTTAAAGCCGGGTTGAGGCTTTACTATGCTGATCGGTTGGCTTGTCGCGTTCTTTTCTTGGCGCTGGGCAGTCGGTGACGTATCTTTTTGAGGCTCCGGGATTCGCGAAGCAATTATCGCATCGCCGGATCGGAGGGGAATAGCCCGACCAATGTGTGAATCACGATACTTGCGCACCGATTGGCGGTTGCGGTCTATTTGGATACGCTGTTGAAACGATTGTGCGCTCGTTGACCCCATAGATCCACCACTCGCCGCCTCAGCGTACTGGCTGGAGTGAAAGGGCTTGGGCAGTTCTTCGTTCGAAAAATTATTTGTATTCATGGTTATGATTTATATTATACGGCACAATCTGGTATAATTTGTAAAGTCTGCGGGCGTCGTATAATGGCTAATATGCCTGCCTTCCAAGCAAGCGATGCGAGTTCGATTCTCGCCGCCCGCACCAAAGTAAAAACCGTACTGTAGTGGTACGGTTTTTACTTTGGTATACTAAGCATATGCATAATCCACTAATGAAACGAATCGTCAGCGCCGAGTACTTTATTGCCGCAGTACTTGTGGCCGCTTTTTATATCAGCGTCGCAAACTTTGAATGGTACTGGCTTATTGTTCTTTTTGGCCTTTTCGATATCAGCGCCATGGGGTATTTTATCAACAATCGTATCGGCGCGTTTTTTTACAATATCGGCCACAGCCTTATCGGACCAGCAGTCCTAACTGGCGTCTATATCCTTACCGACAATCAGGCAGTTCTTTTTATTAGCCTCCTGTGGCTATTTCATATCTTTAGCGACCGCGCACTGGGCTTTGGGCTAAAGCATGTCACCGGCTTTCACCACACACATCTTGGCACTATAGGCCGTCAAAAATAATTACGACGTTGTCGTTATCCAGGTGCCCGATCCTGCATCCCATACTTTGGCTTTTGCCGTAACGGGCACACCCCCAGCATAGGCCTTGGGAACAAATGGGATCCACGTCCCCGATCCTGCATCCCATACTTTTCCTTTGCCGTCGCGTACCGCGGGAACATACGGGCCAATCCATTCTAAGCCGTCGGCAACCCGAAAGGTGTCGATACTTGCGGTTGCAACGGCCGCCGATCCCGATATCAAACCCATGCGCCATTTGCCCATGTTCGCAGGAACAGCCGAGCTCGTATCGCTCAGCGTTTCGGTGGGCGTTGCGCTATCTGGGTCGGCAAAAAACCGCATCGCAACAGATGGCGTCGCAAGAACTGTTTGATCGTACTGCCAATCTAACCGGTACCATTGATTAGCCACCCAACTAAATGTAGTCTCGGCTACCATACTCGCACCGCGTACAAGCTGAAAATGACCATTTGAATGAATGCGAACGGCAAAAATGATAGTATTCGTGGCCGTTGCAATGTTAAGGACCCGGTTCGAGCTATCCGCCTGAGTTGTAGGCCGAACATATAACGAGCCAGAATGGTTGACTGTCCCTGAATTTTGAATACCAATAAATTGACTTCCCACAGCACTGCCTAACAGTGCGAATGAACCATGCTTGGCGCTGGTAGTGTAGGTAATGCCCGTCGCTTCGATAAGATCCCCAGAGGGAGTTGGCACTGCCCCGTCTGGACCTTCATCGAACAAAAAAGTCTGGCGAACGCTCACAAACTATGCCCCACTGGTATCAAACCAGATATCACCATCGGCCGGGCTAGAAGGAGCCGTATCGCTCACCGTAATTTTAGCCGGAAGGTTAGGCGAAACAATAGGGACATTTGCCGTGATATCCGTTTCGGATACAGCAAAGCGAACAGTCGAGCTGTCGGCTGCCGTTACCTGAAAGATATCGTTCGACGACCCACCACTCCAGCCCATTGCGCGAAGAGCGATCGTATTACTCTTTCCCGGACGAGCACGGAGCTCGCCGTATTCGTTATGATATCCCGTACGCGTTCCATCGAAGAAAAAAGCGAGACGATCGGGCCATGTGGCCGTTGAACTACCATCGTCCGGCACATTGACGCGCAAAAATTGAATCGATGAGTCGGCAAGCGTCGCAATATTTGCCCCGGCCATTGCAACCGCGCCAATGTCACTTGCCGTGAGAACATCGGATCCACCGATAGCATGCGACGTTTTATGCGCAGTAGGCGTACGTGCATTTGTCAGTCGCGAATCGGTCGTATCAACAACGGCATTACCACTATGCTGCAAAGCCCCTGTAAAGTTTTTGTCGCCCGTCACCGTTTCTGTTCCGGCAATATGAACAACCGCTATATCAGCCGCCTTATCAGCAAGCCCGGGAACAGTCGGGGCGGCTGCAGTGCCGCCCAAGTCGCCCGCAAGCTGAACAACACCCTTCGAAATTGTCGTTGCATCACTCGGAACGCTTCCGGCAGGCAGGTTCGCATCTGGCACCTTGCCACTACCATCAAGTGGCGCGTAACCGTTTGCCACACCTTTATTTGCAGTTTTTTCTGTCGCCGCTAGATCACTTACAAGATCTTGCACTTTTGACTGTGCGATCGAATCATCGGCAATATTAGCACTCGTAACAGCATCGGCCTGCAGCTGCGAAGAGCCGACACTATCGGGCTTTAGAGCTCCGGTCGAGGTATGAGCCTGCAAAAGATAATCGTTGAGCAAGTCACCCCACGAATCCGCATCACTACCCGGAACTGGCAATCGAGCCATATTCTTTCTGCACCTTGCCTCGTCGGCATATTACATGTTTATGGTTATAATTTTACCGCACTTTATGATAGCCAGCAAACCCAAATCACCCCTTGTATTGGCCGATACTACCAGTATCCGCTATAATACACCTGTGCGCCCCGGTAGCTCAGTGGATAGAGCAAGAGACTTCTAAGCTTTTGGCCGTTGGTTCGATTCCAACCCGGGGTACCACGTTGACATTATTGCCTCTTCTGAGGCTTTTCTGATCTGTTGGGGTTCGGTTCTAACCTTCCCAAAAGTTTCTTAATAGCAGGTAGCTCTCGCTGCATAGGAATCATCCATTCACTAGGGGTTATCAGTATCTTTTTATCCATTAATACTGGGTTATAGCCTACCGCTAGCAGAATGCCTCTTCGGACACCGAAATCACCTTTAGCGAAACGTTCTGTCGCATTATTAAGCCGATCGAGTGTCAGTCCGATTATCTCGTACCAATTGCGCGCTCGTCTCGCTGCTTCCTTTTGCTCATCTTGACGCTCAGCTAGCTCATGCTTCAAAGATTCAGTCTTCTGTAGATAATCGTCGCTTGAAATAACATCGTTAGTTACAAGCTCCAATAAATGATCCAGCTTTTTCTGCATATTATCGATCGACATGAACTGCATTTTCTGGATATCGTCGCGCTGTTCTATTTCTTGCTTAGCAATATCATTTGATGGCTTTCAGGCCCCATTCGTGAAGCCTGGGAGTGATCTCATAACTGTCGAGGAGATCGTTTAATTGCTCGAATAGGACGTCTTCACTCACCACACCTTTTTGACTACATGGACGCTTCCCTGTGCAGTTGTAGCAAAAAAATAAGATTCAATTATGACAGATGCAAACGAACAAGAATTAATTGATGAGAGGAGAAAGTGAGCTGCGCTTGCTCGACTTATTTATGATATTCATAAGAAACGAGATGTTTTTTAATTTATTGATGATAAAAGAACAACAATAGTTTTCCGGATAAGAATTGATAAAATATTCAGATAGAAGACAAAATAGCTTGTACTAGAGGTAAATAAGGTATAGTCTCAAGTAAGATGAATGATGATGGCTATCCACAAGTAGAATCTCCAACAATCGTAGAATTGTTCGCCGGTGTTGGCGGCTTTAGACTCGGTTTTGAACAGGCTGGTTTTAAAACGGTCTATTCTAACGACTTTGATAAAACATGCAAAATCACTTATGACAACTACTTCGGCGAAGGCTCGTTAGACTTACGTGACATACAGAAGGTAGACGCTTCAGAAATCCCCGATTGCGACGTTTTGACAGCCGGTTTTCCTTGTCAGCCATTTTCAAAAATTGGAAAACTGCACGGTTTCGCAGACGCGAGAGGCACACTTTTCTGGGACGTACTAAGAATACTGAAAGAAAAAAGGCCTAAAGCATTCGTGTTGGAAAATGTTAAAAATCTAATGAATCACGACAAAGGAAATACCTTCGAACGTATTCGTGACGGCTTAGAGAATGAGCTTGGATATCATGTACACTACAAGGTATTGAATTCGAAAGACTACGGCTTGCCTCAGGATCGTAAGCGTATTTATATTGTTGGATTCAGAGATGATGTGGACTTTACCTTTCCTGAACCTTCAGACATGCAGCCAAAAGTTGCTGATATTCTCGAGCATGGGGATGTGCATGACTTCTATTATCTATCTCAAAGATATCTTGACGGCCTCGAGAAGCATAAACAGAGGCACAAAGATAAAGGCCACGGCTTTGGCTATCGGGTGCTTGATCCTAGCGGTATTTCAACTACCTGTGTCGTTGGTAATATGGGGCGTGAACGAAATTTGATACAAGACGTAGTAAGACCACTGGGATCTGTGAACCGAATAGGTGCTCTTCTAAACAGTCGTGGTATCAGAAAATTGACCATTCGAGAATATGCCAGACTTCAGGGCTTTCCTGATGATTACACATTCCCACAACAGGTTACTGCAGCGTACAAACAAATTGGCAATGCCGTTTCGCCTCCCGTAGCCCAGGCCGTTGCAATGAAAGTGAAAGAATCTCTACTTGCCGCGCCGGCTATGGCGGTTGATCGGCTCGAGCCTGATTTCTTTAGTGTAGCAGCTAAGACAGTAAGTCCCCAGGTTACTTAAAGCATTATCACTCTTGTCGCCGTTTATGTGCCACACCCGGACTTTAGGTCTTCCAGTCTTATCTTTTTCGTCCATCGTCATCCCACAGCTAACACATTTATGGTCATCACGTACTAAAGCTGCCTTACGATTACCGTCAAAATACTTAAGATCGTAATCTTTCTCTATCCTCTCAATGACTTCTGGGCGATTGAAATAATCTTCTGCATAGATCTTATTCTTTGCCAAGTTCCTGTCACGATACTTCATATGTGAATTCTTCTGAAGTTCTTTGAATTCAGGGCTTATCGTGTAACACCCTACACAGTATCCGTAGCCTCTATGCTTATATTCGGTCTTGTGACACATTCTGCAATCAGAGTAATATTTATGCCATTTACGTGAAGCAGCTTGAGTGTTAGCAACAATAACCGCGTAAACATCTGGTGCAAATTCCTTTAGACTTGCGGTCTCAACCCCCACTGTGACTGCATACACATTAACAGACTCAAAATACTGAGGATCTATACCTGAACGTTTGGCGGAATCAATTTTCTCTAATACTAACTCTTTGCTTCTATACTTATACGAACCTGAGACGATAGCCTTAAGCTGGTCATTAATATCTTTGGCATGGAATCTGCTCTCGGCAGGACCATAACCGTTTTCTACATAAAGCTGTTTTTTAACGATCTGTCTAACTCGTTCACGAGTGATGCCATGTTTATCGCCAATCTCCTGAAGAGTATGGCCACTTCGATAGTTATCTAGGCAATTAACCCATAGTTCTTTAATCTTTATTTTTTGCTTGTCTTTCTGAATAATATCTTCAACTTTGCTCTCAGAAACCTGAAGTTTTTGAGCAATTTCGACGATATTATATTTTTCAGCGAGCAGCTTAAACACTTCGTACCTTATCGGTTTTTTTTCTATAGTAGAAGTAAGATCAATAGACACTAGCTCTACCTCTACCTTGTCTTCTAATATATCAAGGTCAACGGCCGTTTCTTCGTTGTAGTATCCTTGTCGAGCAGAATCGTGCATGTCGTGTTTTACTTCATCGTTCATATTAGTCCGTCACAAAAGTATCTTCGAATAGAAACGAGCTTAAGTCTTCCGACGCAGTTTCATGCACACGTCGAATAACCTCGCTGATTTTCTCTTCAACCGCAGAAGCATTAAACTCGTTGGGATCATTTTTTTCAAGGTTTGCTAAAGCCTCCTTAATAAAGATGTCGACATATCTTTGGAAAAGATAGTCTCTGAAACGAGAGGAGTCCTGACCGAAACGCTTTAAGATATTTTCGGCAAGAGGCGCGGATGTATTAATCCAATAAATGCCTTCGTCAACATCTTGTACGCGCTGATAAACCGCATGCTGGCGAGGTGACAGATCAACATTCTCAAATGGAGGAAAAGGATCTTTATCTAAGCTTGAGAGCAAAACTTTTGGCGAACGCTTGGCTTTAGTAGGCTTGTCGCCTCCCCCGTCGTTGCCTCCGTCCGGTCCTGGAAGTGGTGGCTTCGGAGTGCCACCCCCTGTGCCCGTATTAGTTCCACTCCCACCGCTACCACCGGTACCGGTACCTGCGCCAGGTCCATCACCCGTCAAAACCTCTGCAAGAATCTTAGACATAAACTTGTCTTTCCATTGGTTCAAGTAGTTATTGAGGTATGAACTTACGTCTTTCATTTTTTCCGCACGTTCTTGTTGCTCTTTTTCAGCGATTTTTTTACATAAGTCAAGAACTCGAGCATCAATCCAGTCAAGAAGTGCTTTAGTGGTCGGATTCTCAACCAGTTTACTACGGTCGTTCTGCACTGCATCGTTCGATGGATCTTCAAGAATCGGACATTCTATTTCACCATATATAAACACGGCCTGTGGCATTCGAAATGCGTGACCGATCTCATTCATCTTGTACGAACCGATGACACCTATTTCACCAAGAACATCTATACGGTTCATTTCTCCTCTTTTACTGCCCTTATGCATAGGCAACGACGAAGTGGATAGCTTCAGCAGTCCTGGAGGATACTTGCTATTTGACAATGTGACACTTATTCTCTCTGCATCCGACTCATATACAAGCTCCTCTGGAATGAGTATGGGCTCGATCAGCTCAAATCCCGGATAGGGCTCAACTTTTTCTCCTTTTAGATTTTGAATTACAGATACCCCGTTAGCGACTATATCCAATGGAACGCGATCGAGAATTCTCTGAGATTGCGGGTGATTGGCCAGTGAATTTGAAAGAAATCTCCATTTCAATACATTCTTCATATTCGACGGACCGATCCCCCTGACAACCGTAAACCCAGTTTCACCTTTTAGAACTTTATCCCTTTGCTGTTTTGAAATGTACGATTCACCGAGACCCGCATATTCCAGCGCTTCTTTAGGTGATATCTTTTTATTCTGTAGCCCGTCGGCAAAGCCATACTTTCTATTCTCACTGAATCCAAATACATTTAGATATCCGTTTTTATACGTGATGTAGTGAGATTTGCTGAACATCTGGCGCATGTAAAATTTTCCACCATTGCCATGTCCACCAAAAGTTTTTAAGGTTATATTACCTCGCTTCGATGCTTCTGGGTCAAACCACAACTTTAAGGCCTTGTTTATATCCACTTCTGACATTCCGTTAAAGTCGATACACTCTATCAAAGCATCGCTCTTCTTACCGTCGGTAAATCTGATGTAAATCTGTTGATCCTTATCCGCTACATTAGACCGTTTGTACGCATCAACCGAGTTCTTGAGCCATTCAGACAGCCCCTTGACATGATCAAAACTAAAAGTGTTTCCGAAAATATCCAATGCATTATCGTGAATGATGTTCTCTTCTTCTTTTATGCGAACTTCTTTAGCAGTCATTTCTTTATCTCCGTCTTTAGGGCAACCAGATCACTGAACTTCTTTTCCAGAAAGCTGTGGTATTCGGCTAATTTCATATACTTAGGATTATCGATATCTACTACGACAGCTATTACGTCCTTCATCGTTTTCATTCGGCCTATAAATTCGTTTCTCGGCGTGCGAACCGTCGTACCTAAGTAATTGAAATAGTCGGTGTCAATTATTTTGTCTGCTTCACCGTCAACGAATAGTGCGAAGCCCTGAGTCTTGACAGCTCTGCTCACTTCCTTTTCGATATCTCTGCTGAACCTCTCGGTATTAACTACGTTCAGCCCATCGATTAGACTTATGAGCTTTTCTACAGCGACAAGACCTTTTGGTGTTAGAGCGAACATCTTTTGTCCTGCGACGACCAATCCCTTCTTCTTGTAATCGTACAAGGGCTTGTGCACCAAGTCTCCCGATTCCGGGTATTCCGGATACCCTTTGAGATGAAAGTCCTGAGGAAACTTCTTGAATGCTTTTACGACTATATCTTCATAACGTATCGACTTGCCGCTTTTACCCGACAGCTCATACAGAACTATTAAGATTTTTTCGCCTCTACTTAGTTTAACGTCTTGCTCGTGCATATCAGAATACCTACAGCTTAAAGCCCTTCCTTGGTTTTTTAAATTTGGATTTTATAATCTTTGACTGTTCGTCAATCGCTCGAAATATCCTGTCTATTTCTTCTTCAGTATACGCGTAAGAACGACTGTCCGCGCAGTTTCCTAGAATCCTCAATTTATCGAGAACTTCATTGGTCCGACTGGCCGCTAGTCGCTTGAATCTTTCTGATTTTGCTTTGTTATCCATGACCTATCTTTTCGTATAACGTAAATGTTGCCTATATTTGCAATATACGCCCTTATTTGCACATAGTCAAGCAGCATATACTCTCCATTGCGATATATGCCAAATATTAAACAGTTAGAATCTATCTTGGACGAGAAGCAGCTCGATCTTTCTTAGACTCGCCCAAGCTGTATTTTTTACGATTAATGTCAGACTCCCATGTCCGAAGAATTTTCCAACCACTACTAATAAGGTCACCTCCTGACGCGCATCACGCTCCATATTAGTACACATTTTCCTAACCCAATAGTCATCAGGATCAGGGTGTGCCTGCTTTAAAACCTCGAATGTCCTGCCGTGCCAGAAATCTCCATCAATAAAGACTGCTAGCTTCTTGCGTGGCAACGCAATGTCTGGTGTTCCAGAAGCGCGCTTGTAGTGTTTCTGGAAATAGACGCCCCTTCTTCTCAAATAACGAAACACACGTAGTTCTACCTTGGAGTTTTTACTTTTTACAAGTCGCATGATCTCACAACGCTTTTCTGGTTCAAAGACATCTGCCATTTATGACCTCCTCCATCCCATTATGAAATAAACGACAGAAAGTTGGTAATCAAAACTGTCATCAACGAAGAGCCGATGACTATATGCTTTCTTGTAGTGTTAGGATATGGTGATTGTATGAATACTAGTACAAAGTTAATCAATAATATCGTAGTGCATCACCAGCTATTCGCTGATTTAGCTCAAGAAGCAGATCAGTGTTACAAAAATGAAAGTTATACTGCTGCTTTGGCCTGCTTATTTGTATTAGCCGAGTCCAGCCTGAAATATAAAATAGAAGCAGACTCCCAGGATAAGCTTGGACTGTACGCAGCCATCGAACAGGCTAGAGGCGACCGCTACATCACAGATTCCGAGGCCAAACAGCTCCATACCTTAAGACAGCTTCGTAATGAATTGTTCCACAACGACTCATATGCAGGAACTCTTGTCGTAGGAGAATTAAGCTACCCGTTATACGAACATGCATCCAAGCAGCTAATCTACGAAATGAATTGGAAATTTGTCTTTAAGCTTGTGCTTAAACTAGTTTGAGTAAGTTCTCTAGGCAACTAGTTTGGTTCTAATTTCATACATAGTGTTGTACCATAGCACTTATGTTTAAATGAAAACTTTTGTTTTGTTATGATATATGAATGAATATTCTTGTATTCGGTTTTAAGGGCAATATCTCAGAAGAAATACTGGCAGAGCTGAATACTGGCATGGCAAAATACGTCTTGGCTTCGAATGAAGCAGAGATAAAGGCTTTTATCGAAAGAGTGAAGTTCAATGATTTTGATTATGTATTAGGTATGGGCGTATATTCAGGTGCCGACGCAAGCAAGATCCGTATCGAAACTACCTTTACTAGTCAATTTCATAACGACAAAAAAGGTAACCATAGCGTCACCGTCACACCATTTTTGCATGAGAGCACACACTTCAAAATCGCCAAAAGAGCAGGCAATTCATATTGCAATTTAGTCAGTTACCTGTTCACATCAAAGTATCCCAAAATACCTTATTGCTTTTTACATATACCCAAAAGCTACCCGTTGACAAGGGCTATTGGTGTCATTAATGCAGAACTTGAAGGCTTAGAATACCTCTAACTTACACAACACACGCACCATAATACCTATTCTTATAAAGTCTATTTTGTTTGCTAAGATATAGAGTATGAGTAAAGAATTTAGCACAGCAGAACATCAGATTTGGCTCTCCAAACAACCGAAGAAAATGATAGTCGTGAAAGTGATTATTAAATCTAAATCGGGTAATGTACTCGTCGCTAAACCTACATACAAGAAAACATGGCAATTGCCAGGTGGTGGGGTCGATGAGGGCGAAAGTCCAGAAGATGCAGGAGTTCGTGAAGTAGGCGAAGAATTAAACCTTACAATCGCAAAGCAAGCTCTAAAGATTATTGGAACTATTCACAAAGAAAGCGACGATACGCTATTCTTAATTTACGAATACGGTGAATTAGTTGCCGAAGATACGAGTTTTGTTTTGCCCAATGACGAAATCCAAGCATATAAGTTTATCGAACCGGCAGCCTTAGCCGAACGCTTACCTAACTACTACTCGGATTTTTTAAACACCTACAACCGCCAATAAAATTCCAACCCGATAGATCATGTCGCGCCATTTCTCTTATGTATAGAAATTGTTGTTACCCAATAAACTTACGCTATTTCTAGCTCTTATTGTATGCTTAGAACATGATCAATAAGACCCTCCGCCTACCTACTCGTTTTATCTTTATCCACGGAAATCAGACCACTCATTGGTCATTTGCTTGGGCGCCCTGGCTCAAAGCCCAGCTTGAGGCCTTAGGATATGAAACATTTTTTGAAACAATGCCGGATTCAATTATTGCACGCTCGGAATATTGGCTCCCCTTTCTTAAAGAGCACGTAAAAGCGGGTGAAAATGACGTTATTATCGGCTGGTCATCGGGGGCGGTAGCCGCTATGCGCCATGCCGAGAATAACCAAATACTCGGATCAATCCTCGTATCGCCATGCTATACGGATTTGAACGATGAATCTGAACAAGAAAGCGGCTACTACAACGCACCGTGGCGGTGGAATACTATAACAGCCAATCAGTCCAAGATCGCACTCTTCAGCGGCGATGATGATCCATACATTCCACAAGAGGAGTTTGATTTTATTGCGCAGCAATTAAACGCAGAGCATATCAAAATCCATGGCGGCAAACATTTTATTGAGCGCACCGAATTTCCCGAGCTACTAGAATACATAAAACAAAATTACTCTCAATAGCTCAATAACCTGGAATCATAGTAAAAAATGAGGATGCTATACTTGTGCCATGATACATTTGCTTACAATTCATGAGTCTGACATTTACCCTAAAAAAGAAGACCTGAATCCACAAAACTTTAAGCTGCGCCACGCGGCGCGCGCCGTTGTACTAAATGCTGCCGGCGAAGTAGCCTTACTAAAAGCCACCGCCCACAACTATCACAAACTGCCGGGTGGCGGCGTTGAAGAGGGTGAGGACATGAAGTTAGCGTTGCAAAGGGAGCTCCTGGAAGAGATCGGATGCAGAGCATCAATCACGTCTGAAATTGGCGAAATTATTGAATACCGCGATAAATGGAACATGAAGCAGATATCGCACTGTTATCTTGCAGAACAAGTTGGCGAGCAACAGCCGCCCGCGTTTACTCAGAGCGAAATCGATGAAGGATTTGAAGTTTTTTGGGCAAGCGATATCGAAGTCGCTATTCAGCTACTACAACAAGATATGCCAGAAAATTACGACGGCTCGTTTATTCAACTTCGAGATTCAGAGCTACTCAGGGCAGCTCGGCAAAAAATGCGCTCCGCTGACAATTAAAAAACTAACGAGAGCTGTCTATAAGATACGACTCGTCTGGCAAAAGTTCGATCGAGCGACCAAGATCAACTTCCCTGCCGGTTCGGTAACTACCCAGCGACGAAAGCGTTACCTCGCCACCAAATTGCTCTGTATCATAAATTGATGCCGAAACAGTATCCTGAGAAAAATTAGTAACCGAAATAACTTGCCGTCTTGGATTTGTGGGGTCGTTACGTGCAAACGCTAGTACGTCTGCATGATCCGTGCGAAGCATTCGTACGCCACCATCGCGAAGTGCCGCATCGCTAAGTCTGCGCAGTAAAACACTCGCAACCAACCGATACGGCGAATTTGGATCCCGGGATTGCAATTCAATATTATCACCTTGATAAATATCTGGATCTACCGAAGGAAGCCACAACTTTTCCGAACTCGCCCTTGAAAAGCCGCCGTTTTCCGAAGCGTCCCACTGCATCGGTATTCGCTCGCCGTCTCGCTTGCCTATATCACCATCTTGCTGTAAATTTTTCGGTACGATAACATTTGCCCGCCCCATCATATCACCCTGCCAGGTATACAACGCACCCGGTAGCGCCGCCAACATAAAATGCGCCGCACGCGCAGTCGCCGCCGAGCCAAGCCGCGTTCTAATTGTGTCGGTGTCGTGATTTCCTGTTACCTGATTCGGAACGGCGCCCGGTAGCGATTCTATGTGCTCATAATATTTTCGAATCAGTCTTCCCATGTTGCCTGCCACCCAACCGGCCCGATTGGTGTTTAAAAGAGTTTCAAAGTTAAAAACCGTTGCCTTGTCTGGTCGCAATTCGTCTAGTCGCGTGTCGTCGCCTAGTGCCGACATCCAGTCTTCAAGAATAAAGCGAATATTCCTTCCTGCGTATCGCTCTTCGTCGAGCACCGAAAGTAGGTCTGTCACATATTCGCCCAGCTCGGGCCAATGGCTAACCAGCCGCTCTTGTTTCCACTGGTCGTGCGGACTCGTAACACCCGGGTTATACGCACCAATCTCTGAGCCAACCGGAGCTGGCTCTTCGTTTTGAAACTCCGTATCCTTCCCTATATGGTTCATCACGTCGACACGAAAACTATCTACTCCAAGATCAAGCCAAAAACGTACAACATCCTTAATCTCTTCGCTTACCGCAGGATTTTTCCACTGAAGCGTTGGCTGCTCTTTCATAAACTCAGCAAGATAAAACTGCTGACGCGCCTCATTCCACACCCAGGCCGTGAGAGCAGGAATAGCAACTCCTTCCGGAATCTCACCGCCATATCGTTCACGCACTATATCAATCTGAGGAAGCGAAAAAATACTTGACCAGTTATTCGGCACGGTCAAACCGCTCGGCAACCCTTCAAGCCGGTCGCCGCCCACAATATTTTCGGGCAGTTCACCCTCGATAGGATCGCGCCAAATATAGTAGTCGCGATACCTCTCGTGATCGGGATGAGTAGGGTCACTAGATGCCTTAAACCACTCACTCTGATCGGATGTATGGTTTGGAACAAGATCGAAAATAACCCTAATGTCACGATCATGAGCCGCGTCGATAAGTTCCTTCACGTCGTCTAGGGTGCCTAGCTCGGAGTTTACTTTATAGTAATCCGAGATATCATAGTTACCGTCTAATCCTGGCGATTCATAAATAGGTCCAAGCCAAATTGCAGTATTGCCAGATTCTTTTATCCAATCGAGTTTTTCGATAATGCCACGAATCGTCCCGAGGCCACGGTGCTCTTCGCCGTCTGGTCGAACCTCGTTAAACGTGCGGGGATACACGTGAAGTACATTTTCGTTCCAACCACGGGTGCGATATGTCTCCTCGCGCCCTGGTTCGACCTCTGAAAAACCCCAAGGCAAGTGGTCTATGCCATTTGACATAGTTGCAACCACTCAGCAACAAGCTGTTCGTACATAATCGTAGTATACAATAAACAATCCAACCGCCATACGACAAAATTAATACCACCAAAGCTGTGTCATAATAAGTTCATATGCAAAACATTTATTTTATTCGCCACGGCGAAAGCGAGGCAAATCAAAAACATATTTGCGCTGGCCATACCGACGTAGAACTTACCGCCCTAGGCATTCAGCAAGCCAAGCAAGCCGGGCTTGAACTACAAGATTCGGGTCTTCACATCGACTTGCTTATTTCATCACCGTTAAGGCGCGCCTTAAATACTGCCAAAGAAATAGCTAAAATAATTAACTATCCTGAAGATAAAATCGTTATTAGAAAAGAGGCGATAGAGCGGTACAGGGGCAACTTCGAGGGTAAGCCCACTTCGCTCCAGCATGGCGTATCCGACGATCAATATATAGCAGCGGGCGCCGAGAGCGAAGCGCAAATGAAGCAACGTGCGATTCAGCTTTTAGAGTTTGCCAAAAGCCGCACTGAAGATAACATCCTTATCGTGTCGCACAATCAATTCGGGCGCAGCGTCGTTGCCTACACTACCGGCAAAGAACGTTCCGGAATAGAACGGCTGCCCAATGCGCATATAATAAAAATAGTGCCATCCTCTGCTATAGTTACTCCATGAAACAAGTTGCAAAAGTAGTTATCATCGATAGCGACAATCGCTATCTTTTGATGAAGCGGGCTAATCACCCGACATTTCTTAATGACCCCGATTTACCCGGAGGGACTATTGAAGATGGAGAAGATCCTCTTGGCGCTGCACTTCGCGAAGTTCTAGAAGAAGCCAATATACTACTCGTTCCAAATGACGTTCGACACGTTTATACTGGTAACGAATATTCCGCTCACGGCACGCAGTACAGTCTTTACATAGCTCGCGTTCTAGAACGTCCGAGGGTCACAATCAGCTGGGAACATGCATCATTTGCATGGGTTGATCGCCAAGAGTTCTTGAGCCAGGCCCACGCCGCCAACGACACATTTATGCACATGGTTCATGACACTATAAATAACCTCCCTTAACTAGTTAGCAAAAGCCGATATAAGCGCCGCGCACGACGCACGAAACCGATTCGAAAAACCTTGGAATCGCCTCCATACTATTCGCACTGTAGCAGGGGTTATCGTCACAATACTTCTTTTTGCAGCCTGCCTAAACTAAATATAAAACACCGCCTTGGTGAGCGGTGTTTTATATATTGCCTCGCCTTAAAGTTCGATAGCGAACTTCGTAATGACAAAGGCAAGCGCCAGTAGCACAACGAACAGCCCTAGTCCAACTGGTGAACCCCAGCTAAACCATGAGCCCCAGGCACGCCAGTGGTTCCAGTGGTCCTTCGAAAGGTCGCGCCAGTTTTCGTACACTTCCTTTTCGATGCGCTTTTCTTCTTCTTTGCGATCAGCCATAGTGATCTCCTTTTTAAAGTTAATCGACTGGTCTTCTATTGTTACCGTAAGTCTGATTGTGCCATTGACCAATAGCCAGACCGCGAGACGGGTTTATACGCTGTGATTATACAGTAATTTCACCATTAATTCTATCGCTTGCAAGCATATTAGACTTCATCCCCTTGTTCAACTACAATAAAAGAAGCGATATGAAAGAAATAGACGATATCATTGCCGCCCAAGAAACCTGGAAAAAGACGGCACTAACACAACTCCGAGCCATAATTCGGCAGGCGGAACCCTCCTTAGTTGAAGAAATAAAATGGAAAACTCGGTCGAGGCCAGCGGGACTTCCCGTTTGGTCACATAGCGGAATTGTTTGTATGGCCGAAATCTGGAAAGATAACATAAAACTCATCTTTCCAAAGGGCGTTCATTTGAGTGACCCAAAAAAACTTTTTAATTCGCGGCTGCAAAGCCAAACCGACCGCGCGCTTGAACTACGCGAAGGCGATAGTATCAACGAGGCCGCGCTAACAGCACTCGTGCGCGAAGCGACGAACTTCAACGCTTCAAAAGCATAGAAAGCAAGACGCTTATAGGCACGCCCTTTCTTTTTTGATTGCATAAAACCCTGTATACTATCGGCATGAGCGAGCTTAAAACAACCGTCAATAACGCCAGCGTTAAAGATTTTATTAATACTGTGACCGACGAGACAAAAAGGCTAGATAGCTTTGCACTTCTTGAATTATTTACAAAACTAACCGGTGAAAAGCCCAAAATGTGGGGTGCGAGTATTATCGGGTTCGGCCAATACCACTACAAGTCCGAAAGAAGCAGCCAAGAAGGCGACTGGCCGCTCACCGCTTTCTCGCCGAGAAAACAAAACCTCACGCTATATATCACACACGGCTTCGACGATTATACAGAGCTTCTTGAAAAACTTGGCAAACACAAAACAAGCAAAGGCTGCCTCTATATCAACAAACTCGCAGATATCAACCAGACCGTCCTTGAAGAAATCATTCACCGCTCGTTTGTCGACGCAAAAAAACAGTACAACAAATAGCCTTTATTTAAGCCGTAAAAAGGCTGCAGCTACTACCGTTGTTACAATAATAAAAACCGCGCCCGCATTGCCGATATTATTTAAAGCTACAAAAATCCCATTCAAAACCAAATAAACCGTCAGTCCGGCGGCCAGAATATGGTCTAATCGCGGCCTAGCTAGAACTATAACCGAGGCAACAATCATACACATATTACCCGTGATTCGCAGCACTTCTACTTGGTTTGTTGCGACATGAAGCCCGGCATCCAGCAGGTTTAGCGCCACCAACAAGCACAGTAACATTCGCGAACTTTTTAGAATCTTCATGTAAGTACTATACACTGTCCGCTCATTCACCTACAAAGATCAATAGGCGATACAACTTCGTTCTTTGGATTAGTTATTTTACTCAGGTTCGTCCACTAAGCACGAACATCCTACACATTCCCATATAGCTGCGTTCTCACCTCATCCTCGTCGCTCAAATCGAGCAACCTAACGCCTATTTTCTTTAAGCGTAACGACAAGTCATAATCGGAAAGCGAGTCGTTAAACACGGCAACAATTCCATCATTATCATCGTCACCAGCAACACGATTAATAGATATCTTTTGACACGTTGAGCATTCATGAACAAGCATGATCTCGCCCTGCCTTGAGTACCCCTCGTGCTTAAATGTTAGCCCAATCGGCCTCATACCGCCAAGGCAACTTGCCCTGCGATCACCTTTTGCCTCATCGACATGTTTCGACCACAAGCAGCTACTGCAATGGTTTCGATTGACCGTTCCCATGTATGTATTAATAACCACCCATCGCTTGCAGTGCGCGCACTTAAACCCACCTGCGGCATGCTCTTTTTTCCATTCTTTTTCTTTTTTCTTTTCAAAATTAACGTATTCATTACGGCAGTTCACAAAAACCTTGCTTCACAAAAAAACCAGCCTTTTGACTGGTCGCTGGATAGCAGGCTATTTTAGATAAATTGTGAGTTCTTAAGTAATGACAAGACCAGCCAAAGATACCCCTTCTTCAAGGGAAACAGCTGACACAATGGTTGGGTAATTACTATTACTTAACATACGACATATAGTAGCATGTTTTTTATAATAAGCCAACAGCTTAAGCGCCTTCGACTGGCTACGATATAGGCGCCCGTTAATTTATAAGTACGAGTACGAATTCCGCGAACGAGGCCTAGTCGCTCTCATCTGCGTCGGCATCTGCCTTTGTAGCATGAACCGTACCATGCGGATGCTCGGCAGGTGCATAAATAGAATAGAGCTTCAATGGCTCATTACCACCATTAACAAGATTATGCCATTTGCCAGCAGGTACAATAACAATGTCGTCTTTGTGCGCCAATTGCGTCTTTAGCGAATCCCTCGCGTCGCCCAAATAGACGGTCGCCTCCCCCTCCTCGATTCGCAAAAACTGGTCATGATCCTCATGTACCTCAAGGCCGATATCATGCCCCGGCTGAATCGCCATTAATGTTACCTGCAACTTAGTACCCGTCCAAAGCGTCGTTCGGTAGTTCGCGTTCTCTAACGTTGCGTCCTCGATATTAACAATAAGCGGATTCGGCCCCGTATCTGTAATATTCATAACAATCCCCCTTTTTCTTAAATTATACGCCTATTAACGAAGCGCTTCTTCAATTTTCACCACAGGATCATACCAGCCGCTCTCTAGTACGAACGCCTGTATTTGCTTGTCGATACCAAAAATAACCGCAAGACCAACCACGATAAAAAGCACACCAATACTACGCTGGAATATTCCACCAGGCGCGCTCAGCCATTTAAACCTAACCACGAGTGCGCGGCCGAATATGGCAAGTAGTAATAAAATGGCACCAAGCCCAATAGAATACGCCATAAGATACGCCAATCCCTCACCAAACGACACCGGCAAAACCACCGCAACAATGAGCGCATACGTAGGGCTACAGCTATTGAATACAGGACCAAGCGCCGCGCCAAGCAGGATATCTTTTACAACTCCGTGACCAGATTGCGAGCGGCTCATAAGCCTGCTGGCCGCAGCCTGCATTCCCGTTGCCACCATAGCTTTCTCCCACACAATCGGGAATAAAGTTGAAATACCAAATAAGAGGATTATTGCTCCTGCGATACCACTCCACACCTGAGCCGGCACACCTAGTAGCGATGTCGTAAATTTAAGAAGAAGCGTAAAAGTAACGATCGAGATAATGAGACTTGCAATCATAACGACCGGCTTTTTTAACGACTGCTTTGACTCTGAGCTATCGTGAAGCGCGCTACCACCCAAAATGACCGGAATCAGCGGCAAGATGCACGGCGCAAGTACCGTTAAGACACCGGCAATAAACGAAACAATAAAAAGCTCAATCACGGCAAGAGTTCTCGTTTTACCGCATCAAAAGTCGGCTCTTCGTATGCGGTGTAGCTTTTTACTTTATCACCATTAGCATCTACCTTCACGAAGGTCGTCTGTAGGGTAACTCCATATTTTTGACGAAGCGCCTGGTTTGAATCGTAATCAACTTTCAAGACCGTTACGTTACTTGGAACGCCACCCCTTTCGATACTTTCTTCGATTGCGCGACATTGAGGACACCAGGGCGCATGGAAAAATAGTAATTTTGTACCCGAGGCAGAGCGAAGCGCCTCATTAGAGTAATCCACATACTCACCCTTTTTCGTGGGCTGGCTAGGCGTTGCTATGTCATTAGAATCTGTATCCTGTTTTGTTGAATCCGACACCACCGGAGCAGCGGCGTCTTTTTTATTCAATAAAACATATCCTACCGATCCGCCTATCAGCGCGATAATTCCCACGACAACAATAATAGCTCGTTTATTCATATTCTAATTATAGCGTTTTAATAACCAAAACGATCATCGTTGCGATAATGAGTACCGCGGAAACAACAAGAAATGCAAGATGGCTCGATGCGCGCAGCTTATACCCTATACGCTTTACCGTATATGAGAGTAGTTCGCGCTCGGGCTCTTGCTCCATATATATAGTGTAACATGGAGCTATTTATCACACTAGAGGAATAGGAACTGCAGGTACCACACGCCAAACGCTGCAAGAAGGCCAATGAGCACAGGGAGCGTGGCCACTTTAAAGTAGTCTCCAATAGTCAGCTGTTTGTAACCACCCATTGCAACAACACCGGCCGCGCTAGCAATGACAAACAATGATCCACCGTTACCCGCCGCAATAGCGGTAAGCGCCCACAGCTCTGGGTCATGCATTGGCAATGTATTCATGGCGATTGCAACAAGCGAGGCGTTATCGACAATTCCCGAAAGAAACCCAAGACCCATGTTCGTAAGAATAAGGTGTGATGTTGATGGATCGGAACCAACAACCACGCTTGAAACCCACTGCAGCACACCAAGCGTTGAAAGCGCCATAACAGCAAGCAAAATACCCATAATATACTTGATCGATGAGATATCGACGGTCTGAACAATTTTTTCGATGTTCGCCGTCATATGCGTTGGGTTGTTACTACTCTTACGTTGCTTTGCATACTCAATCGCACACCACGTAAGGCCAAGGCCAAGGAATAGTCCCATGTACGGAGGCAAGCCAATAAAGCTAACGGCAAGCGGCATAATAAAGCTAACGAGCGCCATAGAAATAACGACCTTTTCACCAATACTTGGTTGCAACGTATCGTCTTTTTCGCGCTTTTCAAAGTTAGTGTCGTCGAGCTTGCGATAAAGCAGCGTACCAGCAACAAGCGCAAGAACAGCCGATGGCAAGAATGCATACTGGATAATTTCAATTGCTGTAAACTTACCGCCGAGCCACAACATAATTGTTGTAATATCTCCAACAGGAGACCATGCACCACCGGCATTCGCGGCAATAACAATACCCGCGGCGGCAATAATCATGTTACGCCCCTTGAAGAATCTTAGAGCAATCTGCAACATTGCAATAGTGATCGCAATGTTATCGAGGATCGCCGAAAACGAGAATGTAAGAAGAAGGACAAGAAGAAACTGTTGCTTATCGCGTATCTTCAGCTTAATCATCTTAGCTCGTATGAGGTCGAAGAAGCGGTAATGAACAAGTATTTCAATAAGCGCTAGAGCCGCCAAAAGAAACGCAACGATGTTAAATATCTCAGCACCCGCATGTGAAAGCGCATGTTTTAACACCTCTTTGTCGTGCGAGAGGAACACTGCGGTAAGTAACCATAATACGCCTGCCATAGTAAGAGCGATCGCCGATTTGTGAGTGTTGAACTTTTGTTCTAGCGTGATAAGAAAATACCCGAAGGCAAAAAACGCTGCTGCAATAATTGCAATTAATTCCATGTACGTGTCCGATCCAATAAGAATTTGTTATTAAACTACTGAGTTATACTACTCCCCTCATTTGACACATGCAATATGTAATTGTGATTTTACTCACTTTTTTATTGCCACTTTATATTTTAAGCGTAAACGATTACAATAAGTTTTAGATATGGTTAAAAGCAAAAAACGACTTCAGCCCAAAATGTTCATTGTTGCCGGAGCTATCGCCGCGGCTTCGGTTATCTCACTGTTTGTTGGCTACGGCCTTGGGTTCCAACAAGGCAAAACCCTTAATCCCGACATGTACGAGGCGTCGGTCGAAGGAAAGATCGTTTGCTTGAGCCACCGCGATACTAGCGGCCCGCAAACGCTTGAGTGCGCAATTGGAATCGAGACCGACGATGGCAAACACTACAGTATTAGCGATAGCCGTTCCGACATCTCTGTTTCTAGCCTTGCGGGCAGCGAAAAGCGTGTGCGAATCAGTGGTAGCCTCAAGGAAGCTTCTGATAGCAAATATGTTAGCGACGGTATCCTTACCGTTGAGCAATCCGAAACGTTAGAATAATGCTTCGTCCGATCGACATTATCGACAAGCACAACCGCCCGACCGGCGAAAAGAGCGATCCCAACGACGCCAACCTTCGCGGCCTATGGCATCGAGGTGCGCATGTTATTTTATTCACCCCCTCGGGTCGAATCCTTATTCAAAAGCGCAGCCATACCGCGTTTCGCCACCCCGATAAAATTGATATCGGCGCTGGCGGGTTTGTTGATAGCGGCGAGACACCACAACGAACCGCTATTCGCGAAGTATTCGAAGAGACCGGCATTCTGCTCTCGGCAGATGATCTTATTTTTCTTGGCACATCTAAATATAATCATCGCTGGCGAGCGGGCTCGATATTCAAAACAAGCCGCTCTATCGTTTACACATTCGCGGCACGGCTTCCGAAAGAAGATTACAAATTAGCACCGCAAGAAGACGAAGTCGCCTGGGTAGGCTTCATTCCCCTAAAAAGCGCCTGGTGGCTTATTCGTCGACATTATATCAAGAGTCTCGGGTGGCTTTTACCCACTTACGCCTACTACCGAAAAGCACTCAAACAAACAGCCAAGTTTATCCGCGACTAGCAAGCAGATCCAGCTCTACCCGAAGCTTAGTAAGAAGATCGGACATGTCGGTATACTCAACGACCTTATTCGTAACGAACCTTAGCGAACTCGATGTTTTTACCCCCTTTTTATAGAAGCAGATGATTGGCACGTTTGCAGCTTTCGCCTGAGCTAGCTCAATACCCTGGCCCGTAGATGGAAATGACGCTTCGGCCACAAGAATATCAGTATGTTTTAGTTCAGTCACGGCGTCCGTATCGATATTTTGCGCCTCGTGTGGCAAAAAGAAATGATGAATCCGGGATAAATCCGATTCTTTAATCGGTACATACAGCTCATTCTCATAGTCGTAATCGCCGCCACAGTGAGAAATATAAATGTTCATGTTAGTAGTATATGGTATTCGGTCGCTATATTGTCGGTTGATTTGTACTATCAGCCACAATTTGATCAGCGTCTCGCTGAGACCCTAAAATCTGTTCTACTTGATCAAGGCTGATTGTTATAACACTACCTGGCGCAACACTACCCGAAAGCATCTGCTTGGCGACAGTATTTTCAACAGCACGCTGGACAATACGTCGCATAGGCCTAGCACCTAGTCGCGGATCGTAGCCCTTATCTACCAAAAACAGCTTGGCATCCTGCGCAACATCGACACTAATTTTTTGCAGTGCCAGCGTTTTGTTAATACCGGCAAGAATAAGGTCAATCACCTGAACAAGCTCCTCTTTTCCGAGTGGCCTAAAGGTCACAATTTCATCAAATCGGTTAAGGAACTCGGGGCGGAACTGGTTGCTATTTATAAGTTCATCAATAAACTTTGGTTCAAATTGCTCAAGCGAATAGCCGCGCTCTATGTATTCACGAATCCTATCGGCGCCAGCGTTGCTTGTGGCAATAACAATCGTATCGCGAAAACTTACCTCGCGGTTTTTAATGTCGCGCAAAATACCTTCGTCGAGCAATTGCAGCAGTGTCGCAAGAACATTCGGATGTGCTTTCTCAATCTCGTCTAGAAGCACCACGCTAAACGGCTGCTTCATAACTTGCGCTGTTAAGCTAGACGGGTCGTTTGCGCCATCGGCAATGAGCCTCGTTACGTCTTCGGCACCGACAAATTCATTTAAATCTAGGCGCACCATTCGGTTTTCGCCACCAAAATAGACATCGGCAAGTGCCTTTGCCAGCTCGGTTTTACCAACACCTGTTGGGCCCAAAAAAAGGAATGTTCCTATTGGCCGGTTTTCATTACGCACCCCAGCTCGCGCACGGCGAAGTGCGTCGCTTACAACGCCCACTGCCCGCGTTTGGTTAATCATACGTTTATGAATAAGATCCTCAAGATGAAGCAGCTTCTCGCGCTCATCCTCGCCACTGGCTACGCCCACTTTTACGTCCATCGTACTTTCGATAGCCTTTTGCACCGATGTTGCGGTAACAAGGCCATTCTCGGCGTATCCAGCAGATGATTCCATTAGCTTTATTGCGCGCCCCGGCATTGCAAGATCATGAATATAACGCTCACTCAAGCGAAATGCTTCTTGCAGAGCCTGGTAAGTAAACGTCACTTTTCGCTGAAACTCTGTCATAATCAGCTGGTCTTGCATAACGGTTATCGTCTCGCTCTTGCTTGCTGCCGTGATACTAATTCTGTTGAGCGCGTTGATAAGCCCCGGATTACGCTGACCAATCTGCAAGAACCGCTGCTCGTCCATGGTTAAAATAATTCGCACGCGCCCAGCCTCTAAAATCGGCAAAAGCACGTTCGTAAGATCAACCGACCCTACGCCTTCTTCAAAAAACAATTGCGCATTATCAAGACAAATAATAATATTTTTGGCGTTATATGCCTCGCCTAGCACCTGCATGATCGTCTGCTCTAGTTCACCCCTACCAGGGGCAGCCGCAATAAGCGCCGAAGAATCAAGCAAATACACTTGGCGAAACTTAAGATTGTCGGGTAGATTGCCATCGCCATCTAAAAGACGCTCTGCAAAGGCGTGGACTATTGTGGTTTTACCTGCGCCGGCCGGGCCAACAAGCGCCGCATTTTGGCGCCCACTATCGCTAAATGTCTTAATCATTTGATCGAGCGCCTGTGTATGCGCGTCGAGGTCTGTCGAAAGCAAGCCGCCGCGTGCAATCTGATCACTAATGTTCTGCCCAAAACGAGTAAGCAGCGGAACGTAGCCAAACGACCAGTCGCGTGCAATACCGCCCGTACGCCGCGAACGGGAATGGTTTTTTATCAACTCCATTAAATGACGTTGCCACTCCACACCCTGAACAAGATCGTCGGTACTAAGATGAAGGTGTGCTAGTAATCCTTCGTAGTCGGGAAATGCTTTTATAAGCGCAATAACCAAGATACTACCGGTCATTTGATCACTCCCTAGTGCTTCTTGAACAGCTTTCGCCTCTTGCCATACCGTAGGGGTTACGGCAACATCGGGCGAAGCAATATCTTGCAAAAACCTTCCGCCTATACCAAATCTTGCCGAAAAGAACTGGCCGCTTTGTACGCTACCAACTGCTGTCGCAATATCGTGTGGTGTTGGATTTTTCGGAAGTCGGCCAAGTATGTCACCAGCAAGGACATCGTCGAGCGTTTTAGGGTTTTTTGCAACTGGCAGATTTTTCAATTCGTACGCATACCATTTAGCAATAACGAAAGGAATTGCTGCAATACCTATCACCAACCAACCGATCGCCATGCCACCATACAGCAACGCAGCGCCAAGAACGACAAGCAAAAAGGAGGTAACGGCAAGTAGGCGATACCAAACTCCGCCAAGCAAATGCGCGATACGGGCTTTTTGCGCACGCTCGCTATTGTAGTTAAAAGTTATATCCATGGCATCCATCCGGTCAAAAACAGTAACAGCCCGATTACGGGAAGCACGGGAACAACTGCCCATACCACTAACATAACTAGTCCGATAAGTGCATAAAAAATAATCGCGAATGAGCCAATAATTATCATCGTAAAGCGAATCATGGCCCCAATAATACGCGAAATAAACCTATCCATCATTGCACGCATCTGTACACCCAATGGCCCGCGAACCTTACCAGCAGAGATTTGACGGTACGGCGAAAAAAGCGTGCGAAGCAGTAGATCGATCGAGAAGTAATCCATCGTGCCGGCCAGTTTGTCGCGCAGGCTTAGGGCACGTCCACGCCACCCCGGTCCGTACCACCATAAAAGAATCCCCGCTATTACCATAATCTTATTGTAACGCACCCTCGCCACTTAGGCTATAATAGACCTATGTCAAAACCATATGTCACCTTGCTTGGTAAGGCTGTGCGCAGGATCGCCATGCTCCGCGGCGGCGGCTCTGCCCTCCCTGGCCTTTTTGTCGAAAAGATTGATCCCGATTTTATTAAACGTACTCTGGCTCAACTTTCGGGCGGCGTGGTTGTCATTAGCGGCACCAACGGCAAAACCACTACCACCAAAATGACCGTCGAATTACTCGAAAGCCAAGGCCTAAAAGTCTTCACCAACCGCACCGGAAGCAACTTTACGCGTGGTGTCGCCGCGGCGCTCCTTGGCGAAGTCGACAATAATGGGATTTTAGACGCTGATATTGCCGTTCTAGAGCTCGACGAAGCCCACGCCGTACACTTTGTGAAAACAATTGCGCCACGCTACAGCCTTTTGCTAAATGTCATGCGCGACCAGCTCGATAGGTTTGGCGAGATCGATGCCACCGCAAAGCTCTTGCAGCAAATTGCAAACGCAACAACCGATACTGTTGTCCTAAACCGCGAAGATCCTCGAATTACCGCCATCGCCTCGCTTCTTGGCACGCAAAATATCACCTATTTTGGCCTTAGTCCAGAACTTCGCCAACTTTTTCCGAACGACGACGATATGCGTGGCGCCAAAACAACCAGCAGTAAAGCAAAACAACCCGAGGCCGATGTCACGCTTACAAAACTTAACGGCAACACCGCCCAGTTTGCTATCGATGGCAAAAATGTCACCACAACGCTAGAACTGCAAGGTGTTTACAATATTTATAATGCGGCGGCAGCTCTGGCGCTCGTTCGAACAATTGTCGGCAAAGCACTAGATCAGCCAAAACTTATCGAAGCACTTTCACAGGTCACCCCCGCTTTTGGACGTGGTGAAACTGTGCAAATCGGTGGACAGCCACTTGAGATTGTTTTGGTAAAAAATCCTAGCGGCTTTCGACTTAGTCTGTCATCGTTTAAACCCGAAGGCTATAAAACAATGATCGCCATAAACGACAACTACGCCGACGGCCGCGACATGTCGTGGCTTTGGGACGTAGATTTTGATAGCCTGCGCGAAGGCGGAGTATTAGAAGTAACTGGCATTCGTGCCTTCGATATGGCACTGCGCTTGCAGTACGATGAAATTACCGTGTCACATATTTCTACGGATATCGCCGCAAGCCTCCAGCAGTTTATTGCCAGTGCGCCAACCCAACCAAAGCGTATTTTTTGCACCTATACTGCCATGCTGGCTATTCGCCGCGAACTTGCTAAAATTACCGATGTGGAGAAAATCTCATGAGCCAGCAAATAACCGTTCTTCAGCTTTACCCGCGCGATATGAATATTTATGGCGACTGGGGTAACACACTCGTTATTAAACGCCGCTTGCAGTGGCATGGCTACGAGCCAAAGCTACTCGAATACAATCCTGGCGACACATTTCCAGAAGACGTCGATATTATCGTGGGCGGTGGTGGCCAAGATTCCGGCCAGGACACTATTCAGCAAGACCTTTTAACAATCGGGCCAAAACTTCACGCGCTCGCCGAACAGGGCGTTCCTATGCTTATGATTTGCGGCCTTTATCAAATGTTCGGTAAATTCTTTAAAACTCAAGACGGACATATTATTAAAGGTATCGAACTTCTTGATATTGAAACACATGCCGGACCAGAACGACTTATCGGTAATATCGTCACCAAAAGCAGTGAGTTTGGCGATATTGTGGGTTACGAAAATCACAGCGGACAAACTTTTCTTGGAACGAATGTGCAACCGCTCGGCCAAGTAGTGCGTGGCGCCGGCAACAACGGCCAAGACGAAACCGAAGGCGCGCGTATTCACAATGTTATTGGCACGTATCTTCACGGTTCCATTTTGCCAAAAAATCCCGCGATCGCAGATTTTCTTATCGAAAAAGCTGTGGTCAATAAATTCGGTGAGTTTATCCCTACCGTTATCGATGATCGCTTTGCCGCCTCGGCCCGGGCTGTAGCACTAAAACGTCCCCGCTAAATAAAACATCCGCCTTATCGCGGATGTTTTATTAGTCACTATGCCGATTGAAGCCTTTTCAATTCTTCAATCACCTGCTCACCATGTCCAAGCGGCGTTACGCGGCCATATACTTTTACAACCATGCCATCTGGGTTGATAATAAACGTTTTACGAAGTGCGCCTTCTTTGCCAAACATCTTTTTACCCCAAGCATCGTAGGCTTCAATAACCTTTCGATCTGGATCGCTTAGTAGCGTAAAATTAAGCGTATGTTTTGCCTTGAACTTTTCGTGACTCGATGCGTCGTCCTGGCTAACGCCAATCACCTCGGCACCCAGCGCCGCAATATCATCACGGGCATCACGCAAACTACACGCCTCTACCGTGCAACCTGGCGTTTCATCTTTTGGGTAAAAATAAAGGACAACCCATTTGCCCGCATAATCTGTTAGTGAGTGCTCTTTTCCTTCGCTATCTTTCAACGTAAATGGTGATGCTTTGTATGGAGTTTGCTTCATACATCCATTATACCCCACTCGCTTGTCGTGTATGATAGATAGAGTGAGCCCAAAGAAATCATCCAGAATTCTTACGTTCGACCTCTTGCGGGGCTATTTTTTAGTTGCAATCATCCTCGATCATTTGGCCTACTTTCCAAACGGTATCGACTGGTGGGGTGGGCGTGGTAATTTGTATGTTTCAGCCGCTGAGGGCTTCTTTTTAATTTCGGGGATTGTTCTTGGAATCGTCCGTGGCCGAAAACTACTCGATAAGCCGTTTAAATTTGCTGCAAAACTTTTGCTGCAACGCAGTATTCAACTTTACATTACCGCAGTTATCTTAATGTTATTTTTCACTTTCCTCGGCTGGTATTTTATCGATAACCCGGGCGTTAAACCTGGTATTCGCCCTGTCGATGAAAATATTTGGAGCGTGATTTGGGGCGGCCTTACGTTTAACTACATTTATGGATGGGCAGATTATTTACGACTTTACGCAATATTTTTGTTTGTTAGCCCCGCAGCCTTGTGGCTGCTTCGCAAGGGTTTATGGTATGTCGTGCTTATCGTTAGCACATTCGTATGGACTCAATTCGGCAATAGCCCACTCGAGACTAACGAACTTTCAATGGTTTACAGCTGGCAACTTATTTTCTTTAGCGGCCTTGTTATCGGACATCATTTCAATGACATTCGTGCATGGTGGGAGGCTCGCTCGCTACTGCTCCGGCGAATCACGGTTGCCTGTGCGGTAGCAATCACAGCTATTACAATGCTTGGAAATTACATAATAGTAGAAGCGCCCGAAATGTTCGGCGGCGCAATCACATGGTTACAAAACCTCCACGTCACACTTCAACCCTACTTCGCAAAAGAGGCATTACCGCCAGCCCGTCTTGCACTGTTCGCCATTTGGTTTGTCGCGTCCTTCTGGCTATTTGCCCATTTTGAACGGTTTATCGTACGTCACCTCGGCTGGCTGCTACTACCTTTTGGCACTAATTCACTCTACGTTTATACACTGCACGCATTTGCCGTGTTTGGCATACATCTTATCATCAAAGACCCTACATCGTCGTGGGTAGTTAACTTTTTACTCTCCGCGAGCGTCGTTATGCTCATTTGGATTGCCGTGCGAACAAAATTCCTGATGAAAATTATTCCGCGCTAAAGGTTGCCGCTTGCAGCGGACCAATAGAAAGGTTCGAGACTTCGGTAAGCGTCGCTGGCATTTTCAGCTTTTGCTCATCGTAGTAAACGTATACTAGCTTTTTGCTGTTCGCCAGTTCAGATTCTGGGTTGGCTACATGAAGTGTATTGTTTGAAAGCGGTGCGTAGCCACCTTTTAGTTCAAGTGTCTCACTGTAAAAACGAATCTCACAATCTGGCAAGTAATACGCAAGTTCTATTGCTGTGTAGGGGTCCGCCGCAAAAACAGTTGTGTCTTTGCCACAGTCTTTAATTGAACTGGCGATTTCTTTCACCGCAGGAATCTGCAGGCGTTGAAAATTGTAATTACCCACGTTCGCCAGCTGCACCACACCAATCAGCATTACTGCAAACAAGCCAATACTCATTGCAATTATTCGCTTTGTTGGTTTTTTCGCCAACGCCAGCGCCACAACAACACCCACTAGCATACTGCCAGCAATCATCACATGCGACAGGTAGCGCTCCACATACATAGGCTTCACCAACGACACGAGCGTTAGTATCGCTATCGGCCCCAAAATATACAGCGCCAAAAGTAGTAAGTACGAATGCTGCTTTTTATCGGCATTTTTCCATGCGCGAATAGACAGTACAATCAGCGCCGTAATAACAAACACTATCACCAGCGACATCAGCGCCGTTAACTGCCATGTAGGTTGATACACGAACATAAACGATACGATACCAATAAGATTATCGATGGTAAGTGGCTGCGAAATTGCCGCCAAAGCGCCATTGCCTACCTGCGAAATAAAGGTTGGTAGCCAAGGCAAAAAGAACGCCACACTGCCACCCAGCGCCACAAACCACGGCGCACGCAAAATCGGCTGCTTGTCTTTTTTTGCCGTCCACACCAGCCACGCCAAATGTGCAAGCCATAGCAGTACTGTATAGTACAGCGTGTAAACGCCAATTGCCACCAAAAGTGCATACAGCGCATACAGTTTCCACTGACGCTGCTTATCACGCGCCTGCAGTGCACTTACTAGTGTGTAGGTTGCTGCAACACCAATAAACGAAGCGAGTGCGTACATGCGAATCTCGAACCCGTAGCGTAGCAAAAATGGCGCGAACACAATAAACGGCAATGCGATAAGCGCCACGCGAACACCAAATAGCTTCTTCACTAGCAGCGTCCCTACCAAAGCCGCGCCGCCCATAGCCAGAACACTCAGACTACGAAGCGCCACCTCGCTCCAGCCAAATATCGCCGCCCACCCCTGAAGAAGTAAATAGTACAGTGGCGGGTGCGTGTCGATAGCCGTAAGGTGCAGCAGCTCGGCTGTCGACTGTTTGGCAAGCATAATAGAGTACGCTTCGTCGAACCAAACACTTTGGTTAAGTCCAATAGCAAGGCTTATTGCCATAGTTAGCACAACGCCGGCTATAACGATTGGCATAAAATGCCGTTCTGGCCACGTAACAGTTTGTCGGTGAAAAATAGCATCGATGAGTTTTCGTATCATATATTAAGCGTATCTTTTTTGTACCAAAAATACCACTGGAAAAACCCACCCATATGGGGTATAATCTCTAAAGTACCACCTATCGGGGTGTGGCGCAGTTGATAGCGCGCTCGGTTTGGGACCGAGAGGTCGAAGGTTTGAGCCCTTTCACCCCGACCATGAAATTATTTCAAAAGACCGCGCATGGTCTTTTTTTGTTTACTTGACACCCAACCATAAACGTATTACTATATATTTTATGAACAGTGTCAATACAAACGAGTACTCGCCCGCTTCGGTTATGCGAAGTATTCGTTTAGTATCACCTAACTCTTTCTTCTTTGGCTTTTTTGCTGCCTAGCAGCAATATTTTCACACGCCATTTCTATTTGCCAACTATACTCCAAAGAAGAGGAACTTTATTATGAAAATGTATATTAAGCCTATTAGTAAAAAGGCTCTAAGCAACTATCTTGCTATCGCCGACCTTACGCAATCACCACAGCCACACGCCATAAAAATGGTGTACGAAAATATCGTCGCCTATATGCGCGCAGCTCACCCGACTAGTGACGTCACCGTTTATCGCAAAGATCCTATCGTGACCGTGCGCGATAATTACGATAATTTGCGAATTAGCAAAGATAACATCAGCCGCTCGTCTACCTACACGCATTATGTCGACACCGATCATGTACTTCGTACCCACACTAGCGCGCACTTACCGGGCATTTTGCGCGAGCTTTCAACGCGTAGCGATTGGACCGATGTCGTCATTCTACTGCCCGGTCTGGCCTACCGACGCGACGTGTCCGACAAAAAACATGTCAGCGAAGTCCATATGCTCGAGATGTGGCGGGTCGTTAAAAACTCAAACCACCCCACAGTTAGAAAAGATGATCTTCTTGAAGTTGTGCGTGGCGTTGCCGCAACTGCAGCACCCGGCTGGAACCTACGAATCGAAAACTCTCCGCACCCGTACACAAAAGAAGGTATCGAAGTAAATGCCGTCAATGGCGATCGTGATATCGAGATTTTAGAATGCGGGCTTATTAACGATGCCATATTAGAGGCGGCAGGCCTTGACCCAGCAGCCTATTCTGGCTGGGCGCTCGGCATGGGACTTGACCGGCTTGTTATGACGCTCAAAAATATCCCCGATATTCGCTATTTACGCTCCACAAATCCAAAAATTGCAACTCAAATGCAAAACCTCGCACTCTACCAAGAAGTGTCTAGCCAGCCGGCCATAAAGCGCGATATGTCGTATAGCGTTCCAGATACATACGTAGAAGAAGATATTAGCGCAGATATTCGCGAAGCCTTAGGTGACAAAAGCGACACCCTTGAAGAAGTTGAAATTCTCGGCGAGACGCACTACGAAAGCCTGCCACTTATCGCTCGTGAGCGCCTAGGCTGCGCACCAAACCAAAAGAACGTCCTGGTGCGAATTACACTCCGTCACCTTGAACGCAGCATTACAAACGATGAGGCTAACGCTATTTACGAGCAAGTCTATAAGAGCATCAACAAAGGATCCGCTGGATACCTGTAACTATTTAACAGGCTCAGCCTCAATCACATCGCGGCCGTCGGAGCTTCCCTGTAGGGTGCAAGAATATAGTGTTAATTGCGGCTTGTTTGTTGGTGATTCTACTTCTACATTATCTGGTTTTACACCGTATTTTTCGGTTATTTTATACTCGTAGCGTTTGTCTTGATAGTCAACAAATATCGAATCGCCAATGGCAAGCTTATCGATATTGTAAAAAGGTGATTTCTTGGCTGTTCCCTGCGGCGTGTAATCCATAACGAAACGGTGCGCGCTTAGTACAAAGTTTCCACCTTTTACTGGGTCGCCGTTTTCGGGCTTACGGTGCCACGCCCCATGTTCGAGTGCGCTCGCATCACCACCGCTAATGATATCGACATCGACATTTATCTTAGGAATATACAAATGGTTACCATATGTTCCCGCCTTACTTTCCAAACGCTTCGCCGTTTCTTCTGGATTTTTACCAGATAATACCGGCAATGTTGGAGCGAAAATAGTGATAAGCATATAAACGCCCCCAGCAAAAAGAACAACCGCGATAATTGTTACAACAATTCGTGGCCATTTTCGCTTATGTGTCTCAAGTTCAAGCATCGCCCCTCCCAAATGTTTGTTCTAGGTAGCCTGTTCTGCCGGCCGCCCAATGTTCTATTACTTTACCATAATATCTGTCTTTTGTTGCCACCTGCGCACGCGTTACAAGCGCATATTCGTCTATTTCGGTCGCCTGCAAAACAATCTCGCGCAGGGCACCTTTTCGCAAAACCGCCTTAAATAAAAACTGGTACGTATCGGCTATATCGCTTTTTCGGTTGATTACCGCAACGAATGCTACTTTTCTTGGATCAAGACGCACACCAACTTCTTCGAATGTTTCGCGGATCGCCGCCTCTTTGGGCGTTTCACCTGGATCGACCACGCCACCCGGAAGTGTCCAGTGCGGTTTGTAATTTGCTTTCACAATCAAGATCTGACCAACTTCATTTTCAAGAATCATCGCCGCACTCGATACGCGGGATGGAAGCGATTTAAGCCACTTCTTTTTTGCATCTTGCTTAAATAATTTCATTGTTAATCTTCCGGCTCTTCACTAAACACAAGGGCAAGCGCGGCAAATATCAATCCGATGTCGCGAAAACTAATAGCAAACAGGCTAAAGTTCGACACCACAATACCGCCCAGCATTACAGCGCATACCAACCCCGCCAAACGCACATATACACCACTAAGCAGCCACACTGCCAAGACAAGCTCTATAACAGAGAATACCTTTAGCACAAGCATCGGCGAGAAATTATCGCGCACTATCTGCGGCAAAAAACTCACCCAGTCGTTCGGACTAATGGTCGATGAAACCGCGGCATAAATAAATACCGTTGCAAGCCCAATTCGCAGAAATACCCACGGAAGCTGAGGCCACTTTGCACGAAGGTTGTCTATAGCACGCGTAAAATGCTTCATATTGACAGCATACAATATATTAGGTGATTATGGATACAACAACCATGCATAAATAGGGGGTAAAATATGAACAAAACAGGAAGAATTATCGCGGCAATCGTTGCCGTTGGAGTTATCGCTGGAGGTGTGTTTTGGTTCACAAATAAACCCGCCGCCGAAACAAACACGCCACAAACAAACGAAGGTGATACTACATCGGCAGTAACAATTACTTACACTACAGAAAACGGGTTCAGCCCAACATCAAACACAGTGAAGGCCGGTGAAAAAGTAACGTTTGTTAATAATTCGCAGACAGCCATACAGCCAGCATCCGACCCTCACCCTGCCCACACTACCAACTCAGAACTGAATATTGGCAACCTAGAACCCGGTGAAAGTAAAACGATAACGCTCGATAGCAAAGGGGAGTGGAGCATTCATAACCACCTCGACCACACCAAAAGCGCAACGATCACTGTAGAATAAATGCCTGTAACAAAAAAACGCTGCCAGTTGTCGTGGTAGCGTTTTTTTAGGCAACTGAATTATTTAGCAAATTCGATAGCACGGGTTTCGCGGATAACATTCACCTTGATTGTTCCAGGGTACTGCATAGTACTTTCAATCTTGGTAGCAATATCGCGCGCAAGTTTGATTGCCGAAAGATCATCAACCGATTTAGGACTAACGATAACGCGAATTTCGCGACCGGCGCTAATAGCATATGCTTTGTCGATACCAGGAAAACTGGTTGCGATGTTTTCGAGGTCACGCATACGCTCGACAAAGTTTTCGGCACTAATATTGCGCGCACCTGGGCGAGCAGCCGATAGTGCATCACACACACGAACAATCAATGCTTCTGGGGTTGTTGCCTCAATATCATCATGGTGCGCCTCTATAGCGTGGATAATTCGTTCGTCCATGCCATTTTTGCGCGCAAGTTCGGCGCCGATATGGTGGTGCTTACCCTCTACCTTGTGAGTAACAGCCTTACCGACATCGTGCAGCAGCGTAGCAATTTTAGTAATACGAACATCCGCACCGATTTCTTCGGCGATAAGCCCTGCCATGTGTGCCATTTCGGTACTGTGCAACAGAACGTTCTGACCATAGCTAGTGCGGAACTTCAGCTCACCCAAAAGGCGAAGCATCTCTTTTGGAATACCAGCAACGCCAACTTCGCGTGCCGCGTCTTCACCAGCACGAACGATCTCTTTTTCGATTTGCTTTTCAGCTTTAGCCACCACTTCTTCAATACGTCCCGGGTGAATACGGCCGTCTTTCATAAGCATTTCTACTGTAAGGCGAGCGATCTGGCGACGAATAGGATCGAAGCTCGAAAGCACGATCATTCCTGGGGTGTCATCTACCAGAATATCCACGCCTGTTGCACGCTGCAACGCCTGAATATTGCGGCCTTCTTTGCCGATAATTCGGCCTTTCATCTCGTCGTCGGTAAGCTTGATTGCCGACACGGTACGTTCTGCAGTCACCTCGCTAGCCATGCGCTCCATTGCGCTAACAAGAATCGTCTGGGCGCGCTCTTCAGCGTCTTCAACAGCGTCGTGCTGTAGCTTAGTCACAAGTCCAACAAGGTCGTGCTTGATATCGCGCTCGGTCATTTGCATCAGCTTGTCGGCGGCATCTTCTTTTTTAAGGCCGGCGATCTTTTCTAGTTTTTCTTGCTGCTTTTTGCGGATTTCGCGGATTTCAGTTTTTAGTTCTTCAACTTCGTCTTCTTGGCGGCGAAGTTTCTCGGCACGTTTGTCGATTTGATCAAGCTTGCCATCGAGTGCAACTTCGCGGTCGGCAAGACGCTTCTCGGTTTTTTGCCATTCCTTGCGACGCTCGTTCTCGAGGCTCAGCGCTTCATCTTTTGCCTTTAAAACAATATCGCCAGCCTTAACTTTAGCTGCGGCGATTTCTTTTTCGGCCTTATTCTTGCCATCGAGCGTACGTCGTTTTTCGTAGACAACCGTGCCGCCAACGCCAAAAACAACCCCAAGGATTGCGGCTACTATTCCCTCTACCATAATTGTTCCTTTCTCCGAAGGTATCGCCCCTGCAACATATCAAAAATATATCTGTTATCAAGCAAAATCAGAGCAATAACTGGAAATTTCAAAAAGTTTCATGAATGTCTAATAATAGACTTATTCTTATTGTAGCGCTTTTTACGTCAGTCAGGCAAGCTTATTTGCGCGGTTTTGTGATATGTGCATCGCCGCCATAAAACGGTAGGACAATTTGGTCGTTTTCACCAGATTGCAACCTGGCAAGAGTATCTGATTGCCAGTTTTCGCCGCCAGCACCAACAATCGGCAGCTTTTCAGAATCTGCAATCGTGTTTAAAACGGTAAGTCCAATACGAAGCCCCGTAAAACTACCCGGACCAGTAAACGCGCCTATCGCAGTGATGTCCTGAAATGTCTTGCCATTTTTTTGCAACTGTTCTTGTAGATACTGCAAAAGTCCTTTTGCCAGTTGGCGATCGGCTTGCCATTGGTCGTCGTAGCGCCAGTCACCATCGACAAGAGTGAGCTTACAAACGGGCGTGGAAGTGTCGAGTAATAAAATCATGAAAGTTTTCCTAAAAGTTCTTGGCTAGACGGACCGCCAGCGGTCAACAGTATGTGTCGTTCGGTTTCGCCGGGCGACGTAATATGAACCGAAAGCCGATCCACTGGCAAAACGCCAGCAACAATCTCGGCCCATTCGATAATTGTTACCGTATCAGGATCGTGAAGTGTCTCGTGCAGTTCGTCGGCCATAATACCGGCATCGTGAAGACGATAAAAATCGTAGTGCGACAGGTGAAGATTCGAAGGGGTGTCGTACACGCGGCTAATCGTAAAACTCGGGCTTTGCACGTCTTCATCGACACCCATGCCGTGCGCAATCCCTTTCGTAAGGGTTGTCTTACCCGCGCCGACATCACCAATCAGTTCAATAATCTCGCCGCCTACCAAAACAGAGCCCAGCTTTTCGCCAAGGGTCTTCATTTCTGCTTCGCTCTTCACCTCTATTGTCATACCCGACTATTATACCACTCACAGGGGCTATTTATGATATACTTTCATCATAAACATAGGCGGGAAACAATATGCCAGAACTACAAACATTCGTGAGCCAAGCAAGAGAAAAAGGTCTTTCAGACGATCAAATACGTAGCGCTCTGACCGCCCAAGGCTGGGATACGGCCGTTGCCGAAGCCGCTCTATTGGGTCTTGAGGTACCAAAGGGATCCGGCGACCAGCAAGCAATCGCACAATCTCACCCTCAAGGCAGCCGCCCATCGCTTTCTCCAATGATGGCCGCGCTTCACCATGTACTTCTTTGGTTTTTTGTGGGGTCATCTGCGGTTACTATCGCTGGAGTTGTCGCCTCGCTCTCTGGGCTTCATGTCACTACCCAAACATTAGCGTCAATGATCGCTGTCACAATTGTCACCTTCGTGCCCTACGCCATATTCTTCACCCTCTACCTTCTTAAACTTCGCAAAACACCAGATTTGATCCCTGGAAAAGTCTGGTCAATCATTACCATTTGCCTTCATAGTGTCACGGCTATGATCGCCGCAATCACTCTTGTCGTTTCACTTATTACGCAGGGTGAGTATAGTGTTCAGCTAAGTGCCGGGCTTATTATGGGGCTTAACCTTGTCGTTATTCTTACCTATGGGTTCGCAGCCTTCGGCAAAGGTAAACTTCGCAAAATCGTTGTTTGGGCGCATATTCCCGTTCTTCTCGCCCTCTTTGGAACATTGTTTATTATGTCGGTCATGCAATTAGGCCCCGCTAGCCACGACGAGCAGCTTCGGAAAGATCTAGCCGCAACGGTAACTGCGGTCTACGAAAACACGCTCACAAATAAGCGCTTGCCCGAAAACGGCAACGGTCTCGTGAAGAGTTCTGAAATCACCTACGAAAAAAAGACCGACAGTACCTACGAGGTGTGCGGCGTATTCCAAACCACCAGCCGCAACAGTGGATATAGCACGAGTTATCGCAACTATGCCTACGACGACAGCTACGTCTACGAGTCACAGTTCGAGGGCTCTGGCAGTGGTAAGCAGTGTTTCGACTTTACCTCTAGTGCCATCGAAGACATGCGCGTTTATTAGCGTTTGGGGAGTGGCACTTTTGCGGGTGGTCGCGTACAATAGAGCATAAGCGATATGCGAATTTCAGATGTCACAATCGAACAATTGCTCGAACGCAGCGGCGTCGCTACCGAAGAGCAGATTAAAACCCTTAAAGAAGAGGGCTCACGTTCAAGGCGTCCTTTGCAAGATCTTGTTATTCAAAACGAGATCATGACACTTCCCGACCTTACAAAGGCATTCGCAGACTATATTCAGATCCCCTATATCGAGCTTGATCCTCAGCAGATCGTTCCTGAAGTTCTTAATAAAATCCCCGAACGAATAGCCCGGCAATACAACGCCGTTTTGTTCAAGATCGATGAAGACGGCACGATGCATCTTGCCATGGACGACCCAGATGACGTTCAGGCGGTGAGCTTTATTCAAAAGCAAATTGGCGAAAACATTAAGCTGTACATTGCCACGCGCAATAATATCCTCACCTGTCTCGAAAACTACCGTGGCGATGTCAACCAAGAGCTTAACCAAGTTATCGACGTACAGCGTGAAAGCAGCGAAAACCAAACCATCACCGAGGCCGATGTTGCCGAAAACTCGCCAATCGCGCAAACGGTTAACCTCTTGCTTGAATATGCAATCCGTTCAAATGCCAGCGACGTTCACATAGAACCGCGCGAGGATTACGTGCAAATCCGCTATCGTATCGACGGCGTGCTTAAAGAAGTAAACCGGCTTCCGCGAAACGTCGTTAACGCCCTTATTAGTCGTATCAAAATCCTTTCAAATCTTAAGATCGACGAGCGTCGCGTGCCACAAGATGGCCGTTTCAAGATAAAGGTTGCGGGCAAACAATATGCCCTTCGTGTCAGCACGCTACCTGTTGTCGACGGCGAAAAAGTTGCCATGCGTATTCTCGACGAATCAAACCAAGCTGTCACCTTGCAAGATCTTGGTTACTGGGGCCACTCGCTTGAAGTTATCTCGCTCGCGCTCACCGAACCAAACGGTATGGTGCTTATTACGGGCCCAACCGGTTCGGGTAAGTCGACCAGCCTCTTTAGTATTCTTACGATCCTCAATACGCCCGATGTCAATATTTCTACCGTTGAAGACCCTGTAGAGTATAAAATCCCAGGCATCAACCAAACACAAACGAACGCGAAAGCGGGAATGACCTTTGCTAGTGGCCTTCGAGCCCTGCTTCGCCAAGACCCGAACATTATCATGGTCGGTGAGATCCGTGACGGCGAAACGGCCAACTTAGGCGTGCAGGCTGCCCTTACCGGACACCTGGTGTTTAGCACGCTCCACACCAACAACGCCGCAACGTCGCTTCCGCGTTTGCTCGATATGGGCATTGAACCATTCCTTATTGCAAGCACGGTAAAGGCCGTGGTTGGACAGCGACTGGTGCGACGTCTTTGCATGAACTGCCGCCAAAACTACGTGCCAACAGCACCCGAAATCGACATTATCGTGCGCCTGTTCAACCTAAAGCCCGACCAAACATTCGCCCATATTCACGATCTTGAAATGCAAGCCGCCAAAGAGAAAGTTGGTGGCGACACACCACTTGCGACCAACGAAAAAACAGTTGTTTCGCTTTGGAAAGCTTCACCAGAAGGATGTGACGAATGTAGCCACACCGGATACAAAGGCCGCGTAGGTATTTACGAGGTACTTGGTAATACCATCCCTATTCAGCGGCTCATTACCAGCAACGCCACTAGCAACCAAATTCAGGACCAGGCCATAAACGAAGGCATGGTGACAATGCAAAGCGACGGCCTTGTTAAGGCGCTTCGTGGCAATACAACAATAGAAGAAGTACTGCGAGTCACCAAGGAATAATCATGCCGAAATTTAAGTATATTGCCGTAGGCGAAAAGAACGCATCAATCACTGGAAGCATAGAAACAACCGACAGGGCCGCTGTTATTGCCAGCCTTAAAGAGCAGGGGCTTCACCCTGTCAGTGTTAAAGAAGAGGCATCCGGCCCCGCCAGTAAGTTTAGCCTTGGCAAAATTTTTAACGGCAACAAAGTAAAGTCCGATGACCTCGTTATTTTTACGCGTCAGCTAAGCGTCATGGTAAGTGCCGGCGTACCCCTTTTACGCGCCCTTAACTCACTTCAGCAACATACCGAAAGCGCCGGGCTTAAGAAAGTTCTCGAAAGTATTATTTCAGATGTCCAGGACGGCGCACCCTTGGCAGACGCCCTTGATAAACACAACAATGTTTTTAGCGACGTATACGTTAACATGGTTCGCGCTGGCGAGGCTGCCGGTATTCTCGATGAGATTCTGAAGCGTCTTGCCATGCAACAAGAAAAAAATGCTACCATCCGCAAAAAAATCAAAAGTGCCATGACCTATCCAATGGTGCTTGTTGGTATAACAATTTTGGCGTTTTTTGGACTCATGCTTTTTGTTATTCCGCAAATCGGCACTATTCTTACCGACCTTGGCGGGCCAGACGCCGAGCTGCCTGCGCTTACCCAAGCCATGCTTGCGCTTAGTGGGTTTCTAACGACTTTTTGGTATATTGTCTTCCCTATCTTTATTGGCGGCATCGTATTGTTTTTGCGGTACATCAAAACACCACAAGGCAAGTCGCAGCTTCATCACTTTATCCTTAAGGTTCCCGGAGTAAAGGGCATTATCGTTAAAGTAGCCGTTGCTAGGTTCGCCCGCACCTTCTCGGCGCTTATGGGAGCCGGCGTTGCTGTACTTGAGGCACTAAACGTTACGGCGCGCGCTGTTGGTAATGTCGTTTACGAAGAAGCGCTTGTGGCAGCCGCCGATTCGGTAAAGAACGGCGCCACACTTTCATCTGTTATCGAATCAGATCCATTGTTTCCGGCTATCGTTTCTCAGATGCTCGCGGTCGGTGAAGAAACCGGTCAAACAGACACTGTTCTTTTGAAAGTTGCCGATTTCTACGAAGAAGAGGTTGATGTCGCAATCGACGGTATCAGCGCCATCATCGAACCAGTCATGATTGTTGTCATGGGTGGCATGGTCGGTATCATCGCCGCCAGTGTTATGATGCCGATTGCCGGCCTCGCTCAAAGCATTAAGAGTTAGGCAAAAATTAAACCGCTCATGGTATACTGGTATGTAAAGAAGAGTGGGCGATAGTAGTGGCAAAATTATTTTATAACGACAAGCCAATCATCGGACTTGATATCAGTCAAACTGGTATCAAGGTCATGGCTGTCGACCCAAAAAAATGGCTTGTTACAGGGTACGGCTCGGTCGATCTTGATCCTGCAAAGGTGCAAAAATCCCTTGAATCGGGCGACCAGTATCTTGCCGAAAACATTCGCGCACTTATAGGTGAAAAGCTTGTCGGTCAATTGCCGAGCGACCAAGTGGCACTAGGCATACCAACAAGTCGCACCTTCTCGCGTACGTTCACTATCCCGCCAAAAAACGAAGCGACGCTTGCCGATGCCGTAGAAATAGAGGTCGACCAGTATATTCCTATTCCAATGGGCTCACTTTACGTTGATTACGAAATTATCGAACGGACAAACGATCAACTTACAGCAATCATGTCGGCCGTACCTAAGGTTCTTGTCGATAGCTGTGTCGAGGCGGTCAAATCGGCTGGACTACAACCTATCATGATCGAACCGGGCATCAACTCTGTCGCACGCGTATTACAATCCACCGAAGAAGGTCACCTTCCAACGCTTATCGTCGATATCGGCCCCGCTAGTACCGATATCGCCGTGCTCGATGGTGGTGCGATTCGCGTTAGCGGCGGCCTTGGTATCGGGGGCAACACATTTACGCTCGATATCGCCAAAAAGCTTGGTGTCGCACTAGAAAACGCTCACCAGTTAAAGGTCCTCAACGGCCTTAGTGCCGGGCCACGCCAGGCAAAAATCACCACTGCCCTTCAACCCAGCCTTCAGCGTATCGTCACCGAAATTCGCAAGGTTATCCGTTACTACAACGAACGTCTTCGCGATGACCGCAAGCTAGAGCAGGTAATCGTTGTGGGTGGCGGTAGTAATGTGCCGGGAATCGGTGATTACTTTACCAATGAGCTTGTTATGCCTGCTCGCGTGGCTAGCCCTTGGCAAAAGCTTGATTTTGGTAAACTACCTCAGCCAAGCAAACAGTTCCGTCCGCGTTATATTACCGTAGCGGGCCTTGCTAGCGTTGATCAAAAAGAGGTGTGGAAATGATAAATCTTCTCCCCCACGAAGAAAAGCGCCAGCTTCGGGCGGCACGCTCCAACACGCTTCTTGTGCGTTATAATATTTTACTTATTGCAGCAGTCGGCTTTCTTGCCGTCGCTGTTGGAATCACATTTTTCTATCTTACAACAACAAAAACCGCCGCCGAAAACACGATCAATCAAAACACAACAAAAGTAAGCAGCTTCTCATCTGTAGAAGCCGAGGCGACGCAGTTTAAATCAGACCTTGCAATCGCCAAGCAAATTATCGATCGCGAAGTCGCCTACACTAAGGTTATTCTGGGCATCTCTAAACTTCTTCCATCGGGTGTTGTTCTTGAAAACCTCAGCCTCGACGCACAGACATTCGGCACCGAAACAACTCTTGTCGCCCATGCTAAAAGCTACAATGCGGCAATCGCTTTAAAAGACTCTTTCCAAAAATCACCGCTATTCTCGGATGTCCACTTTCAAAGTATTTCTTCGGGTGAAGGCGACACAAGTGGATATCCGTTTACCGTTAACCTAAATATCACGATCATAAAGGATGCAGCAAAATGATGAAACGTAAAACTCTCACCGCCTCAATGCTCCGCCTTTATCTATCTCTTTCGCTTTTCGCCATTACGTTGCTTGCCGGTGGTGCGCTTTATTTTATCAACGAACAACTACGGGCATACGCTGGCGAGGTCAGTAAAGTAACGGCCGAGGCAAATTCTAGCCAAAACAACGTTCAGGCGCTTCAAAAGGTGCAAGAAGAACTCGAGAAAAATAAAGAAGTTAAAGAACGAGCGCGCAACATTGTCGCCGACAACCAAAGCTACCAGTACCAAAACCAGATTATTACAGATCTTAACGGCTACGCGAAAAAGGCTGGCGTTACGATTACGAATATCGACTTCTCGGCTGGAAGTACTGCAACCCCTACGACGCCATCAACACCAAAATCCGGAACAACCACAACCCCCGCAGCGCCATCGGGCGTCAAGTCAACCTCTGCCTCAATTACGCTCAAAAATCCCGTCAGTTACACACGGCTACTTCGCTTCATAAAGTCTATCGAAGACAATCTGACGAAAATGCAGATATCCCGTGTGGGGTTGGCGCGCGGCACCGATAATCAGATAACCAGCGAAGCCCTAAGTATTGAGGTCTATATCCGATAGGAAAACCATTATGAATATGAATATTTCTCTCGACTCAATTAAAAAAATGTTTGCCACCTTTCTTCACAGGTTTCATGTCATTATCTTTGTTGTTATCGTGCTAGGAGGTGTCGCTGCCGCCATTTTCGTCCTTAATAATATCGTCGTTCTCTCTTCTGACACGAGTGAATACACCCAAACCACTGGTGCGACATTTGACCAAGAAACTATTGAGCGCGTAAAAAATCTCAAAACAAGCGACCAGTCCGGCGATGACCTCGATCTCTCTAAAGGCCGCGTTAATCCCTTTGTTGAGTAGTGACGTAAAAACGTTTATACTAATAGTATGCTAATCGCTGGATCCCGCCTTATAGATGCACCGGTCATGGGTCTCCAAACCGGTGGCGAGCTTGCGCGCACCAGCGCCGCCGTTATCGACCCTCGTACACTCGAAATCGTCGCCTACGAACTTTCCGGTCCACTTCTCAATTCTCACCCCTCTCTTCTTCGGATTGCTGATGTGCGAGAATTTAGCGACATTGGCTTAATTGTCGATTCGAGTGATGAATTTGTTTCACCTGACGATATTATTAAACTGAACGATATCTACAAACTTGGCTTCAAGCTTTTGGGTATGCAAGTCATCGATACAAAAAAGAACAAGCTCGGCAAAATAGACGGTTATACTATCGAAACCACCGGCTTTGTCGTGCAACAACTAAGTGTTAAGCGCCCCTTGCTAAAAAGCTTTGGCGACACACACCTGCTTATTCACCGCACGCAAATTACCGAAATTAATAACTCTGCTATTGTCGTCAACTCCGAGGTAAAAAAACAGACGGTTGTACAAACTGTTCAAGGCGCCTATCACAACCCGTTCCGCAAAAACCCTAACACCCAAGCCGAACACGTCGAACGGGATTAGTCGCTAGCAAGCGCCTGTTTAATATCGTCATACCCAAACCCCTGGCGGGCAAGATACTGCATAAGTTTCTGATCATCTGGATACCGCGACCGTTTTTTTGCGATAATCTTTTGTATCTCGTCTTCATCTGATCGTTCGGATTCACTCAAAAAACGCTCAATAATACCACTCGCCACGCCTTTACTGCGCAGCTCGGCCGTTAGCTTGCGGTAGCTCGCCCCTTTTGTAAGGCTGCGGTTTTCTACCCAGTAGCGCGCAAACTTTTCGTCGTCAATATACCCCTTTTCAACAAGCCTGTCGAACACCCTAGCAGTGATATCCGGCGACAATCCCTTTTTAACATCACCTGTTTTGGTGCGCGAATCCCGGGTTTTCCGGTAAAGATAGTCGCGCATTTCCTTGGCAGAATGCGGGCGCATAAGACAATACTCGAGCGCCCTAGCGTACGCCTTGCCAAACTGGCTTTCGGTTTCAAACGCCGTCAGCTCTTCGTCGGTATAATCCCGGCCTATTCGAATACCCAGTTCGGCATACTGAAAAATATCCAGGCTAAACCTGTATTTTCCATCAACCATGATATTCACACGGTTTTTATCTTTTTGCTGTGCCGAAACGCCAGTAATTTTCATGCAACTTGCCCCTTATAGCAAAGGCGGACCTGAGTGCCAAGTCCGCCTTTTCGCTATTACGCTTCTAGTTCGGCGACCTTCGCGCGAACCTTCTCGTCGATTTCTATTAGAACCTCAGGGTGTTCTTTTAGATACACCTTGCTTGCTTCGCGGCCCTGGCCAATCTTTGCCTCGTTGTAGTCAAACCACGCACCGGCCTTACCTACGATACCATGCTGCACTGCGAGGTCGAGAACGTCACCGGTCTTAGAAATACCTTCGTTGTACATGATATCAAACTCGGCAACACGGAAAGGAGGTGCGATCTTGTTCTTCACGATCTTCACCTTCGTGCGGTTGCCCACTATATCCTCGCCTGATTTAATCTGCCCTGTTCGGCGAATATCAAGACGTACCGATGCATAAAACTTGAGCGCATTACCACCGGTAGTTGTCTCTGGGTTGCCAAACATAACACCAATTTTCATACGAATCTGGTTAATAAAGATAACTGTTGTTTTGCTTTTGTTGATAATACCAGTTAGCTTGCGCAGTGCCTGGCTCATCAAACGAGCCTGAAGACCCATGTGACTATCACCCATGTCGCCGTCGATTTCGGCCTGTGGCACAAGTGCCGCAACCGAGTCCACAACCACAAGGTCAACCGCGTTAGATCGAACCAATGTCTCGGCAATCTCAAGTGCTTGCTCACCATTGTCTGGCTGGCTAACAAGCAAGTTGTCGGTGTCGACACCAAGACGTTTTGCGTATGCCGGGTCAAGCGCGTGCTCGGCATCGATAAACGCCGCCGTGCCACCAAGACGCTGAATCTCGGCAATTGCATGAAGCGTAAGTGTTGTCTTACCAGAGCTTTCAGGACCATAAATCTCTATAATACGGCCGCGCGGGTAACCCCCGCCAAGTGCCAAGTCAAGACTTAACGCGCCAGAGGATACCAACTCAACATCAGCTTTGTGAGTATCTCCTAATTTCATAATTGAGCCGTCACCAAATTGCTTGGTGATTTGATCCATCGCAAGGCCAAGCGCTTTTAGCTTACCCTCGTTATTCGTTGCTTTTTCAGCCATTTCTGCCTTTTCAGCTTTTTTCGCCATAAAAATTCCCTCTCTTTATCACTTTCTATTATACGTTGCCGCCGCATAATTTGCTATAATAGAGGTAATGAAACGTTCTCAAGGGTTTACCGTCATAGAAATCATCGTTGTTGTCGCATTCCTCGCGGCAGCCACGGCACTGCTCCTCGTACAAAAAAATAACTTATCAGCAACGCAGCGCGACGACCAGCGAAAAACTGCCGTTAATGCCATGTATTACAGCCTAGAAGAGGCCTTCTACGAGCAAAACGGCTACTACCCATCGAAAATCGACAGTAAAACACTCACCACTATGGATGCTAGCCTTTTCACCGACCCAGACGGTGTTAAAATGAACGAACAAGGCTCAGACTATCGCTACGAAGCTACTGGCTGCGACAACGAAAAGTGTAAGGGCTACAAGCTCACTGCCGAACTTGAAAAAGAAGCCGCCTACACAAAAACTAATCGCTAGATTACGTTAATCGTTCAAAACAGGTCGGCCGTTTTTGAACGCCTCGACAGCATTATTAAGCGTTGCAATCTGCTCTTTTGGGTTTGAAACGTATTCAAACCGGTAGGTTGTTTCATCACCCTCGGTGCTAAGGCGAATCGAACCATAGTTAAGCATGGTCTGCAAAATACCATGCTGTTGAAAACTCGCATCTTCGATATTGATAAGGCTCACCGTCTGTTCGTGCCGCGAAAAAAGACTGGTCTGAATTTCTTGAATAACACTTTCGTTCGTTAAGAAAAACTTGTTATTCATATATACCCACACCGCAATATAGCCACCAATGCCCACCAAAAGAATAAACAGTGTACCAATAAAGTACACCATTGCAGGATTTGGCGCGTCAAGAATACCAAAATACTGCATAATGAGCGTGTAATTAATCAGCATCGATGCGGATATCGTGATAAGGAATGCAGTAATTCCTACGGGGATAATAAGCCCAATCGGATGCCTGCGGACAGCACTAATCACAAACTCAGCATCGCTCAGGTTCAAAAACGGAAATGCCTTCATAGATTCGTCGTGGCGTTTTTTCACCTCTGGAGATATCGGTTGTTCTACAGGATCAACAGCGCGGCTCATGTGAACATACTGCGGTTGCGGCTCGGCCTGGCCTGCGACAGGAGTTGGCATCTGTGTTGGTGCTGCCGCTGGCGCAATAGGCGGCGGCGCTTGCGCTACTTGTGGCGCAGCATAAAGCGGCCTTCCCTCGCTGTCATAAGCAACAGGCTTTTGCGGATCGGGTGTCTGAACTGGCTGAACAGGAGGATTCGGTTGATCGTTCATACTCTTATTATACCAATTTTTCGTCGATTTCCGGCGCCGCTTTACCTAGGTGTTTATACGCTTTATGCGTTACGCGTCGGCCGCGTGGGGTGCGCTCTATAAATCCAAGCTGCAAAAGGTATGGCTCGTAAAAATCCTCGATCGTCGTGGCTTCATCGCCAGTAAGTGCGGCGATCGTATTCAACCCTACCGGCTTGTTGCCATAATTATCAATAATGCTCGTGAGGAGATTGCGGTCAGCCGGATCAAGCCCCAGCTCATCAACCTCTAGCATAGCTAGCGCATCGGTAGCAATGGCCGTATCTATAATTCCATCGCCATTTACATCGGCATAGTCACGCACTCGTTTTAGCAGGCGGTTAGCAATACGCGGAGTCAGGCGCGCGCGGGTTGAAAGCATTTCGGCTGCACTCGGGTGGATTTTGCTCTCTAGAATTCCCGATGACCTTGCGATAATCCGTGAAATTTCTTCGGGCGTGTAAAATTCGTGGCGATAAATATGCCCAAACCTGTCACGCAGCGGCGCAGTAAGCGCGCCAGTGCGAGTCGTTGCACCAATTACGGTAAACTTGGGCAAGTCTAAGCGGACACTTCTAGCAGCCGGCCCCTTACCAATAACAATATCGAGTTTAAAATCTTCCATGGCACTATAAAGCACCTCTTCGACAGCATGGCTTAGGCGGTGGATTTCGTCGATAAATAGTACGTCACCATCTGTTAAGTTAGTAAGAATACTCGCAAGATCGCCTGCACGCTCAATCGCCGGACCAGCCGTAATGCGAATATTCGTTCCCATTTCGTTGGCAATTACCGTCGCCATTGTTGTCTTGCCCAGGCCAGGAGGGCCATATAACAGAACGTGGTCAATCGGTTCACTGCGTTTTTTTGCCGCCTCGATTGCCAGCTTCAAGTTCTTTTTTAAGCGCTCTTGGCCGATATAATCTGCAAATGTCTGCGGACGCAAAGTAACCTCGATCTGTTGCTCATCCGAGTCATCGTCGTGCACACTTGTATCTACAATGCGTTCTACAGCCATTACCGCGCCCTATTCATCATTATGTCTATTATACCATCAAAAACACATCTGCGCACCGTAGCTGAAGACGTAAAAGAATTACCCGATTAAATCTAGAGTTCTTTTTTGTCGATTTCGTGCTGAACGAGCTCACGCAGGATTTCGGCCTTGGTTTTGCCAGTTTTAAGCGCCGACCACCTAAGGTAGTTGTAAATTGGGCGGTCAATAAAGAAGTTGAAACGCATATCTTTCGTCGTAATATCGTTTTCAGCTAAGAAATCAGAAATTATCTCTTCAACCGGAATCTTACCGTATTCGGCATATTTCACCCATCCATCTTCAACACCCCGAACAAAGACGTTCTTGTCGGCACTATCGCTTCGTAACAATAGAACGGGCTTTTTCTGTTGCACAGCTGCAGCAATTTGATAGCCAACACCAAAGTTTTCGTAACTCACCTCGGCTACTACTACATCTGAGGCTGCTATACGCTCTAAACTCTCTTTGTAGATACGCTTCCAGTCGGCCGCAGAATAGTCATTCGAACGAAGCCACTCAAGCGCTTCGCCAATCCAGTCACTCGCAAGCGTGTGCTTCTGGTCGTCGATTGTCTTCATAATGGCGCGCAGAACATGCTCATTATTAACCAGGCTTTCGCGTGATGTAATTAGATGGACTCTCATTTTGCCTTACCTCTTTTAAACAGTTCGATAATGTTGTAAAATATCAATAATTGTTACTGATTAAATCATATCATAAACGTCAACAATTATCTATACCATCTTTAAATCGAAAAGCAATATTATCAATGCAAGAAGACTCAAACAAAATTACCTTAACAACATACAATAATCACACAGCAGATTATATACGCGCAACACCTTCGTCGCACGATGGCGTAGTCCAGCAGTGGCTTATCCTGTGGATTGACCGGGCCCTAGCAGAGATTAAAAAGGGCGGCCACGTACTCGAGATTGGGAGTGCTACTCCGCGAGATGCAAACTATATTCGCAGCAAAGGTTATAGCGTTCAGTGTAGTGACGCGACACCTAACTTCGTCGAGCATCTTAAAAGCCTTGGCGAACCAGCCTTAACGATTAATGTCACCGAAGATAAGATTGAAGGTAAGTACGACATGATTTATGCAAACGCCGTCTTTCCACACCTTACAGATACTCAAGTCGACGCAGCGCTTGAGAATATCTACCAGGCCCTGAACAACGGCGGAGTTCTTGCGTTTAACATAAAGCAGGGTGAAGATGATGAGTGGGTAAACGAGAAGTTTAACGACAAGCGATACATCAACTACTGGCAGCCTCACGAGATTTGCGACGCCGTAGTGCACGCCGGCTTCACGCTCGTGGCAGTCGATGATGGAGTCCAGGGAGATCTTCCGACGCACGTTTGGACACACATAATCGCCCAGAAATCCGAATCCTAAGGCTTCTTTTTTTATTGTACATTTGCACAATTACTCATTATATGTGTATAATTGCCTCATAAACCTAATGAGGACACATAATGAACGATTTTACACAAATCAGCGGCAACATTCGTCCAGGTAATACAGCGCTCTACGCGCTCAAATCACTTCTTTCACTTATTGGTATTAAAGTGGCTCACCCTTCTCAGGATGAGTCGCTTTTTTATGAGACAGACGCGAAGGCTCAATGGCGGCACTACGACCGTGAGCTTGCTTTTTATCAATCTATCGCAAGTTCACCGTTTCATATCGTCTACAACGATTCGCCAATCGACACCGAAATCGCAACGCAAATTATCTACGCCATGCTAAAAAACCGGCCTATCCTTATGACCGGAGCGCCCAATTTTGCCGAATCCCTTGCGCCACTTCCCCGCGACACTATAAAAAAGCACATTCACTACGTCCACTCTATCAATCTCGCCGATCTTGAACTTACCGAGCTCAGCATGCTTCTCGCCAAGCTCAAGCCAGTTGATTACAGCTTTTCAAAACAAGAAAAAGTTCTTATGCGCGCACTTATTCGCGCGCACTTTAGGGGCATACTTGCCGAATCCCGCGAAGCGCGCCTTGCAAAAAGCCGCAGCCCTATTCGCCCAACAGAAGAAGTTTAGCCCTTTAAGGCTTGCGTAACACGATCGGCTGTAGAAAGTTCGGTCGAAATCCCTTCAAGCGCACGTGTCGCGTCGTTCAAATTGTATCCAAGTGCCATGAGCGCCTCTAGCGCTTCGTCGGTTTGATTAATCTGGCGCGATACTCCCACGCTATCAACAGTAGTACGCAGCGCTAATCCTACCTTATCGGTAAGATCAACAACCACACGCTCGGCAATTCGCTTGCCTACTCCGCTGGCCTTCGTAATAAACACGACATCGCCATTGGCAATTGCGTTGCGCACCGTTTCGCTTTCGCCCAAACTAAGAATCGCCAGCGCCGCCTTTGGCCCCACACCTTGCACGGTAATCAGCATTTCGAACAGCTTTTTTGCCGCCAAGCTGGTAAAGCCAAACAGCTCCTGTGACTGTTCGCGAATGTGATGGTACGTATGAAACTTCACCGGCTCGTTAATAAGCGAGCGCTCAAAATCGCCCAGCGCCACCGCCACTTCGTAACCAACACCATTCACGTCGACAATTATCGACGAGTTAAACTTTTCGGCCACTATTCCAGAAACATGTGCAATCATATGTTACCTATTATGCCACAGATTACGGCGTTACGGGGTCGGTCACCGGATCGACAACAGGATCAGTCCCCGTGTCTCCATCGCCCGCTCCAGGATCGGTGCCGTCATCTACCGGAGGTGTCGTACCATCGCCGTTATCGGTACCAGTATCACCGGTGCCATCACCACCATCGGTACCCGCGTCTTGATCTTGATCGGTGTCGCCTTCATCCTTCGGCTTCTCTTCCGTCTTTGTCTCTTTTTGAGTCGGCGAACATGTTGCCGTTGGAAGGGCAGAGGAGAGGAAGAATTCGTTATAGGTGTTTGTTCCCGATCCGCTCGCGAGTCCGCCCGATCCGTAACAAATCGGTTTTTGTATAACACCGCTTGGCATCGTAAATTTAGTATCGGCAACGCCTGCAAGCGCCTGGCTCATGGTATTTACCCAAATTGGCCCTGCCATGCCCGACCCACCGTTTAGCATAGTGGCATTGTTATTATTCCCCACCCATACTCCCACGGCGAGTTGTGGCGTGTAGCCAATTGTCCAGGCATCGCGCTGGTCGTCGGTTGTACCGGTTTTAACTGCCGCAGTATGCCCCCAAACCGTCAGCGACGAACCAAATATTGGTGCGCGCGCATTGTTATCCGAAAGTATGCTCGATATCAAGAACGCGCCTTCTTCGCTAATAACCTCTCGACTTTTCTCGGTGCTTACAAATATCGTGTCGTCGTACTTGTTATCAATTTCACGAATTACCGATGTATTAAACTGCTTCCCCTGGTTTGCAAATGCCGCGTAGGCGTTTGTCATCTGCACCAGTGGCGCTTCGGCCGATCCAAGCGCAAGCGACAATCCATACTCTTTATTTTCCTCGATAGCAGTAATTCCCATGCGACGCGCTGCCTCTACCGAACGCTCAACGCCCAGCTTTTCCATAACCTTTACTGCTGGAATGTTAAGCGAGCGGGCAAGGGCGTTTCGCACCGAAATATTACCGCTGAATGTTCGGTTGGCATTTTGCGGTTTGTAGCCATTAAAATCAGTCGGAACATCGGCAAGAATTGTGGCCGGCGTAATAAGACCCTGCGCCAACGCCTCGCTGTAGTAGATAGGCTTAAAGCTCGATCCCGGCTGGCGCGGTGTGGTAGCCATATTCACATTGCCCCACTTTTTATTGTTCCAATCCACGCTTCCTACTAGTGCGCGAATCTCGCCCGACGCCGGGTCAATTGCAACACCGCCAGCGTTTGAACCACCGTTCATTTCTATGTAACTCACGTGGTTATCGATATTCTTTTTAAGCTTGCGCTGCAATTCTAAATCAAGCGTGGTTTTTACCTGGTAGCCCGAACGTATTACCGTTTCTTCACCACCATGGTTTGCATACAAATCTTCCAAAACCATCTCGGCAAAATGCGGCGCTTCGCTGTCGTTAGTGTCGTTCATAGGTGCGTATTTTAGCTTTTTCGCTAGTGTCGTGGTTTTCTCGGCCTCGGTAATATACCCGTTTGTCACCATGCGGGTCAGCACCGTTTCTTGGCGCTCTTTTGCATATTGCGGGTTACCAAGCGTCGGCGAGTACGCATTTGGCGCTGGCAAAATACCAATCAGCATCGAACTCTCGGCAAGGGTTAAATCTTTTGGCGCCTTATTAAAGTACGCCTTCGCCGCATCTTCTATACCAAATATCGTCCCGCCAAAAAATGCCGAGTTAAGATACATTTCTAAAATCTGATCTTTACTATAACGCTGTTCAATCGCTATCGAAATTGCCAATTCTTGATATTTACGAATATACGAATAATCAGCCGAAAGTAGCGTGTTCTTAGCCAACTGCTGCGTCAGCGTCGATCCACCACCATACGCCTCTTGTGACGTCACCGTGCCATACACCGCGCGCATAATTCCCTCTATCGAAAACCCGCCATGGTTGTAAAAGTCCTTGTCCTCTGCCGCTATCAGTGCCTCTTTCACATTGGTCGAAATCTTATCAAGCGGCACAAGGTCGCGATGTTCGGCGCGGCCAGTACTGTAAAAAGTCTTACCGTTTCTATCCATTAGTACAACGCCCGTATTATTACGGTTCATCAGGCGCTCTTGGTCACCGATATCATTGAAATAATAAAGATAGGTGAGCAGGGGAGTCAAAATCAAGAAAGCCAGGATAGGTGTTGCAATAAGCAGTGCTTTTTTCTTCTTGGAAAGCCCCATAAACCAGCGCCATCGACGCTTTAGGGCACGCTTCATCTGGGTGACTTTGGTCACCTTTTTCGTGTATTTTCCTTGACGAATCATACTCGTATTATAGTATGTTTTACTTAAAGTACACTATACTTGTAATCGTATGAGACGAAACACAAAAACCAACTTTAAACTTCTCACCTCTACCCAGTACATAAACGATCTCACCGACAGCGTTACCAAAGCCAAAAGCCGTGTCGCGATTATGTGCCTTACCCTTACCGACGACCCTTCAACCCACAAGCTTGTTTTGGCGCTAAAAGCAGCCGCAAAACGCGGGGTCGATGTCAATATAGCCGTCGATGTCTTTACCTACAACGAATTTGGTGGCTATTTCTCACCTTTTAAACGATTCGCACGCGACTCGCGCAATGCCACCACTATGGCAAACCAGTTAAAGCGGGCAGGTGTTACATTTACCTGGCTTGGCCGCCGCCACAAAATAAATCCATTCAGGGGCTTAACACATATTAAATGGTCGATTGTCGATACCACTACCTATAGTTTTGGTGGCGTCAATTTATACAAAGAGGGGATAGACAGCACCGATTTTATGCTTCGCTCCCCCGATCCCCTTTTGGCCGAGCAATTATACGAGCAGCATCTTGCCGTTGTCTCTAGCCACCACCTCCAGTACCCGGGTTTTATGGCAAAAACACCCTACGGAACGATTTATGTCGATAGCGGCCGGCCGCGAGATTCTATTATTTATAACCGCATTCTCGAACTTGCCGCCACCGCCAAACACTCAGTCGTCGTTACACAGTACTGCCCTACCGGCGAACTTGCCGCGCTGCTAAAACTTGGTGATTCCGACATTTATTTTAACCAGCCGAAAAACACCTACCCCGCCACTCGTTTGCTGATTTGGTTCGCGCAAGTTCGCACCGGACTACGCACGTTATATCGTCACAAAAAATACGTTCACGCCAAGTTTATTATTTTTACCATGCCAAGCGGCGAAAAAATTGCCATTACTGGCTCGCACAATTTTGCCCACAGCGGCGTGTTGTTTGGCACGCGCGAGGTAGCGCTCGAAACAACCGAGCCGTCTATCGTAAAACAAATCGAAAAATTCCTCGAAACCCACGTAAAATAACTAGCGCGTTATTTCGTTTTGGTGATCGCCAATATCTATTGGATACTCACCGGTAAAAACGGAGGTATCGAACGTATCCGCGGGCTGCCCTGTCGCCTGCAGCATTCCCTCTACCGAAAGATACCCAAGCGAATCAGCACCTATCTTTTCGCACACATCATTTACCGTGCGCCCGTGCGCAATTAGCTCCGATTGCGATGGCATGTTGATTCCGTAAAAGTTGGGGTACAAAACAGGTGGCGAACTAATTCGCACATGCACTTCGCTGGCACCAGCCTCGCGTAGCATTGCCACCAATACGCCCAGCGTTGTGCCGCGTACAATTGAGTCTTCAATAAGCACCACGCGCTTACCACCCAGTACTTCGGGTTTAGGAATAAGCTTCTGGCGAACCGCCATTTTACGCGATTCTTGATCGGGGCGAATAAACGTTCGCAGCCTGTTTGCACGCTCAATTCCATCGGCATATACGTGGCCGCTCACCTGCGCATATCCCTCGGCTGCCGATACGGCCGAACGCGGCACTGGCACTACAATCGCCTCACCCTCTACCGGACATTCACGCGCCAATTGCGCACCAAAATCACGCCGTATATCTTCTACCACCCGGCCGCACAGCCGGCTATCGCCACGCGCAAAATACACAAGCTCAAAAATATCCAGCTTTGGCGTTGGTTCTACTATCGCCACAGTTCGAGCGCCGTTTTCATCTACTACCAGCAGTTCGCCCGGCCCAATGTCCGCTTGTTCTACCGCACCCAGCGCATCAAGCGCGCGAGTTTCCGAGGCAACCGCATATCCGCCGCCCGGCAATTTGCCATACGAAAGCGGGCGTATTCCGTGCCCGTCGCGAAACGCCAACAACTTGCCCTCACAAATAGCCACACACGAAAAAGCACCCACAAATAGCGGGTACGATTTTGCCACTGCATCCTCCATACTAGACCCTGCACGTAAATACCAGCCGATCGCCGCGTGCATCATACCCGAATCGTTCAAATCATCTATAGCTACGTTCTTTTCGTTCAAAAACTCAACCAGCGGTTTTGTTACAGATAAATTCCCATTGTGCGCCAGCGCCCACTGCGCATCTTCATCGGCAAATGGCTGCACATGTTCCAAATCGTGCGCATGGCTCGATGTCGCGTAGCGGTTGTGTCCTATCGCAATATCACCCACCAACTCTTCTAGCACCGCCTGCGGATACGCATCCGCCACCAACCCCAGCTCTACATAACGCGACATGCCGCCATTTAGCGTTACAACCCCCGTTGCATCTTGCCCACGGTGCTGCAATGCCTCTAGCATATCCCGCGTTTTTTCGGCTGCCACTGCGCTACCCCACACCCCTGCTACCGCACACTTTTCAGTTAGTTGGCTGGTTGTGGTCACGCGTCCCCTTTCAATCAAACAGTATAGATTTCTATCGTATCACACAAAAAGCTACTGCCCGCGGCTCATCATCGAATGCGTAATAGCCGCCGCCAGCGCATCAGCGCAGTCATCTGGTTTTGGCACTTCTTTTAACCCCAGGTGAATCCGGACCATTTCTTGCACCTGCTTTTTATCTGCCTTGCCATAGCCCGTAAGCGTTTGTTTTATTTGCTGTGGCGTATATTCAGCAATCGGCAGCTTTGCCTTGCGCCCCGTTAGCATAGCAACGCCACGCGCGTGCGATACGCTCATGGCCGTCGTAACATTCTGCGAGAAAAACAGCTTTTCTATCGACATAACCTCGGGCTTTGTTTCGGCAATAATATCCGTTAGGCCATCAAAAATCTCTTCTAGCCGTACATCTAGCGCCGTATGCGCGGGTGTGGTAATAACCCCCGCCGTTACCATGCGAGCCTTGCCATTTACAAAATCAACAACCCCAAACCCCAGTATTCCCGTGCCCGGGTCGATTCCGATTATTCTCATATATAAAGTATAGTCTATTCGTTGAGTTCAACTATGATATCGGCATTTGTGTGCACATTCATCACATCGTCGTGATCGTCTAGTGCGTCCAAAAGCTTCAATACTTTTCTGGCAACCTCAGGATCGTCAACTGGTACTTGTGCGTTCGGAACATATTGCAGCTCCGCACCTTTTACCTCTAGCCCTGCTTCAATAATTGCCGTACGAACCTTCGCAAGTTCTTTTTGGTCGGTGTAAACAATAATTTCACCCTCTTCTTCAACAGCATCTTCCGCACCAGCATCTAGTATCGTCAAAAGAGCGTCTTCGCCAGTTGCGGCAACATTAATCACACCCTTGCGCGTGAATTGAAATGCAACACTGCCTGGCTCTGCCATACTTCCGCCGTTTTTAGTGAACGCACTCCGCACTTCTGGGTATGTTCGGTTCTTGTTGTCGGTCGCGACTTCTACAATAATACCAATACCACCCGGACCATAACCTTCGTAAGTCGCCTCTTCCATTACGGCTGCGTTTTTATCACTCACGCGATCGATTGCGCGCTGAATGTTAGCATTTGGCATGTTTGCCTGTTTTGCTTTTTCGATTGCAAGGGCAAGCGCTGAGTTCATAGTAGGGTCAGTACCACTACGTGCCGCAATAGCAATTAAGTTACCGATTTTGGTAAATACAGCACCACGCTTGGCGTCTTTAGCACCCTTTTCTCGCTTGATGGTTGACCATTTACTGTGTCCTGACATAAGAATCTCCGTGGTTTAAGTCGGTATGTTTTCTTTATTATAACAGATATGGAGACGAAATTCTAACCTACTTGACACTATCGTGAATGGAATCGTACTCAGACAAAAGACTAACATCAACATCATTAAAAATATACTTTTCAGACACCCTTGTTGTCTTGGGAGGTTCCCAGAACCAACTTCTACCATCATTCGTCCCTATGGCAATTCTGTCTTCATTTTTTACTGTTATATATTTAAACCCGAAATGGCCCTCGTCGTTCACTCTAGTAACATCTACCACCCTGTCATTAACAATGAGAGTTATTTCGCTAGAGGCCACGTAATCGCCTTTGATATGGAACTTGCCCTTATTCCATCCGAACCACCCTTCGTCTTGCACCTTCTCGACACCCGTTACAAAGCCTGTCGGTCTCAAGCGAGTACCCTGCTCAATTATTTTTGGCGTAGGTTTTTTAATAACCTCCACCGCAGGATCAGTTCGATATGTCTCAACGTAATCAGTGTACGTAACCTCAACGATCGACCTAGACGTGCCATCTGATCCTTTTTTGATTATCCTCTTATAGTCTGGGTATTCATTATCGTTTGATCGAGTCTCTACAGGGCGTGATATTTTCTTCATTGAGACAATACTTTTTGTCGTAATGGTCGGTTGATAAACGTATGAAGGTGCGCTGCAATAATTGCTATAACCCCAGTCTCCGCATGAATAGCTCCCCGAGTCGCTCGGGCATGAATGCCAGCGATGGCATCCACTACGATGGGCGTAGACTTCAGCTGAATTAGTTACTACACTGAAACCCATAATAAACAGCAGCCCAATAACAACGACCTTTCTAAACACTCAACGCTCCTTTTCTTAATTTTATATTAAAATAGTACTCTTAAAATCTTGAACATCCAAATCCATAGAAAAAGACCCATCTTTCGATGAGTCGTTTTCTATGGAGGGCCCAGTGAGACTTGAACTCACGACACCCTGCTTAAAAGGCAGGTGCTCTAACCAGCTGAGCTATGGGCCCATAGCTTTGCCACCTAAATAAAATAGCATTTTAAGGGGTGTTCTGTCAATGTCTATTAGGATGCGGCTATGAGCTCAAGCACATAAGCAGATAAAAAGCATATCATTTAATATAGTGCGTAAGCATAAGAAGTGTTATATAATATAGATGCTCCATCGAGGTGGAGTCGAGTAAAAGCGTGGAGACTAAACAGCCTACTATTAGTGTGGCTCGGTCACGCTGGTAGTAAGCCAGTGAGACCGACCATGCTTTTTTATTTAGGTCTCGCCGAAAGGAGGTCTCGCCAAAATGGCAGCCCCTAAAAATTCCGGCAAAGCTTGGACATCCGCCCAGAACCAGCAACTACGGTCGCTGGCAAAAGGCAACACGCCTACGCGCGTAGCGGGTCTCAAGCTTGGTCGCACTCCCGGCTCAGTGCAGAGCCAGGCGTCGAAGTTAGGCATTAGTCTAAAGCCGACCAACCAAAGCCCTTACGGCAGCGCAAAGAAACGATAGCAATACGCTAGCAAGTTATAGCCCCGAACCGAGAACGGGGCTTTTTTGTTGCTTTACTTGACCACAGACCACTCCACTAGGAGCCATTGTCGCAAGTCCCGAGGAGGCTAGAGAATGACACATATTTCTAAGAGCTTAATGCATTTTTGATAACAGAATGCTATAATAACCCCGTCTAGACTTTTCAATTCAGCAGGGCTATTTATCCCCTAACTTTAGAAATGGGCAACTGTTGCTAGAAGTTAGGTTTATCCCTGCTTTGAAGAGTCTAGACAACCTGCAATGGTTGTCCTTTTTTATTGGGACAACACAAAAATAACTAAAGGAGGCGTCCCAATGGACAAAAACGATAAATTTAAAAAAGCCTGGTACAAAAGAGTCTGGGTATGGATCGGCATCATCTTTTTGATTGCTATCGTCGGAACCTCGGCCAACGGCAATCAATCATCAAACACCTCGACACCCACAACACCCGTGACAGAAACGCCAAAAGAAGAAACGCCAGCGGAATGGAATGTTGACGCTGTATATGGAAAGATCAAGAATGGCATGACCAAAGCTCAAGTCGAGAAGGTTACCAACAAAGATTCGGAAAGCTGCACCGAAAATAGTAGTGAGTATTTAGGCAAGACTGAGATTTGTACATACGGCAGCGTGTTTATCGATAAAGCAGTGATCACTGTAACTTACAGTCAAGACAAGGTAAATAGTAAAACAAAGTCTACATACTAGGCGCATTTATATAGACAGAAGCCAAAAAGCTAAGAGGTAGCCAGTAGCTCCCTAACTACCTCTTAACTAAGCTTCTTTGTGCTTTGGTGTTTTAGTCATAAGAAGATCTATAACCGCATATACCAAACAGGCAGTTATTATAACCACGCGCCAGTCGGTAACAAAGTCATACACTTGCTTGCCTACGCCCTCTATTACCAGTGCCGAACCTAGGGGCTCTAGCAGCAACATAGTGGCGAGCACGGCAAATGCCGCCGCACCGGCAATACGGTGATGCGAGGCTTTGTAGGTTGGGCCACTAGTTAGCAGCAAAAGCGCAGGTAGTAGCGTAAGGGTAGCGGCAACAATACTTTCGAGTGGTGGCTTTACAATAATAATCCCCGCCTTGGCAATAATTGGCGTTAAGTCGCCTACCCACAAGGTGCTTAGCATTGCGCCAGCGGTAAGGGCCAGCCCTAATACGCCAAAACGCCGCTTGGTAAAGAACGCAGTGGCGAACAATAGTGCAATAATAATCACGAAAATCACGACAAAACTCATAAACCTATTCCCTCCAGGTTGTTTTCATCGAACGCTGCTTCTTTTCCTACTATAATCTTTTTTCTGTCGACTGTCCCTGCGGCGAGTTCTAGTATATAGCGCGCGTCTTGCTTTGGTGCGAAGTTTTCGTACGGATAGCTTTCGGGCGCGGCGTTTTTAACGATATACACGACCTCTTTTTTACTGTTTAGCCACACAATATCGATAGGATAATTCATGTCTTTCATCCAGACCGACCATTTGCTGTCGGTATCGTACACAAATAGCATAGCTTCTTCCTGGCGGAGACTTTGTGTGCCTGAAAGGCCTTTTTCGCGCGTCTCTGGCGTGTTAGCAACACGTGCGGCAAATACGCCGTCGCCTATGCGAACGCTCGCATGGGGCTGTAGCTGCGGCCACAGCACATAAAGGGCGGTCGCGGCAATCAAAAGAAGCGCCAGGATAATAATACCCCACGAAAAAACGTCCTTTTTGCGGCTCATGCCCACGTACCTTGACTTACCATAAGCTCATTATATCAGCTATGGCAGCGAATGCCGACTACGCGCCGACTTTGTCTTTTTTGTTGCGGCGCTTTGCGTTCATTTCAACGTATTCGATAATCTTTGTTGCTACGTCGCGCTTGGTTATAAGCTCCGGGGTTTTAAGGCTGGCAGATGAATTTACTTCTAGTACTAGCGGCCCGCGCTCGCTGCGCATCATGTCGACGCCACAAATAGAAAGTCCCATAGCTTTGGCAGCTTTGATTGCCGTTTTGGTTTCTTCTTCGGTAAGTTTTACAGCCGTACCCACGCCGCCTTGGTGCGTGTTGCTTCTAAAGTCGTCGTCGAGGCTTTGACGCTTAACGCTTGCCACCACGCGGCTACCAACAACCAACGCACGAATATCAGTACCGGCAGATTCTTTAACAAATTCTTGTACCAAAAAGTTCACGCCCTCTACATAAAAGGCCTGCATTACGGCTTTGGCGGCTTTTGGCGTTTCGGCAAGAACCACGCCATTGCCGTGCGTTCCGCGCGCTACCTTAATAATAAGCGGCGTACCACCAGCAAGCTCTACGACGTCTTCAAAGTTTGCCGTTTCACTGGCGAACACTGTTTTAGGAATAGCCACGCCAGCTTTTGCCAGTACTTGGTAGGCGCGTAATTTGTCGCGCGATCGATTAATGGCAAGCGATGTTGCCGGACTGTATGCACCCTGCGATTCGAACTGGCGAACAATAGCTGTACCGTATTTGGTATAGCTTTGAGCAATTCGCGGAATAATAGCATCGAAATGATCGAGCGATTCACCCTTGTAACGAATAACCGGCTTGTCTTTTTCGATAGCCACGTAACACTTGGCATAGTTAATAACGCGTACTTCGTGACCGCGGGCTTCTGCCACTTCTTTTAGGCGGCGAGTCGTGTAGTTAGCCGAGCCTTTTGATAGAATTGCTATTTTCATAATATATCTCCGCGGTTAGTGTCTAGTTCTTGATTAATTCGCACGTCTACCAGTATGTTGTTTTGCCGTAAAAACCTGCGGCCTATCAGCACCTGGCGTTTCATTTTTCTTCGGTTCGATAAACCAATGGTTATTTCGTAGTTTTTTCCCTGGATATTTATTTCGGTGGTAATAAGGTATCGCCGAACTTCGTGACCTGTCGAACTACGCACCCTTACGACCGAGTAGTTTTCGGTCTCGGTGGCATGCCGATGATTATCGACGGGTATAAACCTAAGTACTTTTTTGCCATCGGATTCTCGTACAGTCTCTTTTACAAACGTACAATGAAGAGCACCCGAATATGCACCGGTATCTATTTTTGCTATTGTGTCGTCTATGCCAAGCTGTGGAATAGAGACATGTTCATAGCAGCCGAAAACCGTAGTGCTATTGACTTCTGACATAATGATATTCTAACATAATTTTAATTTATAGTCAATGATTACGACGTCACTAACGAGCGGTCTATGGCATCGGCAAGACGCGAAACGATATCAAAATGTTTGCCGTCTCGGCACGAATAATACAGCTTTAAAACCGGCGCCGTATTAAATTCGATAAACCAGTGATTTTCAGGGGTAGCTGGCTGGTCAAATGCCTGACAGAATACATCGACAACAACGAACCCTGCATCGAGTTTTGCTACAAGATTCTCGACTTGCTTAATATAGCTTGGGTGGATTTCTGGCAAGATATCGTACACCGAACAACCGCCGCGTATCATTGTTGAGTGCGACAACTCGACAATTTCGCCTTTGGCTGGAACACGGGCGTCTTGCATGCGTTCCTCCCCTACCAAAGATGCGCTAAGAAGCGGGTAGGTTATGTAGTCGAACGTTAAGTTTTTTCGCAGTTCGTTCTCTGCTTGAATAAGCGCCGATATCGACGAAACACCATCTCCAATAACACGAGCTGTCCGACGCAAAAGTGCCGCCTCGACCTTACCTTCGATAACCGTAAATCGTATTTCTTCACCTTTTACTTGCTCTTGAATCAGAACATCTGGCGTCACTTTTCGAGCGTGTGCTATTGCCTTTTTTAGATCATCAATAGTCTCAATATTTACCGTTAAGCCACGCGACAGCGAGGAGTTGTTGGGCTTCACAATAAGTTTTTTATACCTTGAAAGTAGCGATTCAAGAGTTTCATCGCTCGGCAAATCTGTCACAAAAACCGTAGAAGGATACGAAAAGCCCACTTCTTCGGCAAGTTCGTATGCCTTATTTTTGTACTGCGAGACAGATCGGGCTTTACTACTCGTAAAAGGGTAGGCAAGATGCGCGGCGCGTGTCTTCCAAACTTCACCAGTTGGGCGAGTGTACGTAGCGGTAACTGAGCGCCCTTCGGTAACGCCAATCGCATATCCTTTTTGTTCGAGCGCTCGCGCAAGCAGTTTGTATGAAGCATGCTCGTCTTTAATAATACCCATAATGCACCTCCATATCTAAACCGTTGACGTTTCGTACATTATACGTTCGTGATCAATATCAGCAGGGTTACCCTTGCCCATAAGAACAAACATAAACTTGAGGTCGTCACCTCGTATTGATTCTAGGTGACGCCACATATCCACCGCGCCATTATAGTAGGCAAGGTCTTTAAACCATGGCAACTCATCAGTACCACGCAAACTACGCATCGTCCCGCCATACGCTGCTTTTTGCGCTTTTTGCACAGCAGATTCGCTTACTTCGCCGTTATCGTCTAGTGAACCAAGAACACTAAGTCGCCACTTTGCTTCGTAAATACCGCGAAAGTCTTTTTTGTCGTGATAGGCCAAGCCGGCAGTAATATAGTGATCGATGCCCGCTTCTTTAAACTGACCCTGTAGAGCCTGTTCCATAACAACACCTAAGCCTTCTTCTGCATCGTAATAGTTATCGAGGCCGTGTCCAAGTGGGTGAAGATCAGTATCGGCACCCGTTATGGCTCGAAGCATGTGAACGCCGAGTTCGTGAACGATTAGCTTTCTTAAGACATCTCGGCTAAGGTCGCCTCTGTCGGTAGGAATAACAATCCGCTTTTCGGCCGCCTTAACATTGATAGATTTTGCATCTTCAACGTCGACAACCCAGCCCTCGCCGGCGCCCTCGAACTCCTCGTCAATAATTTCTTGAAAAACCTGCTGAGCCTCTACAACCGTAAATGTTTCTTTATCCTCGGGTACGTGCGCAAGCATGTTGCCATATAACGTCTCGACAACCTCATGCATCCACTCAACCGTCTCGGTAGACGGCTTGAACCGTTCGGGCACCTCGACAGAATCGTCGTACCCAATAGAGTCAAATAGTTCCTGGCGTAAAACAGCGGCCTGTCCCGTAAGGTTTTTGCCAGCGATTTTGCGAAGCTTTTCTTGAAGAAGTGAACGGTATGTCGTTTCGTCGGGTTCGCCATACAGCTCTATATTCAGCGCCATATACTCGCGCTTTGCAGCCTCTTTTTCGGCCGGGTCGCTGGTTGTTTTTATGACATGTACCAATTCTAGTAGACGGGTCTTCTTTAGGTATCCTGCGACAAATTGCTCGTAGGCTGCCGCATGCTTAGGATTAAGATCGGGGTTTCCTAAAATCGTCTCACCGGTTTTCGTAATTGCCTCTGCTGTATCGCCAAAATTGATAGTATCGAGTTTGCCGTACGTATGGTTAGGGTTACGGATATCACCGCGTAAGAAAGCTTCTCGCTGTTCAGCCGCATTCGAAGGTACAAAGTTTGTAATGAGCTTTGGCTCACTTTCAAGAAGTGTTCCGTAGCTTATATCGATAGTTTCTGTTGTTTTTTCGTGGTTCATTAGTTTTATTTTATCACTTTCTGGGTAAAATGTCAATCCAATTGTAACTCCATCACCTCTAAACGACTACCGTAAAATGACTTAGAATCGTAGCCTACAGTAACAAATCCGTATTTTTTATAAAGTTCTTTGGCACGGTGATTGTTTTCGATTACCGATAGACGCACTGTCGCACCGCGCGGAATGTCTTTTAGCGACTCCTCAAAAAGAAGCTTGCCAATACCTCTTCCTTGCATATCCGGATCGACAAATAGACCCCGCTTTTGAACAAGAGCGTCGCCGATTATCTGCTCCAGCGTAAACCCAACGACACTTCCATCTAGCTCGGCGACCCATATACGCCAAGCGGGGTTGCCTAATTTTAGTGCCATTTTAGCGATATAATATCGCTTTGAAGCTTCTGACGGCGTATAGTGCTTGTCAAACTTTGCCCGACCACTGGCGGGAATTAGTTGTGCGTATGACCGTTGATGGGCTCGGGTAGATATTGCATACATTTTGGGTATGTCCGACACTACGGCCGAGCGAATAGTAGGCTGCATGGAATACATTTTGAGGGAGGGTGCTAAAAAATACTAGTCCTTTTAGCGTTTTTGAATTCCTCAAGAAGGGTTTTTTGCTTTTTAGATAGCTTGGTCGGTATATCGACAATCACGCTAACAATATGCGCACCTCTAGAGCTGCCCCGCATGTGCGGCACTCCATGAGACGAAAGCTTAAAATCCGTACCGCTTTGTGTACCCGCAGGAATCTTCATACGAACAGAACCGTCGACAGTATCGACCTCTATTTCGGTACCAAGTGCGGCATCTACCATAGAAATATGCTCTTCTGACAGAATAATATCACCTTCGCGTGTGAACTTTTTGTGTGCTTTTACGCGGATATGAACATACAAATCACCTCGTGCGCCACCTGCTACGGCCTCACCGCGCTCTTTTAAGCGGATTGTCGAGCCGTCGTCGATACCTGCAGGAACCTTGAGAGTCATTTTTTGCTTGCGGCGTTCGGTACCCTTGCCTTTACAAACAGTACAGGTTTTTTCGGGAACGCTACCGGTGCCACGACATGTTTCACAGGTAACTGCTTGCTGAATTTGGCCAAAAATCGTATTCATAACACGGTTTTGCTGCCCTGCGCCCTTACAGGTAGGACAGGTTTTCATGCTGTGGCCAGGCTCTACTGTAGAGCCATGGCAATGCGAGCATTCGTCGTCCATATCGAGCTCGATTTTTTCTTCCATGCCAAAAATTGCCTGCTCAAAGGTGAGCGAGAGCGTCGTTTCGACATCACGGCCGCGCTTTGGACCTCGCTGCTGCTGGGCACCGCCGCCAAAGAACTGGCCAAATATATCACCAAGACCACCGTCGCCAAAATCAAAGTGAACGTTCTGTCCGCCAAAGCCGCCACCAAATGGATTGCCGCCAGCAAACCCACCAGCTCCTGCGCCACCGGAATCGCCACCAACACCAGCATGGCCAAACTGATCGTAGCGTTGGCGCTTTTGCTGGTCTTTTAGTACTTCGTAGGCTTCGTTGACTTCTTTGAATTTCGTCTCGTCACCACCCTCTTTATCTGGGTGATGTTTTACGGCAGCCTTGCGAAACGCCTTTTTTATTTCGTCGGCGCTCGCACTTTTGGTGACCCCTAAAATATCATAATAATCACGTTTGCTCATCTGTATTTATTGTATCGAATTAGCACTTGGGTGTCTAGAGTGCTAGCAGCTGATGACAATACTACAACGCCTTTTATTTTGCTTAAGGTTTAATTGGAATATGATGGAAATAGAACTGTGGAGTTCGTCACAATTAAATAAATGGGGGGCAAAACCATGCAACAATCTAATTACCAAGACAACCGTCAGCAACTTATGATGATGGGTGCAACAATATTCGTATCTATTACGGCTGCCGTTATTTTATCGACTGTTATTATTATGACACTTATGCGAGGCGAAATTGCCGGTGCGCTTGCATCGAACGTTCAGAATTCATCTCCAACATCTCAAACCGCATCGTCGTGCGTTGATACGTCGGCAGCGGCAAAAAACAGCGCGCCAGCAACAGCGGCCGCTTCAGCAACACCTGTCGCAGCTACTTCTGTGGCAGCACCTCTTATGCAAAGCGCGTATTCGGTTGCCTACGTGGCGCCACCCGTATCAGCCAACCACTCTTTCAATAGTTCGAATGTCAGCAACACGACAACGAACAACAAAATCACCAACACCGAAATTCACCACAAAACCGTCGTTAAAATTAAAGACAGTTTCAACGACAACAGTAAAAACAGTCATAATCCAATCATTGTAAAAGACAACACCGTCAACCTTAACTCGAACAACAACACTGCAGTTAACTCTGGTAACACTACTGTCGTTCCAACGACTATCACCAACACCACAACGAACACCACGACCAACACTAACTCGAACAATACAGTTAACACTGCCGTCAACTCTGGAAACACTACCAACTCGAACAATACTGTCGAGAACCACCTTTTAAGCGATAACGTCGTTGTCGTTCCTGTTAATATTTAACCGTTAAATACCTATAAAAAATAACGCCTCTTGCTAGGCGTTATTTTTATTCCGTATCTTCTAGAAATGCTCGCGGATATGCGTAAAGCTGTAATCCCAATCAGCGTCGGTCTTTTTGTGAGGATTAAAGATATTTTGAGGATCATACAGATCTTTAATCTCGCGCATGTAGCCAAGCACACTTGGGCTATACATTTGTTCTAGCCAAGGACCGCGAATTAATCCATCGCCGTGTTCGCCCGAAACCGAGCCGCCGTACGAGATAACGAGGTCGTTCACCTCTTTCATGGCAGGCTCAAACTTGGCACGCTCTTCGGGATCTTCGATTTTCATAAGAGGAATAACGTGGAAGTTTCCATCGCCCATGTGCCCTGCAATCGTAGCGATAAGTTTGTATTTTTTTATGATATCGCGAAGTTGGGGCAAAAACTCAGTCAGGCGCGCTGGCGGCACCACAAAATCATCGATAAATGGCGCCGTGTGTTTGTCTTTTACCTTGCTACGAAGCAGATTAAAGCTTTCGCGTCGCATAAGCCAGAACTTGCGCGATTTTACCTCTGTGTCGTCTTCTTCCATGTACGTGAACTTGAACCGCTTTAGGTCTTGCTTGGCAGCATGAATCCGACGCGTCACCTCTTCTTGGGTAGACCCCGTAAACTCAATCAGCAATACCATTTGCGGAAAACCACGAAGCAACATAACACCGTCGGGAATCAACTGTAGCGCCAGTAACGCCCATGTCTTAAAGCCAAGCTTTTTACGAAAGGCAAAGAAAAACTTGAAACTCAGCCATAGTGTATTATTGTCGAAGCTTTCGAATGTAGCGGGCTTGTGTGCTAATACCGCCGGAATCACCTCGCCCAGATCTTTGATTGTACGCATGTAACACACTAGGGTGCCGGCGTATTTTGGCTTTGGCACAAGTCGCAATTGAAGATCGGTAGTAATACCAAGCGTCCCCTGGGCACCCACAAATAGCTTCGTTAAGTCAAAAATACCCGTTTCACGGTTCCAAATATTCCACAGGTGATACCCTGTTGAATCCTTCGTTACTTTTGGCGCAGCCGCCCGCAATTCGTCGTAGTGGGTGTCGCATAGTTCAAACGTGCGCCTGTATAAATTACCTTCGAAATCGTCTTGGTCCATTTTGGCGTTTAGCTCTTCGCGGGTGAGTGGCTTAACCGTGTATTCGTTACCATCGCTTAAGACAACCTTGATTTCTTGCACGAAATTGTCGGTTTTGCCGTATTCGAGCGACTTTTCACCACCAGAGTTGTTATTTACCATACCACCTACCGAAGCAAGGTCACGACTGGCAGGATAACAAGGTAGAATACTACCATTCTTAAGTGTTTCTACTTCAAATTCGCGGTAAAGCATACCAGATTGCACACGCGCACTTTCGGCGGTCGCCTCGTAGAGCTTATTCATATTTTTGCTAACATCAAGAATAATCGATTCGCCCACTGCGGCACCCGACATGTCGGTTCCCCTAGCACGCGGCGTAATACTTAATTCGGGATATGCAGCTTTGTTTTTAGCCACAAAGGCCACTGCAGATTTGATATCTTCGGCGTCTTTTGGAAACGCGACCACTTGCGGCTTAACCTCAAACAAACTCGCATCGTGACTGTAAAACTCACGCGTTGCATCTGACGTATCGATTTCGCCTTTAAATATTTTTTCAAGTTCGGTCTTGATATCAAATGCCATAGTTTACCGCTCCTTACGCCGCTCTATTTCGTAGTTATCTTGCAGAAAAATAAGGTCGGATACCATGTCTTCTAGCTGCATTTGTGCCTGGTGATCGGTAAGTTCACGCGCAACTGTATCCAGAAATGTCGCCAGCGTAATAAAGTAGTCACCCGAACGCACCTGCGCCTCTAGTTTCATATCCGATGTCTTGTGTTCGGCGCCGTCTCGAAGTAGGCCGCTATGCCAGCCATGGCTGGTATGCCCGGTGAATGTTGGTAAGTGGTAAGCCAGCGAGGTGCTAGTCATTGTCGTTCCTTTCGGTCAAGCTAATATATGAATCTTTTACAATAATAAGGTGGTCAAGCAGGTCGATACCTAGTACTTTTCCGGCGGCAATCAGTTGATCGGTTGCCCGTAGGTCATCTTCGGTAGGTTCGGGCACGCCCGACGGGTGGTTATGCGCAACGATAACGGCCACCGCGCTGTACTGAAGTGCAGGCTGAAACACTTCTCGCGGATGGACAATATTTGCCGTCACACTCCCTACCGATATCACCTCTTCGTGAATGACTTGATATCGGCTGTTCAGGTAAAGTCCCCGAAGTTGTTCCTTTTGCAGATCGCCCATGCTTTTTAAATGATCATAGGCTTGCCGGGCTGTTCGTACATGGGTTGGCTTACCGGCCTTTTGTTGATACGCTCGCCGCCCTAGTTCGAAACTTGCAATAATTTGGCAGGCTTTTGCAATGGGAATTTGTAGTGACTCGGCAAGGCGTTTTGGATTTCGCTCGTTGATAATTGCTCGGTGCCCGTATTCCCGCAGTATTCGGTGAGACATAGCCATTACTTCTTCGCGGCGCGTTCCCACCCCCAGAAGGATTGCCATGAGCTCGGCATGAGTGAGGTTGTGCGGTCCTATGCGAAGCAGTTTTTCGCGGGGCTTTTCTTCTATTGGCAGGTCCCGTACCCGCAACATATACCGCGTTTCGCCCTCGCCGATAACAATATCGGAATCAGTGAGGCTATAAGGCCGCGGCAAAGTAAGCGTGTGCATAATACTTACCACTATACTCGCTTTAGCGAACCATTCAAAGCTCACAGATCACACTTTGGACATAAAAAAGAGCCGCGGGTTGCTGCGGCTCTTTTTTGCGACTGCTATTTCTTGTCTTTGTCGTCGACAACTTCGCCTTCTACCGGCTCGTCATCTTTCTTTTCGGCACCTTCGGCTGGCGCTTCTTCTTTGCTTGCGGCTTCGTACATTTTGGCACCAATTGGCATAATTGCGTCGTTGAGTGCTTTTACGGCTGCTTCTAGTTCGTCTTTATCGGTTGCGTCTTTGTGCTTTTTCGCTTCTTCAACAGCATCTTTAATGACTTTTTTGTCGTCATCAGAGATTTTGTCTTTGTATTCATCTGGCATTTTTTCGGCCTGGTAAATAGCGTTTTCTAGCGTGTTTCGCGCATCGACAGCTTCACGCTTTTTCTTGTCTTCGTCGGCGTGAGCCTCGGCTTCTTTTTGCGCCTTTTCAATATCTTCTTTGCTCATGTTGCCGCTATCTTGGATAGTGACACTGTTTTCTTTGCCCGTTCCCTTGTCTTTTGCAGTAACGTTCAAGATACCGTTAGCGTCGAGGTTAAATGTCACCTCAATCTGTGGTACACCACGTGGCGCCGGCGCAATGCCATCGAGTACGAACGTACCGAGTGACTTGTTGTCGTTCGCCATTTCGCGTTCGCCCTGCAAAACGTGGATTTCTACCTGCGGCTGATTGTCGGCAGCGGTAGAAAACACCTGTGATTTGCTGGTAGGAATAGTACTGTTGCGTTCGATAAGCTTTGTCGATACACCGCCCATCGTTTCGATCCCAAGGCTAAGTGGCGTTACATCGAGAAGCAGAACATCCTTCACATCACCAGCAAGAACACCACCTTGGATCGCCGCACCGACAGCCACGACCTCATCTGGGTTGACGCCCTTTAGAGGGTCTTTGCCAAAGATAGATTTCACTTTTTCAACGACAGCTGGCATACGGGTCATACCACCCACAAGGACGATCTCGTCAACATCACCAGCGCTCATACCGGCGTCTTTTAGTGCCTTTTGCACTGGCTCGGCAAGGCGATCAATCAGATCTTTCACGAGGTCTTCAAGCTTTGAGCGGGTAAGCTTGTACTCGAAGTGCTTTGGGCCGTCGGCGTCTGCCGTAATAAACGGAAGGTTGATTTCGGTCTCTGGAGTGCTTGAAAGCTCTTTCTTGGCTTTTTCAGCTTCATCTTTAAGGCGTTGCATTGCAGCCTTGTCGTTTTTAAGGTCGATACCTTCTTGCTGCTTGAATACATCGAGGAAGTGGTTAACGATTCGGTTGTCGAAGTCTTCACCACCAAGGTGTGTGTCACCGTTTGTCGAACGGACTTCAAACACACCGTCGCCAAGCTCTAGAATAGAAACATCGAACGTACCACCACCAAGGTCGAATACGGCAATCTTTTCTTCTTTTTTGCCTTCTAGCCCATACGCAAGCGCGGCAGCTGTTGGCTCGTTAATAATACGCTTTACCTCTAGACCAGCAATCTTACCGGCGTCTTTTGTGGCTTGGCGCTGTGAATCGTCGAAGTACGCAGGGACAGTAATAACCGCTTCGGTAACAGGCTCACCAAGAAACGCTTCGGCATCCGCCTTGATCTTTGAGAGGATCATTGCCGATACTTCTTCTGGCGTGTATTCCTTATCGCCCATCTTTACTGCAACGCCGTCGCCTTTTTTAACGATTTCGTATGGCATAATATCGTGGTCGCGCTGAACTTCGTCGCTGCTGAACTTTCGGCCAATTAAGCGCTTTACGCCATAAATAGTGTTTTTGGCGTTTGTAACACGCTGACGCTGCGCCACCTGGCCAACAAGACGTTCGCCGTTTTTATTGATCGCGACAACACTTGGTGTCGTGCGATTGCCTTCAGCATTTGCAATAACTTCTGGCTTGCCGGCAACCATATACGCAAACGCGCTGTTGGTTGTACCGAGGTCGATTCCGATAATTTTTCCCATTTTTAGATTCCTCCTGTTGAATGTATTTGTCGCTATATCTGTGATATATTTTAGCACTCTGATATGGAGATTGCCAATATCTTCATTGTAAATAAATTAGCACTCTCATGTCAAGAGTGCTAATTATCTTTTGCCCAATTACTGCACGCTAGCAAGAAGCTCATCTGCCTGCGCAGCCGTTCTGGCTATACGGCGGCCAAGATCCTCCCGCCAATCCCCCCATACCTCCGAGTTTGCGGGTGCAAGCTCAAGCTGACCTGGCTGATCGGGCCGGGCCCTTAGAGCCCCTGCAGGGCTTACGAAATCTATATATGAGAGCCGTATGCGCAAACGGCGCGGGACCTCATCATCAAATGACTCACCGTTTTCTGGTGAGTCATTTGATTGATTCTGCTTCAAAGTTTCACTCATACACCTAGTATAAGCCTATGCTTACATTGTCGGCAAGATTGTCTGCCTACAAGGTCTCCGGCGGCATGCAACAGCGTACATACCAGCCTGACCTGTTTCTGCCCTAATCTTTATGATTTAACTGAAGAATTGACGGAGCGAGCGCCACCGTATGCTGAACTTCCGTAGCCACGACCTACGCGAGCATTGTTGCCGCCAAAATTATTGAGGGTTTTTAGCAATGCAGCTACTCCGGTCATTGCAACAAAACCAATGCCCACGTGCTTTAAGAAACTTTTGCGGTCCATTTCTTTTTGAAGAAGAGAATCGAGTTCGTTTTTCATGCCCATACCTTTTTGTTTTTATTTATTTTTGAACGGTTGTTACTATTAAGCGTAATCGTCTTAGCGTCCCGTGTCAATAGCAGAGTTTCGTGCTGGTCTAAAATCACTAATCACCCGCGATCGAGGCGCAACGTTTAGACTATTACGATTGGCGACCTGTCTATGAGGACTGACGACAGGCTTTTGGGTGTGGCCACTACGGCTCGCCGTGGGTATACTTTTTGCCATAACACCATCCATTGACATTACTGGGCGTCGTTTTATAGTCTGAACCGCGGGTTTTACGGGCTGAGCCAACGGCTTAGATACAAGTGGCTTTCCTTCTGGTTGCACTGACACAGGAGCAATAGTCTTTGTCTCAGCAAGGGCAGGCTTTTGCGAAGTAAGATTTTTTTGCTGCTTGGCAAGGCGTTTCGTTTTACGGATAGAGACCATTACGCTAACGACACCTAGTTGATACACGATAATTATCGGCACAGCTATAACCGTTTGGCTAAGAATATCTGGCGACGGCGAGAGTATTGCTGCCGCGATAAATGCACCCACTATGACAAATCGCTCGGAATTCAACAGACCTTTTGGTGTTAACGGGTGTATCCAGTGCCAGAATAAAAGAAGTAGCGGCAGCTCAAACAAAAGACCAATACCAAGCACGTACCCTAATACAAAACTAAGGTAAGAATCGGCCGTGATAGAAGGGACTACGTAGCTATTCGCGAAGTTACTAAGAAAATTAAGCCCAGCAGGCACGGCGTACAAATACCCAAAAGTCGCCCCAGCAATCATAAGAACAAGCGCGGCCGTGGCAACAAGAAGAGAAAGTTTGCCAGTATGGCGAGGGATCGCCGGTTTAAGGAACGCGTAGATCTGATACATGATAAACGGCAAAATAAACATGAGCGTCACATAGAACGTCACCATGAAAATAAAAGAGAAGCCGCCAGCGGGAGTAAGATAAATAAGCTTTTGACCCCCAATAGGACCCATAACGATCTTTATGAAAAAGTCGCTATAGTAATAGACGAGTGACCCGACCACCATCGAAACGGCGATCGTCCAAAATAAACGACGCCTTAGTTCGCGTATATGCTGCGCAAACGTCTGAGTATTTTGCTCGGCCACCCCGTTTGTCGATCTATTTTTCGGTTTGTTTAGCGGCTGGCTTCGCTTTTTCTGGGCTTTCCTCGTTAACGCCATCGTCAATGCCCTTTCGTAGCTCTTTGATTGACGAACCGATGCTTCGTGATAATTGCGGTAGCTTGCTTCCACCAAAAAGCAACAAAATTATCACAAGGATAATAAGCAACTCTGGCGTGCCTACTCCCATAAAATCTGCAAAATTAGTTACTGGCATGTGTCTCTCCCTCACTTGCTATAGCTATATTAGTGCTATATACTGTTGCTATGATAAATCGGTTACGGTAAAAATGCAATACGCTATCACTACTACTATCAGCCCTCTCGTTCAGTTCGCTGCCAGTTACGATTGTAACGCCTACGGCAGGGGGACTTATAATAACGCCGAGTGTAGCACCACAACCGATCCAAACGCACCTCAAGAAGGCGGTTTATTGCCCGACACGGGGTGGAATATAATTATTCCCGTCGCCTTCGCCCTTGCCCTGATACTTGCTGCGTCTATTCTTTTTGCAAAAAAACTTATCCGACATTACCGCAAGTCATAAAGCGGTCAGGTAGTGACTATTGGCGTGTCACTTTTACCATGCTGTGACGGATAGGACGGCCATTCAATAAGTAGCCCGCCTGTAGCTCTTCGGCAATCACTTCCTTTTCGCCAGTTGCATCTTCGTCAAACTGAATTGCTTCGTGAATATCTGGGTTAAAATCACTTCCCGGAGTAGCATCGATTCGCCTAAGGTTAAGATTATCAAGCGACTTTTCTAGATTTTTGACAAGGCTTGTTACGCTTTGTACCCACTTGTGATCCTTGATATCTTCGGGTGTATATGCGATAGCGCGCTCGATATTATCGACAACCGGAAGTAGTTTTAAGATTGCGTTAGATTGACCAGCCTCGCGTGCGGCTGTTTTTTCTTGCTCGACACGCTTGCGATAGTTTTCGAAATCAGCGCGCGTACGCTGAAGATCTTCGGTTAGTTCCGCGACCTGCTGTTCTAATTCATCTTTTTTGCTACTTTTTGGCATTTATATCCCCTTAAAACAAATTTCCTATTGCAGTAAACACGCTAATAATCGCGTTACCAATCGCCGTCACGACGGCCACAATTGCGCCAACCACCGCCTGCACCACCGCAACAATTGCATTTATAATTGCTTGAATAATTTCCATTACAGAACCTCCTCTAGCATTGCGCCCGCATGACGGACAAGGCGCATAACTTTACCATAGCTTTGGCGCGTAGGGCCAAGCACACCGATATAGCTTCTGTCCGAATACGGCGAACGGAAACGACTAATAATAAGACTTGCTCCGCTGGTTTTTCCGATAGGATTTTCTGCGCCGATATAAACATTCAGCGGCTCGTTTGGCGCCGCCTCGCGTAGCCATGGCTCGAGGTTGTCGAGCAATCGCGCTACCGCCTGAGTGTGACTTCCCTGCATAAATTCGGGTTGACTAAACAGGTTGCCGATACCGTTGATATACAGCTGGTCACCTATCGTGGCAAGGCCCAAGTTTTGCGTAAGATCCACCAGACTATCTACCGCACTTCTAATCGCGCGCGTCGTAGAATCACCGTGTGTTGCCACGCGCGCTTCAATCGCTCTCGCACTGCGATCGAGGCGCGGCAGTTCTTCGCTGTCGGCTTCGGTAATTGCGTTAACATACAAGCGGTAGCCAGCATCGGTTGGAATTCGCCCAGCGCTTGTGTGAGGCTGGGTGATAAGCCCCATTTCTTCAAGGCGTGACATTTCGCTACGGATTGTCGCGCTTGAAACGCCAAATAATTTGGCAAGCGTGACGCTACCAACGGGTACGGCAATTTCTGCGTACTGTTCGATAATGGCTGAAAGAATGGCAAGTTGGCGTTCTGTCATGCTTTTATTTTAGCATGTTTTGGCACTCATTCAACTAGAGTGCCAGACCTACTTTGCAGTAAACTGCTGAAGCGCTTGCTTTACCTGAACGTGAAGTTCACTAGCAAGCGTACGAGCCTCGGCACCTTGTTCGACCGAATACGTTCCAAGTTCAACAACAGCGCGCACGTCTTGAACACATTGATCAAGATTGTCGTTGATAACAATCGTATACTGTGGGTGCGACAACATCGTTTCGAGCACTTTATCGGCAGTCGTAAGACGATTTAAGAACTCTTGGTCAGCCATGACTTCACGGCCCCGGAGACGTCGCAGCCATTCATCGTAGCTTGGCGGTATCAGCCCAATAATTGCAGCATCGGGTTTTGCCTTGTAGACATTGAGCATACCCCCGTATTCAAAATCGTGGATCGGGATCTTTCCGGTCGCCATAGTCCGCTCGATTTCACGGATGCTCGTGCCAGAAACCTGTTGATTATGAATTATTTCAGCCTCGATATATTCGCCATTTTGAATATCTTTTAAAATTTCCGCCTCGGTGCGGAAGTAATAATTGATACCATCTTGTTCTAATTTGCCATCGCGAACCTTGGGCGGGCGCGTTGTGTCTGATATGGCAAAAATGTAATTGTAGTTTTTAACAAGCTCTTTAATAACCGTGTTACGACCACCACCCGCGAGACCGCTGAGTGCTACGAAAGGAGTGCTCGCAAGCACTCTTTTGGCGTGATCGGAGATCTGGTAGTTTTCCAGAGCTTCTTGAAAGGCTTGTTTATTATGTAATGTAGGTAAGGTGTCTTCCATGAAACAACTATATCATATGTGTATGTATTTGAAAGTCAGACTAGTCACGTTTCAGCATGACAGTAAAGGCTTCTGACGGAATATCAACTTTTCCAAAACGTTTCATTCGCTTTTTTCCCTTGGCCTGTTTTGCAAGCACTTTCTTTTTTCGCGACACGTCGCCGCCATACAAACCAGTCGTCACGTCTTTTCGGTATGCCGACAGATCAGCACGTGCGATAAACTTACCGCCGATTGCAGCCTGCAGTGCCACCTGAAAGTTCTGGCGCGGAATAACTTCTTTCAATTTATCGACAACTTCGCGACCAAGACGCTGCGACTCGGAACGATGCACCATGAGGCTCAGTGCATCGACGATCTCGCCAGCAACATAAAAATCTACCTTCACCAAATCCTCAACCTTATAGGTATCAAGCTCGTAATTAAAGCTGCCATAGCCGCTTGTTACCGATTTTAGTTGGTCGTAAAAATCGGTCAACAGGTTTGCAAGTGGCGCATCAAAACTAATAAGCGCGCGCTCGTCGATATAACTAAGGTTTCGCTGTCTTCCACGCTTTGACACAATCAGCTGAATAACGCCGCCAATATAATCCTGCGGAACAATAATCTCGCCCTTAATCCATGGCTCGCTGATTTCTTCGATACGCGACGGGTCAGGAAGATCGCTAGCCGATTTTATATCAACTTCATCGCCGTTTTTTAGCTTTACCTGGTAATCGGTTGATGGGTTAGTGACAACCAAATCCAGATTATACTCACGCTCTAATCGCTCGCGGATAATGTCCATGTGTAGCAACCCAAGGAACCCGATACGTACACCAAAGCCTAGAACTGGCGAATTTTCTGGCTCAAATTGCAGCGCGGAATCACTAAGACTTAGCTTTTCAACAGCATCTTTTAGGTCGTTGTAGTCTTCGTTCGAAACGGGAAAGAACCCGGCATACACAAAAGGCTTAACGTTCTTGTAGCCCGGTAACATTTCGGTGGCACGCGAGCGTTTGGTTGTTACGGTGTCGCCCACTTTTGCATCGCGTGTCGTTTTAAGGTTAGTAACGATATAACCAATTTCGCCCGTGCCAATATCGGACTCGGCTTTCATGGTTGGCGAAAGCACGCCAACTTCTAGTGCAATACCGCTTGCACCTGTTGCCAGCATTTCAATAACGTCACCTTTTTTAATCGTGCCGTCCATAACGCGCATGTACAATATCACGCCGCGGTAATCATCGTAGTAGCTATCAAAAATAAGCCCGCGTGTTGGCTTTTCGGTGTCGCCCTGAGGTGGAACAATTTTTTCAACCACAGCGTCAAGCACGTCAAACACACCTTCGCCTGTTTTCGCGCTGATTTTCAAAATATCTTCTTCGGAGCATCCCAGAAGATTAATGATTTCTGCCGAAACTCGTGGAACATCCGCCGCAGGAAGATCGATTTTGTTTAAGACCGGAATAATCGTAAGATCAGCAGCAAGAGCCAAATAAACATTCGCGAGTGTCTGTGCCTGAATGCCTTGGCTTGCATCTACCACTAGTACAGCACCTTCACACGCCTCAAGGCTACGCGACACCTCGTAACTAAAGTCGACATGCCCTGGCGTATCAATAAGGTTAAGGTCGTGGTCTTTATACTTCATGCGAACGGGGGCAAGTTTAATTGTAATTCCCTTTTCACGCTCAAGATCCATCGTATCAAGCAGCTGCGATTTCATATCGCGCTTTTCAACCGTTCCGGTCATTTCTAGCATGCGATCAGCAAGCGTCGACTTGCCGTGGTCGATGTGCGCAATAATACAAAAGTTTCGAATATTAGACTGGTTCATAGTTCAGATGTCAATTATATCAGTTCGATCGCGCACGCCCAAACAGCAGCGATTTAACACGCGAAATAATAGGGTCGGATTCGGACAATTTTAGCATTTTACTAAATAGAACATATGCAGCCGCACTAATAGCTACAATAATTGCAAACTTTGGAAATGTCGCAAGAAAGCTCTGGTCGACCGCCCCAAGTTGAAAAATCTGCACCGTAATATAGCTAACGATTCCCATAATAGCCGTGGCCGTCATCATCCGCCCAACGGCATGCATAAACGCCATATCGAACAGCCCTTTAATTCGTCGCGACATAATATAGAACAGAATCATCACTTCTATAAACGCAACGATAGACTGCGCCCACGCCAAACCATATGCACCCATCCCAAGTGACATAGTAAACCAAATCGCAAGTCCAATATTAAGTGCTATGGCAAAAATGGAGATATAAAGTGGTGTTTTTGTATCTTGCTGTGCATAAAAGCTACGCGCCGCAATATGATAAATTGATCGGAAAAGAATCGCCACAACAAGCGAACCAAGTAGCCCTGCCATAAGCGCATCACCACCGTTCTTAATAAAGTTCACCAGGTAACCACGCGTAAAGAACGCGATTGTCGCCACAGGCAATGACAGCCATATAATAACCCTAATAACGGTTTGCAGCTCGCTTTTAAATAAATCTGGCCTTCCCTGAGCCAAACGTTCAGTCATTTTCGGAAACGCCGCCGTACTAATAGCAACACCGATAAGGTTGATTGGCACCAGATGCAGTGTGGTCGCCTGTTGGTACGCGGCAACCGTTCCCGACATCATACGTGACGCCAAATTTGTTTCAACGATACTATTTACATAATCTGCGCCTTGATCGAGTGATCGGGCCGGTAGAAGATGCAATACCTCTCGAAACCCTTTGTTTTTCCAATACACCTTGAATTGATAGTCAAAACCAAGACCAATCAGTCCTATCGAACTAACAATCAGTTGCAAGATGGATCCAAGTACCACACCCAGCGCCACGCCCATTATTCCACCCTCGAACACTTGCCATCCAAAAATATTGATTCCACCCGTAAAGAACACGATTCCAATAATAATTCCTACGTTGTAAATCGTTGGTGCGAGCGCATAAAATGCAAAGCGCCCAATAGCCTGCTGCATGCTAGCGATAACCGTCGCCACAGCAAACAAGAACGGGTTAACAGCAATTACGCGCATCATACTGATTGCAAGGTTGCGACCAGATTCATCGAGGCCAGGCCCCACCACGTAGCGCACAAGTGGCTCGGCAAATATAATAATAAGCACACTGGCAATAAGGGTTACAATCGCCATGAAGTTGATCATGCTCGACGAAAGCTCCCAGGCTGATTTTTTATTGCCACTCGCCAGGCGCTGGTTAAAGACTGGAATAAAGGTAACGCTCAGCGCACCAGATACCAGAATAAAAAACATGAAATCAGGGATCAAAAATGCAACGGTGTATGCATCGAGCCCTACGGGATAAGTATCGTAGTAATTACCGTTCAAAAGACGAACGCGGAAAAGGCCGAGCAAGCTGGAAACAAGCGTTGATCCAGCTAACAGCGCTGCTGCTAGCTGGATTGTCAACTTCATATTTGCCCGCGCTACAGCGCTTCTTACTCGACCCATAATTGAATCCGCCTATCGCTTTTAATGAAGCTTGGCCTCCGCTGGAAGTTTTGCATCCTTGAGGATTTCTTTAACAGTATCTTCGTCAACCGTTTCAGCTTCAAGAAGTGCATCTGCAAGCTTATCAAGGCTCTTGCGGTTGTGTTCAATAACAGCTTCGGCACGCTTTGCCGCTTCGCGGATAAGAATCTCAACTTCTTTGTCGATTTCTTTTGCGGTGTCGTCACTATATGGACGTTCGTGCGTCATGCGGTCGAACATCATACCGCCGTTGTCTTCGTGGAATACTTGGTCGCGAAGTTTCGTACCCATTCCTTGTTCGATAATCATATCGCGCGCGATTTCGGTCGCCTTACGAAGATCAGAGCCAGCGCCGGTTGTAATACCATCGGCACCATACATGATTTTTTCGGCAACACGGCCGCCCATTGCGCGGGCAAGAATGTCCTTAAACTCGTACACGTTCGTGTAACTACGGTCTTCTGGTGGCAAGAACCACGTTACACCGCCGGTACCGCCACGAGGAATGATCGTTACCTTGTGAACAGGATCGCTGTCTGGAAGCACGTGTCCAACAATCGCGTGACCAGCTTCGTGGTAAGCGGTCATTTTCTTTTCTTGTTCGTTCATAACCTTGGTTTTGCGCTCTGGACCAATAGCAACTTTTTCAAATGCTTCGGTAAGATCTGCGTTGCTGATCTTTTTTGCGTTGCGGCGAGCAGCCACAATCGCTGCCTCATTAGCCATGTTTGCAAGATCCGCACCAGATGAACCGGCGGTCTTTGCTGCAAGTGCGTCGATATTTACTGATTCGTCGGTTGGCTTGTTCTTAAAATGAACTTTCAAAATCGCTTCGCGGTCTTTGCGCTCTGGGAGCATGATATTCGTTCGACGGTCAAAACGGCCCGGGCGAAGAAGTGCAGGGTCAAGCACATCTGCACGGTTTGTTGCCGCAAGAACGATAACGTTCGTACCTGTCTCAAATCCGTCCATCTCTACTAAAATCTGGTTAAGGGTTTGCTCGCGCTCGTCGTGGCCACCGCCCATACCCGAGCCGCGCTTGCGACCAACAGCGTCAATCTCATCGATAAAGATAATAGCTGGCGCGTTCTTTTTAGCCTTCGCAAACAAATCGCGAACACGACTAGCACCAACACCAACGAACATTTCTACGAATTCAGAACCTGAAATCGAGAAGAAAGGAACGTTTGCCTCGCCCGCTACTGCGCGCGCAAGCATGGTCTTACCAGTACCTGGGTTACCCACAAGTAGCACACCCTTAGGGATCTTGGCACCAAGTGTCTCGTACTTTTTAGGGTGTTTCAAGAAATCAACGACCTCTTCAAGATCTTGCTTTGCAGAATCGTTACCGGCGATATCGCTAAACGTCACCTTTTCCTTATCGATACCGTAAAGCTTAGCCTTTGATTTACCAAAGCCCATAGCCTGGTTGTTTTGACCCTGCGCCTGGCGCATCATAAACATAAAGAACGCAGCAATAAGAATCACTGGAACAATGATAATCGCAAGGTTCCATAGTGTCGTGCCAGTTGTTGAAGGCGGCAAGATTGAGACTTCGGTTTTACCCTGCTGCAAGCCTTGCTCGTAAATACTACTGCTCGACTCTTTGACAGATTTTTCAGTCGCTTTGTCTTGGTCTTTTACTGTCACTTTGACATCGTCGCCCTGAATCTCGAGCTTTTTAATTTGTCCACTGTTTGCCCTGTTGATAACATCAGAAATCGAAACTTCTTTCAGAGTGCTCTGAGGAGAAAAGATAGCGATGGTCGCGAGGACGATAAATACCAAAATTGCCCAAAAAAGACTGATACGAATCAGGTTGCTCATTTTCTTCTTCGGGGGTTGCTGTTTAGTTGCCATAAAAAATCGGTTGTTCCTTCCTAGGTACGGTTCATATAAGAAAATTCACTCTAGATAATAATACCACTTCCTAAGGTGTTTCTACAATAAAAGTCCGAGCCGTAAAGCGAAGATTCGTACGTGCGCCAAGTTCGTAAACCGAATGTGGCTTAGCGGTCTTAATTGCGATTAACGCGCGGGCCGCCTGCGGACGCGTCGGGCTTTCGCCGCCTCGCACCAAAACAAACGCCCGAAGCAGTTCGCTCGCCACCCCGTCATCGATCTGCGCAAAAAAGTAACGTGAGTATTCACCATCGCTATCGACAAACGCCAAGGTTTCGAGATCGATTTGTGCCTTTAGGCCGATTTGGCGTTTCCACACCGCAAGAATAGTATCTCGCTGCTCGTCGCTTAGCTTCTCGGCAATGAGCCGCCGAATCCTGTTGCGAAGATATTTCGTCTCGGCATTCGTACTATCCTCGACCCATTCCAGCCGTTTGCTCCGGGCATAGGTACGAATACTCTCTTTTGTAAGGCTTAAAAGCGGCCGATATATAGCAGGGCTATCCAGTACCGCTACGCCGCGCCAGCCCGTTCCACGGCTTATATTGATTGCGATCGTTTCGATAATATCGTCGGCATGGTGCGCAGTGGCGATTGTCGCACCGCGCTTTTTTGCCTCGTTTCGCAAAAACTCATATCGCCGAGTGCGGGCTAGCTCTTCGCTCGCGCCCTGGCCTAACTCTTCGCGCGTTCCTATAAACTCTAAGTTGTAGTGTCTTGCGAGCGTCTCGACAAATCGGGCATCCGCCGCCGAGTCCTCGCGAATCCCATGGTCAAAGTGCGCCACAATCAATTCGTGCTCGCCCTCGCCCACTAGCATATCTAAAAGCACCACCGAATCAACACCGCCACTTACTGCAACAAGATACTTCATATTACGCACCTGAAGGCGGTGTTTCGTTGCACGATTCTATATTCGAAATAGTCAGAGAGCGCTTATAGTAATCGTTGTTCACGTTATATGAGCCAATTACTCCGCCAATAGCACTGTGGTTACAGATATAAAACTGGTTAGCATGGGATGGGTCGGTCTCGCGAAATCCGAGCCGGCGATACAGCGTATCGGTTTTAGGCGCATCGAGCATGTTCCAGGCCGAAATAACGTAACTCGTGCCGTCGCTCACATACATGTAACAGCCCGGGTGTCCGCCAACGCCCTTTTCTTTATTACTTTTCGGCAGATTCGACGTGCCAAGGCTCGGAATCCAATCGCCGCTTTGTGTCCCAATATTACACATCGTGTCAGTTCGCGCTGTTACCGTACCCCAATCCGGGTTGAGCGCGGCCGCAGTAATCGGATACGTACCCTTTTCGGCCTTGTAAGCGTCGACCAGCTCGCGCATTTTTCCTAAATCGGTACGAATCCTTGCTTCGCGCGCCTGCGACTGCGTTCCGTTATACGAAACGATCACAAGCGATGCCAAAATCGCAATTACCACAATAACTATCAATAGCTCCACAATAGTGAACCCGCGTTTATAATAATGCATCATTTTGTATACCCTCCTGTTACCCATGCGCCTTCATATGACCAATCACGCCCCGTGCATGAAAATCCGGGACTCTGCGGTGAATTTGATCCACTTGCAACGCCGTTCATGCGCGCAACCCCCACTACGTAATAATCACCGCGCGCCGCATTGCAGCCGTTATCACCCGCAGTATACCTATAGTAAAAATATTCGTAGTTTTCTTTGTTGCGCGCCGGGGCAAGATCGCCTACAACCCCTGTGTTCGTAGGGTCAACCGGCACTTTTGAAACACCACTCGTGCCCGTTAAGGCCGATAAAAAGTTAGTAGCGGCCGACCCCGTCGTGCTCACCTCCCAGCCGGCAGCGCCAGTTGTAGAAACGGGTGCAGGATAGGTACCGTTTAACGTTTTATATACCTCGAGTGCCTTAATAATTGTGTTCATGTCTTGCACTCGCTGGCTGTCGCGCGCTCTTCCCTGAATGCCGTTATACGCAACGATTGTAATAGCAGCGAGAATTGCAATGACTACAATCACAATCAACAGCTCTACAATCGTAAATCCCTTGGTTCGCCCACGACTTTTCATATAGCTTTATAGTACCATTTTTAAGTACGCCTCGACTATAAAAACCTTGTGCTTCCAAACGGCACTTTTTGTTTTACATAAAAGCCGGTACCAAGCGTATTTGCAGAATGAACCGTGCGATCGCCAAAGCGCTTGTTTATCTCGTCTATCGCGTCGGTCACATGTTGTTCGCGCGCCAATTGATCGCCAAAGAGGCTAAGCTGATTACTTATGCCGCTCTCTAGTTCGTAGCAGGTGATACTGATTTTCACCACATCGTCGGGCGCCTGTGCAAATAGCATGGCCGCCTGCGCGTAAATTGCCTGGTTGCTAAAAAAGGGCAGGGGACACATACGCCGCGCATGCCAGTGCCCCTGCGAGCGCGAGCGAACGCCCACTAGCACGCCGCGAGCCGCCTTGTTTTGCGAACGCATGCGGTGTCCTACCGATTCACACAAATGATGTAGCCGCTGCAAAATCTCTGTCCGCGACAAATCAAACGATTCCAGTACGTATTCCCGCCCCACCGTTTTTACGTCGTGCGAAACGTCGTCGACCTCCCAGCCGCGCAAACGCTGGTGCCAATACACACCGTTCACGCTTTTAAATACAATCTTTTGCAAGGTCTCTACGTCGGCGTCTAAAAACTCTAGCGGCGTGTAAATCCCCACCCTATTCAGTCGCGCTTCGTTCCGCCCAGCAATCCCGGTAAGATCCGTTAGCTTTAATGTCGCAAACGTCTGTCGAAGGTTCGTATAATCAATCACATCCAGACCATCGGGCTTGTGCAGGCCAGCCGCCGTTTTTGCCAAAAACCGGTTCGGACCAATCCCCACATTGCAGCGCATCCACACGCCAATTTCGTCTTTTAGCGCCTTTTTCAGCTCGTAGCCGATCTCTACCAAATCACGCGATTTCATGGCATCAGTCGCAAAATGAAAATCAATCACCCCCTCATCGATACTTTTCATGGTGATATGTGCCGAATAGCGTTTCATAATATCCATAAGTTTGTGATACACAAAACGATATTTTGGCGGGTCGCTTTCTAGCGCCACCAAATCGGGTGCCAGCCGCTTTGCATCCCGCACGCGCATGCCTAGCGTTACACCAAGGCGCTTTGCCTCGTAGCTGGCAGTCACTATCATCGTATTTTCGGTACGTCGGTTTACCACCGCCACTGGTCTGCCGCGCAGCATTGGCCGTGCCTGCTGCTCTACCGTGGCAAAGCACGAGTTCAAATCGATATGCAGCACCATTGGGCGCTCGGGATTGTAACTATCATTCATAGTGATCCATCTCCTGCGTAAGGTGCCATGTCAGCCGCTCGCTATCAAACTCTAGCCGGTAATCGGTGCCGCCATCGGTCACATCGAACATATGAATCGTCTTTAAACCCTTGTTGTCTGGGTGGCGCAGACCAATCTCACTCACCTCTACATCGCGGCCGTTGGGTCGTCTAAATCGCACTGGCCGGCACGGGTTTAAGCCCTCGCCAAATACCGTTACCACCTCTATTCGCTCGTTCAAAAAAGTTTCATCATTCATATCAAAAATCCTCAAAATTATAGTTTGAGAAACGCTTTTTGATTGTATTGCCCGTTCTTTTGCCCGTTTCTTAGCAAAATTCCGAAGACAATGAATGATCCAATCGCGAGGGACGCTTAGCGTTACGCCAGTGAGTATCGCGGGGAAGTACCCTTAGTATACCCCTTTTCGCCCCATAGATAAATAATTATTGGCTGCGAACCGTAATCCCAAGTTCGTGCGCAAGGTATGGCGATACGGCCGCCAGCTGCACGCCGTCGATTATCACGCCTTTTAACGAACTCCAGCCAACCAGCTCAAATAAATCCGAACTGCGAAGATCAACCAGCTTGCATTTTGCCTGCGTAAACACCGTGCGCTCCAGCGTGCACGATTCGAACGTTACGTCGTGCAGCACCGCACCCAAAAAATCAGTATCAGTAAACGTGCAATCCGTAAATTTCACCCTGCGGATATCAGCAAAACGAAAGTTGGCCATATCTAGTTTGCAGCCACTAAACGTGGCGTCGTGTAGAGCGGTCTTGCTCATATCCACGCCAGCCATGCGGCAGTTTGTAAACGCCGCGCGGTTAATAGCCCCGCCGCCCAGCATAGCCGCCGAAAGGTCGCACTGCCCCACTTTTAAATCGCGCGCGTTTATCCTCTCAAACTGCGCCGCCGTTAAAATCACCTTTTCTAGCACCACGCCGCTCATATCTAGCGATGTAATGTGGGCGTTCGTAGCGTCGCGGTTTCGCAGCGCGGCATCTTCAATATCCCCCTCTAAAAACGCATCGAGCGTTATTTCATCGAGCTGCGGGTTAAGCTGCGGCGCACTTATCTTCATTCCCCTCAGTATAACACTGGAAAAGTTGGCGACTATTTGATACAATCAACCAAGTAAATGTGGCAGCGTAGCTCAGTTGGTTAGAGCGTAGGACTCATAAGCCTAAGGTCACAGGTTCGATCCCTGTCGCTGCTACCAGAGTTGAATTTGAGTCGCCCGAAAGGGCGATTTCTTGTATTAACAGATAAGAACTGGCTAATTTAGCGGTTCTAAAACCCTTGTCGCAATCATTACTACCAGCAAGGAGATACCCTATGAAGACATTATGAAGGTTAGTGTTGATCAGTCTGCATTCGGACGCAAGTATAACTACGGCACCATCACAATACATATGAAAGAGCAGCAAGATGAAATTACTTTTAGACACATTAAGAGCCCTGAATCTGCTCGACGCACAGCACAGGCGAAGTTTGTCCAGTCATCAAAACACAAACTCCTGTAACGGCTATTCTTGCGCTTGAGTCTTCGCAAACTAGTCAGACTTATGAAAGATTGCTAACTTCTTATAAATCTGACCAACTTCTCCTTTCTGATCACTCGTAAGACGAGGGGATTTTCGAAGTTTATCTGTTAGCTTGATCATAGTACTGACGTCGTGAGGAATGAATGTATTGGCATTAATCTTCATTCTCTCGCTTTCAAATGCATTGTCTAGGGCTTTATCCTTAAACCGCCGCGTCACCACTTTGTAAGCAAGCAGATCATCTTTCTTTAATAACCCTGCGAGATACTCTGTAGCTATTTTGTAGCGCTTCTTCCATCCTGGCACGGAAGCATTGATGCCTCCTCCTGCAGAAATACTATATGCCCATTGATAGGCCACAAAAGACCAATCTCCGTAATCATACATTTCATAGATATTTAACGGTTGTTCGATTATTAGCTTTGTAACCCTCGATAAAACACGAACAAACAAGCCGTTACGCTTACCGACTTCCTGTTGCACATACTGCGCAAAAAAACCATTGCCTCGGTCTGGAACAAGGTAAAGAAGCATCGTCAACGCATTCTTCGGATCGGCGATAAACTGTACAACATTTGCGAATAATATGGAGGTGAGCTTGTCTGCATCTGCAGAATCAACGAGCGTCTCATGCCGTATAAGCTCATCGGCCTTAGAAAGAATTCTAGCCAAAGCTGAGTCGCCACCTTCACCAGCTCCTTCCCTTAGGGTAGCCCTTAGCCACGCCCTCAAGAGGGGCAGCTTAAACGTCTGCAGACTTTCTTCGCGACGGCCAATCGCCTGTTGCATAAGGAAGAATGCTACATTCTCCACTTTCTGACTTTCTGCCTCCACCATAAAATCACTCATAATTTTCATAAGCGTTTCATCCTCAAACCTAACACTATCAATCCGAGTAAGTATCTGGTTAACGAGGTGTTCACTTGCATTGTATTCGTCCACGCGAGCCGTAGCACTAAAGTACGCATCGAGCACGTCAGGGTGAGCAACTTGCTTAGCACCCTTTAGGTCTGCAAAACTAATATTCGATCTTTTAGAAGCTTGTCCTAATCCAACCGCCAAAGCAGGGAACAGGTTACATAACATTTGAATTACAGCCTCCCTCCGTTCATTCTGGAGATTGCTCTTTTGCATTATTACGGTCATATGTCTTTCGAATAGCGACTTCTTCTGCTCTTTATCCATAAAATGCCAGTCTATAGTATCTAGAGTATCTCTCTCGACATAATAGTCCCGATTCTTATAAATATCTCTGTATAGTATTGGATAGGCCAATTTTATATGAGCCATTGCGAACCTATCTTCAAAACATACATATTCCTCGTAGGAATACTGCCGCCCTTTATTCGTATAGGCGGTGAGAATCAAGTCATTAAAAATTCTTATAACACTTCTGTAAGAGCCCATTTCCCCAACGTCTCCCTCGTACGTGGAGAGCGAAAAGCTTTCACCTATTTTTAACAGATCTCTATACTTTTCAATATATTCCCCTAGTAGACTCTGAAGCTCTGCATTGCTAGGTGGCAAAATGGAGATTTCCATCTCGGTGAATTTTTCCAAAAAAGCAGACGGATCGGGTGCATGTGGCGGAGCCGCTCTTATAATTGCATCCTTTTCATAAATACAGAGTATTTGGATATTTTGCTCGTGTATCGATTTGGCATGATGAACAAGCTGCAAAGTTCTATATATACGATCTTCGCTATAATGCCGCTCTATGTCGTCAACTACAACTATGAGCCTCTTTTTCTCCCTATCGAGAACTTCCTTTATTATATTATCGGGCTTACTTTGTGCGTCTATAGTGTTGAGAATATCGAAGGTAGAGGAAAGAAGCTTATTATTCGCAACACTAACAAACTGATTAACGGCTCTGGTCATTACCTTCACTATATTTTGATAACTAGGCGACTGAGACTCTAAAGCTTTCGCGATTGAATCATAAAAACCTTTAACTAGCGCCTCCTCAGATGCGTAACGCCACGACTCAAAGTCCACCCAGATTAAACGTTTATTTGTCTCTAAACTAGAGCGTACCTTCTGATAAACCATGGTTTTGCCAGCTCCCCACGGCCCCGTTAACCCTACCGATCTTGGCTGACCGATCTCTAGAACTTGCCTGAGCTCCTCAACATACTTACGCTGAGACTCCGAGAGCTCTTGGAGATTGCTGATGGGCTTATCCTCTATAAACTTTGTAGCTTTTCGTCCTGAAGCGTTTTTTCTACTCGCGATCCATGGCTGCACATGAGCAATTGCAGCGGCGCCAAGAATTAGAGCCATAATAAAAGCTATAAAAAGAGAGAAGTGCGGATACAGGCTAATATTATAAGGATTTAGTATTAAAAGCCCTAGTGGAATGATAAACTTTAAGTAATTCTCCAGTGTCTTGCTCCAATTTGAGCCTACAAACCACGATCTAAGCAAAGGTAGCCCTATACGACTGGACACGCCTATCAGTATAATCGCGACTAAAGTAAAGAAGCCGAGCTCAACCCACGACAGATTACCAATTAGTTCATCGGGTTTTGCAGAAGAATCCAGGAAATTCTCATTCAATAAAAAAATCGTAATACCAGCCGCTATCATACCTGATATTACGCCTACGACAATTCGTCTCAGATACTGCCAAATCATATATACACTATACCAAACTATAGTTGTTATTTATGCATTTATAGTTTATAACGCTTATTCTTTTTCGGTTACTCAGTTTTACTTAACTAGTACATTTAGAGTATACTTGTCAATAATATGAGTGATGCGCTACAAACAAACTCTGCGAATCGTGCAGTAATACTTCTTCACAAATTCCGTCAATCCGCCCCGCCTCCATCAGACAAACGTAATCAAAGAACAGTTCGTCATGCCCTTGCAAGAATGTATGGATACGACATCGACGACACTAGTATGCTTATGCAAATTATAGGCGAGCTCTGGAGAGTTCCTGGGCAAATTCGCATGGATCTTGGAAAGATCGAAAGCCTTAACCCCACCCCATTTAATCGCGTGGTCACTGACCTCGAAAAGGTCTTGTCAGGATTAATCCTGGATAGTGACGCTGTAAGTGTTGCGAATAGCATACCACATTCTCTAGAATCTTCTCTTGAAATGATTAGTGCCTATCTCGACATACACTGCCCCGAAGCGCTACCCTCCAAAGATAACCTCAAAGATCTCTTAGGATCAGTATCTCAATTGATGGAAGATATCAAATCCGCCGATCTGGATAATAAGTTTACAGACTTCTTCCTCCACCGACTTGACGAGCTTCACTACGCCTTAAACCACTATGACACTCTCGGCCCCCACGAGGTTCTGCGAAAGGTCGATGAGATATTCGGTAGCCTACTTCGCCAATATCCTAGTATCCGACAGTCGTCTAAAAAACAAGATATCGCTAAGAGTATATTTAATATCGGAACAGCCATTTTACTTGCCATTCAGCTTGTAAACGGTAGTTTTGAGCTAGCAGAAAATTATCAGCATCTTCTTGTCTCCGAGGAGCGTAAAAAATAGCATGAAGGGACGCTAGGGAACAAATACATCACTTCTTAGCTTGATGTAAAGTTGTCTTGTCGAAGCTCAGTCATCTGGATAAATAGTCAAGATTTTTTTCAATGGACTGTTCGTCAATCTCAATGACTTTTTTGCCATTTGCCTTTATCGTTACTATTCTCTTAGACCTATGGTGTTTGTTACTCGCTCAAGTGTCACCACCACTTATGTCACTTGTATCAATCCTATGCCACTAGTGTAACTCTTGCAATGCAATAAGAATATACTTTTAATATACTTATGCTAGAGGACATCGGGAGTTCATCCTTAAAACTAAAAGGCAGTTCGGACTATTGAACCTGCGAGTTACTGTTGCTGTGGTGGTGTTGGTCGTATTTGAGTAATTATCTCTTGATGCAGGGCGTCTTTCGTCCTGTTGATTTCTTCTTGCAGTGACTTATAATCTTCACGTTGCTGTTTTTGAGCGGAATCGAGATTTTGGTTAAAAGTAGCATTAAACATTATTACTTCCGCAGCAACAGACGCAACGATTAGCACGGTGGCAAATACGGCGCCTATAATTATGTTGCGCTGCTCTCCGTGGTGTTTGTCTGTAGTTTTCTCTAAAGCCTTGATCTGTTTCTCAAGGTTGTCGATTCGAATATCCGTTGTGGGCGCAATGATAACGCTCCCACTATTAGCATTTCCCCTTCTTTGACTACGCCGAGACACTGATGCCGATGGCTGCTGCACAGGGCTAGAAGTCGTGCCGCCCAGAATTTTTATCAACCAGTTGCGCAGTTTGATAAACATAATTTTCTTACTCTGGAAGGTAAAAGCCCTTAATAATGTAAGTACCTGAATCCGTTTTTGTTATAGCTATATCACGGTCAATATACGTATGAAAATCGATGCCACCCAACGTAGAACCCTTATTTACTATAGTATCCGCCTCAAAACGCGCGGTACTAACAATAATAGGAACTATCGTGATCAAGGAGTCGTTTTGACCACGTCTAAAAACTTCCCAAAAATTAACTCTCTCTAAAATTTCACCAGGCATATATATATTTCATTTATAGCATTTTTATTTAAACATTCAAACCGATAGCATTTTGGTTATACCCCTATTATAGTCGTGATATAACATAAGCGCAACGCAGGAGTGTCCTGTTCTATCCTTATTGCTTAATTATCTGAATATTCTGTTCTCTGGCGTACTCTACGATGCGACTCATTTCGATCAGTTCTCGACGGATAGAGTTCCACTTCGAGTTGGCCACTCCTACCAGGAAATTATTTGAAGAATCGCCTCCAAGCGATTCTTTTTATTACTCTAGCTTGGACTCACGCCTGATTTTCAGCACAGTAAGAACAGAGCCGATGATACTGAGAACAGCCCAAAGCACAAGTGAATATGGATTAAGAAAAAGCAGATAGAATTTAAGCTGATCCACCTCGATACATGGCGTCCTTCCACCCATTAAGCCCGTGCACATCGGACTTGATTCGTTTATCATCAAACCACCCAACAGAAGGAAAAGAAACCATACGACGAGAATTGCGAATAGATAGGCGACTGCTCGACCATACTTTCCAACATCTTTGCGTAAAATGTCCCGATAAATATATAATGACCCAAATATGGCGATAGCTAAAGCGGAGACGGCTGGGTGGAAGATTATGTTGTGATACCATGTAGTAAACATATCTACATGCAGCACAATGCGACTAGTAAAAACAAGATACCAAGCATAGGCCACTAGAATAGCCATAGGGATAATAGCCCAGTCCGAAGAACGAAAAACGAATTTAATACCCTTCGCCGCCGAATGCCTCTTGGCTAGTGATTTAGTCATACTGCCTTAACTTTATAGCTTCAAGCCACCAAAGACAACTCTGACTTTTTGAAAGTTGCTATATTTAATATAGTAACCTATCATTAAAGTAGCACTAAAATCTTGGAGGGATAAAATGAAAGCAGCACAAATTACCGAATATGGTGACGCGTCGGTTGTAAAAATCAACGATACGGATATGCCCGTAGCAAAGCCTGGTCAGGTTGTCGTAGAGGTTCACGCCGCTAGCCTTAACCCGTTTGATACGATTGTTCGCGAAGGCTACTTGCAGCAAAACGTGCCCCTTCAGCTCCCGGCAACGCTTGGCGGGGATATTGCGGGCGTTGTAACCGAGGCCGGCGAAGATGTTACTGATTTTACCGTTGGCGACAAAGTATATGGCCAGGCAAATATAGTCGCAGGTAACAGCGGTGCGTTCGCCGAATTTGCCGCTACTAGTGCCACGCAAATCGCCAAAATGCCAGAAAACCTCGGCTTTACCGAGGCAGCATCACTCCCTCTTGCGGGAGTAAGCGCGATTCAGGCGCTTACCGAGCATATTAAACTGGCTGTCAACCAAAAAATCTTTATCAACGGTGGCGCGGGCGCAATCGGCTCGATTGCGATTCAGCTTGCGAAGAATATTGGCGCATACGTTGCCACTGCTGCTACCAGAGAAGGTATCGAGCTAGCAAAACAACTTGGCGCCGATGAAGTGATCGACTACAAAACAAATGACTTCTCTGCCCTATTAAAAGACTACGACGCAGTATTCGATACGGTTGGCGGCGACACCTTCGACAAATCCCTCGCTATTCTTAAGAAAGGCGGTATCGCGGTATCTATGGCGGCCGACGCCGACAGCGCCCTCGCCGCCAAGCTAGAGGTAACGGCAATCCACCAAATGACACATGTCACTACTGGGTATCTCGATACGCTCCGCGACCTTGTAGAACAAGGTGTCATAACGCCGCGAATTGGCGCAACATTCCCCCTCGATCAAATCGCCGAGGCACAGCGCGCACGCGAAAGCGGCGAAGTTCTTGGAAAAGTCGCGATTAGGATTAAATAATTTTGGATGTGCGACGAGCAGCAGGAAGGCAATGGGCTACCAACCTACTCGTCGACATCGCGCGCTCATTTACGAACACGCACAACCATCGCACTTGCAGGTGCAGCCAGCCTGACATCGACACGCGGTCGATTCGTCGTGGTTACAGCACTTGTTTGCCTTGTCGACCATTCGAACGACAAGGCCATACACTACGCGAAACATCTCGCCACCCCCATTGCTCGTCGGCGCCCAAAACTATTTTGGGCACATAAAATATACTATCAAAAATATGGCTGTCACTAGAGTGATTTCGTTTCGTCATTTTCTATTTTGCTGATAAAAACCTTTCGCTTTCAGCATTCTCTCATATTGCCTTCGTATTATTGAAAGGCAGCTGAATAGACGCGTCGAGATGATGCACCTATAACGCAGCGGCGTTACGAAGTTTTTTAAAAGGTGTACGACAAGCAAAATAGCAGACTGCGCAATATAAGTAGCTAACAGAGGGAGCATTACTCATGCTAACCAAAAAATCACTACTCATCGCGGGAGTCGCCGCCACTATAGGAATTGCAGGAACGGTGGGCGCGAACGCAGCATTTGCCTTTCACGATAACAAAAACGACGATTTAGTCGCTCGAATTGCACAAGAATTCAACCTTAGCGAAGCCGAGGTTCAAGCAGTGTTCGACGATTACAAATCGGACCAAGAAGAAGCTAAGGTCTCTGCCTACCTACAAACATTAGTAGACAAGGGCAAGATAACCGCCGAGCAGAAAACTGCCATCGAAACCAAACTAACAGAGGTTCGTGCTGAAATGAAAGCCGAGCACGACGCGTTGGAAGTTTGGGCCGAGACTGAAGGAATCGACGTTGAATACGTCTTTAAATATGACCTTCAAAAACTCGTAGACGAGGGTAAGATTACTGCCGAGCAAAAAGTAAAAATCGAAGCTAAACGCGAAGAGCTAAAAGACAAGCGCGACGCAATGCGCACCGAGCTTAAGCAATGGGCAGCCGACAACAACATCAATGTTAAATACTTGATGATAGGCAAAGGCTACTTTAGCCCATACTACGGCCACGGCTACGGTCACCACGACCACCATGACCACGACGACAAGCACTGGCGCTAAAGCCTAAACATACAAAAAGCCGCTCTTTACCGAGCGGCTTTTTTATTTACTTTTTCTTGCCCGCCTTCGACGGCCACCACATCCACTTGCCAATTTCTAGCGTGAGCGCCGGCACCAATAGCGAACGCACGACAATCGTATCAAGTAACACGCCGAACGCTACAATAAACGCCAGTTGCGCCAGGAACAAAATTGGGATAACGCCAAGTGCTGCAAATGTTGCTGCCAGCACGATCCCCGCCGATGTTATTACCCCGCCCGTTACCACAAGGCCTTTTATCGTTCCCTTGCTGACGCCCCACTTTATTGTCTCTTCGCGCACTCGCGTCATAAGGAAGATATTGTAGTCGATACCAAGCGCCACCAAGAACACAAACCCAAATATCACCACCGATGGGTCGGCGCCCGGAAAACCAAGGACATTATTAAACAGCAGGGCAGCAATACCAAGCGTTGCCGCAAACGACACAACCGTTGTTAGCAACAACACTAACGGTGCAATAATCGCTCTAAGCAGCAGCATAAGAATAATCGTAATAACCACCAATATAACTGGTATCAAAAGAGCCCTATCTCGAAGCGACGCCTGGTTCGTATCGTACTGCACGGCACTCACCCCACCTACTAAAGCGCTCGATCCCACTTCTTTAAAATCAGCACGCAGTTGCTTTACCGTTTCGCGTGCAGCAAGCGAATCTGCCTGATCAACGAGGGTTGCCTGCAAAAGCACCTTGCCGTCAATCACCTTGTTTTTTGCATTTTTAAATGGATACGCACTAGCCGCAATCGTATCGACAGATGGTATCTTGGTCATAGCAGCTTTCACTGCCTGGTCAATAACCGGTTGAGGTAGCCCTGCCATTTGCTTGGTGATCTGCGCCTTTACTGCAGCCACCTGCTTTGCGCGTTCTGCTGTCACTTGCTTTTTGATTGTCGCCTTTAGCTCGCGTTCGGTAACGCCCACCGGCGCAGAACCCGACGGCGTATCTGTCGCCGTAACACTGACAGAATCAATTCCTTTATTCATATCCAGCTTGTACGCTGTCTTTTTAAGCTCGCCCTCGTTTACCAGCACATATACCGGTGATCCCGAGCCACTCGCAAAGTGAGCATCGAGCACCTTTTGACCTTCACGTGCCTCTGAATATCCGAGTATCAGTTGGTTCTGCGGCACGCCATCGGCCTTTAATTGAAAGATTCCAACACAAGCAAGCAACAGTAACCCTGCCGTTCCCGCCCATATTCGGCGCGGGTGGCGGTGAACGAGCGAACCAACTTTTACCCAAAGTGAGTGGCGGTGTTCGTAATCATTGCGCAGTTCCGGTTCGTATTTTGGTCGGCGCGGCCAAAATACCGAACGCCCAAATACCAAAAGCAAAGAGGGAAGGAAGGTGAGGGAAGTGATAACCGCAAGTCCGATCCCTATTCCCCCAACTGGTCCTAAGGCCTTGTTCGATTCGAGGTCTGAAAGTAGCAAACACAAAAGCCCAGCAGCCACCGTTCCACCAGCCGCAAGTATTGGTTCAAACGACGCCCTAAGCGCCGCAACTGTCGCCTGCCACGCCGTTTTGTGTCGTGTTAATTCCTCTTTGTACCTTGCAATATATAGCAGCGCGTAATCGGTCGTTGCACCAATAACCAAGATAAACAAAATCCCCTGCACTTGGCCGTTTAATTGCAAAACATCTGCCTTCGCCAAGTGCCACACCAGCAAAATTGCCGTCGCCAGCGCGCTCATGGCACCCACTAAAACAATAACCGGCAAAAGAGGTGAGCGATATACGACAAGCAAAATCACAAATACCACCGCAAGCGCCACTAGCAGTAGCGTGCCGTCTATTCCCGCAAATGCCCCTTGAATATCCTCGGCAAACGATGCCGGACCGGTAAACTTATAATCGGTTGCCAGGTTTGTGCCGTCTAAATCACCTTTTATCTCGGCAAAAATCTCTTTAAATTCCCCGCCCACTTCTAGCGGAACGGCAATAAATGCCGCCTTGCCGTCCTCGGATATCAGCGGCGGCGACACGTCATCGACTACCCCATCAATATCCTGAATTTTTGCGGCCGCATCTTTTAGCGCCGTCTTGTCTGCCTCGCTTAGTTTTTCGCCGCCCTTATCAAACACCACCAAAAGCGGCAGCGTATTACTATCGCGGAACTTCGCAAGCTCATCGTTTACCTTTGTTGATTCGGCATTGCTTGGCAAGAAGGCAGTCAGGTCATTACTCGACACTTCGTCGATCTTGCCAAAATATGGCCCACCAATACCCGCAAGAGTTATCCAAACGATAATAAGGACAGCTGGCAACAACCTTCGAAGCCATTTTGAAGAAGTAAGTTTTTGAAAACGTTTATGCATGGTTATAGTATAGCGTAACTCGCGCTATATAAATGTGACCTGCGTAAGTTATTTCTACACGTAAAACTTAAAGATAATTGTCAGCGTAATACTCATGGCAATTGTTACCCATAAAAGCGTGTCTAGGCCTTGGGCGCTCATTTTGCGCATGAACTTCTCGAGCTTATTGTCGTTACTGCCCTTCGAAAAGTTAAGCCGCCATAGCGCCGCGTTTACCATTAAAAGCCCGCCCATACAGAACACGCAGAAAATGCAAATCGCCTCTATAACATAGGTACTTTGATACAAAAACCACAACCCAAAAGCCAAAAAGAATAGCGCAATTCCCTGCGTTGCAATTCGCATACCTTTCGAAATACGCCCGCCCGTAAGTCCTACCAAACCAACACCCAAAAACAATGCAAACACCGCAACGCACATCAGCGAATTCGGAAACCCAAACACGCTGCTTTGCCACGCATTCAGCACGCTGCTACAGCTAAAGACACTGTCGATATTACAGCTAAGAACCGCGTCTTTGTTGCCCACCAAAATCAGCTTTTCTATCATCTGCAAAAACGATGCCACAAGCCCAATTGCTGCGCCGATTACTATTGCCGCGTAACGTTTTGTATCGGTTGTCATGATAGTAACTTCCCTCCATCGACTACTATTTGCTCGCCAGTCATATAGCTCGCCATGCTTGACGCCAAAAACAGTGCAACCTTCCCTATTTCATCTGGCTCGCCCATTCGCTTCATAGGAATTGTCGCAAGCACCGCCTTTAGCATCTCCTCAGATCCGCCTTGTTGCATAGCCGCAACACCAGGCGTTGCAACGCCACCAGGCGCAATTGCATTTACCGTAATATTATATGGCGCGAGCTCTAACGCTGCATTTTTCGTAAAGCCCCATTCGCCATGTTTTGATGCATCGTAGTGTGCCAACCCTACCATAGACGGATGAACCGCGTCGATAGAAGTAACGTTGATTATTTTGCCGCCGCCCTGAGATTTCATAACTTCTGCCGCGTACTTGGTCGTTAAAAACACGCTTCGTAGGTTGACATGAATCACCCGCTCAAAATCGTCGAGGGTCATAGCCGACACAAGGGCAGGGGGGTAAATTCCCGCGTTGTTCACCAAAATATCCACCGATCCAAACGCCTCTTGGCATGTCGAAATCATTTGCTGCACTGCTTCTTCACTAGAAACATCCGCAACAATCGCCTTCGTCACCCAGCCTTTTTCGCCAAATACTTTCACCGCCTCGTTCACTGCCACCTCATCGGTGTCCGCAACAAGCACTTTCGCGCCTGCCTCGGCTAAACGATACGCGATACTATAGCCTATTCCCTTGGCGCCACCCGTTACAATAGCCGCCTTTCCAGCGAGGCTGAGAAGTGTCTCGACAGGGGTTAGTTCATTCATGATTCCTCCAAAGATTTATTCCTACGAACTTTCGCCTCTAGTATATACCACTAGCAATTTAGCAGCTACCACACAGATCACAAAAGCAGAGCAGGGGAGTAATACAAAAAATTCCGCCTCGCCTCTTGCCCGTTCTTACTTCCCCATTAAAATCACTTTCAGCAGTCCCCCAATAACAAACAGCTAAAAGGTCGACGACGCCTTCAGCGCCCTTATCTGCGATGATGACACGAACGGATGTTTCGTTACAATAATTTCGTAGTTCGCAAATATTCCATGCGCCCGTTCAGCTTCGCGTATCATTCGGTGAACTTCTTGCTGTGTATCCAGCCCGCGAAGCCCTACAATCAACGAGCTCTTCGACAAGAGGCTCTTTAGATCGGTCCACAGATACAGCGACCGCGCCACGTCCGATCCAATAAGAAATGTCAGTTCGTCGCCCGCGAATTCCCTTTCCAGTTCGGGCAGCGTTTCGGCGACAGTAAATTGCGGCGAGCTGACGGTAACAAGCTGAAGAGGGGAGTGCTTTTCAACCACTTCCCCGAGCAGCCGGATTCGTTCCTGCTGATCTGTTACATCCCGCTTCCCTCTCGGGTTGGCTTCGGGCAATAAGTACACGGTATCTAAGCCGCATACCTTGCGGGCTTCCAGACAAAATGCAATATGTCCATCGTGGACCGGGTCAAACGTGCCCGGGTAAATTCCTATGCGGCGCGTCATTGTTGCTTATTATACAGAAAAAGTATCTGTTATTCTATTTCGATATTGTCGGGTAACATGTCGTGGTGGCTATTGATGAACTGCTGAAGTTCCTCAGTGCTTCGTGGTCGGTTCCAGGTAGCGAGGTCTGTGCTATCTGAAGCGTTTCCGCCGAAGAATGCCGATAGGATTTCCATGTGTTTGCGTCCTTTTTTGTTTTATTGTTTTATGTACTTATTTAAGCATAAATGGTATAAAAAAGCAATAGTATTTTGATCATTTTCACACTGATTTTTCAACAATTTGCACATCATTTTAAATCCCCGGCTTTTTACCCCGTCGGCCGCAAGATTCTTATGCTAAACTAGGCATATGGGCATTGCTAATCATGTATCTGAAGAGTTTATAAAAACCGAGCGCGAGACGTTTAGGGCCGAGGCCACCAGCGCACTGCGGCAGTTTACGCCAGAAGATCGTGAAAAAGCGGCAAATCTTGAGACCGAACACACCACAACCGACGACGTTCTTCGGGCCTGGACCGAGCAAATCCAGCCAATCCACAGCGACCTAGAGCAGACCCGAACCGATACCAAGTTCAAAAAAACACTTATCCGTACCCTTGGCTTTGGCGACAGTGACGCCGACAAAGCTGCCGATTACCTTATCGACGAGCGCAAACGTTCGCTACTAAACGAAGTGCTTTCCAACCTCTACCCTAAAGAAAACGGCGAGTTTCCGCCGCAACGTGACTACGCCGCAACGTTCCTCTCGCAGGCCGATACAGATATCGAGAGTTATTTTTCGCGCTACATAGATTATATCCGCGCAGTTCAGGCGTCCGTAAAATACAATGTTATTTTGTGTGATCCGCATGCCTCGTGGCTAGAACGCCAACGCACGGCGATCCAAATCAACAAAGAGCGTCAACGTACCGAGCAAGACGAAGACGAGCGACTTGAGGAAATCGAGCAGCAGCTCGAAAAGCTACTTAAAGACCCCGAAAGTCTTGTAGGACAAATTGTCAGCAAAGAATGGAACTTTATTACGGTGCTTGATCTTCGGGCTAAGTACCAAAAACATGTCGACGCGCTGTCTAAAGAAGATTTGAAAAACCCAAACAAGCGGCTTAAGCTGTTCGAGCGCGTTACGCAGAGTTTTCGTGACCGCGAGGCCGAAAAGCTGATTGGCGCCCACAAAACCCAAAGTCTAAAAGCACTGCGCAAAATCAACGAAGATATCTACGATTTACTCCTTGAAATCTTTGATCTTGATAACACAAAACGCAACCGCCTACTGCTTGATATTCAGCGCCACACGCGTCTTACGCAGGAACGAGACCTTATTTTGCTTATTCAGCGCAACCGCCAGCAGTTCCTTGCCGAGCGGGATTAACTTTGACCAAACAACACCGCTTATGGTATAAGTATTACAGAGGTAGACAAAAATAAACATAATGATAGATTCCCTCGTTATCGTCGCATTCGCAGCACTTATCCACGCCAGTTTTCAACTGAGCGTGAGTATGCTGACGCTCCTTAGCGGCCACGCGATCGGCTCTAAAATAAAGCACGCTAAACTGCTTCGCCTGACATTCAGCTTTTTACTAGGGAGCGGCGTTATGACCATGTTGCTTCTCACCTTTGCCGCTTTCGTATTTGAACGCTCGTTCGGGCAAAACATCCCACCCGTCGTCTGGGCCGCTAGCGCTGGCCTACTCCTTGGTCTTGGTATTGCCGTGTGGGCGTTTTACTATCGTCGCGAACCCGGCACAAGCCTATGGCTGCCCCGTGGAATGGCTCGGTACCTTAGCGACCGCACCAAAGCAACAAAACACAGTAGCGAAGCATTTGGACTGGGGCTTAGCAGCGTTGCAGGCGAAATTATCTTTATCCTGGCGCCAATCGTCATTAGCGCGCTCGCGCTTATTCAGCTAGAGCCAGTTTGGCAGCTTGCCGGCATAGGTATTTACACGATCGTCTCTTCCCTTTCGCTTTTGGTAGTGTATGCACTTATTGGCAGCGGCCACAAACTCAGCCGAATTCAACAATGGCGCGAAAACAACAAACAGTTTCTTCAATTTACCGCCGGAAGCGGCCTGCTTATTCTTGGTTTTTATATCTACGTCGATCGTGTTATTACCGTAAGTGGGGGCATGTAATGCAAAAGGCTATCGACATTATCAAACGCGGCGGCGAGCGCCCTACCGAACATTTCGACCGGAAAAAGCTCCACGCCAGCGTCCGCGCCGCCTGCCTGAGCGTGCGATGTCCAGAGGGTGAGGCCGAAATGATAGCCGATGCCGTGTGCAACGCGCTAGAGAAGTGGCTCGCCACCCGGCCCGAAGTAACCAGTAGCGACCTACGCCGCAAAGCAACCGAGACACTTCACCGGCACCACCCCGAAGCTGCATATTTATACAAACATCACCGACTGGTAATGTAAGGAGAAACAAACATGGCAAAAAGAATAGAATTTGATTACGATCTCATTGTCATCGGAAGCGGCGCCGGTGGAAGTGCGGCCGCAACTATTGCCGCACGCGAGGGTAAGCGCGTCGCTATTATAGAAGGTGGCGTATTTGGCGGCGAGTCGCCAAACTGGGGCGATGTTCCCACAAAAGCACTGTTGCACGCGGCTCAACTTTACGACGAAGCAAAGCATGGCGCACGCTTTGGTATCCGATCTTCTATGATGGGCTACAACTACCCCTCACTCCATGCCTGGAAAGACCTTACTATTAAACGAACTGGCGCCGGGGGCAACAAAAAATATTACGAAAACGAAGGCATTAGCGCTTTTAGTGGTATCGCTCACTTTTTAAGCCCAAACGAAATCAGCGTCAACAGGCGTCACATTTCGGCAGAAAACTTCATTATCGCTACAGGATCGCATATTGAAGTGCCCGATATTCCTGGCCTTGATAGCGTTAAATACCTTACCCCACGCACAATTCTTGAGGCTGCTCGACTTCCCAAAAGCTTGTTCGTTATCGGCGGCAGTACTGTAGGGGTTGAACTCGCCCAGCTGATGGCTATTTTTGGCACCAAGGTGTATATTGCCGAGATCGCCAGCCGCCTCTTGCCGCACGAAGACGAAGAAGTCGGGACGCTTATCGAGCGGATTCTTAAAGAACAAAAGGGTATTACTTCCCTTACGCAAACCCGAATCCTCTCTATCGTAAAAGATGGCGTCGGCAAGCGTATCACCTTTAACCGTGGTGGTGTCGAAAAATCCGTCCATGTCGACGAAGTACTTATCGCCACAGGCCGCGTTCCTACTGTTGATTTGGGCCTCGAAAACGCCAGCGTCGCCTACACGCCAAAAGGTATCGAGGTAGATGATTATTTGCAAACAAGCGCCCGCCATATCTATGCCGCCGGCGACGTACTAGGCCACAGCAGCCCAACGCATACCGCACTTCTTGAAAGCCGCGTTGCTGCAAATAACATTCTTCACCCACGTTCGCGTATCTCGCCAGATTACACCGCAACACCACGCCTCACCTTTACCTATCCTGGCATTGCTTCAGTCGGTTTATCTGAAGATGATTGCCTGAAACGCGACCTACGAATAAACAAGGCTGTTGCGCCGCTGAATATCATCACGCGCAGTAATACATCCGACTTCCGCGACGGTTTTGTAAAGATTATCACCGATAAAAAAGGTGTCGTTATTGGCGCAACTGTTGTGGCACCGCATGCGGCCGAGATTATTCACGAGCTAGCACTGGCGATAAAGCACAAACTTACCGCTAGCGATGTCGCCGAGACCCCCCATGCGTTCCTTAGCTGGAGCGAAGCAATCCGTGTTGCCGCGGCAAAGCTAAGTTAATATACATCCCCCATACGCTTGTAATAATTTGCCGTATCTGTTATTATTAAAGGCGTATCGCGGGGTGGAGCAGTCTGGTCAGCTCGTGTGGCTCATAACCACAAGGTCGTAGGTTCAAATCCTACCCCCGCAACCAAGTTTATTTAAAAAGAACTAACCGTTGGCTAGTTCTTTTTGTTTTGCGAGATTCATTAATTACTTTCGTCGGTTACCACCGAACAAAAAGTTCACCCATTGTTCCACGTTCCCTACCGGCTCGACTGGAGCTGTTGTTTTGTTCGTAAGGCGAGCATCAGCTGCTTTTGCCTCTTTACTGTTTGGCGGCAATACAAGCGCCTTCTCGCCTTTTCTGGCTAGCCCCATACGGTCGCGCAGGGCAAATTCTTGATATTCGATGCTTTTGTAATAACGCTGTTCGTAAGAAAGATTCTGCGTTTGAAGCTCTAGCAAGGTTTGCTGGCGCGCCTTGGCGTCTACCTCTTTTTGCAGGTCAAAATTGCGCTGCATCATTTCAACCGAACCCCATGTCCACCCGGCGCCAATAATCAGTGCCACGCCAATAACAAGATTGTTCAGCGTGAAGTACTGAAACCGAATATGGTAGTAAAGTTTATGAATGTTTATTTTTTTCATGATTTACTTTCATTATAGCCCAACAGATAAGAATACGCTATAATGACAAAGCCGGGGGCGTAGCTCATCGGTTAGAGCAGGCGGCTCATAACCACTTGGTAGATGGTTCGATTCCATCCGCCCCCACCAGAATTATCAAAATCATCCACACGTGTGGATGATTTTTTATTGCTGCAATGTCACCCTATTACTTAGGATCATGAAGCCGTCGCAAGACAGCCTTTCGAGCTGCAGCGCCGGCTGTAACGCCGATTGCGCGACGCACCTCGATATGAGTCAGCAGCTCCGCGGTTTCAACGTCTACTGGGTCAAACCCGGCAGCAATAAGTTCATCGCTTTTTGTGAGCATCGCCAAATAACGCGCTTCCTCGGCCGAAAGATCAGCCGTTGCTTTATCGTCGGTACGGCGCGTTACATCGTCGACATCCGGAAATCGAGCATCGAGCGCCCTACGTGTCTCTGGAAGGCTTGCCGCCTTACTCAGTCCATTTGCTCGTGCCTTGCGCGCATATAAGCCCGCTAAAGCCGTTAGCGCCAGCTTGCGTTCCACCAGCGAAACGGAAACGCCATCTTCGACCTCGCTGTGGTCAGCCTCGGCAGCGGCTTCATCGAGAAAAACACTTTCGTCCGGCTCGCATAGCTCATCAGCCGGAAGGCAAACGACATCGCCATTTTCATCAACACCATCTTGGCGTCCGTATCCGTAGGCTGGCAGTCGTTCGCGTATCATCATACAAATATTATAGCATAATCGTCATTAAAAAGCCAATCAAAAGAGCCCCTCGGGGCGATTGCTCGTTCCCGCAGAGGCTCAGTTGGCACCTGTTTGTTTGATTCTACTGTATCACCAAACGTGCTTGTGTTTCAAGTTATTTTTTCTTACTGATAGTAAGGAAACCGTTGCGTGGGTTTTCTTTGACTTCGCGGTCTTCTGGAAGATCGGTAGGTTCACCCTTTGCGTTCTTTTCTACCTTTGCGAAGAAGTAGATTGTCTGTGGCTTACCACCGCGCAGTGTGACTTCAGTCTTGTGCAAGTAGTAAGTAATACCCTTCGAGTTAGTGTGCTTGTAAGCCATAAGTTCTTATACCTCCTATTAGCGTCTTACTCTGATAGCGTACCTGGTGCGTGTAGCGCTGTCAACATTTAAATACCCCTGTACTGTCGTTTAAGAAGTAAATGAAGAATTCCCAAGCTGATTAACCTCGAGAGAATCATGATAAGAATGAGTAAACATAGGAGCGTCGACCAGCCTGCAAAGTCTGGCGACCAAAGGGGTCCAGCAAAATCGTGGCGATAAAGATTAGTGCTAGGAAGCGTTACATTCTGAGCGGGATCGGGTGATGGCGGATACTTCGCTAGCTCATCTGTAAAACACTGTACGTAGGCGGGCGACCACACGGTGTATTGTGGCTTACAAACAGCCTCGGCTTTGGCATTGATATTTCCGTTGGGATTAGAATCATCCTTTGCTGCATCGACCGCTTTTTGTGCGTCACGGCGATATTGCTGCTCTAGGTAAAATGCACCCGTGTCGGTGTTCATGTGCTCGGCGACGTATCGTTGTAAATCATACAATCTGCTTTGCATAACCTGCACGTCACCCGTTTTATCTGCCGCAAGCACGGCATCGCGTCGCTGCACCATGCCGATATTATTGAGCCGAAGGAAGGTCGCAGTAACGAACCCAAAAAGCACGAGCAACACAAGTAATTGCCACGTTTTTATACGCTGCAATTGTCGTATGCCCTGTTTTACTCGCCTTTTATCTGCCACTGAAAAATATCCCACCTCGTGATACTTCTATTATTGTAGCATGAGCAGTATTTGTTTGAAGGAGATATCTCGCACATTTGACGCAATTTAACAGCCAAAATAAAGTGCTATACTACCAGTATGAATATTTACTTTTCTGGCGTTGGCGGAGTCGGTGTTGGCCCCTTGGCCGAGATCGCCCAAGACGCTGGCTATGGCGTTCAGGGATCCGATAGAACCGAAAGCCTTACCACGCGCGAACTACGCAGCCGTGGAATACCTGTGAACATAGGGCAAGACGGCGAGTTTCTACAATCGTGCCACGAATCACAGCCGATTGACTGGTTCGTGTATACATCGGCGCTTCCTAAAGATCACCCAGAGCTTGTTCTGGCACGCCAGCTTGGCATAAAAACCGCCAAGCGCGACGAACTACTAACTTACATCATCGCCGACAAGAATCTTAAGCTCATTGCCGTTGCGGGCACCCACGGCAAAACCACCACAACCGGCATGATGATATGGACCCTCCAAGAGCTTGGGATTCCTGTTAGTTACTCTGTTGGAACAACCCTTAGCTTTGGTCCCAGCGGCAAATACAACCCGGACAGCGAATATTTTGTGTATGAATGTGACGAGTTTGATCGAAACTTTCTTCATTTTTCGCCAAACGTTGCTCTTATTACATCGTTAGGTTATGATCACCCGGACACCTACCCTACCGAGGGCGCCTACCGGGAGGCGTTCATGCAGTTTATTACGCAGTCCACCCAAACGATAATGTGGCAGTACGACAGCAATGCATTCCGCAACCCCCCGCTGCGCAGCTGGACACTGCAGGATAACGAAGCAGTACACATACCCCTTGCAGGCGCGCACAACCGCCGCAACGCAACGCTTGTCATGAAAGCCCTTGAATTCCTGCACCTTACAACAAACGAAAACGCTCTCGACATTCTTAGCAGGTTTCCAGGAACCGACCGCCGCTTTGAAAAACTTGCCGATAACGTCTACAGCGATTACGGTCATCATCCTTCCGAAATTGCCGCAACCCTGCAAATGGCCCGCGAGTTGTCAGAGCATGTCACGCTTGTTTACCAACCTCACCAGAATGTCCGCCAACACGAAATAAAGGCACACTATACCGATTGCTTTATGTTGGCCGAAGAAGTGTTTTGGCTCCCGACGTATCTTTCGCGCGAAGATCCCGCTCTTCCTATTCTTACGCCAGACGATCTCATTCGTGACATAGCAAACAAAGATGTCATTACGATAGCCGAGCTCGACGATGCGCTATGGGAACATATCGAAGACGCCCGCGCCAAGGGGAACTTGGTGCTTGCAATGGGCGCCGGTAGTATCGACGCCTGGCTACGGAGCCATATCAAAAACTAGCGGTTATCGCCGCTACCGCCAATAAGATTGCGCTGCTGACGGCTTGCTAGTTTTGCTATATTCGCCTCGCCGACTTCGCCCAGTGGAATATCAAAATGGTCCGCAATAACAGCAACGTACCAAAGAACGTCCCCAAGTTCTTTTGTTAGATCGCCTTTGTCTAACGCCGAGAAATCGCTATCTTTGTCACGAACGATCTTTTTGGCTTTTTCGGCGATTTCACCCGCCTCGCCGCAAAGCCCAAGGAGCAAATGAAATATCTCGTTGTTTTTGTCTTTTGGCGCAGCCGTGCGAAGCGCCGCTGTTTGGTAATCGTTTAAGTTCATGCTTCTACTATAGTAGGCGGCGTCGCTTTCACAAAGTTGATTGCAAGTCCTTCGCTAGTGTAGCGTGTTTCGTATGTTGTTTTTATTTTGTATTCGGCGGAAAGATTCGAATCATGAAGATCAAAACTCAACTCGGTAATATGCCACCCTTCCGCGACTAATTGTTCCAGGCTCCAGTCGAATAGATTTTTGGCGTCAGTCTTAAAGTAGAGCGCACCGCCCGGAGCGAGAAGCGACTGATATATCTTAAGTGCTTTAGGATACGTCAGGCGGTTTTTGGCATGGCGAGGCTTTGGAAAAGGATCGGGAAACGTTACCCATATCGCCTCAAGCGACGCGAGCGCAATAAGACCCGGCAATTGGTCGGCGCGTGCTCGCAAAAAATAAAGATTATTGCTACCAGCCGCCTCTGCCGCTATCGCGCCCACCTGCAAGCGATCGGCCTTTACATCAACCGCCAGAAACTTCTTTGCAACCCTTGCCTGCGCCATAGCAACACTAAATAGCCCCGTGCCCGCCCCCATCTCAAGGACATCTACTTTTTGCGGCAGCCACTCGTCAACTTCATAACAAAAAGGATTATTAAAAAACTTGGCAAATTTATATTTTTTGCGTTTTCTCGTAATAATATAATCGTCTGGATTCAGGGGTGCGGTCGATTGGGTCATGTCAACATGATATACTACCACATATGGATTCTGTACTAAACTGGCTGTCAATTTACGGAGGCAAAGCCGCCCTCACTATTCTCGTTGCAGGCATATTCTATTACGTTGGCGCAATGTTCATGGGAAGCGTTGTTAAGCGCACACTCACCGCCACCCGGCATAGCTGGAACGCAAAGGATATCGAAAAACGACACAACACACTCACCGGACTTTTTAAGACGATGTGGCGCGTGCTTATTATTACCATTGCCGCACTGATAATCATGTGGCAGCTTTTTCCGGATGTCAGCCTTGCGCCGCTCTTTGCAAGCGCTGGTATTATAGGTGTCGCACTTGGTTTTGGCGCGCAGTCGCTTGTTCAAGATTTTATCTCGGGCTTGTTTATTATTTCCGAAAACCAATACCGGGTTGGTGATATCGTTGATATCGAAGGGTTTAGTGGCACCGTGGAACGCATCGGCGCACGCTCGACAGTTATTCGTGACGCCGATGGAAACGTTCATTATTTTCCAAACGGCATGATTCAACACGTTATTAATAAGACCATGGGCTACAGCATGGCGCGCTTCTTTATTACGCTTCATCCGGCAACCGATGTCGATGATGTTTCGATCCTTATCAACGAGATTGGCGAAAAGCTAACAGCAGAGAAAAAATGGGCCAAGAAAATCATCGAAGCGCCAGCATTTGTCTCTATTACAGAGTTTACCTCTGGCGGCGTTACTCTACTTATTGCAGGAAAAACACAGCCCTCGGATCAATGGGCCGTTACGGCTGAAATGCGTCGTCGCCTATTGGCCGAATTTGAAGACCGCAAAATCGAACTTGGTACAGCATATCCAGCAATGCCAGGACCAGCCGCAGCTCGCCGAAAGTAGCTATTTAGGCGCGTCGATCGATAGCGACTTGTCGCTCATGACATCACCTGCGAAACTATCGACATTCGTAGCGTTTTCTTGCTGCTGAGTATACATGGTTCGAAATTCGTCGATAGCCGCTTTATCAAGCGTCCCACTAGCAGAGAAGCCATCAAAGCTATTCGAACGCTGAGCTTGGTCGCGCACCGACACATAGCCCGGGCGACTCAAATCTAGCTGAGCTGCGCCACTGCTTGCATATAGCGCCAATGCAACGCCCACCAAAAATACCGAAATCATAATCGTTAGGCCGATCAAAAGCATAAAGCGATGCTGCGAAATAATACCATGGTTTTCAGGCTGCTCTTCACTCATCACTTCACTCCCTCAAACTGCTTTGCAAAAAGTTCAAATTCATTTTTGTAGTCACGGATCGTCTTATGTAGCGACAGCGTCGAATCGTGAACTTTTTTGCGCATCGCGCGGGTTGCTGCCACACTATCGTAAAACGCAACGGGCTGATTGATACAATTGAGTTTCAAAAGCCCGGACATAGATTCTTCGTAGCTTTGATAATTCTGACGAAAGTTCATAAGCTGCGTTTCGTACTGCGCGGCAATCGATACGAGCTTTAAGCCATCCAAACGGTTCAACGCCACACGGCTATTAAATGTCGCCATTAGCTTTGTCGACATCGACTCGTAAACCTGACCGCGGTTAACACGCAGCAGAGCGTCACTGGCGTGCAGCTGCCGAAGCGACGATTGCGCATCGACACAGTTAGCGCGAATTCGAGCAATATGCGCTTCAGTCATGAGCACATCTTCAGCACTTGCCGTCGACTGCATAGCAGCAAAACTTCCCGCTACAGTAACGGCGAATGCAGCAATAATAATGAGAAAACGTTTCATGTTCTTCTATTATCCAACGGATGCACCTATTTGGTCAAATGCAAAACGCCCTCATTTTCCATAACCAGGCCCTCACGTAAAAGCCCGGCAAGCGCCGACTCAAGCCGGCTGTCGCTCTTAAAGTAATCTTCCAGTTGAGTTCGCGTCTTGTCACCCTCTGTCAGCACCTTGATTATTTGCCCGCGAACCTCGCGCACACTCCCTTTTAACGGCGACTGTTTTTTATAATGGTGGCTCTGCGCAATACGCCCTGTGCCGTTCTTTTTTAGCCATGTACCGTAATCCATAATTGCCCAGTAAAACTCACGCGGGTGCTCGCGGTCGAGAGTTGCCTCAACCACCTTAGACAGTTCTTTATCTGTCACGAGCTCGCCTTCTTTAAAAAAATGATGAAAATAAACGGTTCGAACGTTTGTCTCGATAAATGCCACTGGCAGGTTATACGCATAAACCGCAATCGCCCCAGCGGTTCCCGGACCGACGCCGGGCAGCGCCAATAGCCCCTCTTTCGTATTAGGAAACTCCCCACCAAGCTCATTCACAATCTTTTTTGCTGCATCGTGCAGATATTTTGCGCGCCGATTATAGCCAAGTCCACTCCATAACTTCAAAACATCAGCCAGCGAGGCACCTGCTAGCTCTTGCTCGCTTGGAAATGCCTTTATAAACGCTTCGAATTTAGGAATTACTCTATCTACCTGCGTTTGCTGCAACATGAGTTCGCTGACAAGAATGTAATATGGTCGCGTATCTTCACGCCATGGCATTGTTCGGTATAAATCGCGCCCTTGCTGCCACAATAGCTCCTGAAAATCGTTCGTATTCACCTATATATTGTATACTAGAAGCATGACGAGTTACGTACTTGGCGGCGGATGCTTTTGGTGCCTCGACGCGGTGTATCGCAGAGTTAAGGGCGTAACAAAAGTAGAGGCTGGCTATGCTGGTGGCGAAGGACCGGCCAACTACTACAGGGTAGCAACTGGCGAAACAGGTTACGCCGAAGTAGTAAGAGTTACCTTTGATGAAACAATTATTCCGGCAAAAACAATCCTTGATATTTACTTTCTGATACACAACCCTACCACCCTCAACCGTCAGGGCAACGACGTCGGCACGCAGTACCGCTCGGTAATGTTCTACGACAGCGATGCTCAAATGAAAGAATTTCACGCAGCGTTCAAGCGCGGGGAAAAGATCTGGGAAGGCACGATTGTCACTCAAATAGAACCTTTAGAAACATTTTTCATCGCCGAGGATGAGCACCAAGATTACTTTAATAAAAACCCGGCGGCCGGCTACTGCTCAATTATTATCGAGCCAAAAATAGCCAAGGCCCGCGCCGCGTTCTCGCAGTGGCTAAAGGAGGAATAATGAAACTTACCAAATACGAACACGCCTGTTTTACCCTAGAGAAAGACAATCAAGTTATTGTCGTTGATCCCGGTGCGTTTGCCACGGATTTTATCGCGCCCGAACATGTCGTGGCGATCATTGTTACACATGATCACTTTGATCACTTCGACCCAGAACTAGTTGCCTCGATTATAAACGAGAATCCAGATGCTATTATTTACGCGCCCGCCACTGTTACTGCAAAGATAGAAACATTCCAAGCAGTGTCTATCACCGAAGACACCACCGAAAACGTCGGGCCATTTACGATGCGGTTCCTGGCCGGCAAACATTCACTACTCCACCCAAGCATCCCGGTTACGGACAACCTTTCAGTCCTCATAAACGACCTTCTCTTTTATCCAGGCGATTCATTTACCGTTCCGCCTTTTTCGGTTGATACATTGGCGCTTCCAGCAAGCGCTCCTTGGCTAAAGGTTGGCGAAGCAATGGATTATTTGGCAGAGGTACGGCCTCGATTCGCGTTCCCTACGCACGATGCAATCCTATCGGCCGAAGGAAAAGAAGTCACCGACGATCATATTAACTGGATGGCAAAAGAATGTGGCGTTGACTATCACCGTATAGAATCTACCGAGGAAATATAGTACATGAACCAACTTCAGCAAGCGGCCGATTATTTGCGCACGCACGACAAAACCCTAGCGCCCGTTATTGCGCGTTCACCGCTTCCTAGTTTTAAAAAGCACACCGACTACTACGAAACGCTCGTTGATAGTATTATTAGCCAGCAGCTTAGCGTCAAGGCCGCAGCCTCAATCGAAAAGCGGTTTAAAGATTTGTTCGATGGCAGCTTTCCATCGCCGCAGCAAATCCTTCAAAAAGATATCGAGGAGCTTCGAAGCGTCGGTTTGTCACGCCCAAAAGCACGCTACGTTCAAGATTTAGCACAGCACATACTCGACGGTACTGTTCGTTTTGACGCAATCGACACAATGACAAACGAAGAGATTATCGCCCAGCTCACCACCGTGAAGGGTATCGGTGAATGGACGGTACATATGTTCCTTATGTTCTGCATGGCACGCCTTGACGTGCTACCTATAGGCGATTTAGGCATTCGCAATGGCGTACAAAAGCTCTACGGGCTTGATCACGTCCCCACTCCGCAAGAGGTTGCCGACATTGCCACAAAAAACAGCTGGCACCCCTACCAATCGGTTGCAAGCTGGTATGTTTGGCAATCACTCGATAACGCTCCCGAAATTGCCGTTTCATAACAAAACCGCCCTGTTATAAGGGCGGTTTTTCAACTAGTTTATTACGCTAAATTTTACTTCAGACGTTTTTCAGCATCTTTGGCGACAGTTCCAAGCGCTCGCTTAGAATCCTGCGCAACACGTGCTGCGCGAGCTTTCGCTTCGTCGGTTAATTTCGCTGCTTCGGTTGACGCTTCGCGAGATACTCGTTCAGCAGAACTTCGTGCGCTGTTAACCATGCTTGTTGCTTCGGCTTCGACAGTTTTAGCACTCTTTTTCAGAGTGACACTTGCCTCTTTTGCTGCAAGTTTTGCGTCTTTAGCTTTTTCGGTCGCGTATTTTTTTGCCTCGAGGGTTTTAACCTTGATATCTTTACGCGTTTCTTTTCCGCTTTTTGGCGCCATCAGAACTCCGGCGACAAATCCAACTGCTGCGGCTGCGATAACATTTATTGTTCGACTCATAATCTATTCTCCTTTTGTAAAATGATTATTATTTACGGAACAATCGTGCAACATGATTCAACACCTTAACGGGTGATAACCAGTCTGTTGCAGATGCAAGGTTGTCGGTAATGGCGTCAATTTGCGACATTATCTTGTTTACCTTGGCAAGCACTATAACAATAGCTGCTAGCATCGCGATAATAACAACCGACAGTAATACAACTGTGATCGTTAAGAGCGTCACCAGGACATTTATATCCATTGGTCTTTCCTTTCACTGCGATTACGTTACTTATCTATTATAAGCGATTCGTAAGCTGCTTGTCTTTTTATTGATGTTTTTGTGTTGGTTTATACAACTTCTATACATTAGCATGTATTTGAATAAAAAGCAATAGCAGTATAAAAGTAGCTGCTAGCTACCCCTGTTTTTTGCTACGCTGCCACGGCCAGCGGCCTTCGATTTCCATTTCGAATTCGATTCCAAGGAACGAGCGAACAAGAACAATAAGCGCCAATATGATAATACTGTCGAGGTTGAGGTCGCCAGCGACTGATCGCAAAATGTCCCCTGCAATCAGAAACTCTAGTCCAATAAGAATACTGCGCGCAAGATTTTGGCGGTAAGTTTTGTAGATACGATGCAAATTGCGTTGACGCAGTGCGGTAACAATAATAAACGCTGTTGAAAATACAATGCCCGCCAATATAACCACGACACCAAAAGCATCGAGAAGTTCGCCTGCATACTGTGTAAAAGATTGAAAATCACTCATTACCGCTATCATGGCATAGCGGTAATGGTTTCGTCAATGACTGGTGACTACAGTGAAAGTTCTTTAAGCTGCGATGGCTCAACCGTGCTGGGTGAGTTCATCATGACATCGAGGCCAGAGCCGTTCTTTGGGAACGCTACGACTTCACGGACGTTGTCTTCGCTAACGAGCTCCATAAGGATACGGTCGACGCCAAAGGCACAGCCCGCGTGTGGCGGAGCGCCGTATTTAAACGCGCCAATAAGCGCGCCGAAGCGACTGTCGACATAGTCTTCGCCGTAGCCAAGAGCGCCGAAGGCTTTGTACATAACCTCGGGGTTGTGGTTTCGCACTGCGCCCGAACAGATTTCGTAGCCGTTCATTACCATGTCGTATTGATCGGCAACAATTGATAGTTTGTCTTCGTTTTCGAGAGCTTCGAGACCACCTTTTGGCATAGAGAATGGGTTGTGACCAAAGTCGATACGCTTGTTCTTTTCGTCCCACTCGTAGAATGGAAAATCGACAACCCAAGCAAGCGCTACCTTGTTTGGATCACGAAGGTTGAAATGCTTAGCAAAATCGATACGGAGTCGCCCTAGAACTTTGTTTACGACAGCTCGGGAATCCGCACCAAAGAATACGGCGTCACCATCTTTGGCACCCATGCGCTCTTCGATTGCCTTTAGTTCGTGTTCAGATAGGAACTTGGCGATTGGTGATTTTACGTTGCCATCGGCATAGGTAAGATACGCCAGGCCACCAGCGCCTTCGTTTTTGGCGACTTCGGTAAATTGGTCGATTTGTGAGCGTGAAAGACTTGCGCCGCCTTCGACGCGAATCGCCTTAACCACACCACCGTTCTTGATGGTGTTTGCAAAGACGCTAAAGCCGGTTTCGCTCAAAATATCAGAAAGATCGGTAAGCTCCATACCGTAACGAAGATCGGGCTTGTCTGAACCGTAGCGATCCATCGCCTCTTGATACGGAATACGCGGGATGGTTTTGCTGACAAGGGTTTTACCAGCAAATTCGGTGACGAGCTTTTTAATAAGAGGTTCTGTGAGCGTGCGGACATCCTCGCCATCCTCGACAAATGACATTTCAAGGTCGAGCTGGTAGAACTCGCCATAAAGCCTATCGGCACGAGGGTCTTCGTCGCGGAAACACGCGGCAATCTGGTAGTAGCGTGAAACGCCACCAACCATAAGAAGCTGCTTGAACTGCTGTGGTGCCTGTGGCAAGGCATAGAATTTGCCGGGGTGCATACGAGACGGAATAAGGAAGTCGCGCGCGCCTTCAGGGCTTGAGTTGGCGATAATTGGGGTTGTTACCTCGGTGAACTCGTGGCCGTCCATGTAGGTACGCATAATCTGGTACATTTCAGCACGTTTTTTAAGCGTTGTCTGCATTTTAGTGCGGCGAAGGTCGAGGTAGCGGTACTTAAGGCGGTGATCCTCGTTTGCCTGTGGCGCGTCGTCTTGCACGGGAATCGGCAACGCCTCGGAACGGTTAAGGAGGCGAATCCCTTCGGTGACGATTTCGATATCACCCGTTGGAATGTTTGGGTTTTTTAGCGAATCTTCACGCTCTTTTACGGTGCCTGTTGCCGAAACAACATATTCGTCGCGGACATCCTCGGCAAGTTTAAATGCCTCGGCGTTTTCTGGTTGAACGACAATCTGGGCAATTCCAGAGTGATCGCGGATATCGATAAAGATAAGTCCGCCATGGTCGCGGCGTTTGTTTACCCACCCGCTGATAGTCACTTTTTTGCCAAGTTGTTGATGGAGATCGCGTACTAATGTTCGTGTCATAAAATTTTCCTTGTTAGGTAGTAGATGTAACGCGGCTGGAACGGGTCGATTGCAAAAAGCACGCCTCGGCTAGTTGCCGACCCGTGGATTATTGTTGTTATCGCCTCGCCAAATAATCATAGTAGGGTTATTTTACCACTTTCTGGCCCGTATTACTACTGGCGCTAGACATCCTCGCGCTTTACAGGATGATTGTTTGCACGGATATTGCGGGCGGCAACTGCACGAAGATCTTCGTGAGCGTCGAATTCGTCGATAATTTTGCGGCCTAGCAGTGCTTCCATTACATCTTCGAGACTTAGCACGCCCACCGTTTCGCGAAACTCGTTCACTACAATAAACAAGTGATGCCGCGTACGCAGAAAGGCAGCGAGTGCATGAGCTAAGGTTTGGTCCTCACGGATATAAAATACACGAGCCTCCATGGCTTTTTCGGCGGTTGTCGAACGCTTGCTATCGAGGGTGAGCAAATCGTGAATATGAAGAATGCCAATAATATGGTCGGTGTCGCCATCGATGACCGGAAAACGACTGTGTCCTGTTTTATGTAGATCGTCGAGCACAAGCGGACCTAGCAGCTCTTTTTTGTCAATCGTATCGATAACGCTTCGAGGTGTCAGGATTTCACTTACTGTTCGCGTATCAAATGAAAGGCCGTGAGTGATAAGCTTTTTTTCGTCTTCGGTTATAAGGCCACCCGAGTGCTGAACGAGATAGTGTAATTCTTCGCGTGAGTCGAGGCGATCTCGCGCCGGAACATCTGGAATCGCGCTGCGCAAAAACTTGATAACGCCAGAAAACTTTTCGACAAAATTCAAAATTGCAGCTTCGTGTGTTTCGTAAAGTTTTTGCACATGTTGTTGCCATAGTGATATGCGTGCAATTGCCCCTATTTCTAGCGCAACAAATACCGCAATGAGCACGCCAAGTAGCCAGCCAAACGTCGCGACGCTTGTAATAACAAACAGAACAAGAAATAGCGCCGACAAACCACGGCGAAGCGACAGAACATCGCCCAGTAACGCCTCGCGGCGGGCTGTTGCTATAGCGCCCTTATCACCCTCTTTAGCGCGCCGCTCTAGCTCGAAAGTACTCAGCGATGAACGCAGTGGCATAACACCCTCAAGCATAATAAGAACAATCAGCAGCGCGATACATAAAATAACCATAAATACTATCATGTTACCTCCCATTGTACCTCATGTCGCCTTGCCGACACACCGTATTTATACTACACTAAGTATACTAACCATAAGGAGTTCTTTTGTGAGTAAAAAAACATGGATTATTTTTGCCGCTGTTTGTGTCGTGCTTCTGGCCGGCCTTGTTTACCTTTCTAGCAAAGATAAAGTTGATGTTAGCGGCGTAGATGCCAACACTATACAGGCGGCCTCGGTACAATCAGGCAATATTGGCGACCACGTCTTTGGAAAAGCCGACAGCAAGGTATTACTTGTTGCCTACGAGGATTTTCAATGCCCCGGATGTGCCTCGACACACCCTGACGTAAAGCGTATTACCGAGAAATATAAGGATCAAATTGGCTTTGTGTTCCGCAACTTCCCCTTAGCATCGATTCACCCGAACGCACGGGCTGCCGCCGCAGCTGCCGAAGCTGCCGGGTTGCAGGGAAAATACTGGGAAATGAACGATATGATCTTTACCGGACAAAGCTCTTGGAAGGATTTAGGATCAACCGAACGTCTTGACTTCTTTACGGGCTATGCGCGCGAGCTGAACCTTAACGAAGACCAGTTTAAAACAGACCTCGCCAGCACAACAGTTAACCAGAAAATCACTTACGACCAAGCAATCGGTAAAAAGATTGGTATAAACTCTACCCCGTCGTTCTTTATTAACGGCAAAGCCGTCGAACAAGATACTTGGGGTGACGCGACAAAGTTTGAAGAAGCACTTGTAGCCGCTATGAACGAAAACGGTATAACTGTTCCTGCAGACAAAGAATAGTTACCGTATCTAAACAATAAAACACCCCGGTGCCTTGGGGTGTTTTACTTTTGTTTAAGGGGTGAACTCTCGGAGGTATAACTCGGACGCGAGAGTTCATGGATTTGAACGTATAGTTCTAGTGTGCTATATACAGTTGCCATTCGGCAGGCACCACATCCACTGCGATCTTTTTGCGCCTTGTAGACACAAATTCGACAGCTATTGGCATGTGACTTGTACTCCTTGTACTATGTACAGTCCCGACGTACTTCGACCTTTAAAATTAAATTTTCCACGTTTTGACGTTGGGACGCACATAGAATAGTAACAAACGTGATATACACACGTCAAGCACATAGCCATAAAGATGGCGCTTATGATTTAACTATATGGGAATAACGGATACAGCGCAAGTGCAATAACGTAGGCAAATTTACAATGAATTACTAGAATATGCCTTTTTTGCGACCAATCGCAAAGACAGAAACAACCAGAATAAGCGTAAAGGCAATGAGCGCTGCGTACGACCAAGGTTCATCCTGGAATGGCAAACCAATATTCATGCCATACATTCCATAAAAAACGTTCGGCAATGTAATAAGCAGCGTGAGGGCCGTAAGAGTTTTCATGCGTTGGTTTAAAACATTATTGGCGATCGTACCGTACGCGTTGCGAATACTAGTAATCGATTGATTGAGACTGTCTATGGAAACGATTAGTTGGCGAATGTACAGCAAGATATCTTCTAGCGCTTCGGTGTCATTACTGTCTTTTAGCGTTTCGCGCAGACGCTCGGCAACCACCAGCATACTGTTCAGGTTCATTCGGTACTCGTTAAGATTGTCTTCTATTGTGACAAAGTGAATAAAATCGTCGTTTGTGACTTCGTGCGACCTAAGACGCTGGCCGGTGTCGTGAATGTATCGCGACGTACGCTGCATTAGCTCTTCATACTCGGCCACTACAGCGGCAAACACGCCGAGGAACATCCCTACTGTATCTAAGGATACATCACTTGAGTTAGGGGCGACTAGCTTGTAGTCAGATGTCTGGGTTGTTGATACATTCGCAAAAACGTTGCCATGCATTACTAGAAGCAGTGGCGTTGTAAGGATTTTTCCGTGTTTAGCCCGCTGAACCGTCCGCACGAATACATACAGGGAGTCGTGCTTGGTTTCAACGCGAGGCAATTCGTTTTTGTCGAGAACGTCACGCAAGATGTTGTAGTCCATGCCATACGTACGCGCAAGAAGATGAAGATCCTCCGATGTTATCGTGTCTCCATGTATCCACACGTTATCCACAGGTGGCGTTGCTACTTTTTGGTAGGGCTCTCCACTGCTTCGCCTCACATAGAACTTAAGCATACATAAGCAGTATATCGCGTTTTTGTATTATTCTCCAGGAGTTTCGTTCGTCTTTGCTGTACGGAGTATGCGCTCTTTCAGCAGAAGACTAAGCGCCATCCCCACGCCCATAACACTAGCTGCGGTGATAAAAATCGCGTGCAGGCTATCACTAAACGCATCGACAACCTTATCGGAATATGCGTCTTGCTTTGCCGTAAAGTCCTGACGAAGCGTATCCTTAACCGCTACGGGAAGGGCTAGATTTGTAAGACTTTCATTAAAGCCATCGGTCACTGCGTCTTTGGTTGTTGGCATATTGAGCGTAAGTAGCGTATTTGGATCGTTAACATTCGTTAGCATCTGGCTTGAGGCCGGAGATTGCTTGAGCGTTTGTATATAAGGATCGCTGCTCATATCACCGATAGAGCTAGTGATTCCTGCTGTTAGCATACTTCCGAAAACCGCCACGCCAATCGTTGAGCCAAGACCGCGAAAAAGCTGGTTCGAGCTTGTTGCCATACCAAGATCTTTTTGCTCGAATTCGTTTTGAATCGCAACGTTTAGGAGTGGCATTCCCGCACCAATACCGGCACCCACAAACACCATTATGATTGCTTCGTGAAGGAACGAGCTGTCTGGCGTTAGCGTTGTAAGCGATGCCATGGAAAGGGTTGCGACAACGAGGCCACCGATAATAAAGCGCTTGTATTTACCGTATTTTGAAACCAACTGCCCAAGCGTAATACTTGAGACCATAAGGCCCGCAATCATAGGAAGAAGCATCAACCCGGATTCGGTAGGGCTCGCACCAAAAACCTGCTGGTTAAACTGCGTGAGGTACAAGATTGAGCCAATCATACCCGCACCAACCGACATTGCCATAGCAGTAAGAATAAGGAAGTTACGGTTTTTAAAGAAATCGAGACGCAAGATTGGCTCTTTTGCACGACGTTCTACCAGTACAAAGCCGGCTGTTGCCGCAGCAACAATCGCCGCCATAATAAGGCGTAGTGTTGTAAGGCTCATGCCAGTACTACTAAGAAGATCGGCAAATATAACATCGGTGTTATCGACCGCCAGAACAAGCGTTGCAAGCGCGACAGTTAGCAAAGCTGCACCCGCGTAGTCGATGTGAGGCTTGTTTGCATGCTTAAGCGGCGGGCAAATGATTCGAATAACCGTAAATGCAAGAATACCTATTGGGATATTAATAAAGAATGTCCAACGCCAGTCGGTCGTAAGGCCAAATACGCCATGCGATTCGGTAAGAAAGCCCCCAAGAAGCGGGCCAATAATAGAAGCGATACCAAACGTCGCGCCAATAAGCCCCTGCCATTTGCCACGCTCACGCGCCGCAAACAGATCGCCAACAATCGTAAAGGCGTTCGCGGTAATAATACCACCACCAATACCTTGGAGTGCCCTAAATAAAATAAGCTGATCAATATTAGCACTCATCCCGCTAAGAAGCGAGCCAAGCGTAAAGATTGCGACACCAGTAAGAAGAACAAGGCGGCGCCCAAAAAGATCGGAGAGCTTACCTGCTATTGGCGTTGTTACTGTGGTGGTAATAAGATATGCCGTCACCACCCAGGTTAGCGACGAGTAGGCGTCGAATTCCTCGACGATTCGGCCAAGTGCCGTAGAAATAATTGTTTGGTCGAGCGCAACTAAGAATAGGCTGGCCATAACCGAGATCATGATTATTAACTTGCTACGCAAGTCGAGATGGTGATGCATGTAAGTATCTACTCCTTATTATCTTGTTTGAGAGAGCGGAAGTTCTGAACTTGCTCGCTGAGGTGTTCGATAATTTGTTCGAGCGATTCTTCTTTGATAAGCCCCAGAAAACCACTTTCGGGCGAGCCTACCACATAAAGGCGATCGCCGCTTTCGATAGATAGCTCCACGCGGGCGTTGGCCGGGATAACAATTTGCCCTTTTGTGCCAACCGTTGCTGTACCGTACAGTTTTTTGCCGTGAATGCCATTTTTTCCGTTCATTATATAAGTGTACGCCTGGTATGAAAAGTATGTCAAGTATGAATTATAAAAGAGACTGCCTTTTACGGCAGCCTCCCCAGAATATACGATGCTCGTGATCTATCGTCCGACGAAGTAGTTGATGATGATAACAATCACGTTGTTATCGCCCACTATTCCACCGAGATCGATATTGATCCCACCGCCGCCGTAACCATTCCCGCCGTTACCCGATGTTGCACCTGCGATGCCAGCCGTACCAACAAGTACACTGACAGCCGCAACCATAACACCCATAACGAGTTTGGTCGGCATTGCCTTTTTCTGTGATAACGGCTGGGGTATTGTTTTGCTCATTTGCTTTCCTTTTCCCTTACGTTTAATATCACATATTCAATGCTATCAGCAGTATACACTCATGGTCAAACGCCGACCCCTGCTGCGTTGTTATTATTACTTTCGTACTAAAATCTCTCTCTGTAAATCAACAACCATATGAATAACACCTACCGCAAAAAGAATAAATGTGTATGCGGCGAAGTTTTGGGCAATCACCCAGTTTCCTAAAATAATAGCCGCAGGTACCATACCGAGTGACCATAGGGCATACATAAACGTACGCCTGGCGGGCACACGCCTCCAAAGAGCAATAACCGCGTACCCAGCGATAACGACATGTCCTATCCACTGAAACTGCGAAAGGAATCCAAGGAGCACCATGGCGCACAAAAAAAGGATAAAGCCGCCTCTGGTTTCAAGTAGTGAATGCTTGGTAGATTGGTGTGCGCTAGTCATTTACGTTCTCCATCTTATATAGCAATAGTTTGTCGTTTTCTTTTACAAGCCGCAGATTCGGGATATCTTTTATATAACCATAAGATTGCCAGTCTTGTTCTTTTGCGAGGACGATGTAACTTATTTTTTGGTCGTTCATAAAGTCTCGAAGGCCACTAGCGTCTCGCGCACCAAGAAGATCCGAGAGCTGGCGTTTTATTTGGTCTGGTCGCGTTGGCGAGATTGCTTTGAATTCGGGATCATCACTAATAATTGTTGGATTTTCAAAAAACTTTGCGGCAGGATTGGCGATAATTCGATCACCACTAAAACTATATGCGCTATATTGGTGCCACGGCAGGAATAGTACTGTTTTCGATTGCTCCGTCTTGAGATCAGCGTTTAATTCGTACCATTCTGTAGGATACGACCGAGGAGCTAGCTGACCACCAAACCCCCAAAACATCACTGGTGTAATAATGATCGGCAAAAGCAAAACACCAACCATTGCCATTTTATTGCCTGCTTGCCCCCATTTTACAGTTGCCCATTTTGCAAAGGCTACCACGCCAAACGCGCCCAAAACAGCGTAGCCAAGTGCAATAAGGCTAGCGAACTTGTGCGGCTCGCGGTAGCCACCCAAAAGCGGCAAAACACCACTGGCCCACTCGATAAGTGGCGTAGCCGATAGAACAATTCCCGTAACAACACAAAACATACCAAAGGCGGCAATTGCTCGGTGCGTGCGCCAGGCACGTACAGCGCCCGCTACCACGAGTATCCACAAAAGAACGACAATAATCCCCCAACCTGGCACGATAGCCTGCGGTTTTACAAAAAGGTTTTGCGCCTCTGCCCAGAACCCTTGCAATCGTACAACTTCTCCAATAGGGCCAAGTACTCCAGCACCGCCTGTCGCAAACGCGGCGAAATGATTTGCATCCATGCCGGCTACTGATTGGGCCACAGCGCCATATCCCATTATTACTGGCGCCAGCCAAAAACTCGTTGCAGCAACCAACAGCAATACAGCCAGCCCACTACGTTTAATAAAGCGCCGAAGATCTGGCGTGCGTCGGTATTTTATATAACCAGCAATTGCAAAAAATAGACCAAGTAGCGTAATAATACCAATGTGGTGTAACGACACGGTAATTATAGCCACCGCCCACAAGCTAGCGACGATAGCCGACCGCAGTGAGTTGGTTTTGTAGAAATCGTAAAGCGCCCGAACAAAAAACGGCACAAAAGCATATCCTAAAAGCACCATCCACTGCCCTGCCATAAACCGCGAATAAACAAACGGATTAATCATATAGAGCAAGCCAGCAAAATACGCAGCGACAGCCCAAAAATCCAGGCTATCTTTATTTATTTTTACTATTAACAAATGCATGCCGACACCAGAACAAAGCAATACCGCGAGGAGTATTATTTTTTCAATAACGTCGCCGGGTAATACTGCGTTAAGCGCCCATAGTAAAATCTGCAAAAAATATGTATTTGTTATTTCGCTTGGAAACGGACTGTGTGGCGTAAATACCAGGTCGAGCGTCAGAATATACCCAGGCAAAAGAAGTGGCAAAATAATAATACAAGCCAGTGCGCCATACTCGAACCAAAGGACTCTATTTGGCTGACGTAACCATGCTTTTATCTTTTTCACTCACCCGCTCCTATTGTGACATTGTAGGTCATTTTTGTGTCGGTCGGCAGAATCTGCAATTGAGGCGATCGGATTTCTGTAAATGATTGCGGTATGTGTTGAGCGGGTGCCAGCATGAGCGAGTCGACGATGATTGCGTTCTGTGTTTCGTTTTTAAGTTCGATCGGCGCCGTGCCTTTTTCTAGATCGATATCAACATAAAAGTACGTTACATCGAGGTAGTCATTTTTAGTAGCGCGGTCGTCTTTTATTTTTTGCAAAACAATATCGCGCCCAGCAATAGTCGCCTTTATTTCATTTGCCCGCGAACCACCATGAAGCAGTAAACGATACTTACCAGATTCGGGAACGACAAGTTTCATGTCGAGCGTTACTGCGCCCTTTGCAAGCCCTACAAATGCTGGCCGCTGGAGCCCCACAAGACTTGGCATATTCTCGTGCAGATAATTGTAGGTATCGGTTTTTGAATAAAGTGTGCCTAGTGACAGTGCGTTGTTTGTGAAATTAGAGCTCGCAACGTACTCTGAATTAAACGGTAGTGAAATTGGGTTTGGTACAAAGATATTCTTTCCCGCCCACATCGCATAAAAGTCGTAATAGCTACGTTCAACACTATCCGTCAGTAGCTGTTTTTTAACATTCTCTTTTGCATAGTCTTTAATTTGCAATGGAAAACGCATTAGGTTGTTCGTCTTTTTTGAGCCATTGAGATAACGAACGCTGTTTTCCCAGTTCATATTCATAAGGGTCGAAACCGACGTATCTGGAGCGCGCTTTAGACTGTAGAGCTTGTAGTCGCTGCCATCAAAAGTTTTTTCGTACTTCGATGATTTATCGAGGCTTTTTATTACTTTGGCATCGATATCCGCGAGATAGGCTATTCCTTTTTCGCGGGGCTGAAGATGCTGCGGTACTAGTATGTCGGTGATTCCTAAATTATTCGCAAGAATATCCTCCCACCACGTTTCGTTATAAGAGATTGCCCGGTAGACCAGATATGACACGAGCTTGTTTTCGGTTTTTGCTCCAACCCCGTAATACAATGTCGGCTCGTTTAAATAGTAGATGAGATATTTATCCAAAAAACTATACCGTTCGTTATCTTGTAGTAGCTCACGGCCGCTTTCGAGCGTTGGTAGTATAAACAATTTGTCGTGTTTCTCGCTGGCAAGCGTCGACTTAATCGTTTTTAAATCATCTGGCACACGATATGGCGCGACAAACGACGCAAGGTCTCCGGAAAAGATCGCGGTTCTATAGTCGTTATTTCCGAGGATTGGAAAAAGAGCCATAAAGACGACAACGAGTATTGCAGATCTAGCTCGCATTTTTTGCGACAAGACATCGCGCAGCCACACAAGTGCAATCATAAATAGTACTCCAGCCGCATAGAAATAAATAAACTGAAACCTGTGCGGGAACCGAAGAATATTTATGAAGGTCTTCATGAGGCTCGCAATACTATCCCCTATGGCGTTGCCCATGCTTGCAAAAAATACCGCAGTATCACCGAATACTTTATGGAATGAATACGGGCTATTGTCGCTGTAGCCTATCGTCATCCACATGGCAAAAATCATAACGATAAACAACGTCATTATCATGACATTACTTACGATATGAAGCCGCTTCCAACTTTTAAATATAAACAATCCGCCAATTAAAAACATAACAATCATTGTGCCGAACCGTGGAATTGGCGCGAGGTAATTGCCATGTCGCATAAGGTCGAGATGCCCTGCTGTATCGAGCGAAAAAATAAACGGCAATGCCAGCGAAGCATAGTATATCATCCAATAGTTCACGGGTATTTGGGTTGAGACATCGCCCATACTACTTGATGTCGTGAGCATAATATAAATAACATATGGAACAAGACTAAGTAGCGTAATGACAACAAAGTACAGAACATTTCGCCGAAAGTACTTCCAAAAAAACCGACGGTTCATTATAAAAGTAAAGATCATATGAATAACAACAATAAGAACAGCAACAACATAAAAGATCACATGATAATGAATAGCGGGATTAAGAAGAGTGAGAAGTGAAATCGCAATGATATTCTTTTTTTCGAGTTTTTGTTTGTAAAACAACTGTTCAAGAAACAGCGACAAAGAAAGCGCGAACATACTGAAGCCGATAATAAGAACGTAAAAATGCGCAATCTTAGCATAGAGTAAAATAACATGAATCAACAACGCCGCAAGAAGCGCGGCGGCTACACCAAACAGTGATTTTTTATAAAAATATTTTCCAAGCTTATGAAACGAAAAGAACAATAGAAAGGCTGATATGGCGTTTAAAATAATAAGCGCAAATGGTAACACCTGGTAATAGCGTACCCACGCCGTCCAAAAAGAATAGCTTACACGCACTTCTTCTGATGACGTTAAGGCCGAGGCTCCGTCTCCCCAAAACTGCGAACCAAAGTTAAAAAAAGGGACAAGTTCTTCGCGAACGATAGATGCATCGCCCGCAAGAATTGATGGAATTGCCACAATGACATCACGAAAAATAAATGCGTGTAGTAGAAATAGCCCTAGAAAAATCAAGATGTAGAGGCGAAGCGGATTTGCCCGCAACCACAAAACCCAGGACCTTTCATGGACCGCTTTGGGCTCTTTGTCGACAGCCTGCTTGCGCCGACTCATAAACTCAGCGCTCGTATGTCCTCCTCTGCCTGAGCATATGTTTGCCGCGTGATAAGTCGGAGCTTTTCTTTTGATTCCTTTTTCATTGATACTATCGTTTCGTACTGGCGATTTAGCTCTGCAAGTTCAAGTTCTTCTAACTCTATAGCGTGCGGGTAATTTGTTTCGGTAACAAATCGCCAGCACTTTGTGTCGTAAGCGATCGCGACAAATGGAACTGCATTGACCGTTGCAAGCAGTAACGAATGAAACCTCATGCCAATAAAAACATCGCACTGACGAAGATAAGAACTTGCAAGATCGATGGGAACTTTGTCGAGCATTGTATAGCCGGTTTTCTTTTTTAAAAGATCGCCAAAAACCTCTTGCATAAACGTCAGGTCGTTGCGAGGATTAAACGCGTGCTGAAACGGAACGAAGATAATATAGTCGCCGCTTTTTAGCCTCTGCAAAACGAACTGTTGCATGGTTTGAATATACTTGTCTCGGTCTATCCAATCGGGTATGTCCGACAGAATATTAATACCAATAACGTTTTTGTATTTTTTGCGATCAATTTTTAGGCTTTGCGTTTTCCAGGGTTTTTCCCAGACGTGATCGATAAATAAGCCGTCGGTCGAAAGCTTGATTTTGGCAGCTGGAATATGAAGAATATCTTTTGCATAATCATACGATTTTTTATCGCGGAATATCGATTCTGTTGCCGCACCAATTGCCATTTTTGATATAAAGCGACCCAACCCAGTGCGAAGAACACCGATTCCAATATTTAAATGGTATAACTTTGTACCTAATAATTTAGCAAGGATATTAAACGCCATCATCCGCACGATCACGCTGTATTTTGACCTGCCAGTCGAAGCGTATAGTTCTTTATATAACGTCCCTCCGCCGTAAACGATACAATCCACTTTTTTTATAAGCCGAACATACTGAAGAATCGAGGTGCTGTACGTATCAACTACCTGAAGCTCCGGATATGCTTGTCGTACCGGCCGTGGCAAGTGGTCGGTCGTATTGGCATTAACATAAATCTCTGTGTAGCCACGTTTTTTCAATAACTCCAGGTAATTCCACATTAGAAGATCGTCGCCAAGATTACTTTGGCCATAACTTCCAAGTAGCAAAACGCTTTTATTCACTTCCCGACTCCAATCCTGTAATTGTTTCGTACGCTCGAACAGTCCGCTGACCAACATTAGACCAAGTTCGCTCGGACTTCATGAGCGACGAAGTTTCACTGTATTCATTACGGTGACTAAAAAAATAGTCAAGCCGTGTCGCCATTGCTTCTGGACTTCGTTCAAATAGCAAGTGTGGGTACTGGGCAAAAATATCAGCAAACGCAGTGCTCACGAGAAATGGTTTTTCGTAGCCAATAGCAAACGACATAGGGCCCGAACTAGAGATTGCGGTTGTGTAAGGATACAGCGAAACATCACTTGCGCTGTAGTATAGTCCGATTTCGGTCTCGTCGATAAAGCCCTCCCAGCGGTATTGCCCTGCCGGGATTATTTTTGCTGCCTTATCTTGAAGTCGTTGATACTCTTTCAAATATGCCTCGTTGTCGTGCAGTTTCGGATGTTTTCCTGCGCCAATAACAAGCACCGCGTTGCGATTTATTTTTGCGTATTCGCCAAAACCTTCTATCAATAAATCGATTCCTTTATAGCCTGTTGCATACCCCATAAACAAAACGACATCCGCGTTTTTGGATAACTGTAATTTCTCGCGAGCATTTTGTTTTTCAAATGCCACAAGAGATTCTACGCCATGTGGCACGACAATAATTTTCTTGGCATCAACCCCATAACTTTTTATAAGTATCGACTTGAAATAATGCTCATGAACGATAACTTTTTGAGACCATTTAACAAGCGGTGTATAGATAATTCGAAAGGCTAGTTTCACGATCCATACTGGCAAACGAGAATTATTTTCGTTTACAAATTTCGCATCGATCTTGCTAGGATCAACGACGCCATGAAGCGTTATGACAACTTTTTTACGCCATAAAAATACAAGCCACTGCAGTAGAAATGCTGTCACAATCCCGCCGTACAATGCCAACTCTTGCTGAATATGAACAACATCGGCGTCAAGCTTTTTCAGCTCTTTATGGACGGCAATAATAAAGCTTGGTTTTTTTACAAACACGCGCCGGACATCTAACGAATCTTCAGCGTATTGTTCAGGACTATCGATAACATTACACACCACCGATTGAGTATGCGCGCTGGCCTGAATGCTCGTAATAAGATTTTTGCTGTATGAAGCAACGCCGCTTCCGCTTGTGTGCTTGCTGTTTTTTGGAGGATACAACGTGACGTGCGCTACTTTCATGCTTCGTCTCCGTTTTCCTCGTTTTTGACAATATACAGCGGCCGGTTAATCACCTCCTCGTGGATGCGAGCGATATACATTGCGACAAACCCAAGACATATCAGTACCACTCCGATCAAAAACAAGAGCATGATTGCAAGCATTGCCGTTCCTCTAATTTCGAGATTCATAGGATCCCCAAGGACGTACTTTTCTATAATTGTGAATAGGCCAAGACCCGATGACACAAAAAGAATAAACCACCCTAGCCAACTGGCAAATTTTAACGGGAGCATGCTATACGCGGCAAAGCTGTTCATGGCAAGCGCGAATAATTTACGGTAGCTGTATCCTGCCTCACCAAACCTTCGTGGCGGAGCCTCGAAATAGATATAACGGCGCTCAAAGCCAGACCAGTCGATAATTCCTCGTGTTATTCGGTTGCGTTCAGTAAACGTTTTAAACGTATCGATAACCGGTCTATCAATAAGTCGAAAATCGCTGGCATGCGGCGTAATATTCGACGAAGAAACACGGCGAAGCAGTGCGTAAAAGCCATTCGATGTCAGCTTTTTAAACCAGCTTTCGTCCTTGCTATAACGCTTTACGCCAACGACAACATCCGCTCCGTTTTCCCATTCTTTTACAAAGGCCGGGAGAAGCTCTGGCGGGTGCTGTAGATCGGCATCCATAATGATAGCGGCATCACCCCGGGCGGTATGCAGCCCTGCCGTAACGGCTATTTCTTTGCCAAAATTACGAGCAAGTTCTACGACTCTCGCTCCTCTGTCCTTTTTAGCAAGTCCACGCAGTTTTTTAACCGAATCGTCGCTGCTGCCATCGTCGACGAATATCAGTTCAAACTTTTGCGGTAGTTTTTTTACAGTTGATTTTATTGTTTTATAGAGAAGCGCGACATTCGGCGACTCATTGTATATCGGTATGACGATTGAGATCGTTTTGTTGTGCATTTCGGCCTCCTCGTTTTAGATTTACTAATACGTATACTCCGGTGACAAACAGTGTGAAACAGCTAGTGAAGAGCAAACCGTAAACAACGGATTGCAGTGTGTCGTGCCACATAATCATGATACTTAGTGACACAACAAATCCAATTATACCAATAAGCGTGACCGTTTTTTGACGGAGTGTTAAATAGTACATAAACACCAGATTGACGAGTGATATAATAAAAACAACAAGCGCAAGAATCGGCAGAAGACTTGAATATTCTAAATAGGCAGAGCCCATGAGGAGCTTTGTGAGCAATTCTGGAAAGATCGCACAGACAACTACCACCGGCCCACAGATGAAGATCGTCAGTGCAATTGACTTTATCAAAAGCAAGAGATTCTTTTGATCCGGTTGATCTATTTTAACCAGCGGCATAAGCACCTGTGAGATTGGAGCTGCCAGAAAGAAGACCGTACGAGCAACCGTGGCAATGCCCGCATACAGACCTGCTGTATGTGCATCGAAGTAGTACTTTACCACAATAACGTCGATACTCATGAGTAGCGTTATGGAAAGCAGGCCAACAAAAACAGAGCCTGCGTATTTGATTTCAGGAAGTACTGCGCGAATATCAGGAAGTGTTCCGTAATGCGTATCACTTGGCCTCGAAAATCCCAGCCGAGCCGCCCATCTTGCAGCATAAAAGAATGCAGCAAGTTGAGCGGCAACGATGCCAAATATCGCACCCGTTACCCCAAGACCCAAGACAACTAGCCCAGCTGAGAAAATAATCTTTACCGAAGCACCGATAAGCTGCGAGATAGATGCAACGCCGAACGCTTTTTGCCCGCGCGCAAACGCGCTTCTAAACGTTTGCGGGATACTTACAAGTAATGCGAGGGCTAGTGCGATAAATGGCAAGCCCGAATCAAACCGTAACTGCTCGCGTAGAAATTCGCTTGCGAAAATTGTCACCGCCAACATCGCTAGCGCACCGTACACAGCTAGCTTTTCTAGTTCAAATATGATGCGATGTGCTTTTTTGGTATCAACATAATTCGTAGTAATATTTACAGTTATCATACCGAGTACACTCAGGAAGATCGTGAACTGCAAGAAGAATGAAACGAGAACCTGAATCTCGCCAAATGAGGCCGGGTCCATCATTCGCCCCAACACCGGGTAGTATGCGTAGTTTACAACTCCAACAACGACAGAGCCAAAGAAGAACACGACATTGTGCCGGAGAAAACTGCCTTGTGTTAACGCCTTAGCAAGCTTCATAAAACTACCTCCAGTACATTATTTTCTCACACCTGCTACAATAAAAACACTTATGACCGCTCCTTCAAACCTTACGGGTGACCCAACAATGATGCTCGTCGAGGCATCACTTCGGACAGTTTTAACAAAAGGGATTCAAGACGCTACAGAGATTGATTCTCGCTATGAACGATTATGGCAAAGTATAGCCGACATCGTATCTTCTGGTGGTAAGCGGCTACGGCCACGCATGGTGCTTCTTGCCTACGAGGCTTTAGGCGGGCGGCAGCCACAAACACTTGCGCCAGTTGCCGCGGCGCACGAACTACTGCACACGAGCCTGCTTATTCATGATGATATTATCGACCGTGACACGTCGAGACGTGGCCGCAAAAACATAAACGGACTTTATGAAGCCTTTTACCAACCCTACCACCTTGATCAAAAAGATAGGGTACACTATTCGTACAGTGCAGCTATTCTTGCCGGTGATTTACTCCTTGCCGCAGCGCACCAGTTGGTAATAGAAAGTTCGCTTAATCCTCGGCAAAAAACAACAGCTATGCGGTTTTTCTCGCGCGGTATTTTTGAAGTAGCGGGCGGCGAACTGGTTGACATCGAGTCGACATTTATGCCGCCCGAAAGTAGCAGTGCAATTATGATTGCCCGCTATAAAACCGCAAGCTATTCTTTTATATCGCCACTACTTTCGGGCGCGGCACTCGCCGGAGCGTCATCGGCGCAACTTGACCATTTGCGATTATTTGCCGAATCGCTTGGCGTTGCGTTTCAGCTTTCCGATGATCTTCTTGGAATGTTTGGCGATGAAAAAATAACCGGAAAATCTACCGACAGCGATATTCGCGAAGGCAAACTTACGTATTTGATAGAACAATATCTTGCGTTGACGCCATTAGAATCTCGCGCTACTTTTACTGCCGCGTTTCATAACACCAATGCCTCGCCAGAAGATACCGAGGCACTAAAGCGCGATATCGAAAGATCAGGTGCTCGCGAAAAAACCATGCTCGAAATCGAATCGCGTGCAAAGATTGCCGAAGAATCCCTTGATAAACTGGCTCTATCAAAAAGCTCACACGACAAATTTTTAGCACTCATTCACGCCGCCGTACAAAGACAAAAATAACAGAATCAGGTTTACGCGGGTCGTAATGCCAAGGTCACGAGAGACCATCGACGATCTTGTGTAGTCGTCGCTTCGAACGGACCCTGCGAGCCAGTGCCGGAAGTAATCCTATCATACACCGCGGTACAGGGTCGGTTACTCGAACCCGTTGCGGGACATGTAACAACCTCGCTGCTAAAGCCGCCAGCCGGAGCCGTCCAGTCTGCATCGCTAAGTGATGTGCCTGCCACTGTTGGTATACCGTATATTGCGACAAGCATTGCATTTGTCGTCGCAACCGTAACGGCTGGAGCTGATGCCGAAAAACTAGCGACGTCGAGTTCGGAGAAAACTGCCGACGTATCGAGAGGCGTCGTTTGATCAACGCCGCTATAGACGCGCAAATGGCCAGTATAATGGGCTGCATTCACCGAGGTAGAGGTAACAGTTCCACCTGCATCGCCCGACTGCGCGACGCGCGTGTAGACTGCAAGCGTATATCCTGCCCCGCCAGCGCGCTGCTCGCCCTGTTTTGTCCAGCCGCTTATTGCATTAAACACTGTCGCTGCGTTTGTTGTTTGAGATACAACAAGCACTAACAAATCGCCAACCTGAATTGAGCTCGGCATAGTAACGCCAAGGGTATTAACCGTTACGCCAGTATTCGAACTGATATCACGCAGCGCAATCCCCGACGCTGCACCAGGAGTAAGCACCCACTCTGAACCATTCCAGCGTTTTAACGGTTTCATTACCCAAGACGCGCCGTCCCATACCTTAATCGGCTTTGACGCGAACGCAACCCCGCCCCAAACTTTGATATACCCTCCGGTAGTACCATTGACGATAAAGTCGGCAGCGCTTTCGGCGTTTCCGCCAAATGATTGCGGCACGCTAGAGTCGGTTCCGCTGGTTGTCCATGACTGCCAATGGTAGCTTGTGCCAACCGAAAGTGCCGTGGCTGCAACCGACATAACCTGGTAGATAGAAGGTGATTTATTCACCCAACTCCATGCGGCGGGTAGCGCTGTAATATCGAGCGACTGCGTGTCACTAAACCACGTTCCCGATACCGGACGACCCGCAAGAACAATAAACTTTCCTCCTACAAGTATCCAGCCAGCACTACGGCGCGCGCTTGGCGTATTGGCTGTCGCCTGTGTTGTCCAAGACGTAAACGATGCCGTGCTCGTGTAGCGAATTGTATTGTTCACTACCGATCCATCGTATCCAGCAAAACAAACGAGGCGCTGATTTGTGCTGTCGTACACCATTGAGGCTCCACGAACAGCAAGACCGCCAGTTACTCCTGTATTTGTCCAGGCGCCATTCGTCGTCGTAAGGTCGAGGTAGAATAGCTGCGAGGTGAACGTAGTACCCGCAGCATTGGTCGTTCCTCCGTGAATATAGAGCCGCTTATTTGCAGTGTCGTAACTGTAAGCAGGCTGCCAGGCCGCCGTAGGGCCTGTTCCTGTTGGCGTTAGTTGCGTCCACGTCTCAGCCCCTTCGGTAAGATTAAGCGCCCAAGTGTCACTAAGAACTGTCGCGCCAACACCCTGCCCTCCCCAAATAACAAGACGTTGGTTTACCGAATCGTAACAGCCCGCCATTAACCATCGAGGATTTGGCGGCGTTCCCGAGACGGTTAACTTTGTGGCGTGATACATACCAAAAGCGTCTGCCCTTAGCTCCCAGACATCGCTTGTTCGGTTACTGCCGCCGTTCAGTCCACCGAAATGAATAATGCGGTCATTGGCACTATCATAAATAACAATTCCACCCTCACTTTGCGGCATCACGAACGGACCGCCCGCTGCATAACGCAGCGTATTTGTCGTTGGATTATACGCCCAAATCTCGGATATGTGATCACCACGAGTAATTGTCGTGTCGTCGTCCATTGTTCCATAGCCACCAATTTGTACAACCTCGCCAAGCGCCGAATCGTAAGTTGTCGCCGCCGCGTCCCGGGCTCGGAAATGATCTATAACATTTAGGCTGTGAACGGTCGCCGAAGTTGTGGTTACTGCAAGATCAAGAGCGTACACGTATTTAACCGTGCTATCGTAGCCGTTCATTGTCGCAACAACCATAACATTGCGATCTGTATTAATCGTTGCCGCGCCGCTTGAGTAAGCGAGGAAACTTTGATTGCTTAGATCATTTACATGAAGGCTCGTCCAGGTTTCGCTACCCGATTCTAGTGATAGCTCGTAAATATCATTACGGCTATTGTTGATATTCCCCTGCCAACCCGCCATAACAATCGCACGCTGATTAACCGAATCGTAAACGATACTCGGCAATTCGCGACCAGCCGGCGCCGAGCCACCCGGAGTAATCTGTGAAAACGTACTTGTTCCGATAGCAAATTGCCATACGTCACTAAGGTACGTCGTTCCGTTATAGCCACATGTAATAATAAGGCGATCATTCGCCGAATCGTAGATCATTCCTGTACCAGATCGAATACCCGGGTTACCCACCGCTCCGTTTGCTTTTACTGTTGTCCAGGTAACTGCAGTTGGGGTATTCACATTGAACGTGCATCGCAGCAGGTCGTTGTATCGCGCCGCGCCCCAGCCGCCAAAAAGATAGATATCGTTCGTATTCGAGGCTGTCGATTTTGCAACCATATGGTGCGTTAAATACGACCGAACAAGCGGTGTATTGGTTTGTGTAATCGTTGACCACGCTTCGGAGCCTGGCGTCGATAAGTCAAGGCAGTGCATCTCGTTGAGATCCGAGGGCGACGAACCACCAAAAATCACCATATAGGCTTTGTCGACCGCACCGGACGTTGTTCCCCGCGCATAGGTAGAAGCTGCCAAGTTTTTAGCTGTCGGCGGCGTTCCGCTTGGCGCTAATTTACTCCACCTATGATACCCGTTGTCTGCTGTTAGCTGCCAAACTTCATTAAATCTTGTTGTTCCGTTGTAGCCACCAAATAATATGTAACGCTTATTTTTAGCATCGTAGACCAAACTTCCACCACGTCGGGCGGTTATTAGTTCAGCCTGTTTTAGTATTCGCGCAGTCGATGAAACCGTGGCCGTATTTGTAAATCCAACACCAACCGCCTTCACCTCGGCATGAAGTGTTGTCGCAACAGTTGGCGTTTCGCTATAGACATCGGCATCAAGCCATACATCGTTTGTTGAACCGTCGCCACTCGTATTACCCCCAACAGCAATTGGTGTATATTGATCATTACGATACTGTGCGCGCGACGACGCCATGGTCGGCATCGTATTGACGTTGTCAAAGATTGCCGTGTCGGTTGAAACGTTAGTTGACGACGTTCCGATAAATAACATAGTATACATTGCCGTTACGGCAAATGGTGTCGGCACCGATGTTAGTGCCGACCAGGTTGCACCGTCGGCCGAATATTCATAGTAAAGCGTTCCGCCGGCTTCGCGAATACGCCACCATCTGTGAGTTGTGGCGCCATAGGCCATTGTTGCTGGCGTTGTCCAAACCCCGTCTATTTGGTATTCGGCAACAAAAAAGCCGCCACTTTCGTAGAGCGTTATCGTATGTTGATCATCTACTGCCACCTGCAAACACGTGCTTGCATCGGTAAGGCCAGTAAGAACATGCGGCACCTCAACATGAACTGCCGAATCGGTTAAATTACCCGTTCTTACGGATTGCATTCCCCGGTACGATGCCGCCGTAACTGAAGCGATCTGCAGTTCGCCGCCAGTTTCCACAGCGTGGCCCACATCCCAAAGATCCCACTTTGTTGTATCGAGCGAGTTGTCGTTAAAGTCGTCGGTAAACGTTTCGATTAATGGCACATCTAATAAAACGCTAAATCCCGTTGTAGAGTTGGAAGTAACGTTAAATGCCATTGACGCGCCTAACTCGCCAGACTATCGGATGACCGGCCTGCGTTGCTACTATTTCTTGCGGAAATATAGAGTTCTTCTGTGTTGTCGTACCAGCTGAACGAGAAAGGACCGTCACCACTGCGGGTTGTCGACTTCACTAGCTCACCCGGTTGCTTGGTGTTTTCATCGGAGCGATGCAGATCGATACTCACTGTTCCAGCAAAACCGGTAATGTTATCGGCCACCGTATAGGTAATAGTGTGGTATGTCATGATAACCCCGAGGCTCACCCAAGCATTGACCGTCGTTGAGCCGTTGATATGCACTCGCCATCGCCGGGCCGTCTCTACGTCTATGCGATCAGGGTCGGCATCGCCTGGAAACCTCTTAAAGAGGGTTCTCATTTGTGAGTACATAAGGAACGTACCAATCTCGGGGTCTGTCTGCGAGCTGTCGCTGTAAACAGGCTCCCACTCCATCCCACCTTCTGCCACCAGGCGCTCTGCCATGACGACATATCCCGACGGCGCAACCACACCGCTTGACGCCACAATTAACTGTGTACCAAGCGCTGTTATAAAATAATCCGTTTCGGGTATAACAGGTGCTGTTGCTGCAACGGTATAGTTGCTCGCGGCAGCACCCGTGCCATTTTGCAGCAAGCCCCAATCTACCGTATGGTTATGCGCGCCAATACCAGCAGTGGCGACCGATGACGTGTAATTAACTATCCAGTAGCCACAGGCATTCCATCCGAAGTCGGTCGTGTCGGAGCGATACACGTCGAAGTTTAGCGTGTTTCTACCTCTAGCAAGCGTAAAGGCTGCGTCGTTACGAACCATGGCACCGTTTGCACCACAGAGTACCGATGCAGTGTCGGTATATGCAACAAACGAACCCGTACCTACCCGAAAGTTAAGCGTACTAATAGCAGTCATTTGCTGCCAAAAATGATAATAGGCCACGCGGTTAGTTGTAATCGTTCCCGGCTCTTCTATCCAAAGTTCGCGCGTACCCCTTTGATAATCGCTGGCAGTCGTACCACCCATAGGCGAAGCGATATCCATCGGCAACATTAGCGAATTCATAGCGCTCGTGGTGGTAGCTCGGTTGAACTCATACGTCACTACTAAATATGCCTGAAAGTGATTAACCCTCGCTACCGTTGCTGTGGGCTGAAATGTTTGCGTCGCAGCAGTAGACGGGTATGTGGAAGTGAGGTTGTAGACGTAGCGGAAAAACCGATCCGACGCCAGCGTACCCTCGTAGTTACCCGTTGTTACGCTTGCCGCTCCGACACGTATTGTCATAGTATGCGACGTCGTTGCGGCATTGCGGGCTTCGTTACCCTGCATAACCAGGTGGATGTTTCGATACGCCTTGCTTGCCTCGGGTAAATATGTGTCGAGTGCCGGAATCGTATCATACGTTGTGGCTGTCGTGGCAATAGCACCGACCGGCGCGTTCAGTGGGATCATAACCGTCTTTACATGAGTCGCGCTTGTATCGTCGTACTCATACGTGATGTCCAGCGTCACACACACATTCACCATCCCTAGTGTCGTTCCTGAAGATTGATTGATTTGAAGCTGAAAGTCGCAGGTCATACTCGACCCTGACCAGTTGGTCGTAAAATGGCTCGTAAAATCAGCCGACAGCCAAAATGAGGCATTCTCAGCCGAGGTTGTTAGCGTGTTAGCATTTGCAATCGACGTATAGCCCGCCGCCCCGACACGCAAGCCTAGCGTCTTGGTTGTTAATGAACCTCCCGTTGCCGTCACGATATCGTCCATCGTTACATGCGCAACAACGCTGCGGAATACCTTGCTCGATTCGGGAAGATATACCGTTATTTGAGTAAGGGTCGTAAGGGTGTTGTTTACGAGTGATGCCAGTGCGGGAAAGGCGTATTTTACAGTCTTAAGTCTCGTCGCCATGATTATTCTCCTTAGTTAATGTCCACCCATAGGTCGCCAACGGCTGGTGTAGAGGGCGCGACAGTCCCAACAGATATCTTTGCAAATCCAGCTGCCTCGGGCACCGCCAGGTTCGTACGCGCCCCAGCCGCAGTTGTCGCAGCTGTACCACCATTTGCAACCGCCACACTTCCCGTAAGTCCGATAGTGACGTCGACCTCTTCGTTACCAGAATCGTCTACAGGAGTAATTGAAACGTTTGTTCCGTCTATAAAGTTAAGACGTCGGCGTGATCCTATAGCCGAACCTGCCTTGGCAATAGCCAGGCGTGCAATTGCGTCTAAGTTACCGCTAAGCGCATCGGGACCACCGGTACTATGTGTTGCACCGTGGGCCGCCCCCGCGCCAACTTGCACCCACGCACTGCCCGTTGACTGATAAAGTGTTCCGCCGTTGTTGTCGGTGGCAAGATAGTAAAGATTGGCATTTCCTGCCGCAGCAGCTGGGCGCGAGGCAAATGTGCCCCGTAGTAGCATGCCGCCCGCCACTGAAGTAAGATTTGTTTGTGTTGCACCTACTGCCCCAGCACTTATCGTGCCGTCGGAGGCATGCGAAACCTGGAGGTATTCATTAAGAATTGTCCCCCAGTTTCCCGCGTCCCCACCAACAATAGGTAATCGTGCCATTAACCGAACACATCCTCATCAAACTTTTTTGGCGCGTTTGCTTTTCCAATACCGCCATCTGGGTGGCCATACTCGCGTTCGCCAAAAACGTTTTCATTTTTATTCGCTAGGTCTGATTCGGGCGTATTTAGTGCCTGAATAACACCAAAAACACCAATCATACCTAAAAAGCTGCCGCCCACCGCGCCTAAAAATTGCCCACGCGACATTTCTTTTTCAGAAATCTCTGTCGCCATACGCTTAAGATCACTCATTTTACCCCCGTCCGCTTACGCTTAACTATAGACGTTCACACCCCTCGTTGTCAATAAAACCAACCCCGGTACTAGTTCGTTACAGCTGTATAAACGACCGTGGTCGTGTACGTATCCGAAGGTAATGACGAATCTGCGCACACCCCATACCAAACATCTGTTATTTCGGCAGGATTCGCCGCGCCTGACGACGATGCAATTGCAGTCGGTGATTCGTCGCTAGCTGGCATCGCAGCAAAGGCAACACTAGGAACGCTTCCACTGTTTTGTGCCGAAGTTGGGCCGGCGCCAAAGCCGGCAAGATTATCAACACGATACCCCCATGTGTTCATAGCCAGAATTGTCGGCGACGCAGGCGTGGCGCTCGACGCAGTTATGCTCGCACTAGCGCCAGTCATATCATTATTTCCGGTGCTTGTCTTTGCTGTGAGCGTATAGCCTGTCGTGCTGTTAGTAAGAACTGAAACGGCATCTTTTTGAACAGTACATTTACCAGCCGGAGTTGGGACAACATCAACACTGGTAGCGCCATCGCTTGTAAGAGTGAGGGTGCACGACCCGTAGCTACATCCACCGTAGTCACCCGCGCCGTACACTGCAGTGTCGGTCGTGTCTGCACGAACGCCGCTACTGACAAGCAGTAGCACAATAAAAATCGCTACAGCCCCTCGCGCGATCAGCCCCAATCTTCTCATACTATTACTTTAGCTTACCGTGGCGGGCATTAATAGCCCATACGATACTAAGGCTTATTATGGCGAGCGCAAAAAGTGTTATTGCGTCAATCAGTATATGCTTTTCAAGAAAACCAAGAACTATCTCTTTTTTAACATACGTCACCGTAATACTGTCGGAATTTGCCGACTGTCCGCCCAACTCGGAGCGAACCTGGATAATATTGTCTCCTAGTTGCAATCCCACAAATGCGCGGTACGTACCTTCGAGCGACGCAACGACATAGGCCATTCGCTGACCATTAACGAATATCGTGACTATACTTCCGGGCTCGGCCTTTCCGCTCACCCAAATAACATCTGCAGAAACAACCGCTTCATCTGTTGGCCGCACAATAATCGGCTTTACGTGACCATCTGCGGCGCTCCGTTTCTCGCGGTAGTAATTTTCAACAATAGGATAATCAAGCGAGGGTAACGGCGATGGAGTGGGTGAACCAGGAGCATTAGGATCAGACGGGTTGCCGTTACCAGGCGGAACAGGAGCGGGCGGAGCTGGGTGGTAAACTGTCACCATATTCGAGTCCTGTATGGTATCACAGTCATTTACTTCACGCGCGACAAGCTGGGTATACCCACTTAAAAGGGGTACTTCTAGTGCATACGAGCCGTCGGGAACAATAGTTGTCGCACCTATCGCCTGCCCGTCGCCAAGAATAGTAACGGTCATACCTGGCTCGCCCGTACCCGAAACAACAACCGAGCTCTGCTTGATCTCTGCCCCATCCGCTGGAAGCCCTATCGTTGGAGCGATAAACTGTTCGCATATACTCGACTGAATAGTCTGCGCGGCAAGAGTGTTCTGAGGGGCAAAAATAACCAGGCAAAAACTAGCTGCCGCGAGAACAATGAGCTTATTTTTTGTGAGCCACTGCACGCTTACGACCCAAATAGACAACAAGGCCTATAAAAGCTACGATACTACCGAGCGTCACAAGACGCATTGGCAGATTTGCGATAAAAACAAACTTAGTTGGAAGTTGCTCGGTCTTGCCCGGATAGGTAACTTCGCCGTCTACCTTAAATAAGCCGAATGACGCGCCGTTCTCCCATACCACGGGGATATCACGTACTTTTTGCGGAATAATTTGAGGATTGCGCTCATACGAGAACTTCTGCGAGCCGAACAAATCACTCACGACAACCTTTACTCTTGCAGGATAATGAACCGAACCTTCGTTTGCCACCTTTACGCTTGCAGTAAATGGCGCCTCTTGCAGCCAAGGAACATTCCAGCCTGCAACGCTTCCCTTTTCGATAACATTACCCGACACGCGAAGATAAACGATCATACCAATACGCTTTCGCGTTACCACGCCCGTACTTCCTTTATCCTCGGTTTCAACAAAAATGGTCGCATAGTAACTGCCCGCGCCTGTTCCTTTTGGAACGGCTATCGTAAACGGAACGGTATTTTGGTTGCCTACTTTTATGTCGCCGTCTTTTTTGCCAAGCGTAAACCATTTCGTAATATCGGTCGCGCCAGGGATAGGACTAAAGTATGGCTTGTAATCTTCGCCATCAACACTATACGGGGTTGTGTATACTTTGTACGAAATATCAAGCTCACCCTGATTCACCACAAGCATTTCGCCTTTGTACGACCCACCAGGGGCGACCGTTACATCTGCCGATGTTGGCGAAATAGTCAATCCACCAGATGCCGCATTAACAGGCTGTACGGCCGCAGCAAGTGCGATAATAAATGCAAATATTCCCGCAGCTAAGCCACCCTGGATTATTTTTTTCATAGTAAATTGTCTTTCCCGCACCCGTTAGTTTGTCGTGGCAGTATAGGTAACGCCATCGGTATATGACCCTGTTGGCTGTGACGTATTGGCCGCTACAGCGTACCATACCGTTGTCGTGTCGTTGCTTGCTGTGGTTGCCGTGGTTTTAAGCGTTGCAGGCGACGAGTTGGCCGGCATACCCGCAAACGTCAGTGCGCCGATCGCCGCGCTGTTTTGGCCAGATGTTGGACCTGCTCCAAAGCCTGCTAACCCATCAACGCGGTATCCCCAGGTGTTAGCCGCTTGAACAACCGGCGAAGCCTGCGTACCAGATGATGCCGGGATTGTATTACCCCCCGAAACAAGCGTTGTTGTTGCGTCGGTGTCGGCAATCTGAAGCGTATAGCCAGCCGAGTTGTTAGTACTTACCGTTAGCGTGTCGCTTGCGATCGTTTGCGCACCCGAGCCCGTAGGTGTTACGTTGACCGTTACGGTGCCGTTGCTCGTAAAGACGCTTATCACACCACTAATTGCCGAGTTGATTGTCGTTGAAGTTGTTGCGGCACCAGCAACGGCGGGCATGACAAAAACACTGAGCACCATAAATACAGCAGCAAATATAACGCCGGAGTGTTGTTTGTTGATTCGTTTTATCATATACCCCTGTTAATCCTTTATATATGGATACTTGTTACTTTGAAGTATATCATGCTGCTTACGGTTTTGAAACGGTGATATATGGGATCAGATCACATCTGTACTGGTATTCGCCTCTAGGGTCAGGTCAAGAACCCTCCGGCCCGACCGACGTGTCGTCACAAGCAGATACGGATCATCTGCAACCCGGACATCGACTGTACTTCCAGCTGGCAATAAATCTGGCGGTTCGCCGTCTCTGTGCGATAAAACTGGGCTCAGAACAGTAAATCCATACTGAGCTGTGCGTTTACCATAAGGAAGCCCGCCAATTATGGCCGCCCAGCCAAGCGTGCTTGAGACAGGGTTCGGCTTTGTCTTTGCGACAATCATTTCTTTCTCAAAGTGCCGCACGCCAAATTTGCCAATCTTGGCCATCACCCGCCCCTTTACCACGGTTAAATCACCCAGGCGCTTTTCGCTGCCATCGTTATCGACGAGGTCAAACGCACCATCACCAAAAAGGCTTGCAAACCCAAGTTTTAAATCTTTCACCACAAATGTCCCAAGCCTGTATTCGGGCGACGCTAACCGGCGTGATGCCTCGCCGGTTTTGCCAAACCCAAAATATGACACGGCCTCGTCGACCGCTACTTCGTCTTCATGCACCACTGTCCGCTCTAGCGTGTGGGCTGGCACGACGATGCCGTTTTGCAACACCCAGCTTGGCGCCCGACGAACCCGACCGTGCATAGATTGGCGAACATCATTCGCGTTGCCGCCCTCTAGTGGACAAATTGGCAATGGCCCGCCAGTAGCTTCAATCACCTCTGGCTGGCGCATGGCCGAGACAATCGTGCCGAACGTACCATCACCACACACCGTCCCTACAACGTCGCCGGGCTCTAGATTGCTAGCGAGCATATCGACATTCGGTTCGATACCGCCAGCAACGGTGCCAAAAATATCGGCAGCAAAACCGTGTTCTCGAAGTTCATCGACTGCCGCCTCTGCCATCGACCTGCCCGATGGATTATAGACAACCGCCACTCTTTCAAATGCTAATTTTGAAGCTCGGAGTGTGTTCATTAACTAACGACGGATTTCTGTTCCCGATGTACCGCCTACAGCAGCGCTTACCTTATCGAGCGATGCAATCACTGCACGGCGCGTGTCGTTTTCTTCAACAAATTGCAGTGCAGCCATGACCTTTGGCAACATACTCCCCGATGCAAACTGGCCGTCTGTAACATATTGGCGCATTTCTTCGGCGGTAATGGCACCAAGCGCCTCTTGGTCGGCAGTACCGTAATTGATCATTGCAGATTCAACCGTCGTAAGAATAAGCAGACAATCTGCATTGATTTCGTCGGCCATTACGGCGGCGCTAAAATCTTTGTCGATAACCGCCTCGACACCTTCGTATACACCGGATTTTTTAACGACAGGAACCCCACCGCCACCGGCTGCTATAACAACCGTACCCGTGTCGATAAGTTGGCGAACCGTATCAATTTCTATAATTTCTTTTGGAAGTGGAGATGGAACAACACGTCGCCAGCCACGACCGGAATCTTCACGAACAACAAAACCGCGTTCAGTAGCGGTGGCCTTTGCCTCGTTTTCGGTTTCGTAAAATGGACCGATTGGCTTGGTCGGATGAGTGAATGCTGGATCGTTTTCATCAACCCGTATGCGCGTAACAAGCGTTACGACAGCGGGCTTTATTGCAGTCTTTTGCAGCTCGTCGGCAAGCGCCTGCTGAAGCCAGTAGCCAATAAGCCCTTGGCTCATGGCAACATTACTATCAAGGGGGAGTGTTGGCACTTCGGGCGTATTAATTGCCTCTTCGTGCAAAACAATATTGCCCACCTGTGGCCCATTGCCATGAACGATCACCAAGCGGTGACCGTCCTGAATAAGCGGAACAAGCTGAGCTGCCGTCGATCGCGCCACCCTTTGCTGCGAGCTAGCACTTGCCTCACCTTTTTGTTGCAAGGCATTGCCCCCAAGGGCGACGACGATCGTTGACATATATTCCTCCTAAATTACTGCAGAAATAATTAACACTGCAATGCTTATCGCCGAGAAGACTAACATAAGCTTCCATGTGCGGCGCAGATATACTCCATATGATACCTTAGCTAGCGCCAAACCACCAACAACCGAAGCAACTGTAGGGGCAATCATGTTAATAACACCCTCGGAAGTCGCAAAGGCGGTCACAATAAGATGACGGTCGATATTTGCGAAATCGGCAAGCGGCGCCAAAATCGGCATAGATGCCGTTGCTAGGCCAGAGGTCGATGGAATAAGGAACGAAAGCGGCAAATACACGACAAACGCCACAGCCGGCAATAATACCGACGGAACGGATTGCAGTAGTTGCTCGCCGTAATTAATGAACGTGGCCATAATCTCGCCGTTGGTCATGATAACAGAAATACCACGCGCAAGACCGATAATCAGCGCAACACCCAAAAGGTCACGCGCACCATCGATAAACGTATCGACAAATCCACCACCATCTTTTTTAGCAGGAACTTTACTGTAGTACACAACGCCAATAATCATAGCGGCAACAAGGAACAGCATAGAAAGTTCGTTAAACCACCAATCGCCCAGTGATACGATACCACCAAACAATATACCAATTACCGGAAGTTCTTTAAGCCAGGTTGCCATGTCGGCAAAGAACGTAATGCCGAATTTGTATTCCCATGGAATAACGGCGATCACCATGATAACGAATGCAAGACCAAAGATTGCCATAACAGCTTTGCGCCTACCCGTAAGGGCGGGAACATCTTTTACGCGCGCCGTTACCGAACGAGGTTGAAGTCGCGAATCTTCCTTGTATTCACCCTGCTTTACCTTGCCTGCGTAGCGCATAACAAACCAAATCGCTACAAGAAGCGTCAGCACCAGAACGATCAACCGCTCTATCATACCGTCACCAATTGAAATGTTTGCAAAACCCGCTGCAATGCCTGTCGAGAATGGGTTGATTGTCGAACCCAAAACACCAACACCAGCACCCAAAATAATTACCAGCGCGGCAACCATTCCGTTGTAGCCGGCAGCAAGCATGACAGGAACAACAAGCGCGTAAAACGCAATCGTCTCTTCTTGCATGCCATACGTCGTACCACCTAGGGCAAAGAGTGTCATTAACACCGGAATCAGCCACTTTTCGCGACCTTTCATGTTTTTGACAATACGACCTAGGAACGCATCGAGCGCACCGGTTTTCATGGTAACACCCAGGAAACCACCAATAATTAATACAAATAGAACAACGTCGATTGCTTCGGCAGTACCAAGTACAGGAGCTTGCAATACTTCCCAAGGTCCTTGGCGAACATCAACGCTTTCACCTTCTACATCCTTCACCTTATCTACTTGTTCGTAGGTACCGGCAATAGGCGTAGGGTCGCTACCGTCGGTTGGTTCAGTCAGCGAGTACTGCCCCGACGGCACTACCCAAGTAAGAAGCGCAACAACCGCGATCAGTCCAAAAAGGATACTGAACGCCGAGGGCATTCTCCATTTCTTCTGTGTCTTTTTTTGTGGATTTGCTTTCATTTGCACGTGAGCCTCCTGCTCGTTTAGGTTAAAGCGTCAAAGCAATAACAGCTTTGATTGTGTGCATGCGATTTTCTGCCTGATCAAAAACGATACTAGCAGAGGATCGAAATACCTCGTCGGTTACCTCCATTTCAGCAAGGCCATATTGCTGATTAATCTTTTTGGCCGTGTCGGTTTCTACATCATGAAAAGCGGGCAGACAATGCAGGAATACCGCGCTAGGATTGCCCGTTTTTTGCAGCATCTCTGCGTTCACCTGATAAGGCCTCAGCTGCTTTATACGTTCTTCGAACTTGTCTTCTTCGCCCATAGACACCCAAACATCGGTGTAAATTGCATTGGCGCCCTGCACCGCTTTTTCAATATCGTGGGTAATCATAATACTCGCGCCCGACTTTATGGCAAATTCTTCGGCCATTGCGATAAGTTCTGGGTCGGGCTGCAACTCTTGTGGTGCGGCAATTCTAAAATCGAGCCCCATTTTAGCGGAGCCAAGCATAAGACTATTTGCCATGTTATTGCGACCATCACCAACAAACACAAGCTTTAGATCTTTAAGGTCACCGATATGCTCTTCGAGTGTCATAAAGTCGGCAAGCACCTGCGTAGGATGATATTCGTCGGTCAAGCCGTTCCATACCGGTACGCCAGAATATTTAGCAAGCGATTCTACCGTAGAATGCGCGAACCCCCGGAATTCAATGCCATCGAACACCCGACCTAAGACTTTTGCGGTATCCTCGACCGATTCTTTTTTACCCAGTTGAATGTCATCTTTTCCTAAGAATTCTGGTGCAACACCAAGGTCATTTGCGGCGACCGTAAATGCAATTCGGGTGCGCGTTGAGGTTTTTTCGAACAACAGTGCGATACTTTTACCTTCGTGAATACGATGTGGCGTTCCTGCTTTTTTGAGTTTTTTGTACTCATGCGCCGTATCTAGTAGCAGACGGATCTCTTCGCCGCTATAGTCGTTTAGCGTTAGAAGCGACCGCCCTTTCAAGCTAGTATTCATATTAGATATCCTCTCTTATTAATGGCATGCTCATACAGCGAGGGCCGCCGCGGCCACGCCCCAGCTCACTGCCTGCGACTTCTATTACTTCGATACCGCTGTCACGCAATTTTTGGTTGGTAACGTAATTGCGATCATACGTAACGACAACACCCGGTGCAATTGCAAGCGTGTTCGATCCGTCGTTCCACTGTTCTCGCGCTGCGGCAATATCATCGCCACCACCGCATTCGATGAGGCGGACGCTCTCGAGGGATAACGCCGTTCGTAAAACATGCTCCAAATCAGTTTCTTTTGCAATACGTGGATATGGTGAATTTTCATCTTCGTCGAGGATATACATATTTAATTTGCCACCGTTGTCGCGGATTTCGGGGTGGATTGTAAACGTATCCCGATCGATCATAGTAAAGACCGTATCGAGGTGCATGAACGCATGAGATTTTGGAATCTCTATCGCGATTATCTTCGTAAACTCAGACTCTTTAAATAGTTTTGTCGCCATCTTTTCAATCGCTTCAGGCGTCGTGCGCTCACTTATGCCAATCGCCATTACGTTCCGGCTAAGAACAAGTTCGTCACCACCCTCGATAGAAAATTTATTGTCGCGCCCATACCATACGGGAATGTCCGCGTCTTTAAATCGCGGATGGTGTGCAATAATATACTGCATAAACAGCGATTCGCGGCGACGAGCAGGCCAGTGCATGCGGTTAATCGTAAGACCTCCACCAATTGCAGCACTGGGATCACGCGTAAAGTATAAGTTCGGCATAGGGTCAAGATAAAACGGATAACTGCTCTTTTCTACCATTGCATGAAGTTGCTGCTGGTGCTCGGGCGGCAGGTCGATTTCGTCTTTTCGGATACCCGCCATAACCTTGCGAACCATCGCGTGCGTTGGCAGCGCTGCAAGATAATTTTTAAGTGCGTCGGTAGCGCGCTGACCGCCCTGCTTTGAGGCTTCGACCATTTCCGCAATAAAGGCCGCCTTTATATCTGGCGACTCTAGCGCTTCGGCTGTCAGGCGATCGAGATAAAGAACTTCAACGCCACGGTCTTTTAGCACCTGCGCAAATGCGTCGTGCTCGGCCTGCGCCTGCTTTAAATAAGGAATATCGTCGAACAGCAAATCTTTTAAATAGGTGGGCGTGAGGTTTTCCAGCTCTTCCCCCGGGCGATGCAAGAGCACCGTTTTTAATGTTCCGATTTCCGAGGTGATGTGCAATGGTCCGCTCATGATGCTCCTTTTGCTGTTCAGATTTTTGTCTGTATGCCTGGATTATATCACGTTTATGGTTAGCCGGACTGTGCGCAATGTTACACCTTCATCGCCGCTTTAACTTGATCTATAAATTCAGATTCGAAAAGCTGATCCCACGGAAAAAACAGTGATTCAGGCAAATCTTCGAACGTACACCATTTCATTGCAGTACATTTTTCGGGTTCGCATATTTCTTCGATACCTTTCGCCCACTCGCTAAGAACCCAAATAGTCACAAAGTGCTTACCTTCTTCTTTAAAGTGGTCGTTAGTAATTGCGCCAAACCTCACATTTTTGATTTCTAGACCTGTTTCCTCTTTGGCTTCACGCTTTGCCGTATCTTCAAACGATTCACCAAATTCCAGCTTGCCACCCGGTGGCGCCCACGTTCCCGCACCATGAGAACCCTGCCGCTGCATCATAAGAAACTTACCATCTTTTATAATAAAGACGGCAATCCCAACACCAACATTTTTATCATTCATACATTTATAGTATCAAACGCGCTAACGCTTTTTTGTAAAATAATAGCTAAGGCTAATCGATGCCGTGGCGCTGATTGCAATAATTATCCAAAACATCACTGGCGAGTTTTCGTCGCCAGGCAGGTCGACGTTCATGCCGTACAACCCTGCCATCATCGTAGGAATCGTTAGGGCAAGCGTAATCACCGTAAGGATTCGAATTGTTTCGTTCAAACGCGTATCCATAACCGCACGGTACGAGTCACGTACGTTCGTGATTGTACGCAGCAAACTTTTACACCTTGCGCCAAGCTGTTCTAGGTCGATAGAAAGGTCCTCAACAAGATCAAGGTCGTCCTCGTAGAGTGGCACTAGCTTTCCACCAAGCAGTTTTTCGAGCGCGGTGTTCGTAGGAATAAGCGCATCGAGGTAGTCGTTCAATTTTCGTTCGTACTCAACAAAAATACCAATATCACGCGGGCGCAGGTTGGTTACGTCGCTTGTCGCGGCGCGCATTTGGCGGTTGATCGATGCCACCCGAGTTTGATACTGACGAATAATCGCGTCCATCATTACCATAAAGAATTTGATTTTTTGCGTGGTCGGCGTATCAACCGTGTCGATAAATGGCTGCCACAAACGGCCAAGCGAATCGCGGCTTATCGTAACAATATGCTCGCGGCCGATCGCAAATAGAATAGGCGTCGTAAAATCGTTAAAATCATCATCGGTATCTGGTAGACGTGTAATAAAATACGTCCATTCGCCATCAACTTCTATACGTGGAACCTCGTGCGGGTCAAGCGCGTCACTAATAATATCGCCGTCTAGCCCAAGTGAAACAAGCTGCGCAATTTCTTGCTCTTGCGGCTTTTCACAACGTATCCAACTACCCGGCTGCAAAGTGTCGATTTGCTTAATAGTGCGGCGGTAGTTGGTAGAGCGGAGGTACGTTATCATACCTTAATACTAGCAGAGTTGGCGGCGCCAAGTCACACTTTAGGCTGATTCGTAGCCGTTCGACGAACTTTCAAGCCGCGTCTTTACGATCTCTCGTAGTAATTCGTCTGGGATTGGATTCTCCTCGCTAAATTGCAATGTTCCCTTTGACGTCCGAAACTTGGCGTATAGTTCACCTATTTCCGTTAAACGCGGATCGGCCGTTGGAAAAACACTCATGTGGTCTTTAAATGCCGCGAAATGCAAAATGGTTTTTGATTTTTGTTTAAACGTAGGCATGCCGTAACTTATCACCTCTTCGACGTCAGGCACCATTTCTTTTACAATTTTACGTATATGTTCGAGGGCTTCACGCTGGGTTGGCGTTACATGATCGAGGTAGTCGTCTATCACTGTCATGCTTTAATTATGTCACAACGCGCGCTCTTTTGCGGTTATTATTCCGGCATCACTTTATCGTGGTAGATCGCACGGATTTGCCGCACAAATAATATCATCCAGGCAAAAAGCGCAGCCCCAGCTACTAGCTCAAACGCTAACACTCCTAACCCGTATTGCAAGCTAAGCGCGTACGCACCGACGACCGTTATAAACATAAGGTACGAAAACACCGTAAACGTCCGCGAGATAATAGGAACAAGCCACGGCAGCAACACCACCACGACCCCCATCGAGACAGACATCATATTCGCACTTACATCATGAATGATTCGGTTTTCAGCAATTGTTACAAAACCGACGCCTATCATGCCGAGACCAGCAATAAAAAACGCCAAGCGGATAATATTGGAGCGGATAACTTGTTCATGCTTTGAAAACTTTTGGATACTGGAAAACATATCCGCAATCATATCGGCAAGCAACGCAACAATAACGCCACCAACGACCATCGTGAGGTTAAACGTGTACGAGGAGAGGGTTTTACCCGCCCCCAGCGCACTGAGGTGATGTTGCCACCAATCTGTATCGCCCGCCGTGGCCATACTTGCAATCGACCCGCTAATAATAAAAATCATCAGAAGCCCAGCAAGACTATCGATCTCCATGCGAACAGATTGAATATACACCACATATGTTGTAGCTCCCGCAAGCGCAGCCGTAACGCTTATCATCATAAGGGGCGTCACTACCAAGCCTGGGGTTTCATGAACCAAAACGGTCACTATAGCTATCACCAGCAAAAAGCCAATTGCCGCATGCGCAAACGCAAGCGCGATAGTTGCAATAACCATGCGAACCTTCAAAAAGAAAGTCGGCGTGCGCTTATTCGTTGAACGAAAATAGTTAAAAGTAAAAACAAACACTATAAACGCAACCGCCGCGACACTTGCCGCAAGAATAAATCCAAAGGTTGGCATTTCAGAAAGAGACTTAGGGTTTACGTTTACAGCCGCGAACATCAGTAACCCAGCAAGACTCGCCATGAGGCCACTGTACTTTATAGCTCTCGATTCAAGAACACTATTTGTCATTTTTGCTTGTGCTTTGCTCACTGGGCTTTATTATACGCCTTTTTTCAAACATCCGGCGTCGACCACGCGTATCTGTTTATGCGCAATTATGCTATTTATACCATATTTTTTGGTGTATTTTTGTCAGTGACTTTTTACAACATGTCTGCTATGCTACAGGCAAAATTAGCGAAAGCGTAATTTCCCGGGTGATAAGGTGAAGAAATAAAAAGGAATCCACATAGGTGATACAATGCGCGTAAACCGTTTTACACACATAGTACGTAGGGCGACAGCCATCTTTAAGATACTCTGGCGTAAGTCCCGCCCCTTCCTACGAAGACTCTTGGTCATAACTCGCCAGCTAATCCGATACTCATTTCGTCACACAATCCGAACCTACAGAATAGCCCACCGCCACCTCGCTCACCAACCCCACATTCACTTGACCGGTCGGCTTGCATGGTATAAAAAATGGCATCAATGGAACCACCATCACCATATTCACTACGCTATTCTTGGTATTTATCTTCTTCTGGTGGGTAGTGCCGTTTTGGTTTCGTATCAAAAAGCCATGGCCGCTTCGGACCTATCCGACACCTGGAACTTCGCAAACACAAGTGACTACAACCTGGCAAATGGCCTTGAGATATCAGATGGCAGCGTGCGCCTGAAGGCACAAAACTACACCAGCGACGTTCACACAAAAGCACTATTTCACCTCGACGAAACATCCAGCTCAACTGCATCGGACAGCTCGGCGCACAATAACGCGGGTAGCAACAATGGCGCTTCATCTAGTGCTGCAGGTATTTTAAATAACAGCCTTGTATTTAACGGAGTAAATTCGCACGTCGAGGCAAGCGATTCCGCATCGCTATCACTCTCGCAAGAGAATACCCTAGAGGCCTGGACAAAGCTAGACGAACCCCTTAGCGCCGGTAGTCACAATAATCGTCAAGGCATTATAGACAAAGGTTCTTATAAACTCTACTACGACCACGAAACGGGCAAAGCTACCTACGAACTAGAAAACTCGTCAGCAACGCAGTGGTCACAAAAAGCCGGCAACGATATTCGCGGTAGCTGGGACCTTAACGGAAAAATGAGCATTACTTCGCAGGTAGCTGTGGGCGCAAATCTTTATGTCGGACTAGGCAGCGCTGTTGGCGATGCCGAGGTATGGCGATGGGACGGCACGATTTGGACGCAAATTGGTGGCGATGGTAAAAACGACAGCTGGGCCGATCAGACATTCGAATCTGTGACCTCTATGGCGCTTAATGGCTCTACGCTCTATGCGGGCCTTGGCCTTTCCGCCGGAGACGCCGAGGTATGGAGCTGTAACACCACCACAAACTGCGCCTCGTGGACAAAGATTGGTGGCGATGGCATAAATAGCGGCTGGGCGGTAAATACCTTTGAAAGTGTCCAGAGCATGACCGTCATGAGTGGTAATTTATACGCTGGATTAGGCCTTAGCGCAAACGATGCGCAAATATACCGATGGAATGGCACCAGCTGGACGCGGGTCGGTGGTTTCGGCATTGGCGTTCCCTACAACGCTTTTCCTACCGGCTACGAAGGGGTTTATAATCTCGTTAACGACGGAACATCTTTATACGCTAGCTTTGGTAATACCGCGGGAGATGGCGACGTTTGGCGACTTACCGGAACAACCTGGACGCAAATTGGCGGTGATGGACTAAATAGTTCATGGGGCACTTCTACCTACGAATACGCCTACACTCTTCACCATTTTGGCGGCAACCTTTACGCCGGACTAGGTACAACAGCTGGCGAGGCCGAACTTTGGCGATGGAACGGGACAGCGTGGACGCAAATTGGCGGTGATGCCGTTGGGGCGTCGTGGGACGCATCGTCGTACGAGATGATCTACGACATAACCAATGACGGCACTAATATATATGTTGGACTTGGCCTAACAGCTGGTGACAACGAGGTGTGGCGATGGAATGGCACTTCGTGGACAAAGATTGGCGGTGATGGACTAAATAGCGGATTTACCAATACCCACACAAACGTACAAACACTGTCCTATAGTAACGGTACACTCTACGCCGGCCTGTCGGGTGCTACCACAAACGCCGAATCTTGGAGTTGGAATGGTACGGCCTGGACACGTATCGGTGGCGGCTATATCAACCACAGTTGGGGCTACTTTAACATGCAAAATATAGAGTCGATGACCGTTTACGGCGACTACCTCTATGCCGGAACTGGTAATATTGTGGCTGGCAATGCACAGGTATGGCGCTACGACGGCTCCGCCTGGGATATTGTAGGGGGCCAAGGAATCAATAGTAGCTGGACCGCAACCACTTACGAAGACGTCTTAACACTCGTGGCCGAGGGTGGCAAACTATACGCAGGCCTAGGCACAACCGCAGGCGACGCCGAGGTGTGGGAATACAACGGTTCGACATGGACAAAGATTGGTGGCGATGGACTAAACAGTAGCTGGGCAGCAGGGTTCGAAGAAGTCTACAGCCTCGCTAACCTTAATGGTGACCTTTATGCAGGAATCGGCAACAGCGCAAGCGACGCCGAGGTGTGGCGATGGAATGGTAGCGCTTGGTCGAAGGTTGGTGGCGATGGTATTAATAGCGGCTGGACAGCAAACTACGAGCGAGTCAGTGCGCTAACAGTATACGGCGGCAATCTATACGCCGGGCTTGGAAACTCTGCAAGCGACGCCGAGGTGTGGCGATGGAATGGTAGCGCTTGGTCGAAGGTTGGTGGCGATGGCGTCGCCGGTAGCTGGAGCGCAAGTCTCGAACAAGTCGAATCAATGCAAATCTATAACGACAAACTTTACGCAGGGCTAGGAAATACCACGGCCGATGCCGAAATATGGGAATATAACGGTTCGACATGGACAAAGATTGGTGGCGATGACGTAAACGGTAGCTGGCTCGACGGCCAATACGAGCAGGTCCGTTCTATGACAACCTATAATGGTAAGTTCTATGCGGCGCTCGGAAACACAGCGGGCGACGGTGAGGTATGGGAATACAGCAACGGCGCTTGGGGAAAAATGGGTGGCAGCGGCATTAACTCTAGCTGGGCATCAAATACCGTCGAAATGGTCTATAGCTTTAGTGTCTACAAAGGTAAGTTATACGCGGGTCTCGGTAATACTGCCAATGCCGACGCCGCGATATGGTCGTATGGTGACAACGGCTATCTTCAAAGTACAAGCACCACGCAAAATACCGACTGGCATCATATCGCTGCCACCTACAATGGCACAACAATGAAGCTCTACCTCGATGGCGAACTGAATAGTCAGACCAATGTCTCACTGTCCATGCCCAATAACCCTCAACCACTTCTTATCGGTTCGACGTTTGGCGCATCCGAGGCAGGCTGGGCTCAGGGTTATTTCAAGGGCATGATCGACGAAGTGCGCATTAGCGATTCCGCCAGGACAGCCTTTACGACACAACCATATGCCTCACAGCCGCAAACAGTAACGCTTGCAAATGCCGTTCGTAAAAGTGGCGTATGGAACTGGCAAGAGTTTTCAGCGCAAGAATCATTAAATGGCGGATCAATCACCTATCGCCTATCGACCGATGGCGGAACTAATTGGAATTATTGGAACGGAACGCAGTGGAGCGCCTCACCGAACATATCATCTGCCAACCCAATAGCCATTATCAACGACCACATTAGTGAACTACCCGTCACATTCGGTGGTATAACCTGGCAAGCTATTATACAAAGCAACGGGTATCAGCAGGTCGCACTTGATGGCGTTGGACTAGAAGGTGTTTCCGACATCGTTCCACCCCTTGCCGGGGCTAGTTCGCTGGCTGCTCAGAAAGCAAGTGGCGGAACGGATCTTACTGTTGATGGATGGACTAATGGTAGCTCGCCGTACTTTACCTGGACAGCAGGCGTCGATAACGAATCGGGAATAAAAGGCTACTGTGCCTACCTGGGTCACGAATCGACCGCAGATCCTATTACTACCAAAGGTCTCCTTGGAACCAGCCCTATTGCAACTGGCGATAACTGTCAGTTTATCGTATCCGACACACACCTCGATACAAACGGACTTCTCGAAGAGGCCCTAACAACAAGCGACACGCCTTATTACTTCACCATCAAAACGATTGACGCCGCAGGCAACATCTCGCCCCAGTCCGCACAGTTCTCATTCCGTTTCGACAATACAAAGCCGACCAACCCAACCTACATCACTGTTCCCTCTGGCTTTATAAATACAAAAAACGTCACCCTTAGTTGGCCAACCACAGGCGCCGGCGCACCAAGCGACGCCAACGCGGGAATAGCCGGTCTTCAATATCGCATAGGCACAAGTGACTGGTATGGCGACAGCCATACAGGTACTGGCGACAGCGGCGATCTTCTTACAAACGACGGTTCATACGGGACACTGCCAACCCCCGACTATACCAATATCAGTGAGGGTGTTAATACTGTCTATTTCCGAACGTGGGATACGGCGGGTAACGTTTCGACAACCTACGCTACTGCCGCATTAAAAATCAACACTGCAGGCGCTCCAAGCGAACCACAGAACGTACAGGCAACTCCATCGTCCAGCACAACCAACTCGTTTGCATTTAGCTGGGATGCCCCGCAAACATACGTAGGAGATGCAAATACACTCACCTATTGTTACGTTATAAACGCGGCACCCTCTGCTAGCAATTGTACCTTTACGAGCGGCGGAACAACCAGTCTTGGTGCCGCAGCCTACGCTACACAACCAGGTGAAAATACATTATATGTGGTCGCTAAAGACGAGTCGGGCAATATCAACTACGCCGATTACGCAACCACACAATTTAGCGCCAATACTCCTTCGCCAGGTATGCCCCTAAACGTTGATATCGTCGACGTATCAATTAAAACTACGAGCAACTGGCGCCTTGCGCTTACCTGGGACATTCCGGGAAATACCGGCGCAGGTATCGCAAACTACCGCGTTTATCGCTCTTCGAACAACGAGACATTCAGCTTTGTCGGCAGCAGCTCTAGCACAACATATATCGACGCGGGCCTTTCGCAAAATAAATATTACTATCGCATTGCAGCATGCGACAGCACCAATAATTGCGGGGCGAACAGCAGTGTCGTTAGCGAAACACCAACAGGCAAGTTTACTTCACCAGCACTGCTTGTTGCAGATCCTTCCGTTTCAAATATCACAACCCGCAAGGCAACTGTTCGCTGGAGCACTGATCGTCCAAGTGATTCTAAAATTGCCATTGGTACATCAAGCGGTAAATACAACTCTTCAGAGATCGCAATTTCCGACCAAACCAGCGCCCATCAAATCGACCTTACCAACCTAAGTGCAGGAACAACTTACTACCTGGTTGCAAAATGGACCGACGAAGACGGTAACACAGGTGTCAGCCAAGAATACACATTCCGCACAGCGCCCGCTCCAACACTAAAAGAGATCTCAACACTAAAGGTCAGCCTCTCAAGCGCAGTCGTAGAATTTACTTCAAAAGATGCCTCGCGAGTCGATATCTACTACGGTAAAAGCGAGAGTTTTGGAGGCCTACAAAGCATCAATACCTCAACCAGTGAATCGACCTATTCGGTCGCGCTCGACGGCCTCGATGACGGCGCAAAATACTTCTATAAACTTGTTGCATTCGACAACGAAGGCAACGAATACGACGGAAGTATTGCCTCGTTCACTACACCAGCACGACCACGTGTTGCCAATCTACGATTCCAACCTGTTCCTGGACAGCCAACCAGTACACAAAAGGTGAGCTGGACAACCAACGTTCCTTCTACTTCGCTTGTTACCTACGGAAAAGTAGGTACGGGCGGAACCGATATTCAAGACGCCAAACTTGTCACCGAACACGAGCTCACGCTTCGCAATCTAGAAGACGACAGCATCTACTTCCTCGTGGCGCAAAGCCGCGATCCGGGGGGCAACCTCGCTACATCAGATCGCCAGCAGTTCAAGACGGCACTCGACACACGACCGCCAAAAATATCAAATATCGTTATTGAATCGTCTATCCGCGGAACAGGCGCCGAAGCTCGTGGCCAGGTAATCGTATCGTGGCGTACCGACGAGCCCGCCAGCAGCCAAGTGGCCTACGCCGAGGGTTCAAATGTCACTGTATTTAATAACAAAACCGCCGAAGACGGTCAGCTCGGAACCGAGCATATCGTTATTGTCTCCGACCTTCCAACATCAAAAGTCTACAGCATCCAGCCCCTCTCTAAAGACCGCGCCGCCAACGAAGGCAAAGGCGAAACCCAATCAGCAATCATAAGCCGTGCATCCGATAGCGTCCTGACCGTTATCCTGGATTCACTACAGAAAGTGTTCGGATTCTAGTATGGAGGAACGATTAAAAATCGACGGCGAAACGCTAATTAACGCGCAAAATGTACATCAAACATTTATCGTCAACAAAACCAGCCTGCCGATACTTCACGATATTAGCTTTCAAATGCACCCTCACTCGTTCAACATCATTTACGGCCCATCTGGATCTGGTAAATCAACACTTCTTAATATCCTTACCGGGCTTCAACGCCCCACCACGGGCTCTATTACGTTTAGTAGCCAAGACATATATAGTCTAAGGCCCGACGCTCTTGCTCATTTTCGCGCGCGCCATATCGGCATCGTCTACCAGCAAAATTATTGGGTAAAGAGCCTCAGTGTTATCGATAACGTTTCTATGCCCGCCTACTTTTTAGGCCACAGCCGAAAAGAAGCACACGAAAAAGCCCTTCACTCGCTCGAAAGGGTCGGTATGCAGTCTTACGCCAAAAAATATCCATCTCACTTATCTGGTGGTGAGCAACAACGTGTCGCCATGGCCAGGGCGCTCATAAACGACCCTCTGTTTATTATTGCCGACGAACCAACCGGAAGCCTCGATAGCAAGAATGGCGTCATGATTATGAACCTTCTTAAAAAAGCGAATGCCGACCAGCAGCGAACCATTATTCTTGTCACGCACAACATGGAATACTTGCCACTTGCCGATCACCTGCTTCATATCGAGGACGGCCAGGTGAAGGAGCTAAAGGGGAAAAATATTCAAGAAACAACCGACGAGCTTATGCGTGAAATGCAAGAACGTATCGCCCAACTTTCAAAGCAAACCAAGGAGTCAGTATAGTGAAACCCCGATCCAAACACAAAGCGATATCACTGAAACTCCTCTTTTTCATCGCTACTCGTAACTTACTCGCGAATAAACTTCGAACCTTTCTTACGGTTTTTGGAATCGTTATTGGCGTTGGCGCGATATTCTTTTTGGTTTCATTTGGCTTAGGGCTTCAAAAACTCGTCACCGAACAGGTGGTTGGCGATGAATCAATTAAAGCAATCGACGTCACCTCGCCGAACTCAAAAATTATCAAACTCAACAGTGACGCAACAAATAAAATGGGTGATCTTGGATCGGTACAACGCGTCGGAAAATCATACTCATTCCCTGGTAGCCTTAGTTATAATGGCGCCGCAATAGACATGGTCACATATGGCGTCGATGAAACGTACCAAGACCTTAGCTCGCTTAATTTATCAGCCGGCCGTCTTCTTAAAAACACCGATTCAAAACAGGTTGTCGTTAACCGAGCCGCGCTAACATCGCTAGGTATTAGCGACGACAAGACTGCTCTTGGTAAAACAATCGAGGTAGTCATTCCGATTTCAGGAATCGGAGCCAACCAGGAGACGCTCAAGTATGCGTTCGAAATTGTCGGCGTCGTCGATTCTGGTTCGGGTGGCGAGCTGTTTATCCCTCTTGGTATTTTCGATGCTGCCGGTGTGCCCTATTATTCGCAAGCAAAGGTTGTTGTGGAGGATACAACGCAAGTATCGGCGCTCCGAAAACAGATTGAAAGCCTTGGGTTCGAAACCGCATCACCTGTCGACACCCTCGACCAAATCAACCAGGTATTCAAGTTCTTCACTATCGTACTTGGCGGCTTTGGAGCAATCGGCATGATCGTATCAGTGCTAGGCATGTTCAACACGCTTACCATTTCGCTTCTTGAACGCACCCAAGAGATTGGACTTATGATGGCCATGGGCTCGCGCAACCGCGATATGCGACGCCTGTTCGTTCTTGAAGCATTCCTCTTGTCGGTTCTTGGCGCCGTCATCGGCATACTTTTAGCCATAGCAGGTGGCGAAATCGTCAATCAAATCATGAACAGTCTGGCACGCCAACGCGGCGTCGAGGGCGGATTTGACTTATTCTCAACACCACTTTGGCTTATTGGATCCCTTATCCTCTTCATGGTCGTCGTTGGTATGCTTGTGGTGTTCTTCCCATCACGCCGTGCAGCACGAATCAATCCGCTAGACGCCTTACGACGCGAATAACCTAATCGGTAACTTCTACGCCGCGCCAAAACGCAACAAAATTCGTAAAGTCTTTCCTCACTCGCTCTACCGAACCATCTTTTGGCTGCGGGTAGTACCACGCGGCATCCTCGTTCACGTTGCCGTCAACCGTCACGTTATAATAGCTCGCTTCGCCTTTCCAGGGGCATATTGTATGCAGGTCGCTCGGCGAAAAGTATTCTTTTTTAATACTGTTCGATGGAAAGTACCAGTTGCCTTCAATACGAATCAGATCGTCTTTATCTGCCTCTGCAATTATTTCGTTGTTCCATATTGCTTTCATAGTCTCTCCACTCTCCTTAGTTCTCCGTTCTTGTCGGATCAAGAAGCCGGCCGCCTTTTGATACATGCGGATTAGTACACATCGCACGGTTAAAACAGCATGGGCGACGCTCGCCATGACGAAGTTTCGAAAACGACACGACAATGCGTTTCGCACGGGTCTCTGGATTTGCAGTTGAAGCTATCCAGCGAATCCACTCCCAGCGCGCCATTGGCGTTACCCGCGACCATAACGCAAACACTTCAGGATCGGCATCAAGTGCCTTTTGTAGGTCACTTGGAATAGTCGGCTCTATCCAATCTTTCGTTACTTCAAAGTCCAATGCTACCGTATCACCCGCCTTTACACCTGTGGCCGTTCGCATTTTTTCATCAATGGCCAGCCAGTGGCTCCAATTGCCATCTGGTTCAAGTGCCGTTTGAAATTCGTAACCATTTAGCGAGCCTTTTACCATTACTTGGCTACGTGACGGCAATTCTGCACTTATCTCATCGGGCAAACGAAGAAGTGTCGTATCGCCAATAGTAAATAATTTTGTTTTTAAACGAATCATAGATTAAGGCTCCTTAGATCCATTATAGCAATAGCCCCGGGCCATTCTGAAATCGCAGATCACTGCCTTACTCTGACAAACAATGCACGAATTCCCTGTATGTAATCTTTGGATCACCCACCTTAACGTTAATTCGTATCGCCCCGGGGCGTTTCTCTAGCTCGCGCTCCATTCTTGCGGCCAGATCTTCAATAACCGGCAGCTCATCATCACTAATAGGCGGCTGTCCCGCTTCGCCCCATGTGCCGCGCTCTAGCAGCCTTGCAATTGCCGTAGGGCGATCATTATGAAGTATAAATTCGTAAAACTCAGCGCCGATATCCTTTGCGATTTTCTCAAACTCATCAACATCGCCCGCACTCGTTACAAGGTATGGCAATAGTACATCGCGACCTTCCACAAGATACGTGCGGGCCATGGCCTTCGTTAACAAAAACAGTAGGCGGCGAGCCTCGTCTTCATTCGCCTGCCAGCTGCCCATATTAACGATTAGTTCATCGCCTTCAATCACCATCGCAAGCGGATGATCGGCAATGTACATTTTGGCAACCGTCGTTTTACCGGCGCCGGCAAAGCCGTTTAAGAGAATTAATTTTGGCTTAGGCATCTGCTTAAAAGTATAGCGCAATTCGCTCACATGAGCATCTTAGTACCCTTCTACCAGACCCGGCTTTGTTATAAGTAGTGATATAATAAATGATAGGCCTTGTATATAAAATAAAAAATATGACATTACACTCTGCAATTTCACATATAAAAAATAAAGTCCTACTTACTTCTGTAGTAGGACTATTACTAATACTCGCTATCTCACTTGGTTGGGCGCTTTACGCCAATGCTTTTCAAAAAACGTCTAGTACCGCCAATCTAAAACAGGTGGCCAGCAGCGTCATCCGTACGAGTAATCTCGCTAAGTCTCGCTTGGCCGTACAGCAAAGTGGTTTGCAAGAAACGAGGGTTACACCCTTACCGGGAAAAGGGGGATTAATTACGGTTACCGGCTCTACTTCTGCGCTAAACTCTGTTGAACGCACGATGCAAGCCGACTCTGGTTTTAAGATATTTCCCAACTACAATTACAAGCCAGCTATTACACCAAACGATCCTCTGTTCGCCAATAATTCTCAGTGGAACCTCACAAAAATTAATGCTCCACAGGCATGGGACACAGCTACGGGGTCACAAGAAACCACTATCGCAATTATCGATTCCGGGGTTCTTTTTAGCCAAGGCTGGGCGGCTTCACCAGATTGCCCAACGCAAACCCCCTGCCAGCAATCCGACCTTCCTACGCAAAGAGCTTGGGTAAATTCTGGTGAGGTTGGTTCTAGCTCTACTGAAGGTCCTGCACCAAACTGTACAACCCAAAGCATTCCTATCGACAAATCATGTAACAATATTGACGACGATAGCAATGGGTTTATAGATGATACTAAAGGCTGGGATTTTATGGGAGGCTGGCGCGGCGACAGCGCAGCCTGTCCTAACTTTGCAAGCCCAACAACATACCAAAGCTCAACCTACCCAGAATACATTACCTACGATAATGACCCGCAACCGTATTCATGTGATAGCCCAGCTCACCAAAACGAGCTGAACCGCAATCATTTTAATGGCTCGTGCCAGGCATTCGAAAGCGCCTGCTACACAAGTCATGGAACATCCGTTGCTGGCATAGCAGCAGCATCTAGCAACAACAGCAATCTGATTGCAGGTATAGACTGGAACACTAAAATTATGAGCCTTCGTGCCTTGGACGGCTACGGATGGGGTAATTCGGCACTTATTACGGCGGCTGTCGAATACGCCACGCAAATGGGCGCAGACGTTATCAACCTGAGCCTTGCCGTATATGACACTAATGGAGATTGTACGGTTACCGATCAGCTTTTGGAGGACGCGCTCGCATCGGCGAAGGCGGCCGGCATTATTATCGTAGGAGCCGCGGGCAATGGCGGTACAGAGGGCGTATGCTACCCGGGGCGCTCTGTCCACGCATTAGCCACAGGAGCAACGACTTCTAGCGATACGCGCGCCTCGTTCTCAAGCTATGGAGCCGGGCTCGATGTCATGGCACCCGGAGCGGGCGTTGCAACAATTTTAGCACCAGACAAATCAAACAATTACTCTAGCAGTAGCCTCGGCGCAAATGGAACGTCCTTTTCAGCACCGCATATATCTGGAATAGCCTCGGTACTTATCGGCAAAAACCCAACTCTCACTCCCGCAGAGATTCGCGATACAATAGCGCAAAGTGCAGATAGAGTTGCGGGCATGGAAGGTGCGTCTTACACAAAAGAGTACGGCTTCGGCAGAGTAAACATGAAAGCTGTTGTCGACACAACCTTGCCCACCTACAGTCCACTCCAAGATCCCCGGCAAATGTGGCTCTCGGAAGCAACACAAAAAACCAATCTTTTAACGGGCGAAAAGAGTGGCGAGGTGCTTTCAAGGGAGCGTATTGTACGCTTTACTACCAAGACACTTGTCAATGGAGTTTGGTATTTGCGATCCGAGCATGATACTAATAACAGTTTCCATTTCGGCATTCCTTTTAGCGCGTTACGCGAAATGCCGAGCTACACACCGCTAGTTCAGCCAAGAGACATGAAACTTGCCTACGACACGCAAAAAACCAGTCTTTTAACAGCACAGAAGAGTGGCGAAACCTTCCTAAAAGGACGTGTCATACGTTTTACAACCAAGACATATTTAAATGGGGTGTGGTACTTACGATCCGAGCACGACACAAATTATAACTATCACTTAGGATTCCCCTTGTCGTCACTCCGCGAGAAATAATCTACAAAACCTACGGTTTCGGCAGGTAGCTCTTTTCGACATGCCCGGTTAATACCTCAGGATGCGGTGATCCCTGTTATGGTTTATACTACTTAGTAATGAAGCTATATCCCTCCGTACGCCCCTATTGGCACGTTGACGCTAAATGGATTTGCGGCCTACTCTTCGTCTTCTGCCTGTTCGTCACGCTACTACTAGCGACGGCTGTCAAATTAACCGACGAAAATCGTGGTCCAAAAATTGCAGCACTGGCAATTGGTAGCATGTTTATACGCGACGACTCCCTGACTGACATAGACGAGATGAAACGAACTCTGAAAAAACAAGGTGGCGTTATACGTCCACTTCCAACGATGCCCGAGGTAACTATTACAAAACAAGACCTTTCTCTTTCTGCTACTGAAATAAAGCTAAAAGTATTCACTCCCCTCACGACAATACTCTACAACGACGGTATCGAAGCGACAGCCAAGCGTTTTGCCACAAGCCCCAAGGAAGAGCAAAAGTTCATAAACGACGCTTCGGCCCTTCGCCTATTCACCAAACAAACCCACAATTCGCTAAACGGACTTCTCGGAATATTTTCTACCCTCTCCGCGCTGCTACTTATCGGTGTTATTTACTTCAGCGCTAGATGGGGCCGATTGGCTAATTTTGGACTACAACTGTTTATCGTTGGCGTACCCGGCAGTCTATTAGGTCTACTGTTAACTAACCCGCCAAAAAATGGTGATAGCGCCCTGGGCTTTCTGCCTGTCGATATTGCCACGGAATTGGGCGTCGTCATTGGGGAGGTTTATTACTGGATCGCAATATCTGGATTACTCATACTCCTACTTGCCCTCATCGGTAGAGTGATAAGCTTTGTAACTAAAAAGACCACTCGAAAACCACCCACCACTAACGACGCGAAGCCCAAAACAACAACGACTACGTAATTATGAGTAGACGCTACTTCGCAATTTATTAAGAGGAGCAATTGCTTAATACAAATCTATTGCGTTTTTCTTAATCTTAAATTATGCTTAAGGTAATTTAAGGGGGATTCAGGCGTGTCAGACATTGCTATTTGCTGTTCATACAAAAATGCAAGCAAGGGGCCATGCTGTGCTTAAACTCTCCCAACCTCGAAGGTTCAAAAAATTAGTAAAGCCCGGCGCTCTTTTTGTTCTTGCGCTACTGATGGTATTTACCTTGGCGCAGCCATCGCAGCTCATGGCGCTCTTCGCCAATTCAAACCCAAAGACATTCGTACGCCAAAGTGTTACCCCGCTCGAATCAGATAGTAATACGAACGCCGCTCCGAGTCTAAAAAACGTCGATCCTGCGGCTCTTGGAAATCTTACCACCGATCAAAAGACCGATAATCAACGCGAGCGCAAACAGGTTCGTGAACTCACCGAAAAAAGAACTGCTTATACAAAAACATTCTTAAATGACGATGGGACAAAAACTCTCGACTTCAACACTCGTCAGCAAAATTACAAAGATGGTAGCGAGTGGAAGACAATCGATAACGCCCTCACGCAAACTCTAGAATCAGGCAAAACCGGATTTAAGGGTAAGGCAGGCAAGATGTCTGCCCAGCTACGACCTCTCTCTGACGGAATCTCTTTTGATGCCGATGGAAAGAATATTACCGTTAAGCCTGTAGGCGTAAACAACGTAACACCGGAGCGAAAAGATGAAGCCACTGTCGTTTATAAAGACGCTTGGCCTGGTGTCGATCTGGAATACGAACTACGTGGTGAATCAATAAAAGAAATCATTGTCGTTAAGAATAGAACCTCGAAAACATCCTTTGATTTTGCGGTCGAAGGTGGCACAGTTATTAAACATCCTAAAAACGTAGGCGAACTAACCATCGAAGGTATTTCCGATGAATACAGCTTTAGCTCTCTCACCCTTGATGTAAACGGCCGAGGTGTTATAAACGAACCACGAGTTTCCCAAACACCAACAGCAACTGGCATCTCCGTTAAGCTCGACTCTACTTGGTTTAAGAATCAGCCCGATTCAGCATTTCCTATGCGAATCGACCCTACATTTACTAAGCAAAGCCAAATCGTCTACAAAATGTATAGGTCGGATGGCTTTGCCTGCAATGCAAGCAACTGCTATGCCAACACAGGGTCACTCTACGATAACGGCTGGAAACACTGGCGAAGTTACATCAATATCCCCTACACCGAACTAACAAACAAAACTATTCTTAACGCCGATCTTTACGGATGGTTCAAGTCTGGAATCGGTGGCACAACAACCACAAAAACAATCACCATGGGACTCGCCAGTTGTTCCACAGGATTTAACTGTACCGGTTCAACGGCAGGCAGCGCCAGCGCTTCAACAAACTTTAATATCGATTTCACCGCTAAGTTAAAGGCGCTTGTTGATGCCGATGACTATGCAAGCTGGTGGAGTATCCGCGGTCAAGAAGGCTCGTCTCTCACCTACAAGCCCTATTACGACATGAAAGCAACGGTTGTTTACGATACGCCAACCCCAATGGCAACTGCGGCATCTCCTGCAAATGGCGGCACTGTTGTTACCACACAGCCAAGCCTTCGCGTCAATAACGTCACCGATACCGACGGTGATGCTGTTAAGTATTACTTCCGCGTCACGACAAACCCCGACGCCGAAACTGGCGCAGTCATTAACTCGGGCTGGGTTAGCTCGTCTCAGTGGACAGTTCCCGATAACATTCTTCAAGACGGTCGAACATACTACTGGCACACCTACACCAAGGGGTATGCACAAAGAGACCCTAACTGGGTAAGATCGTTTAAAGTAGACATGCGTACAGGAAAAGACAGCACCCAGGCGTACGAGCAACTTGGACCAATCAATGTCGACCTTGCAACAGGTAACGCAACCACAAGTACCGGTACTCACAATATCTCGGCGCTCGGTGGAAACATAGGCGTTAGTCTAGATTACAACTCGCCCGCCATGTCGAGCCCGGGGCTTGTCGGCCAATACTGGAACAACACGACACGCAGTGGAGCACCCGTAGCCACTCGCGTCGACCCTAATATAGATTTCTTATGGGCCAATGGCAGTCCATCCGCGGGCGTCGTAGCGGAAGATAACTTCTCAGCGCGCTGGACTGGTTATATCACCGCCCCTCAGACTGGCGACTACACCTTTGGGTGCGCAGTCGACGACGGCTGTAATGTATATATCGACAATCAGCTTCACCTCAATAAATACCCGAACGGTACTGGTTTTGGAGCGTCAAGCATTCATCTTGAGGCCGGGAAAGCAACTCCTATAACGGTAGAGGCAACCGAATTTACTGGAGTAGCAACCATGCAACTTCTTGTTCAGGGTTCTGTTCCGCAGCAAGTAGTGCCTGCCAGCTGGTTTGACACTGGCGCTCGCGAAACCGCAACAAAATACGGCCTTGAGGGGCGCTACTACAAAGATGACGGCACAAAAACATTCCCAACCAATCCGAACGATCCAAATCGCCTACTTATGGCAAGAAACGACAGTAAGATAAACTTCGTATGGGGTGCAGGCGCAGCCTCACCTGGCTTACCTTCAGATGACTTTCTCGTTCGCTGGAAGGGCTACCTCACCGTTCCTACGTCTGGAAGTTACACACTTGGAGCAAACGGCGATGACGGCATGAAGATTAAACTTGGCATTGGCGCCTTTGGCGCAGACCAAACTATCTACGATAGCTGGGCACCTTATATCGGAGGCGACCACTGGGGCACGCCTGTCAACCTTACCGCCGGACAGCAAATACCAATTACCGTTGACTACTACGAAGGTATCGGCAACGCGCACTTCCGATTGCTTATGCAAGGCCCAGGACTTGCCGCACAAGAAATGCCTATTACCTGGCTAGCACCAAAAGCCAATATCCTTCCGAACGGGTGGGAGATGGGGCTTGGCGATGGAAACATTAATTATGAACGCCTACAAGTTTCATCGAATGCTGCAATCCTTTCGGACAGCACCGGACAAACATACGAATATACATGGAAAAATAATGGCTATGTCGCGCCAAAAGACCAAGAAGCAGTTCTCACACGAAACGACGACAGCACCTACACAGTTCTTGATACCGAGGGCAAGACATACATCTTTGACGCCGAGGGCAAGCTTACGTCTGTTACTGCCTCTGAGGATGATCGCCAACCTGCGGCACTTAAATACGAGTATGCCGGAAATCCTTCCCGCCTCGTAAAGATATCGGACGGAGTAGACGAATCACGCAACGGAACCCTCCATTATTCTGGTGACAGCGAATGCCAAATACTGAGTGGTTTTGATACCGCACCAAGCGGCATGCTATGTGCCTTCAAAACGACAGATGGAAAAAAGACCCTCTTCCAATACAACCAGGGTAACCTTTCTAGAATCGTACAGCCAGGCGATGCCTATGAAGACTTTGGCTACGACGCGTTCGGACGCATTAATTCTTACCGAGACATGCTAGCAAACGATGCGATAGCCTATGGAGTACGAAACGATGATATCAGCGCAGTTACAACAATCAACTACGACGGACTGGGACGAGTGCAATCAGTTATTTCGCCCGCATCAACAGATCAACAGCCACGCCTGGAAAGCACATTCTCATATAAATACAACGAAACAGCGATGAACGTTGTTGGCGCTTCGGAGCCTCACGGCTTCAGTAAGCGCATTACCTACGATAATTTATTCAGAACAACTTCGGAAACGGATCTAGCCAATCTCACGTCACAAATTGAGTGGCATCCCGATAAGGACTTAGTCCTATCGACGACCGATCCAAAGGGGCTTAAATCAACAACGATTTACGACAATAATGATCTACCAATTGACGGCTACGGTCCTGCTCCCTCAACCTGGTTTGGCGCTGATCGTACGCCGATTACTGCACGCGTGAGTGATGTCCCTCATGTAAAGACGGGATATGATGAGGGACTTACCGGACTAGGCGTTGCATACTATGACAATAAAAAACTCCTGAGAGCGCCAAAATTAAACAGCACTGCAATATGGAGCACGACAGCACCCGTCGCGACATCCTTTACGGCAAATACCACACCTGTAACTTCAACCGACGGATGGGGTGCCCGCTATACCGGCAAAATTAAACTTGACGGTGTGGGCGACTATAATTTCAAAGTTAGAGGCGATGCCGGCTTTCGTCTCTATATCGATGACCAGCTCTATGTAGACGGATGGGGTGACGGAACGCTTAGTGGTGGTGATCGAACCGTATCAGGAACACCTTATAATAACACCACGGCCAACACCTATCACCGTATCCGAATCGACCATTATCATGGCTCGAATACGGCAGCTAGCCTTCAGCTTTATCTGACGACACCGGGTCAATCCGAAACATCCACTTTCTCCAATCAGCTCTCGCCCGACTACAGCCTTCCTACGTCAACCACTGTGTTCGACTCACAACTCGGAAATCTTGAAACAAGAACCATATATAAATCACCCGAATATGGGACGATTGATAAATCAATCCTTGACCCTACAGGGTTAGCTTATGAGAATAAAGCCGTCTACGAGGAGCCTGGCGAAGGCCTCCTCCGACAAACAAGCAGGACATCGGCTGGAGGAACAAAAACGTCCTATCAATATTACGGCTCATCCGAAACGAGGGATAATCCCTGTACACCAGAGGTGGAAGCACATAAGCAAGCCGGTTTCATAAAATCGAAGACTGAACAGGACCCTGACAGCACAGGACCACTCTTAGGCCGTGAAAGTGAGGTCGTATACAATAACTCTGGAGCTGTTGCGGCTATCCGATACACCAATGAACCTTGGATGTGCGTGACCTTCGATGCCAGAGAGCGAATCATAAACACATCCGTGCCTACCGTTGGTAATATGCCCGGTCGTACTATCAGCAACAACTACGCCGTAAACGGAAATCCACTCATAGTAAGTTCGACCGATTCGAGCGGAACAATAACAACCGAAAGCAACATCCTTGGTCAAGTTGTAAAATATACTGACGCTAAAGAAAAGATTACGAACAGTAGCTATGACGCGTTAGGGAAACTACTAACCCGAACGAGCGTTCTCGGCAATGAAAGCTACACGTACGATCAATATGATCGACTAAATACATACAGCATCGACAGCATCACTTATGCGACAGTTACCTATGACCAGTTCGGCCGAGTGGAGAATGTCGACTACCCTTCTGGCATATCGCTAAGTGATATTCAGCGTGATGAATTGCTTCGAGAGTCCGGAACCTCGTTTACGCTAAGCGACGGAACAACCATCGATGATTCCGTCACCTACTCAGCCAGCGGAGATATTACGAACGGTACGGAAAACAATGTATCAAAATCGTACACCTACGATAGAGCTACTCGATTAACCTCTGCGACAATAGGTGAAAGTGTGTACGAATACGGATTCGAAGATTCTGGTGAAAGTTGCTCATTACTGCCGGGCAATAACCCTAACGCAGCAAAAAATGGTAACCGAACGACAGCGACCGTTAATGGCCAGAGCACTACGTACTGCTATGATATGGCCGACCGACTCATCTACAGTTCAGACTCAAAGATTGACACGCCAGAGTATGATACTAGGGGTAATATAGTCAGCCTTGGAGCCACGAGTCAGAAAACAAACTTTGGTTTTGATGCTAGCGGACGAAACACTTCAATTGAAGAAGTGTTGGCGGCTCAAACAGGCTCAAACAATACTGATCAAGAACAAAAAAAGAATATAGATTATGTGCGCGACGTACAGGGTCGCATTATAGGGCGCACAGCCTCAGAGAATAACATCGTAAAGAGCCACTTACAGTATGCCTTTACGGGGGGCGAGGACACTCCCGACGCCCTACTTAGCGAATCAGGAGATGTTGTACAGAAATACGTAACTCTCCCGGGAGATGTGCTCCTCACTATCTCTCCCCAAGAAACCAATGCCATGAATAAAGTCTACAGCCTTCCAAACATTCATGGTGACGTATCAGCAACCGTTAATAACAGTGGGGAGTTAATTTCTAAACACTTAACTGGTCCGTTCGGTGAGTATGTTGCCGGCACTACAAGAGCACAAAACACTGCATCAGGCACTTCTTGGCAATATGTAGGACAACACCAAAAAATCAGCGAAACGGACATTGCTCTCGAACCTATTCAGATGGGAGCCAGGGCCTACATTCCCTCCTTGGGACGGTTTATCTCAGCAGATCCAGTAGAGGGAGGTGTGGATAATGATTATGTTTACCCTACAGACCCAGTAAACAGATACGACCTAACCGGGATGTGGGATTTATGGGGGAGCGTAAAAAGTGCAGCGCAACAATCATGGCACTGGGTTGGTCAAAACGCCGACACTATTGGAGTCGTGGCTGCTGGCGCTGGGCTCGCAGCATGTGTAGTCGCTACAGCAGGTGTCTGTGCCGGAGTGGCGGCGGCCGCTACAGTCGTAGGGGCTACGAGCGCAGCAGCCCAAGTACGATACGAGGGCGGAAGCTGGAGTCAAGCAGCCGGCGCAGCGGCCGTATCCGTCATCACTGATAAAGTAGGGGGTAAGCTCTTAGGAAAAACAAAAGCAGCGCGAGATTTTGGTAAGATAAAGAGGGGGTCAAATACGGGAAAAACGAGAAACTACAGAGTTTCCGTAAAAACGGTAAAAAAGAAGGCTGTTCAAAAAAGAGCCCTTAAAAACTTAGTCAAGACTATCACCAGTTATTATGCCGGGGAGACAACGAGGAATGTTTATTTAGAGGCTTACAGACCTATCGTCAAAGCAGTTAAACACTTCATCTCATCTATACAAAGGATTTTCAAATGGTAAAAAACGCAAAAAAATATTTAAAACGCAAATACACTAAACCCCTACTCATAGGAGTCGGCACTACACTCCTCGTCATGCTTATGTACACACCCTTCTTCGATAATTACGTCGAGCGACCCGGACGTCAACACGCGCGTGAATACGCCACCCTACTATTAGTCACGTGTCTAGGATTTATGCTGGCTATTGGCGTTTACCAATATACTGCATACCTAAGAACCAAAAAAGCCAAAGGAGACAATAAAAATGCAACTAGCACCATCAAAGAATCCAGAAAAAGAAAGTAAAAGTTTTACGCTCCTCGGCGCCAGCCTGGGACTTGCGTCTATCTTACTATGGTATCTTGCAATTGCAGGGCTCGCCTTTTGTGCAAGGGGTGCTATCTTGTCGCACCGCATAAATAACATAAAGCTTTTAATTGTTGCAATTGCAGGACTCGCGATAAACCTTACTGTTTTAGTAATACATTTCTATCTATAGAATTGATATTTCACTAAAGTGAGGCCGTGCCGAGTAGTAGATCGACACCCACCTGCTCCTATATTCATATCGAACGGAGCCCTATATTCGACCTCCTTTACATTCTTAAAAAGCGAAGCGATCTTTCAACTACATCAACAAATGCCCGCAGGCTGGCTTCCGAGTTGTCCCGTGAACCGCTAGTAGTTCTAGGAAATCTTTTGTAGTTAGCGGTAATATATAGACCATAGGCATTTTTAATGACATACGTGGTCGATTCGAGTCCCGGCATAATAGATTTCGAGTCAGTAAAACTTAGATATTTTTTAGCACGTATGCCATCAATCATTACATCTGTAGCTGATTGAGCATAATCAAGATACAGTCCGTCATCTATATCATCACTGATCGAGAAAGTCATCTGTGGAGGAAAATCAGACCCGACTTCACATAGTTGAGTGCTCTTACCATCAACAATAGAAAGTCCATCGTTAGTTGTTCCAAAATAAACTTTATTTTGCGGATTTTCAATATTAGTATTGTCACACTCTATTTTTATCCAATTTTTAGGATAATTAAACTCAATACCAATTGAGTCATTCCGATACGTAAGCATATCCGATTTTGACTTATCCTCATTTTGCGCCGTATCAATAGTTTTATTCGTTTCTGTATTAACAGTGTCTTTTTTATTAATAAAATTCTGCCAAAAGACAAATCCAAGTACACCTAGAAGCGTAACGACCAAGATGATGATAATGATAAAGTGCACACTGCCTATTTGCCTAGAAGAACTTTTAACCATACTTTAAGAATAACATTATCACGCCTTTGCTTTGCCCTAAAACGAAAAAATGATCCACCAATGGTGAATCATTTTTCATGGCTCCCACTAGTGGACGCACTTCGTAAACTTTCCGAGTACAATGATGCAAGGCAAAGCTACTAGCATCGATCTGCGCCATCAAGGGAGTTAGAGGTTAGTTTGCGTACTGTTTTTCCTATAGTATGTACAATACATAAATCAGACCAGGCGAGCAGCCCTCGGCAATATCATAAGATGCGTCTTTGTCTTTAAGTCTCTGCTGTCTTCGTAGTTGAGCATCTCTGGCCTGCTCTTTAACCGCCTCAAACTCCTTCTGACCTCCGCTCAATAAACTTAAGCGAACCTCGTTCCATCCACAACTACCGGTATGAACCGTTCCGATCGGAACCGTGAGCGCAAGAATCAACGATACAGAGCAAACAATGACCGCAACCCACCTCAATCGAAACGACCGAATCTTCGAGCGACTAAGTGCGAGTAGGCTGATTGCGAGCACGCTTATCGCGGCAATGAATATAAATACAACAAACCAGTGCACTATATCGAAGGCTTGATAACCCCTCCTTAATGCAAATATTTGAGACACAGATCTACTGATATTCGATTCGTTTAGAACTAGTGGTACAGCCATTGCCCATAAGAAGATAAGTCCATAGTCAATTGGCTTGATTATGTACTGTATTTTATGATTCTTATCTCTTTGGATTATATCGCCAATCCACACAATTCCGGCGACAGCTAGCCCAATGAGTAATACGATTAGATTTACTTCTTGATCGCCCCGCCTAGCATACGCACCCACTAGCAGGTTAAAGCTTCCGAAACAGACAAAAGCTACGACGATAGTTCTGATAAGCTTATTCACACTAATGATTATACATTAGCATAATCAATAAACATCTGACTAAAAAGATTATCGCAAAGAAAAAAGATCCACAAACGTGAATCATTTTTCTTGGCTCCGGCAGCTGGGCTCGAACCAGCGACCTAATCGTTAACAGCGATCCGCTCTACCACTGAGCTATGCCGGAATACTAGGGTATTATACCTGTTAAACTGGGGTTTGGTCAAGCGGGAAAGTTTCAGGTTTCGATTGATTCATTTTGTAAAATCGCCAGTGCTTTCTGCAATAACAGCGCCTCCTTCTTACTTTCTTCGAATTCTTTGCTTTCTCGCAGCTTTATTTCTCGCTTAAGCCAGTCAATATGGGAAGTATTCTTATTTACTTCGCCACCCGCCTGCTTTTCTTCAACAACCTCTAACGAACGGGCGGAGTTATCGCGCTTTAGTAGTAACCCCTGCGCAATTAAACCGTTCACATGTACCGCCACTGTAGAAACCGACTTGTAGTCGAGTGCGCGCATTACCTCGCGGTAGCTTGGCCCGTAGCCGTTCGTCTTTATAAACTCATCGATATACACTAGCAGTTCGTGCTGTTTTTTGGTTGCTCTATTTTCGGCCATATTTACCCCCTGCTAGCGCCACCGCGGCGAGCCCCCACCATACAATTGATACCGTGTCATCTACCCAAACAGGTAGAAGTAATCCGATAAGACATAGCCCGATACCGCCCGCAAACAAACCAAGACTTAGCCAATCTTCGCGTTGCCCCCATAATCGGGCAAAAACTAGTACATTTAGCGCAACAAACAGCGCCAGCCCTAGCCAACCAATCTCGTGCGCCACAAACAAATACTGGTTTTCGATAATAACCGTCGCGTCGCCGTGCAGTGATGCCGAGCCCGTACTGCCAACCCCGGCGCCCATAGGCTGGTTTAGCAGACGATCGATGCCAAATGCCAGCGACGATACATGCGCGTCGTTCGAGCTGATTGCGCTGCCATTTTCGCTTTCGTGAAGAAGCACGTTCTGGACCAACGAGCCATTCCAATTTAACACCAGCGCGCCCGCCATAGCGCCCACAACAGCAAACGATGCAATCCAGGCCGTGCGCGATAGTTTGCGAAGTTGCGTCATAGCGATCACCAGCAACACCGCGGCGATTCCCGCCACAAGGGCACTTCGCGAGTAGCTTATCCATAGCGCCACCGCGCCACACACCGCTAGCACAACAATTCCAATTCGCACTTTCGTGTTTTCAAGATCAAAACGCTTGCGCACGATAGCCGCCGTGACCAACGCCAACACTACGCCAGCGTACGCCCCCAGCGGGTTAGGGCCGCGCAACGTGCTATTAACACGGATGTAATCCGGGTTTTTATCGACTGTAAGATACGGCATGATCGTATCGCGACTATAACCAATATGCGACAAAATATCCGGTGGCAAAAACAACTGAAGCGTCGCAAACCCTACTACTACGAACGCACCTGCAATCGCCACTTTTATAAACAGAGCTTTATACTGTGGCAGCGCTCGAACAGCAATATATACAAGGCTAAAGAACGCAACAAAACGCAAATCGATCGCAAGACCGGCGAGCGTTGGGGCTGTGCCCTGGAAGAAAACCACCGCAAGCACTCCATGAAGTAGCGCAAACGCCAGAATAATATGAAAAAGCCAATCTTGCACCAGCTGACCCCACATGCCACGACGCGTCGCTATATATATCGCAAGTGGAAGCGCCACGAGCATCAAAATCTCTTTCCAGGATTTTATTAACAGATTGAAATCGGGAAATAACACCCCCAACCCAACACTTATTGGCGCATGTAGCACGATACCCGCGAATATCGCCACTAGTATTCCGATATATATCTTTTCTAGACGTGTGACTTTCATTATCTCTAGTGTAACTAAAAAATGGTATAATAACAGCTATAGATGCCATCAAAGAATACAAAGTTCTATAGTCTTATCCTTGTTGCTGCCGATTTTCTTGTGCTGCTTGGCGCTTTTACGATTGCCTATGTTTTACGAGTACAGTACGATCCTCGCCCGCTTCTTACACAGGTATACGCCTACCAATACCTGCTAAACTTTCTTTTTCTCGTTCCATTCTGGATACTCACCTTTGCAACCCTTGGCCTTTACCAGTCCAACACGTACAACCGTCGTCTTGTCGAATGGGGTAAAATCGCCATTGGTACTGTTATCGGTATTCTTATCGTTATTGGCTGGGAATATTTTAGCGGCCAGCACCTGTTTCCAGCGAGGCTTGTCGCCGTTTATGCACTTATTGGGTCGTTCAGCCTCATACTTATAGAGCGTGAGCTGCTTCGCCTTACGCGCAGCATGCTGTTTTATTTTGGCCATGGCACCAGCCGGGTGCTTGTTATTGGCGATAGCGATGCCACGCGCGACATTGCCGACAGCCTGTCCAACACCTACCGTAGTGGCTACAAAATCGTTGCCATTGCTGGCCCAAAAAGCGTGTTACCGCCCGGCCTCGACGTAAAACATTTTTCATCTGTTGATAGGGCGCTTGAACAAATCAAACAACTTCGCATCACTACTATCATTCAGACCGATCTCTATGCATCGGCAGAGCGCAACCAGCGAATTTTGGGTGCAGCACAGGTAAATCATATCAGTTACAGCTTTATTCCGGGTGAGGGCGAGTTTTATTCCGGTAAAAACACCGTCGACGTATTCCTTGGCTACCCTATGATTTCGGTCAGCCAAACGCCGCTAGTGGGTTGGGGTGCAATCGCCAAACAGGTGTTCGATGTGATCGTGTCGTTCCTTCTCATTGTTGTTTTGTCGCCGCTTTTCGCCGTGCTTATTATTCTGCAAAAAATCCTCAATCCTGGACCTATCTTTTATGTCAGTAAGCGACTAAGCAAGTTCTCCGAACCCGTACGCCTGATAAAATTCCGCAGCATGAGCGCAAAGTACGGCAAGCGCGACGCCGCTATTGAGTTCCGCGAAATGGGCCGCGAGGACTTGGCGCAGGAGTACGAAAAAAACCGCAAGGTTGTACACGATCCACGCATCACCAAGTTTGGCCAGTTCCTCCGCGTAACATCGCTCGACGAATTACCACAACTCTTCAATGTCATAAAAGGCGACCTAAGCCTTGTTGGACCTCGCCCTATCTTGCCGCAAGAAACAAAGTTTTCACCCAACCGCACCGCGCTATTACACAGTGTTAAGTCGGGTGTTACCGGCCTATGGCAAGTGTCCGGGCGAAGCAACCTATCGTTCGACGAACGTATTGAACTAGAGCTTTTTTACGCACAAAACTGGAGCTTCTGGCTGGATATTAAAATCCTGTTCAAAACCGTCGCTGTCGTATTTCGTAAAAGAGGTGCCAAATAATGCCAGCACCTAAGATTGCTATTGTTGCTGAGTTTTTAATTGTTATGGGCGGAGCCGAACGCGTCGTTTACGAACTGCACAATGCATTTCCTGATGCACCTATTTATACCGCCATTTACGACGAAGATCGCGTACTGCCAGAGTTTAAAAAGCTGGATGTCCGCACAACCTGGCTACAAAAATTGCCTAAAAAAATCCGCAAAATGTACAAGCTTTTCCCTACACTTCAGGTAAAAGCGTTCCAAGATCTCGACCTTAGCGAGTTTGATATTATTATTACCAGCTCGTACTTAAACGCAAACCAAATACGCAAAACCCGTAAAGACCAAGTAATTATCTCGTACTGTCACACCCCTGCGCGCTACTACTGGAGCCACTACGAGGAGTACAAAAAGAACCCTGGCTATGGCAAACTCGACCCTATCATTCGCCTGCTTATTCCGCTGTTCGTACCACACCAGCGCAAACTAGACTACGAAGCCGCGCAAAAAGTAGACGTCTTTATCGCCAACTCTACCGAGACGCAAAAGCGTATTAAACAGTATTACGGCAAGCCAGCAACGGTCGTTCACCCGCCGGTAGATGTCGATAGGTTCGAACCCGCCCGCGAGCGTGGTGATTACTATATGACCATGGGCAGACAGCTCCCCTACAAGCGCTACGACCTTGTGGTTGCTGCATGTACAAAGCTTGGCATCCCGCTTAAAGTCTTTGGCAACGGTCCCGCACACGGCCAGTTAGAGGCCATAGCAGGCCCTACTGTATCGTTTTATACCGATAGGTTTGGCGACGCATCAGACGCCGAGCTTGAAAAAGCACTCAATCACGCCAAGGGCTGGATGTATGCCGCCGAAGAAGATTTTGGAATCGTACAGGTAGAAGCACTTGCCGCTGGCGCACCCGTTATTACCTATGGAAAAGCAGGGGCACTTGATATCGTGCAAGACGGTGAAAGCGGCATATTGTTTTACGAGCAAAGCGTTAACGCTATTGCTGAGGCAATACAAAAGGCCGAGCAGACAACGTTCCTACCCGGCACTTTGCGCCGAAAAGCCAAGCGATTCGACAAGGGATTATTTATTACAAAAATCCGCAAAATAGTTAGCGACAACAGCCGCTAACTATTGGCCGCCGTACCCCCAGTAGCCCGCCGCCTTGTGATAATTTGCTACCTTAACAGGTGTTGTCATGCCATCCTCTGCTTTGTTTACGGCCGCGATATATAATTCACTACTGTTTTTCGTTAGTAAAATGTAATCGTCACTATACCAGCCAAACACTGTATAGTCTGACTCTGTAGCGATCTCCTTGCCAGCAGCACCAGCACTATTTCCTAAAAAGATACTGTTTTTGCCGTCTCGTGCCTCATACCACAAGGTTTTCTCGCCGTCAGGAGAGGTTCGTCGAAGCGGATAGCTTGTATCCCAGTATGTCTCGTCTGTGGTGTTTAGCGTTGATACGTTGCCGCTATCGTATTGAAAGTATTGATTAGCTTTATTATCAGAAGAAGCTTGGATACTAAACTTAACCGGCGACATGTAGCGCAGTTGTACGTTTCCGTAATAATTCATTGAGAACTCTTTGATTTTAACCTTGTTCGTGCCGTCAATATTTACGGTGACGACGGCATTCTTTTTAGTGGTTTTTGAATACATTGCCTCGCCACGCTCCCAAGATATCGAGTATGCCAGTTTACCGTCTACGATAATTGGTCCATCGAGCCGCTCGTACTCGTACTTTACCTGCGTGCCAGAACCCTGAGATTCTGCAATACTTACGATCTTTGACGTATTTATATCGTAGCTCTTAATTGCATAGCGTCCGCTCTCCCAATTCCGCTTGCTATTACGATAAATACTGTAGACGAAAGTATGATCCGACCATCCTACCGGACTAAACGACGAATCACTCCCTTTATCAACAAGTGTCAAAGAATTTGTCTTTGTATCGACAAGATATAATTGTCCTTTAAAACTTGTGTCGCGTCGCGCTGAAAGCATGAGATATCGCCAGTCCGATGATGGGAAGAGGCGAGTGTCATTATCTGATTCGTTCCCAGTACCTTTAACGATCACGGTCGCGCCACTACCGTCAAGGTTCGATTTCATGACATCAATCTTTCCAGATTTTTTACTGAGGTAAAAAAGCGATCCGCTAGGGGTAGCTGTAAAGACATTTGCGTCTGATTGGTCGCTCGCCTTTACTTTAACTGTCGCTTCATTATAGCCATCGCGCATCACTTTGCCGTCGAAAGTGTCTTTGTCTGCTGGCAATACCATCGTGGCAATACCCTTGTCGTTAGTGACAGATGTAATACCGCCAACAGATACGGTCGCGCCCATTAGCGCTGCTTTTGTGATTTTATTCGTTACACTCACAACCACCTGGCGCCCCGTAGCGACAAGTGATGCCTTTACTTCTTTAGCCTCACCAAATACCGGCACCTCGTAGGCCTGGTTCATGTCGGTGTAATACGCCTTCGTCACTCGCAAAGTATACTCGCCCGCAGGGACATTCGAGATATCAACAACTCCGTTCGCATCGGTCTTCGCTGTAAAACTCCCGAGCACTAATTCGGCGTCGCTAACAGGCTTTTGAGTCGTCGAATCGGTAACTGCAATATGAACATTCCGTTTAATAAACGATCCGGCAATTGCATAACGAGACGCAGGAATAGCATAAATCACGCCAGCAATGACCACCAAAGCAACCAAAACCGAAACAACTTTGCCTTTTTTAGACCCGAAAAATCGCCCCATCCGCTCTTTGAATGAGTTTTTCTTTGCAACGCTCAGATGAGTCTCTGGCGCGTGGGTTTCTTCGATTTCTGGCTGTTCGTTTTCGGTCATGGTTTTCCCCTTTTATCCTTAAATCATAGGTGATAAAAGGGGAAGTTACAATGATAAAAGTCAAATCTATTCTACGGTAACGCTTTTTGCAAGATTTCGCGGTTGATCCACATCATTACCGCGGCCAACTGCTACATAATAAGCAAATAGTTGCTGTAATACGTTTATAGCAATCGGCGCGAGAACATCAAGTTTCGTATCGATCCGGACAACCGTTTCGGCATCCACATCCTTTTTACTGTTTGTAAATACAACAACATGGCCACCACGGGCGTTAATCTCGGAAAGACCGCTGATAGACTTATCGTAAAGCCAACCCTCCATAAGAAGCATTACTTCGAAAAACCTGTCGTCGATAAGAGCAATCGGACCATGTTTTAGCTCGCCTGTCGCGTAGCCTTCCGCCTGGATATATGAAATTTCCTTTAATTTTAGCGCACCCTCAAGCGCAGCCGGAAATAGCGTGTCACGTCCTAAATATAGTGCGTGATCATACTTGGCGTACTTTTTTGCGACTTTCGCCATTTCTTTGATATGGCTTTTTATCACCTTTTCGATTTCATCTGGCAAAATCGCCAGTTCTTCCACAAACGACGCTGTGCGCTGCACGCTCACACCCTTTGCCTGCGCCACCTGCACGCCAAACATCGTCATAGCTGCAACCTGCGACGTAAAGGCTTTGGTGCTCGCCACAGATATTTCGGGGCCAGCGTGAACATACACGCCACCATCTACTTCGCGGGCAATCGTAGAGCCGACAGCATTAATAATGCCGAGTGTTCGCACCCCACGCCGTTTTATTTCGCGAAGACAGGCAAGCGTATCTGCCGTTTCGCCTGATTGCGATACGATAAGCGCCACACTATTCTCGGGCATGTGGAACGACCTATAACGGAATTCCGAGGCAATCACTACATCTACCGTTAAGCCATCGACAAGCTGCTCTAGGTAGTAAGAGGCGAGGAGCCCGGCATAGTATGCCGTACCACACCCAATAATCGTTACGTGCTTAATGTCACGAAGCTCATCGGCTGTCATATTAAGCCCACCCAATTGAACTCGCTTTTCATCTAGAATAACTCGACCGCTTAATGTTGATCGAAGCGTCGACGGCTGCTCGCTGATTTCTTTTAACAAAAAGTGGTCATATCCCTGTTTTTGGATAACCTGCATGTCCATCTCAATCGTCTCTACCTTAGCAGAAACTGGGTGGGAGTTCATATCCTGAAGCTCCACCCCACCAGACGTACAGATTGCCATCTCACCATCGTTCAGGTAGATAGCCTGTGACGTATGGCCAATAAGTGCCGAGGCGTCGCTTGCAATCAGCGTTTCGTCTTTTCCAACGCCAATAATCAGCGGACTACCCATACGCGCAACCACTATTTCATCTGGCTGGCGCACCGAAACCACGGCAATACCGTAGGTACCAACCACTAGTTCTAGGGCCTGGCGCACCGCGTCTTTGAGCGATGTCTTTGTATCATAAAAAGAGTTGATCAGCGCTGCCAAAACCTCGGTGTCCGTTTGGCTTGCAAACGTGTGGTTTTTTAGCTCCTGCTTCAACTCTTTGTAGTTTTCGATAATGCCGTTATGCACGATATAAATATCGCCGGCCTGGTGCGGGTGGGCGTTCCTTACCGATGGCTCCCCATGCGTCGCCCACCTTGTGTGCCCTATCCCAACCATATCGTGGTTTTCGCTTGCCGCCACCAGATTGCCGAGTTCGCTCACCTTGCCAATTGCCCTTAATAGCGTCGCCCTCTTCGCCTTATCGACAGTGATTATCCCTGCCGAATCGTACCCACGGTACTCCAAACGCCGCAAACCGCCAAGTAAAACATCTTGCGCGTCGCGCTTACCAATATACCCGACAATTCCGCACATACAGCTATCCGCCTTTCGATTATTTTTTGTGACCGAGCGCTTGGTTAATGCGCGTTGATGAATCAGCTTTTTCGTCACCACCTACGCCAAATACCATAGTAATTCCATACTCGTCACATACAGCCGCTTCGGGCCCAGGTAGGGCATCGGTCGATACTCGGTCGCCACCATTCGCAAAAATAATTTCGTCATTTGGATGTTCTTTTGCGATCATCTCTAAGGTTTTCGTTACCGGCGGATCCTGGTCGATCGCAAGCACTACCTCGTCAACATCGCGAAGCGCCCGCATTAAGCGCATTCGGTTTTCAGCGGTAAGAATCACTTTATCTTTTTTAAGAATTTGCTGCGCATCATTATTTACAACAACGATGAGCCTATCACCCATTTTTGCCGCCGCTTCAATCATATCCATATGGCCACCATGTAGCGGATTAAAAAAGCCGCTAACGATTACAATTTTCATGCTTCTACCCCTTTCGAACTAAGCTTCTAAATAATACAGACGAATGCGAAAGATTGTGTCCGTATTACCATTATAACTGATATACTAGAGCCATGAATATTCTCGTTACGGGTGGCGCTGGCTATATAGGCAGTCACACAATAGTTGAACTTATCGCAAAAAATCATAGCGTCCATATTGTGGACAACTTCTCAAATAGTAGTCCTGAAGCAGTACGCCGCATTGAAGAAATTACCGGAGCTGCGATTCCCGTCAGTTCATTTGACGTGCAAGATAAAGTAAAACTTAGCGAACTATTTAATCAGCACGCTTTTGATGCCGTTATCCACTTTGCCGGATTAAAAGCCGTAGGTGAATCGACAGCAGACCCACTTTTGTACTACCGAAACAATGTCGTATCGTCGATCGCCCTACTTGAGGTCATGAAAGAGCATCGGGTCAAGAAGCTTGTCTTCAGCTCGTCGGCCACTGTTTACGGAGCTGCGCCTATTCCTTATATCGAAACATATCCTGCCGGACAAGGAATCACAAACCCTTATGGACAAACAAAGTACGTTATCGAAGAGATAATGCGCGACACTGCAAAGGCAGACCCATCTAACGAATTTACCGTTCTACGCTATTTCAACCCAATCGGCGCACACCCTAGCGGCAAAATCGGCGAACATCCAGACGGTATTCCTAATAATCTTATGCCTTTCATAACACAGGTCGCGACCAAAAAACGCGATAAACTGATGATTTTCGGCAACGATTACGACACTATAGATGGTACCGGCGTGCGCGACTATATTCACGTCGTTGATCTTGCCAAAGGACATGTCGCCGCACTCGAACACTCAAAACCTGGCACGGCAACTTACAATCTTGGCACAGGAGAAGGAACGTCGGTATTAGAGCTTGTTCATGCCTTTGAAAAAGCTTCCGGAGTGACAATTCCCTACGAAATAGCACCTCGACGCCCCGGTGATTTGCCAGAATATTACGCCGATGCGAGTAAGGCACTCGAAGAGCTGGGGTGGAGAACGAGCAAAACCATAGAAGACGCCTGCGCTGATTCTTGGCGCTGGCAATCACAGAATCCAGAAGGGTACGTCACACATGGATAAGGTTAGTAAAATAAGTAAGCAGTTTGCGCGCTATTTTGGCGCCGCGCTTGTCGGCTATGTTATCGACTTTGGTACACTTATACTTCTTCACGAGATCTTTCACGTTCACTACCTAATAGCCGCTTCAAGCGGATTTGTCGCAGGACTCTGTGTCCTTTTTGTACTTAGTAATAAGTACGTGTTTGGGCAATCAAAGCTATCGTCAAAAGCAGCCGAGTTTTCTCTTTTTGCGATCATTGGGCTCGTTGGCCTTCTTATTCTAAACGCAGGAATGTGGCTTCTGACAGACGTTTCGGGGTTGAACTATATTCTTTCCAAGATTCTAGCAACTGTCCTCGTGTATATCTGGAACTTTTTCGCCAGGCGCAGCCTCTATCACGATAAATAATCCCTGTTATTTATCGATATCGTAGACGCTTTGGACAAATCGTACAGCTTTTTCTAAACACTCTACGTTCGTGCCCGCATCGCCTGGCCGCATCTCAATTGAAAGGATTTTATCGTAATTAATATCGTTAAGCGCACGTGCGGCAGCACGATGATCGACCTCTTCAAGATCCTCCACCTGACCTAGCATTGGAGAGCTTATGTGGAAATGCTCGAGAATATCACTAAAGTTCCTGATAGAATCGCCAAGGTCATCCCCGGCCAAAGCCATACACGCCGTATCAAGATGAAGTCCAAAGCCTGGATTATTTACCCGTCGCACCAGCTCCGCACCTTCCGCGGCATTGGTAATAAAATCACAATTATACTGGGGGGCGTTTGGCTCAAGACAAAGCACCACTCCTTCACGAGCAGCTACATCACCAAGCGTGCCGAAAAAATCAGTCGCTATGCTTGTCGCATTTTCGAGATCCATATCACCACGACGACGATTCTTAGGAGAGCCGAATACAAGCTTCTTTGCCCCCATTACCCCTGCAAGCTCCAAAAACCTACTCATATAATTGATCGTCTCTGTTCTAATTTCTGCGCTCTCAAAAATAGTAAGGTCAGGTCGTGCAAATAACATCGACTGAAATGCCGAAACGGTAATTCCCCGTTGCGCCCACCACTCCACATAACGCTTTGCGTCCTCCGCTGTCGTCATCGTAGGATCATCCCACAGTTTCGTTGGAGCAATTTCTACATGTCGCACTCCCAGCTCTTGCAACTTTGAAGCTATCGCCTCCTCTTCCTCATTTGTCCAGGCAATACTTGATACCGCTAACTTCATAGCGACTCCTTTTCCTGCTCTACAAATTTCCTGATATCTTCAAGTACTTGATCTTTGCTGTAGAGATAATCACCTTCACCTTTGTAAACGCCTGCATGCTTGCTGTGCATATCCCAGTAAGCTGGCTTAACGTCGGCTGGTTCGTTAGTGAACTCAATTCCAAAAGCGTATTTCGCAACTTCTTCAGTGCTTACCGGTGGAGTTGCCAGGTTTACAATCTGAAGATTATTATCAAGAGCTACTTGAATATCTTTCCAGATATTATCGAGGTTGTAATATTGATACACCCCATCTTTGTGAATCCTATCAACATTATTATCATGCAACAGATCAAAAATAACGTTCTTCTTTAGACCCTTACCAAAAAGACCGGGCAAGCGAACAATTGTTGTATTAAAGTTCTCAAGACAAAATTGCTCAAGATGATACCTATTGGCGCCGTAGGGCAAAAGTCCATCTGTCTCTATGACAGTGTCTTCGTTGGCACCATTGGGATTCTTATAGACCCCTACTGTCGAAATAAGGACTAGTTTTTTAATTTTCGTCTTACTAATATGACCAATGTATTCATCGATCTCAGCCAGATCCTTTTCTCCCTCTTGGTTGATCCGCCACATTTCCGCGCGATTTGCAGCGCTTACAACAAGATCGTATTCTTTTCCTTCAATATCTGCAATATTTTGACTATTATACATATCGTCAAACGAAGCCTGGTTGGCAATATTGCCCCCCACAAATCCCGTAAAGCCTATTAGTGCCGTTTTCATATCAGTAGCTCCTCTATATTGATTCTGTTTCCATTCTAACAGAATACGATTCCAGTCTCTTATTTTTGTTTATTAGATGGTATACTACAAATAATCGTGTCGATCAAAAAACGTCTGCAAACCTTCTTCTCAAAAGAGTATGCGGGAATTAATGTTTTAACAATTCTCGCTTTATTTTTTTTGCTCTCCTACATTATTTTTTCTATCTTATTTACAATAAATAGCGCTACAGATGTTAGAACTTTTCCAGCTAACGGTACGTTCCAGCTCTACAATCCACTACAGCGACTAGATGCTGGACAATCTGTCGGGCATGATTTTCCATTTTTCCACGGCATAGGAGTACCTTGGCTGCATTTTCCATTATTCAAACTACTAGGCGGTAATCTTTTTGCTGCTGAGTTTGCTAAGTTTGCAGTATCGATAACACTCTTCTTTGTTAGCTCGTTTATTTTTTTCTGGGCGTATTTTCGAGATAAGCGAAAGACAATTATCGCTACTGCGTTATTCACCACGCTAGCGCTTTATTTCATCCCGCTCATCACTCCAGGCAACTCGCTTCTTGGACTGCGTAGTACGCTACCAATATTAGTAGCGGCTGCGCTCGTCTGGAACACTTCCCGCAGTGTGACTATATTGAGTAGGCGCATATCGTACACCGACATTGCCGCTATTATATTACTAGCCATCGCATTTCTATGTGGCACCGAACAGGGCCTTGCAGCGCTTGTAGCTTTTGTCGTTACAAAAGGCATTATGCTCATAAAACAAAAAAAGAAAGTCTCGGGAATATTACTGCACCTAGGCTACATAATCGGAGCTGTTGTTGCGCTAATTCTTCTCCTGACCACCCTTCTTACAGCCGGCCACCCTATAGACGCTCTTCGTTACGCGCTCATAGACATACCAAGCGACCAGGGGTGGTATTTCGGCTCTCCGCCAAATCTATTTTTCGAGTGGGAACGACTAGCTCCGGCAATTTTTCACCGTAAACTCATCGCCCTTTATGTATTCTTGGCGCTAATCGCCGCGGGACTCGTTTGGGCGCATAGAATCAAAAAGCTTCCTACGCATATTGCATACGCTTTTTTCTTCATGTTGGCATATGGAGTTATCACCTTCACCGTCAGCGCCCTCGGTTATTTCAGTCCGAATTCTCACCTTTTACCCCTTTATCGAATGTCCGGTCTTATCCTTACCGCCTTAGCCGTTCAACTCATTTTTAGTGGATACATAAAACGCGTTCTGCATAACCTTTCACGCAACAAAGGCGTAGTAGCCTTTATAGCTCGACACATTTCTCGTTTCACCGTTGGCCTACTTGCAGGATTCCTCATTGTACAAACTAATATCTACATCGTGTCGTCTAGTGAGTTTTGGATTAAGGATATCCTTGTAAAGGCAAGCCAAGCACCCGCCAAGGATGACTATTTCGTTCTAAACAAGAAGTGGAAAAAGCGCGTCGATGAGTTCCAGCCTTACATATCGAAAGGAGCGACAGTATGGTCAACCTACACGAGCGTCTATGATAGCTACTTGTCAGATACGCTCAATCCCTCCCAGGGAGGTGAAGATTATATCATCCATGCGCTCGGAGAAAAACGACGCCAATCCTATGTGTCCGATTTCATAAAAAGCAACTCAGATTATGCCATTACAATGCGTCCATTGTTTTTCTCATACGAAGAGTGGCTCATGTCAACAACGTGGGACTTCTACGATCACCTATTGACACACTACGACATAGTAGCCAAGAATGACTCACACTTTTTATGGAAGCTAAAAGATAAAGCGACAATAAGCAATATCACATACCCTACAGTGACCGCGCAGCGCGATGGAAAATCTTTTAAGCTACCGGCAAATACATCCGATAAGGCGCGTCTTTACGAAATCCATATACGCTATCAGGCTTCTGCTATTAATCCTCTGTTAAATAAAATTCCACGCTACCTTGTTAATCTTAATAACGCCTCCGCTATGGAACTCCCTGTATCCGTACCTTCCTACTCTCACGAAGCAACTTTTCCAGTAACAATTCGGGGCGGTGAACAGAATGTTACTATCACCACAGAAGTTGGCGGCGTCCTTCCTGGCTCGTTCACAATTGAAGAGCTGACTTACAAGGAAGTTCCAATCACCGAGAATAACATGCAGCTTCCCTTAGATAACCTACTAAAGAAAAAACGAAATACTTGGCGTCAAACTTAACGCGGTTTTAGTGCAGTATTAAACATTCTTGCGATAGCGAATATCTATCCACGCAAGTAGAGCCGCCAGCAATGAGGCAAAGACAGACCAATATATGTACCTGTAGTCCACCCCTATGACAACTGGCGCGTAGCTAAGGATGTAGAGAACTGCAGACATTGCAAGCGCGCACACGAATAGACGCATTGTTTTTAAGCGTTTATAGGCATAGCCCAGTAGAATACTGTTAAATACAATCCAAAACCAAGGCATAAATAACACAGAGAAATATTTATAACCAAAATCTATTACATAAACACTAAGGCTCTTGCCTAGGTCTTCGAACTTTACTTTCTGATCGAGGTCATTATCTTCGATACCGGCATTCCAGTAATAGCTAAGGCGCTCGGGTGTAAACATAAAGATACTAAAAGCGTGTAGCCTAAAACCAAGATATTCCCACGGCTTATGCTCCAACATATATCCCCAAACCGCACGAAGCGCCTCAGGATGATCATACGAGAGCCTATAACCCGCCTCTTTACCGCTACAATACGCAATGCTATTGAAAACAATATCCCTATTACGGCACTTATGAACTGCGTCTTGAATAATCTGACTTAGATCACTATCGATTCCGGCTTTACGCACATCGCTAACTGACAATGTATTGACGATATCGTCGAGCATAACAGCGGATGATGGATTCGTCGTACGTGCAGATGTTAGACCACTCACGATTGACCCGGCCACAAATGTCACTAGTACAAATGCCGCTGTATATAGTATCCTTTGACTCCTCATTCGCGTCGATATACCATAGCTGATTGCAACATAGATTAAGGGGATTGCTGCAAAAAGAGCATTATGCCGTAGAAGGCACGCGTAGAGAATCAGCAGACCAATAACGACAAGAATGCAGTAGCGAATGGCTTTTTTAAACTTTAATTGCTTCAAATAAAGTGTCAGTACGGCAGCTAAGAGTAGCGAAAACGCCATGTGACAATCCTTCCAAATCACGCCGGATATAGAAATTACAAAAGGAGCAACACCAACGACAAGTGGCAAAATTGCATATTTAACAGAGGAAGTAATGCGATGGATATATATCGCTAAAAGTACGAGACTCGCCCACAGCATTGCAAGCTGCAACATTAGCATGGAGCCCACTTTGCCTGTAATATCTAGCAAAATGCCCCACACCAAAACCATCACCGGTGGATGCCAATCGGTCACAGGCCGCTCTCCCATTACCTGCGCAAGTTGCGTAATCGAATCCGCACTCATAAAGCCAGGATAGAAGATCAGTACATTAACAATAAAAAGAATAAAACCACTAAGGACGATTGAAATAGAGACTTTATTTTTACCGATAAACTTAGTGATTTTATTCATGGGGTTATTTTTTGTACTTACCAAGAGCGGCACTAAAAAGTACTTTGAGAATATGCGCATTGCCCTTTAGGGGACTTATCTTCGTTGGCGTTTTACCACTCTTCGGATAAGCGCGCGTTACTGGTGTTTCTACGGTTTTGTATTGCTTGCGGCGCGAGCTTTCAATTGCCAAGTAGTAATGGAGTTCGTATGTCTGAAAAATATCACGAAAAACCGCAACGTCTTCATCTTTCAGTAGCGAAGCGCTATAACCGCGGAAGCCGTTCGTAGTATCTGTATGACGTTTTCGTGAAGCTAAGCTGATTAGAGGCGCGTGCAATAGGTGAAGTCCAATTTCACGCGACAGAGGAGTATTAATAGCCTTACCGCCTGGAATGAATCGTGAGCCCTGAATATGATCAAACCCATCGTCGAGAAGCTTAATAAACTGAGGAATCGCAGAGATGTCATCCTTACCATTTCCATCTACTACAACCACGCCCTCATAGCCTTCAGCAAGCGCCCAAGCGAATGCCATGCGCATTTGCGCGCTTAATTTACCAGGGCCTTTCTTTGTGAGTAAGGCTCGCACGTTTTGCTTCTTCAAGAACGCTGGCTCAAGAGACCCATCCGTACTACCACCGTCCGCAACAACAACATCGACAATATTAGAATATTTTTTCATTGCGGCCAGCTGTTTTTGAATGCGTTCGCCTTCATTAATAACAAAAACACACACGCAATATTTACTACTCTTAGGGCTTAGTTCGTTACTTTCGAAATCTGGAAACTGCCAAGATGGGAACTTTTTTCGTACGGTAGCACTTTTACTCATATTAACTCCTCTATTACTAACCCTTTATTTTGCAATATTCCGACGTGAAACATCTGCCATCGAAATAGTACTGACCGACTCGTCGGTAACGTAATATTGAGGCTCCTGGCGACTTTCAACCAAAATTCGCCCAACATACTCTGCCAAAATCACCATAATGATGAAAAGTATAAAGAACATGCCAGAAAGCTGTAAAGAGGTCGTCGTCCAACCCTCGGCAACTCGCGTATTCGATATGTTAAGAGCAAGGACGTAGCCTATGTACAGAATGTTAATGAAACTAGCAAAAACCCCCAGCCATGTCACGAAACGCAAAGGGTGCGTCGAGTAACTCGTGGCAATCTCGAGCGCCTCGATAACGCCTGTCCGAAGACTTCGTTGATTACTAGGGTTTTGCTTTGGCCTATACGAAAAAAGTGTTGGCTTGAAGCCTATAAGACGAACAAGGTGGCGAATATGTCGGTGATTACGGTGTGTGCTAGTGAGCGCGTTTACCGCACGACGACTATAAGAGGCAAAATACGTCGCATTGATAGGTATGTCGATATTGATATGTTTACGGTTATACCAATAAAAGAGGTTTCGGCCCAAACGATTACCGAACGCACCGGTTATAGGCACGTCGCTAACCCCTTGAACGACATCGTATTCCCTGTTCTGTTTTACGATACCTTCAATACTGTCGATAGGATCCACCGTTGGATTAACCGTGCACACAAAATCTCCGATTGCAGCCTCGAGGCCGGCAAAAACAGCCGTATCGTACCTGGTGCGCTGTGAGAGGCTCATTATGCGAATACAAGGAAGTGACTCTAATAGTGCTGACGCATCAATTATTTCTTTTTGATCGACGCCATTATTAACAAGAAGGATCTCGTAATTAGTATAATGGCCTTCCAATAGGCTTGATAGGTCTTTCAAATATGTCGAAAGTGCATCTACCTCGGCATCTGCCACAATAACTACAGATACAAAAATGTCCTCAAGCTCACTTTTAGCCACAAGTGACATTTTCTTATTTTTTCCCATACAACACCTCTAAGTCTACAAAGACATCATAAATATTATCAACTTTTCCTCCCATTATACAGGTGTACCCAGGAAAGCCCAAGTTGCTCTTAAAGAGAATCGGTCGGCTATCATCACTTTCGCTCTTAACGAGGACTGTCTTCACTTCGCTAATCGTGTCTCGAAGCTTCATACCCTTCAGCGCCGGTACATAACGCAGAACATCCGATTCCATTTTTTTGTAATTAGTATGAAGATCGTAGCCGTCATAGTATTTATGCGAATCTTTAAGCACGTCCGGTGTCTCTTCGTTATCAATCCACGACGTATGCGGCGTGTAACGAACATGAGATAACGTATGAAGCTTCCGACTCGGAAAAGGCATAATTGAAAAGAATGGACCGTCCATTACCGTTACGCTAAAGTTCTCGAGCCCCTTAGGCAACTCCACTAAGCACATCTCGGTAATCTCGTGTTTTAATCCCACCAAAGGCAGCCCCGACCGCCTATGAAGCGCATTGATTTGTGAGTAGGTGCAGTTAAATACCTTATCCGCTAAGTATTTCTGCTTATTTGTCGTGACTCCTAGTTGATTATTTGTATAGTCAACAGTTTGAACTTCTTCTTCGTTGTGAATAGTAATGCTTCCTTTGTATTTCGCAATACGCTCCACTAATAGGTCGCGAAGGATATGAGAATCGAAAGCATACTCCTTAACAAGAAATGTCTTTTCAATAAGATGCGGATTGAATAGTTTTTCTATTTCTGGCGATGCTGGTGCAATATCTGAGCCGATTTTTTCACTAAACGCCCTAAACTGACCCGCATTCACCTTAGACAGATGACGGGCAATCGAGTAGTATTTGTCGAAATCACTAACGATTGCCGGCTTGTACTCTTCAACAAATGTCGGAAAGTTAACTGCCGACCTGTATCCGGTAAGAAGACTACGCGGATAGTGATAGCCGTTATGAACACGAGCCTGGTTAACGTACGACGCCCGCGACATGAGCGCTTTTTCTTTTTCTATAATCGCAATCTTTTGAACGCCAAGCTGTTCATGTAGGAATAGTGCGATGCGCAGGCCATAAAAGCCACCGCCTATAACTACCGCGTCAACGATCTCAGGGTTATTATCTCTCATACAGCACCTAGCATACCAAATATCAACTGAGGTGCATAGCAGATGCGTCACAGTTACATTATCTCGTCAGCACTCCGCTCTGGATATTCATGCCGCGTTGACACAATAGTCTGAGAATATTATAATTTACAGGAGATAAAGATGGTATAAAAAATGAAGATAAAAAGAAATACAATAAACAAAAAGGTAGTAATTTCAGCGATATTCGTACTCGCTCTTGTCGCTGGCTTTTCGGTGTTTGCTATTGTATCGAATCGCCCGACACCTCCAGCTGAAGATTTAAATCAAACGGCAAACATTCCAACCGACCAAGACAAAGCTCCGGCCACAACTCCTCCAACCGACGAAACATCCGACTCACCAAAAACACCTATTGAAAACGACAAACAAGATACTCCGCCAGCTGGTACGGTCGTCACTACTATCACCTCTGTTACCACTTATGATAATGAGATAAAAATCAGCAGCCTCATCGAGTCGATTACCAATACTGGCACCTGTAAGATCAGCCTTAAAAAGAGTGGCGTCGTCGTTACAAGGTCGAGTGGTATCCAGGCACTCCCTAACGCCTCGACCTGCAAAGGCTTCACTATACCAAGAACCGAACTCCCAGATGGAGTATGGACAATAACTCTTTCAGTGACCATCAATAACAAAACTGGCACCGCCACAAAAGAATATGAGATTAAATAGCCTATGACTAACAAAAGAATAAATATAATAACTCTCTCATTATTCGGACTTATCACAAGTATTGCCGCGTCGTTCATGCAAGATGCGCCAGCACAAGCGCTTACAGGCTGGAAAGCCGGCAATATCATGGACAACTCGATCATGACAAACAAAAGTACAATGTCCGCAGGTGCCATTCAGACCTTTCTGAACAAAAAAGTACCTACCTGCGACACTAATGGTACACAAACATCAGAGATGGCAGGCGGCAAAGACTACAACGGCGACGGCCGAATAACCCGCGCCGAGTGGGGACGTTACAAATACGGGCAGACAACATTTATATGCTTAAAAAATTATTCACAAGATGGAAAGTCTGCCGCACAGATTATCTATAACGCTGCTCAGAAATATTCCATTAACCCCCAAGTACTCCTAGTCTTACTTCAAAAAGAGCAGGGCCTCGTTACCGACACATGGCCGCTTAATATTCAGTACCGCAGCGCCACCGGATACGGATGTCCCGACACCGCACCCTGCGACTCCGATTATTACGGATTAACCAATCAGCTCGATTGGGCAGCAAAGATGTTCAGGGCAATCCTTAACGACAGCCCCTCTTGGTATACGCCATACGAACTTGGCAATAACTTCATTCAATATAGTCCAAATTCTTCGTGTGGCGGCAGTACGGTCTATATCGAAAATAGAGCAACGCAAGCTCTCTACAACTACACTCCCTACCAGCCCAATAAGGCCGCTCGCGACGCAGGCTGGGGAACTGCACCTTGCGGTGCGTACGGTAACAGAAACTTTTACCTATACTTCACCGATTGGTTCGGCAGTACTCGGGCCAGCTTCACCTCACTGCAAACGCCCCGATGGATGCAAGTAAAGACCGACACTTACAAAAAGAATCCTGGAACATATAGTAACGTCGACGGCACTATTGCAGCCGGCACTCAGATATTCTTCTCGAGTAAAATTACTAGCGACGGCGTAACCTATATCCGCACACGTCACGACACCGACAAAAACGAGAATAAAGGAATTCTCGTTAGTGATCTTGAAGAGGTAACGATAAGCTATACACCTCTTACGTCGCCACGCTTTTTTGAAACAACAAGTGATCTCTATAAGTTAGACCCTATTACTGAGCGTCCGGTTGGAGCGTTAATTCCTGCGGGAACAAAAATATACGCGCCCACAAAAGTTAACATTGGCGCTAGTTCATACCTCAGAACACAACACGACTCAGACAGAAATATTCAGGCAGGTATCCCTCTTGCCAGTCTTCGCGAAACGAGCGTAGCATACGAAAGACTTGGTCAGCCCCGCTGGCTACAAGCCGCTACGAACACCCAGGAAGTTGATCTTCGCACGCAAGCCACAACAGGATTATCTATTGGTGCAAACTCGCAGCAATACTACGACTACAAAACAACACTAAACGGGATAACGTATCTCACAAATGGCCTACCCGCTACGGGCGAGTATCCGGGAATACCCCTCGCAGCCTTTATGGAAATACCCTTCACGCCTATCAAGTATGCGCGCGATTTCGTGACCGCTTCAACCACCCAAAAAGTCACCCCGGCCACTGGCACAGCGATAGATAGCACGATTAATTCTGGAACAAAAATACATTTTACCAGTAAAATTGTCGTTAACGGACAAACCTATCTTCGCACCCAACACGATACTGATAGAAATCTGCAAAAAGGCATTCCGTTTACATCACTCAAAGAGGATTTCTTGAACCTAAAGTATGTTCGCGATCTTATCACTATCCGCGATACGTACAAAAGAAACCCGACGACTGGCGCTACATCAGGATCTGTTATACCGGCAGGGACAAAGATTCGTTTCGCTTCAAAGGTCATAACCGACCAGTCATATCTTCGAACTCAAGATGACACTAACAGTAGCTCAAATTTAGCCATTAGTGCCTCCGATTTACGCGAGGACTTTGTAGCGCTTCAATCACCACGCTACCTCACCGTGCAGCGTAATACGTACAAAAGAAATCCGACGACTGGATTGCCGGTCGGAGATCTTATTCCAGCTGGATCGGTAATATTTTTCGCAACCAAAATCGATATGGAGGGCGTAACATATCTTCGCACTAGCCATGACACAAATGGAAACATCAACGCTGTTATCCCGATGTCACTGCTTCGATAATCTACTATGAACGAACGCGGTTCTTAAGTTTGCCAACAATAAAGTTAGGTAAAAGGCGTTTTGCCACAGTGGCAATATATCCCTGATCATATTTGAGCTTGCTCATAATATAGCCTACTCCCAGGCGCCCTTCCGCAATCTCTTGTCGCAAATATTTATTCATCAACTTGTTAGAGTAGTAACGGTGCCTGTCCGTGCCGCTACCAAAGCTGTTGTTTGCTGTTGAGCCAGCAACGAACTTTCGATGGTGATAGTTCGCAAGTGCAAAGCCGGGGTCTAAAAACTCCACATCGTATTTTTGTAAGAACCTTATTCCAAAATCCCAATCGCCTAATACAGGCAATGTTTCGTCGTAATAACCGATCTCTTTAAAAACGCTGCGTCGGTAGATGAACGTTATAGGGGTCATTTGATTATCTATGCATTGTCTGTAGAGATTAATAACCTTCATATCAGGCATCCACTGCTCCGTCTTGACATGGTTTACAGGCCCACTAGCCCCAACAAGCTCTTCCGTCACCTTATCTGTCCTCACCACCACGCCCATACTGTCGTTTTTCTTCATACTCTCAACTGATCGTTCGAGAAACTCAGGATGCCACGTATCGTCGTCGTCGTGAATAGCGACAAAAACAGAATCAACACTCTGGATAGCCTTATTTGAGGCAGCCTCCATTCCGCTAGATCTATCGTTGTGAATAACCTTTACTCGCCCTTTGATTATTTTTTCGTACTTGGCCACAAGCCTATCAACCGGCTCAGGATCACCTGCGTCATTAATAATGACATGAATGAAGTCACCCATCGTCTGCTTATGCACCGACTGGATGGCTCGTTCGAGCAAAATAGCGCGATCTTTGGTTCGTGTAATAATAGCGACTTCTGGAAGCTGTTTAGTCATACAATTATTGTACCATTTTGTACTATTCTTTCTCGATAGCTAATATAGACTCGAGGACCCGCTGACTATTATTTTTGTCGAAGTGCCCGAAGAAGCTTTCAACCCTTTTTTTATACTTTTCTTCCATTGCGCAGTTCGATTCAATACTTTTCACAATCGCCGCCACGGCTGTATTGATATCATACGCGACCGGACCAAAACCATCTCTTGGATACTCAAAGTAACCTTTATTGTAAAAGTGATCCGAGTAAAGTGTTTCAAAGTCAAACTGCGTATAAATGACCGGCTTCTTTAGATACGCAAAATCAAAAAACACACTTGAATAGTCGGTGATAAGAAGGTTCCCCTCCTTAAATGCAGCCCTGTAGTCGTATGGCGGCGCCTTAACGCGAAACTGCTCATTCTGAACAAAATCATCCACCTGTGACGAAAGTGCCGGATGCAGAAATAATTCGCCGGTCATATTATGTTTCTTCAGCGCCGAAATAATCCGCTTATCACTCATAATTGATTGATAGAACTTATAGTACTCGGTATTCTTGAAGTTATTATCCTTAGATCGCACACCCGTCTTTGCATTCGTCTCACCGGCAATGTTCTGGCGCCATGTAGGGGCGAGAATTATCTTGTTTGCCGGCTTGTTTTCCAGAAGGTCGTAGCGCGGAAACCCAGTTAGCTTCACAATATCGCGATTATAATCGTAATTATTTTGAATGATTGACTCAAGTTCGGGCTTGGCGGCAGTTACAAATAGCTTCATATTTTTACTAGATCGCTTAAGCCAGCTTGAAATATCGTCCTTCGTTATACCGTGCTGCAAAAACACAAAATCAAACTTATAGAGATCAATAAGATCACGCCATAGCCTGTCGAAAGCATTTATGACAAAGTCATCGGCGTGTGAGGATATAATCTTATCAGACATAAGAAAAAGTATTTTATATCTAAAACTACCCCTATCCACAACGCTGCCATATCGTTTCATTCGCTCGTAGTCGCTACTGCTTCGGGCAACTGCAAAGTACACTCGCACATCACCCGGAATGTCGGTCGAGGTTTGAAGGTGGCGAAATAACGCCTCGCCATTGTCACCCGCTGCCACTATTCGGTCTGAAACAAGCCAGATTTTTCCCTTAACCCAAGGTTTGCAAAAGTGATAAATAATACGCCAAGATATCGACTTCGCGTTAGTAAGTAGACTGCCAAGAAGAATCGTGATCGCTTCTTTTAACTTACTGATGTCGCCTTTTTTCAGCTCTGCGAGTGCATTCCTTACAAGATTAAGACGAAGTCGCTTAGAAAGTGCTAGCAAATAATACAGCTCGTGCAAAGTTCGCCTCACAGGCGTACTGCTTACAACCTCAAGCCTCGTCCGCCGCCTGCGAACTATCTTATTGGCCATTACGCGATACGCTCCGTCGCTTTCGTTGTTTATGTAGCTATAACGATGTGTCACCAGGCTCATTGGATATCTTTTTTTACCAACTTTTAGGAAGGGCGTGATCGTTGGATTTGATTCCATAGAGGTTTGTACTTTATACGCTTTATCACGAGTAACTAAGGTATCGAAGAAAAAAACCTGAAAGGTTTTTCGCTCCTCAAGCGGAGCACTAAGCTCAACACCGTCTACGTCGATGGCGCATGTCACCCCAGGGAAAATAACCGTGCGCACAAAACCCTCAATAGTAATATCTTTATTTTTGGCACCCATAAATTCGATTGCAAACAGAGGGGATTGCTGATCATAATCGTAGAGTAATGTTTCGTTGTAGTAGTACTTTTGACCCCTTCGTTCAGCGTGGTCTACGACAGATTCACCGTACTTATGTGATAAAATAAGCAGCTTATAATCTATCGAAATATCGCGCTGCATCATCACTATATCATCATCGATATCTGTTAATAATTCGACGAGTAGCTGTTTGAAAACATCGGTATCAGACTCACTCAATACCCCTCGTTGCGCTTGTTTAAACTTCCATTGCAAATCATACATTGCGACGTACTGAATGTAACGCGAAACACGCCCTATTTTTTGCCTAGATAGCCTAAATAGATGTCCATGGACATCGTTTAGCATATCAATGTACCATTTTCGATCCCGCACAGTATGACTAAGGGCTGAGGAATCGTTTTTTCGCTTGCGATACCAGTAAATCGGCCCAGCCACAACACCGTAGGCACCCTTCTCTAGTATAATCTCGTTTATAAGCTTTGCATCCTCGCCATACTTAACCTTCGGATCAAAACGAAAGTCATGCGAAACAAACGCCTCTCGTCTAACAAATATTGACCCCCCAGAAAGTTGCACGCTTTGCGGCTCCTTTTCGATATCAATAACACGCGAAGTGTCGTACTTATAATTGAGCATGTGCTCGCCCTGTTTTGCATCAAAAAATTTAAGCCGTATAGATACTATATCGATTTTGTCGCCATTAGTTTCAAAGAAATCGTACACCTCGTTCAGCGTATCGCTCGACAACTTGTCGTCAGGGTCAAGAAAGCTTATGTATTTCCCTGTAGCAACTTCTATTCCTCTGTTGCGCGCCGCGCTAACTCCTGCGTTCTCTTGTTCAATATATTCAATATTGTTTGGGTAACGCTTTTTAAATTGCAGGCATATGTCCTTGCTATTGTCTGGACTTCCATCGTTAATAAATACGATCTGACAATCCTTCTCGAAGTTCATAGTTTGCGATAAAATACTCTCAACGGTTTCAGATAAATACTCTTCCACATTGTAGATTGGCATTACAAACGAAAATTTGAACTTGTTTCCTTGCTGACTCATTTATCACCTTCCGACAGTTGATTCTCTTTCATTGAAATAATTGTTTCATACACACGCTTTGAGTTGTCTCTGTCAAATTTGTAAAAAAACGACTCAACACGTTTTTGGTATTTTTTCGGCATTGTGCAATCATCCTCTATTGTTTCGGTAATTAATCTGACTGTCTTATTATACTCATACGCCACCGGGCCAAAACCGTTTTTCTCGTAAGAAAAGTAGCCCACTTTACTTGTATGTGTCTTATAAAAACTATCCTCGTCGAAATGTGTATATATAACGGGCTTTTTTAAGTATGCAAAATCAAATGCGACACTCGAATAGTCCGTCACCAAAAGACTCCCTTCGCGCTTCGCCTTTGGATAGTCGTGCGGCATTTCTTTTATTGTAAAAAGTCCATTTCCCTTAAAGTCTTTTATCTGACGCTTGAACGATGGATGGAGGTATAGTTCACCAGTAAATCCATATTCTTTAAAGACCGCTAAAAGACGTTGATCGTTAATAAGATCTTGATAGAACTTGTAATATTCCGACTTTATAAAACCCGGGTTATACAGCCGATCACCCGTAATTGGATCTATGGGACCAGCAAGATTATCCCGCCAGGTTGGCATTAGGATTAGCTTTTTCTTTGGATGACTCGACAGTAAGTCGTAACGCGGAAGACCCGTCAGCTTGACGATATCCGAACCATACCCGTAATCTCCGTTAATAATCGACTCGTATTCGGGCTTAGTAGATGTAACAAACAACTTAATATTCTTACTGTATTTATTCAGCCAGCTTGAAATATCATCTTTAATTATTCCGTGTTGCAAAAAAACAAAATCAAATCTAAATAGATCTACGAAATCTCCTACATATCCGCGAAACGGATTAATAACATAGTCTGCGGCTTCGGACGAAATTATCTTGTCCGACAGAAGGAAAAGAATCTTATAGTAGACTCCCCCATAATCAACAACTTTTCCGTACTTTGTTAATGCCGCATACTCACTGCTTTTCTTACTGATAGCAAAGTATATTCTTGCGTTCACATCTGGTCGACTAGCTATGTAACGGAACAGAATTTCACCGCTATCATCGGCCGCCATTATACGGTCAGAAATAATCCATATTGGCCTGCGATAAAAGGGTCGCAGTGCAAAATACGCCGCTCGCATAGCCAACGAAAAGAGGTTGCGCACCACACTCTTCAAGGGGATAAGAACCCATCTCAGTTCCATAATAGCCGTCTTTAAATCGACGCCATTCTTTATTCCATAACTAAAAGTGTTAGACCGTTTCCAGTTGATCATAAACTCGCGCACCACCCCCAGCTTCAGACGCCGTGCAAGCACGACGGCATATTGAAGCTCCGCAGCAATTCTCCTCATTCTTGTGCGTGAAGTAATGGTAAGGTAATTATAAAATCGCTTAACAATAACACCATCGCATGCCCAGTAGGACATTTTAGCCATTTGGTTGAGGTGAGAGAATCGCTCAAATACAAGAGGCAGTCTATAATTCTCATCCCCTTCTACGCATGCGTAGGCCAGGCCTGCACGCTTTGGTATGACCACTTTAAATCCATACGGCTCGAAAATCACTTCATCCAGAAAATAAGTACGCTTATGAATTCGCGGCACTTTGATTATTTTGCATTCCTTGCCGTCAACAATAACCTTAAGGTCATTGCCTCCAAAAACAGCACCCTGAACATAGCCCTCTACTTCAAGCACGTCGGGTCGTTCTTCTATCATATCCACAACCACCGTCCGGGCATCTGAAACGCGGTCGTATATTTTAACGCCTTCATAAAACACCTTGCCCTGGCGCTCCTCGGCTTTATTTATAATCTTAGTCTTGTGTTTTTTGCTCAGAATGTACAATTTATGTGACACATCAATCTGTCTTTGCGCCACAATAACACGATCGTCGATTGCCGCTACGAGGCTGAAAAGCAGCTTCTTATACCGCGAAACCTCTTCGGGTGAAAGAACACTTTGTGTCGCCTGCTTAAATCGCCACTGCAAATCATACATGGCCATAAACTGAATATACTCAGGAATTTTCCCTTCTTGCTTGGCTGCGATATCAAACAGGCTTTTCCAAGCTCGAACAGGCGTCTCCAAATACCAGAACTTATCTTTTATCGTCGTATCAAGGCTCGACGCCTGATCAAGGCGCTTCCTATAGAAGTACGTCGGTCGAACAACAACGCCAAACTTAGGGTTCTTTAAGAGTATTTTGCCCATAAGATGAGAGTCTTCGGCGTAGCGCCCTACAGACTCCTCGAACATATATTCTTTTAAGATATCCGCCTTAATAAATGAAGAGGTGATCGACATCTGGATTTCGTCGTAATTCTTGGAAAGGTCAATTATCCTATCAGATGTAAACTTGTAATTGAGTGGGTGTTCGCCCGTACGAGCCTCGAAAAATACCTGTTTGATAGCCACCAGATCAATCTCATCGTAGTGACTTTCAAAAAAAGAGGAGACCTCTTCGAGAGTGTTGCGTGAGATACGGTCGTCAGAATCGACCATGCTGATATATTTACCCTCAGCAAGTTCAATGCCCCTATTGCGTGCAGCCGCAGGCCCTGCGTTTTCCTGCTTGATATAGCGTATATTATTGGGGAATCGTTTTTTATACTCTAGGCAGATTTTTTCGCTATTATCTGGACTTCCATCGTTAATAAAAATAATTTCACAATGACGCTCGAAGTCCATTGATTGATTGATAATACTCTCAACCGCCTCGCTCAAGAAAGACTCGACATTATAAACGGGCATTACGAAAGAAAAATTGTATTTATGCAAATTTGACCGTAGTTTGTCCGTCATCAATCCTCCCCTCTATAATTCAATCGCATTGCGCACACCACATTGCGCAAAGATGTCATTCTCTATTATACCCCTATCGTATTGATAGTTTCCAATCATTTTCACAACACCGTCAATATGTTAGCGCTTCACCTTTTTAAGTAGCGGCAGTAGCGTTGTCTTATGAAGCACGAGTCCACGAAAAAAAGAATACTTGCGCTTTGCGAAGACCTCTCTTCGTATACACACTTCTAAAAAGCGCTTGCGTACCTTGCGGGCTGGAATCTTGATAGTAACCGTGCTCATAATATCGACAAAATCCTTAAGATAGCTTGACCGTAAGCGCCTAGGCACCCTTTTCTCGTAATAGACGATGAACTTTTCTAAAAAATAACCCGCAAGAAGATAGTGCGTGTGCTCCATGCGCGGCTCCACTCTATCAAATGAAAGCCTTACAGCCCTTAAGAAATCACGATAGTGCTTGTCTGTAGTAATATGCGAATGTGTTGTTGACGAGTCGTTCTTTCGAACAACATACAAAGGGTCATGAATAAGGGATATCCTTTCAGCCCGGTTTGCCACGCTAACAACAAATAAAACGTCCTCGTAAATATGCCCCTCATCGTATCGGATATTATGACGTAATAAAAATTCTTTCCTGAAAAGATTATTAACGCTAAAATAGTTTCTCATATCCATAAATTCGTCACATTCAGCCCCAACGAGCAGTGCCCTATGCGAGAATGATTCGCTATTAAAGTGACTAAGGTGCGTCGTACCATCTGGCAATCTACTGAGCATCTTCCAGTCAAAATGTACTGCATCAGCTTTATCCACTTCAGCTCTCGCAACTACAAGTTCAAGAGTTTGCGCCTCTATGTAATCATCGGCATCCACAAAAAGCACATATTCACCCGCTGCGCGCTGAAGGGCATGGTTGCGAGTATAGCCCTGTCCCATATTTCTCTGATCGATTAGCGTAATGCCCGCATGCTTCTTCGCATTCGCCCTCAAGAGTTTTAAGCTGCCGTCAGTCGATCCGTCGTTAACTAAAATAATCTCATAGTTACTGTAGGTTTGGGAATAAATAGAGTCAAGACACTCTTGAATATACTCCTCGCAGTTATAGACAGGAATAATTACCGATACGAGCGGCTGTTTGCTTTTGACTAACACTGCCATGCTTCTTCCTATCATTATAAAACGATATGCCCGCGTAGTAAACTCGCCTCTATTGCGATATAATGGAATTCTATGAAGACAGTCCTTACCTACGGAACATTCGATCTTATGCACTACGGCCACATTGAACTCCTGCGGCGTGCCAAAGAGTTGGCCGAAGGTGGAAAGCTCATTGTGGGCGTTTCTACCGACGCATTCAATGAAATCAAAGGCAAAAAGACTCACATGCCCTACGAAAAACGCAAAGCACTCGTCGAAGCGTTTCGTTATGTTGATATGGTTATTCCCGAGGAAAACTGGGCACAAAAAGTAACCGACATCCAACAGAACAATGTTGATCTTTTCGTTATGGGCAACGACTGGGAAGGTAAGTTCGATGAGCTTAAGGAATACTGCGACGTTCATTACCTCGAGCGCACGCCTACTATCTCATCGACAGCCATCAAAAAAATCATTGCCGAACTTGAAACGATCGAGAGCGAAACCAAATAATGTCGGCTGAACCCCGAATTTATTATTTTCTTGGCAATATTACCAGTCACATTCTTCATGCGCTTCCTCTTCAAAAAGAACTTGGTGGAACTTTCATTGTTTTATCCGAAAAGGCAAAGCGAGAAGTTGAAAAATATAATGTCCCCGTTATCACCATCAACAATAAACCTCGTCGCTGGACGCGCTTCGGGTACAAAATAAAGCCGGTCTTTCATTACCTTAAAATAGATAACGACCTTAAAAAAACAAGTGACTTTCTTAATAAAAACGCCGACGTTGTTGTATTTTATGAGCTCTACGACTTTAGCCCAAGCGTCAGGCTTACCACTCCTAAAACCGTGTTTCTTACCCATGGCAATATGCTAAAAGACTACATGGCAGGCGCCAACCGCCTTCAGGTGCTCGAACAATACGACTACATGGCGGCGCTTGGACCATATCTCAAAAAAGAGTTCGTCGACAAAAATGGCATTAGTCCAAATAAACTTGTAGACATTGGCATTGCGCGTACCGATGAAATTGTCAAAAACCGAGGTAGTATCGTCGTTCCAAAGAGCCTGCTTGAATCCGGAGATATCGACCCGACAAAGCCAATCGTTTCATATCTTCCGACGTACTGGGGAGCCTCATCTATTTATACAGTTGGTAAAGAGATTGTTCGTAATTTTCCCGATAACTACACATTACTCTTTCGCCCACATCCTCAGACACCCGCTAAACTTCTTCAAGAATATTTTGACATAATCGCTACTAAACCCGGCAATATCATTTACGCTCCCGAGGGCAAATATAAAAACCTTGGACTTATCGAAACATTCGAAGCCAGCTCCGCTATCATTGGTGATGTTAGTAGTGTTATGCTTGAGGCAATTCTTACAGACAAGCCACTTATTTTTGCCTATGACACTGGCGCCAACCAGCAAGATGCCAGTGATTATGCCTCTATTTCGGATGTCGTTGAGCACTCACAAAAAATAACTACCGAGAACGCCAAAAAAATTGCAGACATCCTATCTATATCAATCAGCCAGGGGATTGATAGGTTTATATGGACTCAAGCAACCGAACGTAACTTTTTTGATAGCGACGGGACAAGTGTCGAGTCAATAGCATCTTTCATTAAGAATCTTAGTAAGGAAAGCTCTTGATAAGAGCTCGCTGAAGCCTTCTGAGTCGACGCACAGGTACGTAGCTCTGTATGGCCGTGGTAATCGCACTATTATCACCCAAGATATCAGGCTTCACACTAACAAGTTCTCGCTCGGTCGACATATAGTAATCATTAAACTTGTACGATCCGCCCGTAAGGTTATCGGAAAGCGGCATCCAGAAATTCGGAACCGCAAAACTATCCGCCACAATAAGACCATGAAGGCTCGATGACAAAACTAGCTCGCATGATGTAATGTCCTTAGCGACTTTTGCCGGTGTTTGAAGTGGATCAATCAAAAGATATGTCGGATCGTTCTTTATTTTGTCAAGAAATGGGCTCTCCTTGTCGACATAATGCGCCACAATCCCAACCTTATACTTTTTTTGACGGGAAGGTTCGAATGCAAGGTTCGAGAGTAGTCCAGGGTCGCCCAATGCGATTTTCCGATCCGCCTTTACGCGCTGTCTAGAAAGTGGCCCGCGAACGGCGTAAAAATCAAGATTAGAACAGTCGTTATCATCACCCTCTTCAATAAAGCCACTGCCCCACACCTTAATAACATTGCCTTTTGATTCAGTCTGTAATACACCTATGATCGAACCGGCTCCCGCCAACTCACAGGTCGGCACATCAGTCCATACGCACTTCCTACCCCAAATATACTCAATAAGATAGGGTGTAATCTCATCGCCAAAATTAAGTTTTTTTGGATATTGATACCTCCACCAATACACTTTTAGCGGAGCTTTTTTTCGATTTCCTATTTTTCGATACGCTAAATTAGGGTGAAGTAAGAGACGCTTAAGTCCCAGTCGGCTGATTTTAGGCATTGTCTTTCACCGTTAGCTCTGCCGGACATACAACAGGGTAATGAACATTGTCTTTCGTGTTACTAAATGTAGCAACATCCTCCCAGTTATCACAGGTAGTTATGCCATCCATAAGATTAACCGTCGCACTAAGGTGATAAATAGCGCTTCCAAATATATTCGGCATCGTAAACACAAGGTTTTTCACCTCACCCGACTTGAATGTCATATGTGTCGCACCTCCAACATTAAGATTATTGGCACCAGCTATTACTTTTCCTTGGCTGTCTTTTATCCTAAAGCCGAACTTAACGTCACTTTCAGGGGGAGCTTGGCCGGCTCGAAGCGTAGCATCGACGATGATCGTATCCTTGTTTACATCCACCTTAAGCGTGTCGATAACAACATCTTGATTACCCCAGCGTTTTCCACTTTTTTCATTTTTATTATCAGAGGGCTTATTAAACATCTTAAGGTATTCGTCGGCCACGTCATCAGGAGAACCTTCGTGCGTAATCTTTCCATCCTGTATGAGAATAGCTCTGTCACAATATTCACGCACCGCCCCCATACTGTGAGTAACGAAAATAATCGTCTTCTTCTGTTGCTTAAGTGACTTAAAGTAGTCATAGCATTTACGCTGAAAATCTGCATCACCCACCGCTAATACCTCATCGAGCAAAAGAATATCTGCGTCGGCGTGAGTCGCCACAGAAAAAGCAAGCCGAACCTTCATGCCGCTCGAATAGTTTTTGAGCTTCTGATCCATAAATTTCTCAAGTTCAGAGAAAGCGACGATTTCATCATATCGTTCGTCCATTTCCTTTTTGGAAAATCCAAGAAGCGCACCGTTCAAATAAACGTTTTCTCGCCCTGTCAGTTCAGCTTTAAATCCAACGCCCAGTTCGATAAATGGCACCAGCTTCCCAAAATGCCTGACATGACCGCTAGTGGGCACGTAAATATTAGATAGAATCTTTAATAGTGTACTCTTACCGCTACCGTTTCGGCCCACAATTCCTAAAAATTCACCCTCTTTAACGTCAAACGAAATACCCTTTAGCGCCTTGTAATAGTCCGCTCCTTTATCCTTCTTATCGAAGATGTGAACAATGCTGTCCTTAATCGAATCACTCTTGTGGTGCGGAAGGTAAAATTCCTTATGAACATTCTTCACTTCTATTACAGGTTTTGCCGTCATGTTAAATATCCTCCGCAAAACGAGGCGACCTCTTTTTAAACAACCAGGCACCGAATACGATTGTCACAATAGAGATACCAAGAGGAACAAGCGTCATGAAGATACTAGAACTTACTCCCGCAGAAAGCGCCGGTATGACAGCCTCCCGGGCGTCCTGAATTGCCTGGGCTGCAGGGTTGAGAAGAAGTACATGACCTGCAGTCGCATTCATCTCCAGGACTTTAACAACCGGGAACAATACAGCCGATCCATAAAACAGCGCCTGCATGACAATCTCCCATATGTAGTTCACGTCCCTAAACTTTACGTATATCGTACTCAAAATAAACGCAAGGCCAAGCCCAAAAATAAAGATTTCTAAAATAAATACCGGCGCATAAAGCATCGTCCACGAGAACTCTACGCCATTTATAAGCATAAAAACACCAACAACGAGCAGGTTAATAATAAGGTTTATAAACGCAGATAGGCTGGTGGCAAAAAGAATAACGTACTTTGGGAAATTGATTTTTCGAATAATGCCACCCGATCCTACTACGGATTTTAACCCCTGGTTTGTCACCTCGGCAAAAAAGTTCCACATAACGATTCCAAGAAGCATCGCAACTGGCCAATGCGGAATGTCGCCGCCTATTTTTAAGAAATAAACGAAAACGACATATAAAATAACAAATAAGAATAGTGGTCGAAGCAGTGACCATAGATACCCAAGCGCTGATCCCTGATAACGAAGTTTGAAATCGGTAATCACCAACTCCCGCAAGAGAATGGCAGAGTATCGATATTTATCGAATAATTTTTTAGTCATGATTGTTGCCATTATTATATACCATTAGCTCCTTTCCCACCAAAAGACAAAACAGAATTACTTTGATACGCTAGAAAGATATGAGATTACTCGAGCATGAAGCAAAAGCGGTTCTAAAAGGTAGCGATCTACCCATTCCATCGTCACAGCTTATTACTAATATATATCACGGATCTCTCCCTGTCGTCCTTAAATCGCAAGTTCCCGTAGGTGGCCGTGGTAAGGCGGGTGGCATTAAAATCGTTAGCGATAAAGGTATCCTGCAAACTACAATCGATGCGATCCTCGCGCTGCCTATTCAGGGTTACCTGCCAAAAACCATCTTAGCTGAAGAAGTTATTACCATAGAGCGTGAATGCTATCTTTCACTCCTTATCGATCGTGACTCGGCCACAATACGCCTTATCGCCCACCCGGAAGGAGGTGTTGAAGTCGAACAACACACGACCGACTTTTTGAATATTCCTATTACTCTTCAGTCGATCGACGATAGCGCCCAACAAGCAGCAGCGCGTCTTCAACTTCCAGTTGACCTTGTAACACCATTCATCGCCAAGCTATTTGCAACTTTTATTAGGAGCGATGCAACACTTATCGAGATCAACCCTCTTATTCTCACCAAAAACAATTCGCTCATATGCGGTGATTGTAAAATGGAACTCGACGACAGCGCTTCTTTTCGACACCCAGATTGGAAAGCATACGAAAACCAGGCTTCTAGTGCTAATTTCGTCATACTTGACCCGTCGGGAACTATCGCGACAATTGCAAATGGCGCAGGACTTGCCATGGCTACTGTCGATGCCGTTGCGGCACACGGCATGAAACCTGCAAATTTTTTAGATATCGGCGGAGGTGCCACAGCGGGTACAATTATCGCTGCCTTTTCAAAAATCATGGAATTCCCAGATATAAAAGCGATTGTTATCAATATTTTTGCAGGAATAACTCGCTGCGACGAGGTCGCAAAAGCTATTCTCGAAGCAAAAAAGAGCATCACCAAACTACCGCCTTTATATATTCGATTAGCTGGCACAAACTTTGAAGATGCCGTTTCGATTTTAGCAAGCGAAAACATCCCCACTCTCGCTACTCTCGAAGAATGCTTGCTTGCCGCAAAGGCCGAGGTTACTCATGAATAGGGAAGTAATGAACGCAAAAAACGTCATTGTTCAGGGAATTACCGGTAGTCATGGTTCGTTTCATACAGCACAAATGATCGATGCTGGCACAAATATCGTAGCGGGAACATCTCCTGGAAAAGCCGGCCTAAGCGTTGCTGGCATTCCCGTTTACAATACAATTGCAGACATAAAAAAAGATATGCCTGTCGACGCAACCGTTGTTTTTGTACCCGCCCCGTTTGCAAAAAACGCCCTTCTCGAGGCTATCGAAGCACGTATCCCCCTTGTTGTATGTATCACCGAAGGTATTCCTATTCATGACATGCTTGAAGTAAAAAATCGTGCCGACGCAGCCAAAGTTGTACTTATAGGCCCCAATTGCCCAGGTGTCCTTATGCCCGGCCTTCGCAAACTTGGTATCATACCGGCAGCCATGGGTCTTCCCGGCTCTATGGCCGTCGTTAGCCGCTCGGGCACGCTTACCTACGAAGTCGCAGCAGGTCTTACGGCGCGCGGTATTGGGCAGAAGTACATCATTGGTATTGGCGGTGACCGCATTCAGGGAACTAGTTTTGTTGACTGTCTCTCCTTATTCCAAAACGACCCAGACGTCACTGCGATTATTCTTATCGGCGAGATTGGCGGCACTAGCGAACAGCACGCGGCCAAGTATATTGCGCAAAATATCACAAAGCCTGTTTATGCTTGCGTCGCGGGCCACGAAGCGCCAGCCGGTATTCCACTTGGCCATGCGGGCGCAATCTTGGGCTCTATAGATGAATCGGCGAACGCTAAAACTGCCGCACTCGCCAGTGTTGGCGTCCAAACTTTCAACAGTATCACTAGTCTTGTTCAATCAGTAAAGTGATATACTTATAGCAATGAAACACCGTAAAAAAATCAGTCTCCTTATCCCTGCTTACAACGAAGAAGAAGCGCTTCGACACCTTTATGAACGGCTCAATAAACTTGCCGGCGAAACGGTCGATTACGATTTTGAATTCCTTTTTGTCAACGACGGAAGCCGCGATAAAACGCTCGAAATAATCAAAACCTACGCCGAAAACGATCATCGCATTGCCTATGTCAATCTTTCGCGCAACTTTGGTAAAGAAACGGCCATGATTGCCGGCCTCGACCACGTCACCGGCGACGCAACAGTAATCATCGATGCCGATTTGCAGGATCCGCCAGAGCTTATCCCGCAAATGATCCAGCTTTGGGAACAAGGCTACGACGATGTCTACGCGCGACGCACCAGCCGAAAGGGTGAAACTTGGTTAAAGAAAATAACCTCTAAAACCTTTTATAAGGTCTTACAAAAATCAACCCGAATTCCTATCCAGCAAGATACGGGCGACTTCCGCCTTCTTGATAGGCGCTGCGTTGACGCACTACGCCAAATACGCGAAAGTCAGCGCTACACCAAAGGCATGTTTAGCTGGATTGGCTACAAAAAGAAAGAAATTACCTATAACCGCGATCCTAGGGTAGCCGGTGAAACCAAATGGAACTATTTCAAGCTCGTCGATCTCGCTATTGAAGGCATTGTATCTTTCACAACATCGCCATTGCGTTTTTCTACCTATACAGGGCTTGTTGTTTCGTTTTTTGCCTTCGCCTACATGCTTTACCTTGTTATTCGTACATTGTTCTTCGGCACCGACCTCGCCGGGTATCCATCTATGATGGCCGCTATTCTGTTCCTCGGTGGCGTGCAGCTACTTTCCCTGGGGGTTATTGGCGAATATATTGGCCGTATTTTTAACGAAACAAAAAACCGTCCGCTGTATTTCGTAGAGGAATATCACCCAAGTGATGAAAAATAACTCACAAAAAATGAGGTTCGTACTTGTTGGCGGCCTCAATACCGCGATCGACTTTGGCCTTTTGTTTCTTCTACGATCTTTCGGCCTACCCGTTATTACATCTAACATCATTTCTACAACTGCTGCGTTTTGTTTTAGCTTTTTTGCCAATAAAAAATATACGTTCAAAACAACCGACACTAATATTGTTCGCGAAATAGTATTCTTTGTCGCCATAACGCTTTTTGGCCTTTGGGTGTTACAAACCGTCGTTATTTATGTTGTGACCGCAGCCTTTAGCGGGCTAAGAATTCCAGATAACCTCACACTTCTGATTGCAAAACTCGTTGCGACGGTTGTGTCGCTCGTGTGGAATTACACCATGTACTCACGGGTTGTTTTTACAAAGCAGCCAAATCAACGATCGTAATCGTCTGCAAGGCGAATAATATCATCCTCATTAGAGAGGTCATTTTTGTCGGTATGCTGCCAAATTTCGGCCACAATCGTGTATGTGTCTTTCATGCCGGCCAAACGATGCCGCTCGCCCTTTGCGAACTGAATAACATGCCCGGCGGTCACCGCGATAGGATTGCCCTGCTCATCTGAAGCGCTTTTATGGTAATGGCCATCGGTTAAAAATGCCCACCGTTCTGCTCGGCGGTTATGATACTGCCAGCTGAGGCGCTGGCCAGGTGCTACAATAAGAATCTTCGGGCTCAGTTCGGCGGCTTCTACACCTAACCTCGCCTGGATCGGCGTAAGGCCAGGGAAGAACTCGTTTACAAATTCGTCCGCCTGAGTGCTGTCGATACGAATATACGCACCCCAAGGTTTTTGGTCGTTCAATTCAACTACCTTATAGCCGCTATCCTCTATATTGCGGCAAAGCTCACTCACAAGGACGCTCTTTTCAATATCACTCTCGATATCGAACTTATGTATATTTCGAAGCAACTGATGCATACTCCCTCTATTATACCGTATAATAGTAACACTATGCATATTGCCATCGACGCACGAATTATCAATACATCTACTGGCCGCTACGTTGAACGCCTTGTTTATTACCTGCAAGAAATCGATAAAACCAATCACTATAGCATTCTCGTTCCAACAAAAGACCTTGATTTTTTTAAGCCTTCAAATAAGAACTTCAAGGTTATCGCTGCCGACTTTGCTAATTATTCTTTCGAAGAGCAAACGAAATTTAAAGCATTCCTCGATACATTAAATGCCGATCTTGTTCATTTTTGCATGCCACAACAACCGCTTTTATATAGTGGCAAAAAAGTAACTACCGTCCACGATCTTAACCTACTAAAGACGTACAATACCGACAAAAACTGGCTTATGTATCACTCAAAGCAGCTTGTGGGTCGCTATCTTTTTAAGCGCATCGCAAAAACGAACGAACATATTATCGTTCCTACAGATTATGTCAAAAAAGAGTACATGGACTATTCGCATATTCCCGAGAATAAAATAACTCGTACCTACGAGGCGGCTGATGTGTTTTTTGACAAGCTCAAGCCCTACAAGCACCCATTCAAAAAATTTATTATGTATGTCGGCCAGCAGTCAGATTACAAAAATATTCGCCGACTTGGCGACGCGCATCAGCTGCTTCTTGAAAGCTATCCCGATTTAGGTCTTATTTTAGTAGGACGCAAAACCCCGGGTGCCCTTAAGAACGAAGCGTATTTTAAAAGCAAAGGCTATAAAAATATTCATTTTACCGGCTTTGTCGAAGACGAGCAGCGCGACTGGTTATTTAAGAACTGTGATGCCTACGTATTCCCTTCAATTATGGAAGGTTTCGGCCTACCAGCCCTTGAAGCTATGGGATATGGCGCGCCTGTTGCCAGTAGCTCGGCGACATGCCTTCCCGAGATATATGAAGATGCAGCACACTACTTTGACCCCTTCGACGTCAACGATATGGCTCGTGCTATTGGCGACATTCTTGCCAGCAAAGCACTCCGTGAATCACTTATTAAAAAAGGCGCCAAACAAGTTAAAAAATACTCGTGGAAGCGTATGGCAAAACAAACCCACGCAATCTACATGAACGCACTTAAAAAGAGCTCCTAGGAGCTCTTTTGTACAATAACGATTCGGCGGTCACGACCTTCGCCCTCAGAAAAGGTGCGAATATCGTCGTATTCATCGGCAACGCGGTGAACAACGCGTCGGTCGGCTGCATTAAGATCTGCAATATGCGAGTCACCGGTTCTACGAACCTCTTCAATCCAAACACGCGCGTCTGCAGCAACCTTTTCGGCGTGCTGTTTTTTGTAATCAGCAACGTCTACGTTAACGCGGGTGAGTTCGGCATTT